>NZ_JBHXVJ010000004.1:0-249085 GCF_042672355.1 Agromyces binzhouensis | reverse complement strand
TCATCCTGCAGACTCGCCCACACCGAGCCGACACGACGCACGCCCTCGCGCGCCCGCGCGCGAGTTCGCAGGATGACCCGGCCCACGCCACCCCTGGCACCACCATGACGCCGCTCATCCTGCAGACTCGCCCACACCGAGCCGACACGACGCACGCCCTCGCGCGCCCGCGCGCGAGTTCGCAGGATGACCCGGCCCACGCCACCCCTGAAACCACCATGACGCCGCTCATCCTGCAAACTCGCCCACACCGAGCCGACGCAACGCACGCCCCCGTGCCCTCGCGCCCTCGCGCATCGCGTATTCGCGCCCTCGCGCATTCGCGCATTCGCGCGAAAGTTCGCAGGATGCCACCGCACATGTCACCCGCACGCCGCCCATGACGCGGCTCATCCTGCGAACTCGAGCCGTCGCACGCGGGAACCGCGCGGCAGCACGCGTTCCCGCCCGCACGGCCGCCTCAGGCGCGCGGCGCCGCCGTGCTCGCCCGCACGACGAGCTCGGGCACGCGCGAGGTGCGGTCGGGCGCCGCGGCCTCGTCGAGCAGCACGTCGGCGACGGTCGCCATGATGTCGCGGCCGAGCGAGTCGAAGTCCTGCCGCATCGTCGTGAGCGGCGGCGTGAAGAACGCGGACTCGGGGATGTCGTCGAACCCGACGACGCTGAGCTCGCCCGGCACCTCGACGCCGGCCTCGTGGCAGGCGTGCAGGAGGCCGAGCGCCATCTGGTCGTTGCCGACGAACACCGCGGTCGCCCAACGGTCGTCGAGCAGGCGGCGTCCCGCCGCGTGGCCGGATGCCGCGAGCCAGTCCCCCACGACCGGTTCGCGCACCTCGAGCCCGTGGGCCTCCAGCGCGGCGGCGAACCCGCGACGGCGCTCGGCGGCGTCCATCGAGTCGGCTGGGCCGGCAAGGTGCGCGATGCGCCGATGCCCGAGCCCGACGAGGTGCTCGGTCGCGAGCCGGCCGCCCGCGGCCTGGTCGAACGAGACGCGGTGCATGCCGGGTTCGACCTCGGATGCCACGGCCACGACGGGCACGCCCGCGTCGATGCCGCGCAGCACGTCGACCCCCTCGCGCTCGCCCGAGATGAGCACGATCGCCTCGACCCGCTGGAGCACGAGCCGGTGCACGGCCTGCGTGAGCACGTCGGGATCGAGCGTGCGCATGCTCGCCTGGCTGACGGCGTACCCCGCTTCGCGGGCCGCCTCGTTGAACCCGAGCGCGGCGCTCGAGGGTCCGTAGTCGGGGCGCCCCGCCTGGATGAGTCCGATCGAGCCCGAGCGCCGCTGCGCCATCGCGCGCGCCGTCGGCGACGGGGTGTAGTTCAGCGCGGCGATCGATTCGCGCACGCGCACGCGCGTCGCGGCGGCGACCCCGGGCAGGTCGTTGAGCACGCGCGAGACGGTCTGGTGCGAGACTCCGGCGTGCCGAGCGACGTCGAACATCGTCGGCACGCCCACCGGGCCGGACGCCTCTGCCCGGCCGGACGCCTCCGCCGGGCCGGACCCCTCGACCGGGTCGTCGCCGACCCGCGCCGAGGCATCCGCACCGGTCACCGGGTCCTCCTTCAGAGCCCCTGCGCGAGTCGGTAGTAGGCCTGGTTCCACCGTACTTCGCGCTGGAACTCGCGCAGTTCGGTCGACTCGTCGATGACGAGCAGCTCGACGCGAGCCATCTCGGCGAAGTCGCGGAACACGTCGACGCCCACCGCGGTCGACATGACGGTGTGGTGCGCCGCGCCGGCGGTCAGCCACGCGGCGGCGGAGGTCTGGAAGTCGGGGGCGGGCTTCCAGATCGCGCGGCCGACGGGGAGCTTCGGCAGCGGCTCGCGCGGCGCGACGTTCTCGACGACGTTCGCCGTGAGGCGGAACCGGTCGCGCATGTCGGAGAGCGCCACGACGACGGCGGGGCCGGGGTCGGCGGTGAAGACCAGGCGCACCGGGTCCTCCTTGCCGCCGATGCCGAGCGGGTGGATCTCGAGCGTCGGCTTGGCCGTCGTGATCGAGGGGGCGACCTCGAGCATGTGCGCGCCGAGGATCAGCTCGTCGCCGGGCGTCATGTCGTACGTGTAGTCCTCCATGAGCGTCGCTCCGCCGGGCAGGCCCGCGCCCATGACGTTCGCGACGCGTACGAGGATCGCGGTCTTCCAGTCGCCCTCGGCGCCGAAGCCGTAGCCCTCTGCCTGCAGCCGCTGCACGGCGAGGCCGGGCAGCTGGCGCAGCGCCCCGAGGTCCTCGAACGACGTCGTGAAGGCGCCGAAGCCGCCCTCCTCGAGGAACGAGCGCAGCCCGATCTCGATCGCCGCGCCGTAGCGCAGCGACGCGTGCCGGTCGCCGCCCCGGCGCAGCTCCGGCTCCACCTCGTAGAGCTCCTCGTACTCCGCGACGAGCGCGTCGATGTCGGCGTCGGATGCCGCGTGCACGGCGTCCGCGAGCTCGTTCACGCCCCACGTGTTGACCTGCACTCCGAATCGCAGCTCGGCCTCGGTCTTGTCGCCCTCGGTCACCGCGACGAAGCGCATGTTGTCGCCGAACCGCGCGAGCTTCAGGTCGCGGGATGCCGCGAGGCCGGCCGCCGCACGCTGCCACGTGCCGAGCTCGCGCTGCACGCGCGGGTCGGACGCGTGCCCCACGATCGTCTTCCGCGGCACGCCGAGGCGGGTCTGGATGTACCCGAACTCGCGGTCGCCGTGCGCGGCCTGGTTGAGGTTCATGAAGTCGAAGTCGATGTCGGCGTACGGCAGTTCGACGTTCGCCTGCGTGTGCAGGTGCGCGAGCGGCTTCTGCAGCGCGTCGAGCCCGGCGATCCACATCTTCGCGGGGCTGAACGTGTGCATCCACGCGACGAGGCCGATGACGTTCGGTGCGGCGTTCGCCTCGAGCGCGACCCGCTTGATCGCGGCCGAGTCGGTGAGCACGGGCTTCCAGACGAGCTTCACGGGCACGTCGGATGCCGCGTCGAGCGTCTCCACGATGGTGCGCGACTGGTCGGCGACCTGCGCGAGGGTCTCGGGGCCGTAGAGGTGCTGGCTTCCGGTGAGGAACCAGACCTCGTATCCGTCGAGCGAGGTGGTGAGCGGCGTGCGGGTCATGTGCGTGTCCTTCGTGCGGTTCCGGGTGCTTCGATGTGTGCGGGGTCTGGGGTGCCGGTCGGCGGATGCCTCGGGCGGAATGTCTCGGGTGCGTCGCTCGTCACAGCGCCTCCACGGCCGCCGCCTCGGCGGCCAGGCCGGCCGCGTAGCGGTCGAGGTAGGCGGCGAAGCCGGCGACATCCGTCGGGTCGGGCTCGGCGACGTCGATCGCCGCACCAGCGAAGACGCGCTCGTCGAGGTAGGTGCCCAGGTCGGACTCGTCGGCGTGCGAGAGGTAGGCGGCGAGCACCGCGATGCCCCACGCTCCGCCCTCCGAGGCGGTCTCGCCGACGGCGACCGGCGCGTCGAGCGCGCCCGCGAGGAAGCGCTGCGCGACGCCCGCCGTGCGGAAGATCCCGCCGTGCGCGAACATGCGGTCGAGGCCGACGCCCTCGCCGTGCAGCACGCGCATGCCGAGCGCGAGCGTGCCGTAGACGCCGTAGATGTGCGCGCGCATCAGGTTGGCGAGCGTGAGCCGGCTGTCGGGCGTGCGGACGACCATCGGCCGCCCCTCCTCGAGGCCCGCGATCGGCTCACCCGCGAGGTGGTTGTACGCGATGAGGCCGCCGGCATCCGCCTCGCCCTCGAGCGCCTCGCGGAACAGGGTGCCGAACACGGCGTCGCCGTCGAGCTCGACGCCCGCCGCCGCCGCAAAGCGCCCGAAGACGCCCGCCCACGCGGCGAGCTCGCTCGCGCCGTTGTTGCAGTGCACCATCGCGACCGGGTCGCCGGCCGGGGTCGTCACGAGGTCGAGTTCGTCGTGGGCGTTCGCGAGCGGATGCTCCAGCACGACCATCGCGAAGATGCTCGTGCCGGCGCTGACGTTGCCGGTGCGCGGCGCGACGGCGTTCGTCGCGACCATGCCGGTGCCGGCGTCGCCCTCGGGCGGGCAGAACGGGATGCCGGCGCGCACCGCGCCGGTCGGATCGAGGAGTGCGGCACCCGCCTCGGTGAGCTCGCCGGCGACCCGCCCCGCCGGCAGCACCTCGGGCAGCAGCTCGGCGACCTTCACGCCGGGCGCGCGGTCGGCGACGAGTTCGTCGTAGATGCCGATGAGTCGCGCGTCGTAGTCGTTCGTGGCCGAGTCGATCGGGAACATGCCCGACGCGTCGCCGACGCCGAGCACGTTGCGCCCCGTGAGCTTCCAGTGCACGTACCCGGCGAGGGTCGTGAAGCTCGCGATGCGGGGCACGTGCGGCTCGTCGTCGAGGACCGCCTGGTGCAGGTGGCCGATCGACCAGCGCAGCGGGATGTTCACGCCGAACCGCTCGCCGAGCTCGGCGGAGGCGGGCCCGGTCGAGGTGTTGCGCCACGTGCGGAACGGCACGAGCAGCTCGCCGTCGGCGTCGAAGGCCAGGTAGCCGTGCATCATCGCCGAGACGCCGATCGCGCCGAACGTCTCGGGCACGACGTCGTGGCGGCGCCGAAGGTCGGCGACGAGGTCGGCGTACGCCGACTGCAGGCCCGACCAGACCGACTCGAGCGAGTAGGTCCAGCGGCGATCGACGAACTCGTTCTCCCACTCGTGGCTGCCGACCGCGAGCACGTCGGTCGGGTCCTCGCCGACCAGGCAGGCCTTGATGCGGGTCGACCCGAACTCGATGCCGAGCGACGTGCGCCCCTCGAGGATCGCGGCGCGCGCGGCATCCGTGGTCATGGTCTCGCTCATCGTCGTGCGTCTCCACTCTGTCCGTAGACGTTCTGGTACCGGTCGTACAGCCGGTCGATCGAGTCCTGCGGGATGGGGATCAGGGGGCCGGCCTCCCGCGCCAGGTGCACGGTGCGGGCCACGTCCTCGACCATGACGGCGGCCTTGACCGCGTCCTTGGCGTTGGCGCCGATGGTGAACGGCCCGTGGTTCTGCATGAGCACCGCACGCGAGCGGTGGCCGCGGAGCGTCTCCACGATGCCCCGGCCGATCGAGTCGTCGCCGATGATCGCGAACGGTCCGATCGGGATCGGCCCGCCGAACTCGTCGGCCATCGCCGTGATCACGCACGGGATCTCCTCGCCGCGCGCCGCCCATGCGACCGCGTACGTGGAGTGGGTGTGCACGACTCCGCCGACCTCCGGCATGTTCCGGTAGACGTACGCGTGCGCCGCGGTGTCGCTCGACGGCGACCGGTCGGCGCCCGGCGTGCCCGGGATGACGTTGCCGTCGAGGTCGCAGAGGATCATGTTCTCCGGCGCCAGGTCGTCGTAGCTCACACCCGACGGCTTGATCACGAACAGGTCCGCGCCGGGCACGCGGCCCGACACGTTCCCGCCGGTCCACACCACGAGCCCGTACCGGGTCAGCTCACCGTGCAGGCGAGCGACATCCGCACGCGTACGGGCGATCGCGACCTCGACGTCGGGCCGGAGGTCGGTGGCCGTGACGCTCATGCGGTCGCCCCGATCGTGCTCGACCCGATCGTGCTCGACCCCGGGTCGATGCCCGCCGCCTCCACCGCGGCGGGCATCGCCGTGCGGGAGGCGCGAACGCCTTCCGGGCTCCGGGTCGCGCTGCGATGCCGACGGGCGGATGCTCCGTTCCGATCGGAGACGGCCTCGACGAGCGTCATGTGGCGCTCAGGCGCGACATGCGGCATCCGGGACTCCTTCGTCTGCTTCGTTAGCGCTAACAACCATGATGTTAGCGCTAACGAAGCCGAGAGCCAAGCCCCTCGGCCCGCCGCGTCGCCCCAGCAGCTCGCCCTCCCGTGCGTACGGGAGGAGAAAGCCGACGACACGCCGCGGGCCGACCCTCGACACGCCGGGCGCGAGCCGGAAGTTCCTCCCGACCGGCGGGCAACGTCGGCGTCGGTGAGCCTGGTCGGCCCCGACGAGACGGCCCGGCTCCGACGAGACGCCACGGCCCCGGCGGGCAGCCGGCCCCGGCGAGGCGGGTCGGCCCCGGCGGGCAGCCGGCCCCGGCGAGGCGGGTCGGTCCCGGCGAGGCGGGTCGGCCCCGACGAGACGGCCCGGCCCCGACGAGACGGGCCGGCCCCGGCGGGCGGCCGGCCCCGGCGAGGCGGGTCGGCCCCGGCGAGACGCCACGGCCCCGGCGGGCAGCCGGCCCCGGCGAGCCAGCCCGGCCCCGAGAGGCAGCCCGGCCCGGGCGCGCCGGCACCGAGACACGACGAGGGGCGGATGCCACGTGGCATCCGCCCCTCGCCGTCTCAGGAGGAACTGCGGGTCAGTGCCCGCCCGACCGACGCTTGTTGTACACGTCGAACGCAACCGCGAGCAGCAGCACGAGGCCCTTCACGGCCTGCTGCCACTCGATGCCGATGCCCATGATCGACATGCCGTTGTTCAGGACACCGATGATCAGACCACCGATGATCGCGCCGCCGATCGTGCCGACGCCGCCCTGGACGGCCGCGCCGCCGATGAACGCCGCCGAGATCGCCTCGAGCTCGAAGCCGTCGCCGGCCTTCGGTCCCGCGAGGTTCAGGCGCGCCGTGAAGATGAGGCCGGCGAGCGCCGCCAGGAAGCCCATGTTCACGAACAGCCAGAAGTCGACCCGACGGGTCTTGATGCCCGACAGCTCGGCCGCGTGGCGGTTGCCGCCGATCGCGTAGATGTGACGGCCGAACACGGTGCGGTTCATCACGACGCTGTACACGAGCACCAGCACGCCGAGGATGATCAGCGTCACCGGGATGCCCTTGTACGACGCGAGCGCGTAGGCGAAGAACCCGATCGCCGCCGAGATCAGCACGAGCTTGGTGATGAACCACACCAGCGGCTCGACGTCCTGGCCGTACTTCACGCGGCCGCGGCGGCTGCGCACCTGCTGCACGACGAGGATCACGATCGCGAGGGCGCCGACGCCGAGCGTCAGTGGATCGAGCTCGAATTCGCCGAACACGTTCGACAGGAAGCCGTTGCCGAGCGCGCGGTACTCGGTCGGGAACGAGCCGATGTTCGCGTTGCCGAGCACCACGAGCGCGAGGCCGCGGAAGATGAGCATGCCGGCCAGGGTCACGATGAACGCCGGGATTCCGACGTAGGCGATCCAGAAGCCCTGCCAGACGCCGACGAGCGCGCCGATGCCGAGCGAGAGGACCACGGCCAGCCACCACGGCAGGCCCCATTGGACCGCGAACACGCCGGAACAGGCCCCGACGAACGCGGCGACGGATCCGACCGAGAGGTCGATGTGACCGGCGATGATGACCATCACCATGCCGATCGCGAGGACGAGGATGTACCCGTTCTGCACGACCAGGTTCGAGATGTTCTGCGGCCTCAGCAGGATGCCGTCGGTGAGGAAGGCGAACAGCACGACCACGGCGACGAGGGCGATGAAGATGCCGTTGCGACCGAGGTCGCTGAGCACGTGGCTCAGTCGCTCGGTGAACTTGTTGTCGACGGGGTTGATGTTGCTGCCCGCCGCGTGGGTCTCCTCGGTTGTGGGAGGGTTCGGATTCGACATGATGTCTCCTGGGGGTGTTCCGTCAGCCGCGGGCTAGCGGGGCTTTTCCATGGTCATGAGCTTGAGCATCGACTCGGGCGTGGCCTCGTCGACGGGGAGCTCGCCGGTGATGCGACCCTCCGAGAGGGCGTACACGCGATCGCAGATGCCGAGGAGTTCGGGCAGCTCCGACGAGATCACGATGATGCCCTTCCCGGCGGCGGCCAGGCGGTTGATGATCGTGTAGATCTCGTACTTCGCCCCGACGTCGATGCCGCGCGTGGGCTCGTCGAGGATCAGCACGTCGGGGTCGGAGTAGATCCACTTCGACAGGACGACCTTCTGCTGGTTGCCGCCCGAGAGCTTGCCGGTCTTCACCAGGACGCTCGGCGCCTTGATGTTCATCGACTTGCGGTACTCGTTGGCGACCGCGTACTCCTCGTTGTCGTGCACGAGGCCGTACTTCTCGAGCTTCTTCAGCGACGCCATCGAGATGTTCCGCTTGATGTCCTCGATGAGGTTCAGGCCGTAGGTCTTGCGGTCCTCGGTGGCGTAGGCGATGCCGTTCGAGATCGCCTCGGCGACCGTGCGGGTCTTGATCTCCTTGCCCCGCAGGAACACCTTGCCCGTGATGCGCGAGCCGTACGAGTGGCCGAAGAGGCTCATCGCGAACTCGGTGCGACCGGCGCCCATGAGGCCCGCGATGCCGACGATCTCGCCCGCGCGCACGTGCAGGTTGACCTTGTCGACGACGACCCGGTTCGAGTCCTGCGGATGGTGCGCGGTCCAGTCCTCGACGCGGAGCAGCTCCTCGCCGAGGTTCGGCGTGTGGTCGGGGTACCGGTGCTCGAGGTCGCGACCGACCATGTCCTTGATGATGCGGTCCTCGGTGACGTCCTGCTTGGCGATCGTCTCGATCGTCTTGCCGTCGCGGATGACCGTGACCGTGTCTGCGACCTTCTTGATCTCGTTCAGCTTGTGGCTGATGATGATCGACGTGATGCCCTGCCCCTTCAGGTGCAGGATCAGGTCGAGCAGGTGGTCGGAGTCCTCGTCGTTGAGCGCGGCGGTGGGCTCGTCGAGGATCAGGAGCTTGACGCGCTTGGAGAGGGCCTTCGCGATCTCGACGAGCTGCTGCTTGCCGACGCCGATCTCGCGGATCTTGGTCGTCGGGTTCTCCCTCAGGCCGACCCGTGCGAGCAGCTTCGACGCCTCGAAGTTCGTCTGGTTCCAGTCGATGAGACCGCCGGTGCCCTTCTGCTCGTTGTTGAGGAAGATGTTCTCGGCGATCGAGAGGTACGGGCTGAGTGCGAGCTCCTGGTGGATGATCACGATGCCCTTGGCCTCGGAGTCGGTGAGGTCCCTGAACTCGACCTCCTCTCCCTCGAAGACGATGGCGCCGTCGTAGGTGCCGTGCGGGTAGACGCCCGACAGCACCTTCATCAGCGTCGACTTGCCTGCGCCGTTCTCGCCGCAGATCGCGTGGACCTCGCCGCGCTCCACGCCCAGGTTGACGTTCGCGAGCGCCTTGACGCCGGGGAACGTCTTCGTGATGCCGCGCATCTCGAGAATGTGGTTGGTCATCCCTTGCTCCTGCTCCATTGCCGGTGTGGGGCCGGCCGAGTGGCGGATGCCGCGGCCGGGACCTGAGGCGAGAGTACTCCCGTCGCAGGTCCCGACACGCGGTGCGTCATCCGTTCGGGATCAGCGGCTGGTTCAGCCGTTGATCTCCTCTTCGGTCCAGTAGCCGGAGTCGACCAGGACCTCGGTGATGTTGTCGGCCACGACGATCTCCGACTCGAGGAGGTACGAGGGCACGACCTTCACGCCGTTGTCGTAGTCGCTCGTGTTGTTGACCTCGGGCTCCTCGCCGTTCAGCAGGGCGGTCGCCATGTCCACGGCCACGGCCGCGAGGTTGCGGGTGTCCTTGAAGATGGTCGAGTACTGCTCGCCGGCGATGATCGCCTTGACCGAGTCGAGCTCGGCGTCCTGGCCGGAGATGATCGGCCACTCGTCGCCGACCGAGTAGCCGGCGTCGGTGAGTGCCGAGATGATGCCGCGCGAGAGGCCGTCGTACGGCGAGAGCACGGCGTCGACGGTCGAGCCGTCGGAGTACGTCGAGACGAGGATGTCCTCCATGCGGCTCTGCGCGACCTCGCCGTCCCAGCGGAGGGTGGCGGCCTGCTCGAACTCGGTCTGGCCCGACTTCACGACGAGGGTGCCCTCGTCGATGTAGGGCTGGAGCGTGTCGATGGCGCCGTTCCAGAAGAACGTGGCGTTGTTGTCATCCGGCGAGCCGGCGAACAGCTCGATGTTGAACGGTCCCTCCGGCGCGTCGGCGGCCTCGGTGCCCTCGAGGTCGGTGAGGCCCAGGCCCGCGAGGAGCGAGGTGGCCTGCTGGACGCCCACGATGTAGTTGTCGAACGACGCGTAGTAGTCGACGTTCTCCGAGTCGCGGATGAGGCGGTCGTAGGCGATGACGGGGATCTCGGCGTCGGCGGCGTTCTGGAGCACCTCCGAGAGCGTGGTGCCGTCGATCGAGGCGACGATCAGGGCCTCGGCGCCCTTGGTGATCATGTTCTCGATCTGCGAGACCTGCGTGGGGATGTCGTCCTCGGCGTACTGGAGGTCGACCTGGAAGCCCTGCTCCTCGAGCTGCTCCTTGACGGCGTCGCCGTCCTGGATCCAGCGCTCCGAGCTCTTCGTGGGCATCGCGACGCCGATGAGTCCGCCGTCGCCTTCTCCGCCGCCGCCTCCGCCGCTGCCGCCCGAGCACGCGGCGAGCGCGAGCATCGAACCGGCCGCCAGGGTGGCGAGGAGCACCTTCTTCGTGGTGTTCACGGTGTGTCCTTTCACTGTGTGGTCATGGACGTCGTCGTCTTGGTGACGTTTCGGATCCGGCCTCGTCCATGACGACCGGCTCCCAGCGGCATCCGTCGTGACCTCGGATGCCGCAAGCTCTTCAGTTTCGTTTCGCCTTCGTCCGGCTCGCGCCGGCCGCCGCCGTCCCGACCGCGGCATCCCGACGTGCATCGGAGGCCTGGCCGTAGACGTTCTGGTACCGGTCGTACAGCCGGTCGATCGAGTCCTGCGGGATCGGGATCAGGGGCCCGGCCTCGCGGGCGAGGTGCACGGTCCGCGCGACGTCCTCGACCATGACGGCGGCCTTCACCGCGTCCTTCGCGTTGGCGCCGACCGTGAACGGCCCATGGTTCTGCATCAGCACCGCACGCGACCGGTGGCCCCGGAGCGTCTCCACGATGCCCCGGCCGATCGAGTCGTCGCCGATGATCGCGAACGGCCCGATCGGGATCGGACCGCCGAACTCGTCGGCCATGGCGGTGATCACGCACGGGATCTCCTCGCCGCGCGCCGCCCATGCGACCGCGTACGTGGAGTGGGTGTGCACCACTCCGCCGACCTCGGGCATGTTCCGGTAGACGTACGCGTGCGCCGCGGTGTCGCTCGACGGCGACCGGTCAGCGCCCGGGGTGCCGGGGATGACGTTGCCGTCGAGGTCGCACAGGATCATGTTCTCCGGCGCCAGGTCGTCATAGCTCACGCCCGACGGCTTGATCACGAACAGGTCAGCACCCGGCACACGACCCGACACGTTCCCACCGGTCCAGACGACGAGCCCGTACCGGGTCAACTCACCGTGCAGCCGGGCGACATCCGCACGCGTACGGGCGATCGCGACCTCGATCTGCGGTCCGAAGCTCGTCATGCGGCGACCGCCGCTGCGGTCGGGGCGATGACGATGACGGATGCCGCGTGGCGCGCGGCGCGCGATCCGGCGGTGTCGATCGCCGCCCGGGTCCCGGTCGATCGTGCGCCGCGCCGGGGAGCGGCCGGGCTGGTGGGCCGGCCGGGGGCGGTCGTGTCGATCACGCGGGACTCCTTCGTCGTGTGCTGCGCCGCCCCGAGGGGCGATGTGGAACGTCCTGCGATGTGACGCTCCATGTGACCGTTCACATCGCGAGTCTCATGTTAGCCACATGTTTCGCGCGTCTGTCAACTGACGAACATCACGGAACGGTAACGCCGTCCTCGAGCGAATCGACCGCCGCGGTCGGGCTCAGAACGCCGGGGCGCCCACCGAGTCCCGCACGATGAGCTCGGGCACGAGCGTGCCGCGGTACTCAGGCGCGGCATCGTCGAGGTCGCCGAGCAGGAGGGCGACGCAGCGCCTGCCGAGCTCGGCGAAGTCCTGCCGCACGGTCGTGAGCGGCGGCCAGAAGTGCGCGGCCTCGGGGATGTCGTCGAACCCGATGATCGACACGTCGCGAGGGACCTCGAGTCCCGCATCGCGCACGGCGTGCATGACCCCGAGCGCCATCTGGTCGTTCGAGGCGAAGATCGCCGTGAAGTCCCGCACCGTGAGCAGCTCCCGCCCGGCGTAGAAGCCGAAGTCGGCCGTCCAGTCGCCGAGGATCGGCGCCGTCGTCGGAACGTCCTGCGCGCCCATCTCGTCGAGGAACCCGCGCATGCGCGCCTCGGCCTCGATCCAGTCCTGCGGGCCCGCGAGGTGGTAGATCGAACGGTGGCCGCGCTCGATCAGGTGCCGCGTGGCCAGGCGCGCGCCCGCGATCTGGTCGACCGAGAGCGTGTGCTCCGGGTCGCGCCCCGTCGACTGGAGCGTCACGTAGGGGACGTCGATCGACAGCTGCGCGAGCGTGTCGAAGACGCGCATCTGGGGGGCGATCACGACGAGCCCCTCGATGCCCTGGGCGCGCAGGTGGGCGAGCCCGTCGGCGATCGACACCGCGTCGGAGGACTCGATGTTCGCGGTGCTCACCCAGTAGCCGGCGGCGCGGGCCGCGGACTCGATCGCGGCGATGCTGGAGGCCGGACCGTAGTGCGTGCTCGACGCCGAGAGGATGCCGAGGGTGCGCGAGCGGCTCGTGACGAGCGCGCGGGCGGCGCGGTTCGGCGTGTACTGCAGCTCGGCCATGACGTCGAGCACGCGCTGCTTGGTCTCGGGCCGGATGCTCGGGTGGTGGTTGAGCACGCGCGACACGGTCTGGTGCGAGACTCCGGCGACGCGCGCGACATCGCGGATGCTGGGTGCGCGCCCCTTCGGCGGCTCCTGCGACGGCTCTGGCACGGTGACCTCGATCGGTTTCGGCATGTTCACGGTCACACATGCCGCGACACCATTATGCACATCCTCGCGCGGAATGTGACGGTCACAATGTGACCGTCACATGAACTCCGATCCCGCGCGGGCGCTCGCGACGGGGCGTATGCCGTTCGGCGCCGCTACTCCCCCGGCGACGGCGACGGCGCCGACTCGCCCGCGGGCGTCTCGGCGCCCTCGGCGCGCCGTCGCCACCCATCGGGCGGGCGCACGCGCGAGGCGAGCAGCACGCCGACCAGGGCGATCGCGGCGGTCACGGCGAACTCGGGGGCGAATGCACCGGCGGATGCCACGCTGGCCACGAGCGCGGTGACGGCGAGCGCCGCAGCGCCGCCCAGCGACTCACCGATGGTCAGCGCTGCGCTGTTGAAGCCCTGCACGGACTGCGGAGACTGCTCGAGCACGGCCACGGAGAAGCGCGGGTACATGAAGCCCATCGCGGCACCTGCGATCGTCCATGCGACGAACACCGCCACGGGCGGCCACGAGAGCAGCGCGATCGCGAGCACGCCGGCGAGGGCGATCGCGAGCGTCAGCGCCCCGATGCGCACGACCTCGGTGTTCGACAGCCGCGGGTCCAACCGCCCCTGCAGCCACGATGCGGCCGCCCACGACAGGCCGGCACCGGTGAGCACGGCGCCGGCGAGGCCGGCCGGCATGTCGTAGCGCTCGATGAGCATCTTCGGCAGGTAGATCTCGGCGCCGAAGAACGCGCCCGCGACGATCGCCCGCATCAGCACGGTCGCGGGGATGCCGCGCACCGCGCGGAGCGTGCCGACCGGGAGGAGCGGGCGCACCGCGACGACGGCGCCCGCGATCGACAGGACCGCGACGATCCACCGCCAGGGCTCGACGAACTCGGCCGCGAGGCTGACCCCCAGCGCGGCGGCCGCGGCGAGCACCGACCAGCCGACCCGGCGGCCGCTCCACGGCACGTTCGGGTCGCCCTGGACCCGGTCGAGCACCCGCAGGAGGGGGGCGAGCATCATGAGCGCGGCGGGCAGCACGAGCGCGATCACGCCGAGGAACACCCAGCGCCAGTCGAGGTGCTCGGCGACGTATCCGGCGACCGTGGGCCCCACGATCGAGGGGATGACCCACGCCGCAGCGAAGCCCGCGAACACGCGTGCCCGAACCGATTCGGGGTAGACGCGCGCCACGATCACGTACAGCGGCACGATGACCGCCGCACCCCCGATGCCGTGGACGAGCCGCCCGAGCACGAGCACCGGCATGGTGGGCGCGAGCCCCGCGATGACGAGCCCGACGACGAACAGTCCGCCGGCCGCGAGCAGCGGCGGCAGCGGACCGGAGCGGTCGCTCCAGTTGCCCGCGACGACCATGCCGACGACGCCGGCCGCGAGCGGCACCGAGAAGGCCAGCGCGTAGAGGCCCTCGCCGTCGAGGTCGGCCGCGATGATCGGCATCGCCGTGGTCACTGCGAGCACCTCGAACGCGGCGAGGAAGATGAGCGCGAACATGCCGAGCGAGAGCCACCGCCACTCCGCCGCGAACACGCCCCCGGCGGGGACGGCGTCGTCGGACGGAACGGGGGTGGAGCGGTCGGTCACCTGATCGAGCCTACGTCCGCCGGCCGGCATCCGCTGCGCCGGAACCGGTCGTCGATCGGCGCGAAGCCGCCATCGTGCGGGCGGGACCGGACGCCCTCCCGTCGAGGGCTACATCTCCTCGTGCGAGTCGGGGTCGGCGCCCCAGATGCGCCCGCGTTCGAGTCCGGAGATCGCCTCGACCTCGCCCGCCCCGAGCTCCAGGTCGAACACGTCGAGGTTCTCGCGCCGCCGCTCGGCGTCCGCGGACTTCGGGATCGGCACGGCGCCGAGCGCGAGGTGCCAGGCCAGGACGACCTGGGCGGGCGTCGACCCGTGCCGCTCGGCGATCTCGACGATGACCGGCTCGGCGAGCAGCTCGGTGCGCTTGGCGAGCGGGCTCCAGCTCTCGGTGCGGATCGCGTGCTCGGCGTGGTAGGCGCGGAGTTCGGCCTGCGGGAAGTAGGGGTGCAGCTCGACCTGGTTCACGACGGGCATCAGCCCGGTCTCGGCGGAGAGGCGGTCGAGCATCGCGGGCGTGAAGTTCGAGACGCCGATCGATCGGACGACGCCGCGCTCCTTGAGCTTGATCATCGAGCGCCAGCTGTCGACGTACCGGTCGCGCTTCGGGTTCGGCCAGTGGATCAGGTAGAGGTCGACCCAGTCGAGGTCGAGGCGCTTGCGCGACTGCTCGAAGCTCGCGAGGGTCTCGTCGACGCCGTGATGGCGTCCGGGCAGCTTGGTCGTGACGAACAGGTCGCTGCGATCGACGTCCGCGCGGCGGATCGCCTCGGCGACGACCTCCTCGTTGCCGTAGTTGTACGCCGTGTCGATGAGCCGGTAGCCGTCGTGGATCGCCGAGGCGATCGCGTCGACCCCCGACTGGTCGTTCAACCCGTACGTTCCGAGCCCGATCGCGGGGATCGTGTTGCCGTCGGCGAGCGCGTACGCGTGGGCAGTCATGCGGACCATCCTCCCCCGGGACGGGTCGCACATGCCAGCCGAACTGCGGCATCCGCGCCGATTCGCAGGCGAACCGGAGCCGCCGGTCAGCCGGCGACCGCCCCGAGGCGCAGGCTCACGGCACGAGGTCGGCCTCGGCCGTGACGGCCGGCGCCGCGGCATCCGCCTCGATGGGGGGCGTGCGCCGCGCCCGCACCCGCCGCACGATCGTGACGACGACGGATGCCGCGGCCAGCACGATCGGCATGATCAGGTTCTGCCATGCGAGCAGGAGCAGGCCCGCGGTGAGCACCGTCGCGACGATCGCGAGCCACCAGCCGAGCGAGAACCGCCGGAGGATGAGCGTCGCGGCGAGCATGCCGGCGGCGTAGATCGCGACCATGTTGCTCGTGTGGATGAGGATGAAGCCCGTCAGGTCGAGCTCGTTCCAGAGCATCAGGACGAAGTAGACGACGATGAGCGCCCCGGTCAGGGCGAGCGCCCGGCGGGGCACCGCGCCGTCCTCGGCGCCCTTCGCGAAGTACCGGGGCAGGTCGCCGTCGCGGCCGAGCGCGGCGCCGAGCTTGCCGAACGCGGGGAGGTAGGCGTTCAGGACGCCGACGGTGACGATCGCGGCGACGATCGCGACGAGGACCGACCCGATGCCCGGCGCCGTCGTCTCGACGAGGTCGAGCAGCGGCACCTGGCTGGTTCCCGCCCGGTCGCCGAGCACGGCGACGGTCGCGAACTGCAGCGCGAGGTAGCCGAGGCCGACCACCGCGATGGCGATGCCCGTCGCGATCGGGATGATGCGGCGCGGGTCGCGGAACTCGCCGGCGATGTGGGTGCCGACCTCCCATCCGGCGAACGCCCAGACGAAGAGGCTGATGGCGACGCCGACCCCGCCCCAGCCGTTCGGGAGGAACGGGGTGAAGTTCGCGGCGTCCGCCGCCGGGAAGGTGACCGCGACGACGCCCACGACGACCGCGAGCAGCAGGCCCGTGAGCACGAACTGGACCCATCCGGCGACGCGCACGCCGAACCAGTTGGCGACGAGCGGCGGCAGGAAGACCGCGAATCCGATGATCGGCACGGCGGCGCGGTCGACGCCGAGCACCGCGACCACGTACTCGCCGCCGAGGATGGCGACGACGGGTGCGCCGACGCAGACGCCGAAGAAGAACCAGTACCCGGTCATGCGGGCCGCGGTCGGGCCGAGCACGCGGCGGACGTAGCTGGCCACCCCGCCGGGGTCCGGGAATCGCGAGGCGAGTGCGGCGAAGGTGCCCGCGAGCGGGATCGACAGCACGAGCACCGCAGCGACGGCGAGGACCGACGCGGGGCCGGCGACCTGCGCGGCGAGCCCCGGGAGGACGAGGATGCCGGTGCCGAGGACGCTCGCGACGTAGAGGGCCGTGCCCTGGACGAGACCCAGCCGGCCGTGATGCGGTGCGGCGCCGCCGACCGGGGGCGCGATGTCCAGGGTTCTCGTACTCACGAGAACATCGTGCCGGATGCCGACGCCGCGCGCGCTGGCAGGCATGACATCGTTCGTTGAAATCCTGCCAGCATCTCGGATGTCAGCGCGCCGCCCCGCGCTCGCGCGCCGCCGCCGCCGACTCCCGATCGATGAAGCCCGTGAGCTCGCCGATCGAGTTCATCAACGGCGCCGGCACGACCACGAGCGTGTTCTTGTCCACGCCGATGTCGACGAGCGTCTGCAGCGTCCGCAGCTGCACGGCGAGCGGATGCCGCACCATCGTGTCCGATGCCTCGCCCAGCTTCGTCGCCGCGAGCGCCTCGCCCTCGGCGGCGATGATCTTCGCGCGCTTCACGCGCTCGGCCTCCGCCTGCTTCGCCATCGCGCGCTTCATGGAGTCGGGCAGCAGGATGTCCTTGAGCTCGACGAGCGTGACCTCCGCGCCCCACTCGGCCGTGAGCTCCTCGAGGATCTCGCGGATGTCGGCGTTGAGCTTCGCCGTCTCGGCGAGCGTCTCGTCGAGGTGGTGCTGGCCGACGACCTTCCGCAGCGTCGTCTGCGCGATCTGGTCGATCGCGGCATGCACGTTCTCGATCGCGATCACCGACTTCACGGGGTCGACGATCCGGAAGTACGCCACCGCCGAGACGCCGACGCTGACGTTGTCCCTCGTGATGATGCCCTGCGACTGGATGGGCAGCGTCACGATGCGGAGCGACACCTTGATCATCACGTCGACGATCGGGATGATGAACCGCAGGCCCGGATCGCGGACGCTGTGCAGGCGGCCGAAGCGGAGCACCACGCCGCGCTCGTACTGCTTCACGATGCGGATCGCCATGAAGAGCAGCACGAGGGCGACCACGCCGACGATCACCAGGGCGATGATGAGGCCCGTCATCGGGACCACCTCCCGGGGCGCCGACCGGACGCCGGGCGCCCACGGTTCCATTGTCCCACCGCTCCCGACCGCCTCGGCGGGAGCACGAGCGGGCGCGGTCCGTCGGGGCGCTACACGCGCCCGAGCGCCGCGTCGATGTCGGCGAGCAGGTCGTCGACGTCCTCGATCCCGACCGACAGGCGCACGATCGACTCCGGCACCTCGGCCTCGGTGCCCTTCACCGACGCGTGCGTCATCTCCGACGGGTAGTTCACGAGCGACTCGACGCCGCCGAGCGACTCGGCCAGCGTGAAGAGCTCGGTCGACTCCGCGAACCGGCGCGCAGCCGCGCCGCCGCCCGCCAGGTCGATCGACACCATGCCGCCGAAGCCCGACATCTGGCGCGCGGCGAGCGCGTGGCCGGGGTGCGACTCGAGGCCCGGGTAGAGCACGCGGGCGACCGCGGGATGCTCGTCGAGCCGCCGGGCGATCGCGAGCGCGTTCTGGCTGTGCCGCTGCATCCGCACGCCCAGGGTCTTGATGCCGCGCGTCGTCAGGAACGCGTCGAACGGGCCCGAGACCGCCCCCGCGGCGAACTGCGTGAAGCCCACACGCTCGGCGAGCTCCTCCTGGCCGGGCGCGAACACGAGCGCGCCGCCGACCACGTCGGAGTGGCCGCCGAGGTACTTCGTGGTCGAGTGGATGATCACGTGCGCGCCGAGCGAGACCGGCTGCTGGAGCGCGGGGCTCGCGAACGTGTTGTCGACGACGATCGTCAGGCCCGCCTCGTCGCCGAGCTCGGCGAGCGCCGCGATGTCGGAGATCTTCATGAGCGGGTTCGACGGCGTCTCGACCCAGAGCACCTTCGTGGTGCCGAGCTCGATCGCGGCGCGCACCGCGTCGAGGTCGCTCGTGTCGACCGTCGAGTGGCGCACGCCCCAGTCGCCGAAGATCCGGCGGATGAGCCGATGCGTCCCGCCGTACACGTCATCGCCGACGACGACATGGTCGCCCGGCTGCAGCACGGTGCGGAGCAGGGCGTCCTCCGCCGCGAGGCCCGACGCGAACGACAGGCCGCGGATGCCGCCTTCGATCGCCGCGAGCTGGGTCTCGAGCGCGGTACGGGTCGGGTTGCCGCCGCGCGAGTACTCGTACCCGCCACGGAGGCCCCCGATGCCGTCCTGCGCGTACGTCGAGGTCACGTGGACCGGCGGGATCACGGCCCCGGTCGTGGGATCGAACTCCTGGCCCGCGTGGATCGCCCGCGTGTCGAAGCCTGCGTCGTGGTGCATCGTTCCGGCCTTTCAGGAGGAGAGGTAGGTCAGCAGGTCGGTGCGCGTGATCACGCCGAGCGCCTTGCCGCCGTCGGTCACGAGCATCGCGGGCGCCTCGCCGAACGCCTGGCGCGCGGTCGCGACGGGCTCGTTGACGCCGATGAGCGGCAGCGGATCGCCGACCACCGCCGACACCTCGTCGGTGAGCTTGGCCCGGCCCGAGAACACCTGGTCCAGCAGTTCGTCCTCGTGGAGTGCGCCGACCACCTCGCCGAGCACGACGGGCGGCTCGGCGGAGAGCACCACGAGCTGGGAGACGCCGGCCTCGGTCATCCGATCGATCGCCTCGCGCACCGTGTCGTTCGGGTGCACGTAGACGAACGGCGCGGTGCGGTCGGCCTTCGCCGCGAGGATGTCGCGGATCGTGTGCCCCGCCGGCGCGTTGCCGAAGCCGTAGGCGCGCAGCCACTTGTCGTTGAAGATCTTGCCGAGGTAGCCGCGCCCGGAATCGGGGAGCAGCACCACGAAGACGTCGTCGGGACCGGCGGATGCCGCGGCCCTCAGCGCCGCGACGACGGCCATGCCGCTCGACCCGCCCACGAGGATGCCCTCCTCGCGCGCGAGGCGCCGCGTCATCTCGATCGACTCGGCGTCGCTGACCGCGATGATCTCGTGCGGCACGCTCGGGTCGTACGCGCTCGGCCAGAAGTCCTCGCCGACGCCCTCGACGAAGTAGGGCCGCCCCGTGCCGCCCGAGTAGACCGAGCCCTCCGGGTCGGCGCCGATGATGCGGACCGCGTCGCCGGAGACCTCGCGGAGGTAGCGGCCGGTTCCCGTGATCGTGCCGCCCGTGCCGACGCCCGCCACGAAGTGCGTGACCCTGCCGTCGGTGTCGCGCCAGATCTCGGGACCGGTCGTCTCGTAGTGCGAGAGCGGGCCGTTGGGGTTCGAGTACTGGTCGGGCTTGAACGCACCCGGGATCTCGCGGGCGAGGCGGTCGGAGACGCCGTAGTACGACTCCGGGCTGTCGGGCGCCACCGCGGTCGGCGTGACGACGACCTCGGCGCCGTACGCCTGCAGCACGTTCCGCTTGTCCTCCGACACCTTGTCGGGGCACACGAACACGCACCGGTAGCCGCGCTCCTGCGCCACGAGCGCGAGGCCGACGCCCGTGTTGCCCGACGTCGGCTCCACGATCGTGCCGCCGGGCTTCAGCTTGCCCTCGCGCTCGGCCGCGTCGATGATGTTGCGCGCGATGCGGTCCTTCGAGGAGCCGCCCGGGTTCAGGTACTCGAGCTTGACCAGCACCGTGGCATCCGTCACGCCCTCGGTGACGTGGTTGAGCTTGACGAGCGGCGTGTTGCCGACGAGGTCGGTGATGTGGGCTGCGTACTTCATTCCGCTGATTCGTTCCTTGGTGTCGGTTGCGTCGAGGGGCGCCCGTTCGGCACCCGACGCGAGGGAAGGGGTCGCGCGTTCAGCGACGACAACACCGGCACGAGAGGCTCACGCGGCCAGCCTAGCGAATGACGGATGCCTCGTGGCAGCCCGCCGGCGCCCACCTCGCTCGCAACGCCTCGGCCGAGGGCCGCGTCCGTTCGCGTCGACGGCGGCGCACAGGTGACGGCGTTCTCCCAGCCCGATACGTTCGTATAGAGGACCACGGATCCCGCCGTTCCGACCGTTCCATCCCCCGCTCGAGGAAGGCCCCCGCGTGAGCGCGACCCAGCCCGGAAAGAAGCCCACCGTCAAGCAGCAGCGCGCCGCGGAACGCGAGCGCAAGCTCGAGGCGTACCGCAAGCGCGAAGCGCGCATGAAGCGGAACCGCCTCATCGCGATCTGGAGCTCCGTCGGCGTGGCCGTCGCGATCGTCGCCCTCATCGTGACGTCCATCGTGCTCACGCCGCGTGCGGCGAACTACACCGCCGGCGGCGACGGCACCGAGATCGAGGGCGTCGAGACGTTCGAGAACGCCTCCGAGCACGTCCAGGGCGTCGTCGAGTACCCGCAGACGCCGCCCGCGGGCGGCCAGCACAACCCCGCGTGGCTGAACTGCGGGGTCTACGAGGAACCCGTGCCGAACGAGAACGCCGTGCACTCGCTCGAGCACGGCGCGATCTGGGTGACCTACGACCCCGAGGCCCTCTCCGACGACGACATCTCGACGCTGCGGTCGAAGCTGCCGAGCACCTACGTCATCCTGTCGCCGTTCGACGGCCTTCCGTCGCCGGTCGTGCTGAGCGGCTGGAACTCGCAGCTCCAGGCCGACGGCGTCGACGACCCGCGCATCGAGGAGTACCTCGAGGAGTACTGGCAGAGCCAGAACGTGCCCGAGCCCGGCGCCGCCTGCACCGGCGCGATCGACGGCCCCGGCAAGGTCGCGTGAGCGCGGAGCACGACGAGCGGCCGCGCTCCGGCGTCGGGCGCTGGGCGGTGGCGCTCGCGGCATCCGTCGCCCTCATCGCCGTCGCCGGCGCGGCCTTCGCGATCGGGCGGCTCTCGACGCTCGGCGAGGAGACCCCGTCGACCACGAGCGCCGAGGCGGGCTTCGCCCGCGACATGCAGGTGCACCACCAGCAGGGCGTCGAGCTCGCGATGATCGTGCGCGACGCCACCGACGACCCCGACGTGCGTCTGCTCGGCTACGACATCGCGACCGCGCAGGCGCAGCAGTCCGGGCAGATGTACGGATGGCTCGCCGAGTGGGGCCTGCCGCAGGCGGGCTCCGAGCCGTCGATGACGTGGATGACCCGGCCCGCCGCCGACGGGAGCTCACACGACGGGCACGACTCCGCGGACGGGTCGGGCGAGGTCGCGCACGTGCCGGGCGAACCCATGCCCGGGCTGGCGACGCCCGAGCAGGTCGCCGAGCTCCGCGAACTCGACGGCGTCGAGGCCGAGCGGAGGTTCCTCGAGCTCATGATCGCCCACCACGAGGGCGCGGTCGTGATGGCGGAGGCCGTGCTGGAGCGCTCGACCTACCCCGTCGTCGTGTCGTTGGCCGAATCGATCATCCTGAGCCAGCAGGCCGAGATCGCCCTGATGGAGGACATGCTCGCCGAGCGCTCCTGAGGCGGTCCCGCCGCCGGATCAGGCGGTGGGCACCTCGGGCCGTTCGGCCTGCTCCCGGTAGAGCGAGGCGTAGACGCCGCCCTGCGCGATGAGCTCGGCGTGCGTCCCGCGCTCGGCGATGCGGCCGGCGACGACCACGAAGATCACGTCGGCCGACACGACCGTCGAGAGCCGGTGCGCGATCGCGATCGTCGTGCGGCCGCGCGAGGCGTCGTCGAGCGCGGCCTGCACCACGCGCTCGCTGATCGTGTCGAGCGCGCTCGTGGCCTCGTCGAGCACGAGCACGGCCGGGTCCTTCAGCAGCACGCGCGCGATCGCGATGCGCTGCTTCTCGCCGCCGGAGAGGCGGTAGCCGCGCTCGCCCACGACCGTGTCGTAGCCCTCGGGGAACGACGCGATCGTCTCGTGGATGTTCGCCGCGCGCGCCGCGGCCTCGAGTTCCTCGTCGGTCGCCTCGGGCTTCGCGTACCGCAGGTTCTCGGCGATCGACGCGTGGAACAGGTAGGTCTCCTGGCTCACGATGCCGATGTTCGACACGAGCGACTCGTGCTCGAGGTCGCGCACGTCGACGCCCGCGAAGCGCACGGCACCGCCGGTCGCCTCGTAGAGCCGCGGCACGAGGTACGACACGGTCGTCTTGCCCGCGCCGCTCGGCCCGACGAACGCCGCGTACTGGCCCGGCTCGATCGTGAACGACACGTCGTCGAGGGTCGGCCGGCCGTCGTGGTCGGCGTCGGGGTACCGGAAGGCGACGCGGTCGAACTCGACGCGGCCGAGGATCGGCCGGCCCGCGGCATCCGTCGCCGTCGCCTCGGGCACCGGCCGCGCGCCGGGCGCATCGGTGATGGCCGGCCGCAGGTCGAGGTACTCGAAGATGCGCGCGAAGAGCGCGCCCGAGGTCTGCAGGTCGAGCGCGACGCGCATCAGCGCCATCAGGGGGAACAGCAGGCGCGCCTGCACCGTCGTGAAGGCCACGATCGTGCCCGGCGAGATGTCGGTCGTGCCGCCCGCGATGAGCCAGCCCGAGGCGAGGTACACGATCGCGGGGATCGCCGACATGAAGATGCCGACCATGGCGAAGAACCACTGGCCCGTCATCTGCTGCCGCACCTGCAGGGCGATCTGGTTCTCGTTCTCGTCGCTGTAGCGCGCGATCTCGCTGCGCTGCCGCGTGAAGCTCTTCGAGAGCAGGATGCCCGACACCGACAGCGTCTCCTGCGTGATCGCCGTCATCTCCGAGAGCGACTCCTGCGTCTTCGCCGCGATGCGCGCGCGCACCTGCCCGACGCGCCGCTGTGCGATCACCATGACCGGCAGCAGGAACAGCGCGATGAGCGTGAGCTGCCAGTTGAGCAGCAGCATGGCCACGAACGCGGCGAGCACGGTGACGGTGTTGCCGAGGACGCTCGAGACCGTGTTCGTGAGGACGGATGCGACCCCACCGACGTCGTTCTGCAGCCGCGACTGGATGACGCCCGTCTTGGTGCGCGTGAAGAAGCTGAGCTCCATGCGCTGCAGGTGGGTGAACATCCGCACCCGGAGCGCACCCATCACCCGGTTGCCGACGGTCGCGGTGAGCCAGGTCTGCCAGACGCCGAGGAGCGACGACACGATGAACACGGCGAGCATCGCGACGACGATCGTGGTGAGGACCGGCAGGTTCGGCCCCATCACCTGCCCGTCGGCGCCGACCGGGAACAGCCCCTCGTCGAAGGCCCGCTCGGTGAGCAGCGGCGGGATGACGCTCAGCGCGGCGCCGACGAGCACCAGCACGATCGTGGCCGTGAGTGCGCCCTTGTGCGGGGCGAACAGCTCGGCGATGCGCCGCATGAGGTGCGGGATCTTCGGCGCCTCCGCGTTCTCGGCGCGCTGCGCCGACTCATCGGCCCCGCTGATGCGGGTGCGGGGCTTGCCCATCCGCCCCGACTGCCCGCCCGGGGAGCTCGCGTGCATGCTCATGCATCGAGCCTAGGCTGGCCCGCCGACGGGTCGGCCGCCCGCCGCGGCGAGCAGGCGCGCGTTCGCCGACGGCGTGACGGCGGGGCTGACGACGATGCGGCGGGAGCCGGAGCCCCCGCCGCATCATGTCGCGCCGCCGACTACCCGCCGGTGACGATCAGGCAGGTCGCGACGAGCTTGCCCTGGCCCTCGGCCGACGGGTCGAGGTTCGGCAGCCCGACCCTCGCCTCGTAGCCGCGGCCGTTGCCGCTCGGATCGGCGGCGTGGGCGCCCTGCGTCTGCCCGCCCTCGGCGGCGACGAAGTCGCGCGTCGCCTCGCCCCAGTTGCACTCCGGCGGCGCGGCCGCGGCCGGCGACGCCATTCCGATCGCGAGTGCCACGGCGGCCGCTCCTGCGAGCATCATCCTCTTCATCGTGCGGTTCCCCTTCCCCCTTGACGGATACCGTACGTGCGCACGATATGAGGCCTGCTCACCTGCGTCAAGGTCCCCGGGTGCCGCGACGGGGCGGATGCCGCAGCATCCGCCCCGCCGTCGTGCAGCGGATGCCGGGGCATCCGCGCCGGTCGATCAGCCCTTCGTGGCGCCCGCCAGGAGGCCCCGGACGAAGTACCTCTGGAGACTGAAGAACACGATGAGCGGGATCACGATGGAGATGAACGCGCCCGCCGTGAGGAGCTCCCACGCCTGGCCTCTCGTACCGGTCAACTCCGCCAATCGCTGGGTGAGTGGCGCCACGTCCTGTGTGCCGCCGGAGAAGATCAACGCGACGAGCAGGTCGTTCCACACCCAGATGAACTGGAAGATCGCGAACGATGCGATGGCCGGGGTGGCCAGCGGGAGCACGATCCGGAAGAAGATCTGCCCGTGCGTGGCGCCGTCGACGC
This sequence comes from Agromyces binzhouensis, assembly GCF_042672355.1. NCBI lineage: Bacteria > Bacillati > Actinomycetota > Actinomycetes > Micrococcales > Microbacteriaceae > Agromyces > Agromyces binzhouensis. The sequence continues at coordinate 224,371 of NZ_JBHXVJ010000004.1, read as the reverse complement.
GAGCGGCCTCGATGACGTCGCCGGGGATCTCCGCGATGAAGTTGTGCAGCAGGAAGATCGCCAACGGCATCGCGAACATGGCGTGCGCGAGCCACACCGGCGCGTAGTTCTGCTCCGGGATGATCGGGATCACGTCGTGCACCCAAGCCTGCATCGGCCTCAGCCAGGTCGAGAAGATCTGGAGCAGCGGCACGAGCGCCATCTGCAGCGGCACGATCTGGAGGGCGAACACGAAGATGAACAGCACGTTCGCTCCCCGGAACTTGATCCACGCGAACGCGTACGCGGCCATGGTCGCGAGCACGAGCGGGATCAGGGTGCCGAGCAGGGTGATCGCGATCGAGTTCACGATGTACGCGCCGAGCTGCGGCGACGACGCCGACGGCGAGAGGAGGACCTCTGCGTAGTTGTCGAACGTGAAGCCCGGGTTCTGGAAGATGGTCCACCATCCGGTCGTGCGGATCAGCTCCGCGGGCCGGAACGACGAGATGAACAGGCCGAAGGTGGGGATCGTCCAGAGGACGGCGATGATGAGGGAGACGATCGTCGCCGTGCGCGAGGTCAGGCGCTGCTTCACGCGCGCCGTCTTCGGCTTCTGGCCGTACTCGGCCTCCTCGGCGGCCTCGATCGAGCCCTTGTCCTTGCTGACCGGGAGGTCGGCGGGTGCGACGCTGCTCATCGGATCTCCCTCTGCTTCCGCAGGATATTGACGTTGTAGACGACGATCGGCAGGACGAGGAGGAACAGGATCAGCGCCAGTGCCGAGCCTCGCCCGATCTCGCTCGCACGGAACGCCTGGGTGTACATCTCGTTCGCGATGACGCTGGTGTTGAAGTTTCCGGCGGTCATGGTGCGGACGATGTCGAAGACCTTCAGCGTCGCGATGGAGATCGTGGTGATCACGACCACCAGTGCACCTCGGATGCCCGGCACCGTCACGTTGATGAAGCGCTGCCACGCGTTCGTGCCGTCGAGCTGCGCCGCCTCGATCTGCTCGGTCGGCACGCCCTTGATCGCCGCGCTCAACAGGACCATCGCGAAGCCCGTCTGGATCCAGATCATGACGACGATCAGCAGGAACGTGTTGATCGGGTCGGTCTGCAGCCATTGCACGGGTTCGCCGCCGAACCCCACCACCATCGCGTTCAGCAGGCCGATCTGGTCGCGCTCGCCCGAGCGGTACTCGTACACGAAGCGCCAGATGATGCCGGCGCCGACGAACGAGATCGCGATCGGCATGAACAGGATCACCTTGTAGTACTTCTCGCCGCGCGACTTGTCGATGAAGATCGCGTAGGCGAGGCCGATCGCGGTCGAGATCGTCGGCACGAGCAGCACCCAGATGATCGTGTTGATCAGGGTGCGGATCGCCGCGGGCTGCGTGAAGGTCCAGATGAAGTTGTCGAAGGTCCAGTCGCCGCCGGAGTCCTGGAACGCGAGGATTGAGGTGCGGATCGCCGGGTACACGAGGCCCACGGCGAGGAAGAGCAGCGCCGGGGTGAGGAATCCCGCGAGCTGCCAGTAGTCACGGCCCCGTTTCGGTGCCTTGTCGATGAAGAAGATCAGGAGGCCGATGATCGCCGCGAAGATCGCGAGCCCCATCACCACCTGGAGGATCTTGCCGAGCAGGTCGCCCGTGGTCATCATGCCTCCCGGTTCGTCGTTGAATCTGGGGGTCCCGAGGGGCGGGGTGCCTCACCCCGCCCCTCGGTCATACCGCGTGCGACCCGAAGGACGCGCGCGGCGCGCTGGCGATCAGCTGCTGGGCCAGCTCGCCTCGATGGTGTCGAGCACCTGCTCGGTGCTGTCACCGCTCACCCACGCCACGATGCCCTTCCAGAAGGAGTCGGCACCGACGGCACCGGGCATCAGGTCGGAGCCGTCGAACCGGAACGTGGTCTCGGGGTCCTGCAGGATCTCGATGGACTGCACGAGCAGCTCGCTCGACGCGTTCTGGGGGTCGACGCCCTGGTTGGCGCTGATGACGCCGCCGAGGCTGACGCGGTTGTTCGCCCACGTGTCGCTCGACAGGAAGGTGCGCACCGCCTCGACCTCCTCGGCCTCGGTGAACGCGACGACGATCTCACCGCCACCGGTCACCGACAGCGGGTCGTCGGCGTCGGCGGGCGGGAGCAGGAAGCCGAACACGGTGCCGTCGGACGCCACGGTGTTCTCGTCGCCGCCCTCGGGGTTCCAGAACGTCTCGTAGAAGGACGCCTGGTGGTGCAGCGAGCACGAGCCGTCGAGGATCGGCAGGCCGGCGGTCTGGAACGCCTCGGTGATCTGCGTCGACACGTCGCCGATGCCGCCGTTCACCATGTCCTCATTCTTCAGGTACTCGCCGACCGCGTCGAAGGCCTCGGCCACGCGCGGGTCGTTGAACGGGATCTCGTGCGTCACCCACTGGTCGTAGACGTCGGCGCCGTGCAGGCGCAGCATGTAGTCCTCGACCCAGTCGGTGCCGGGCCAGCCGGTGGCCTCACCGGACTCGAGACCCACGCACCAGGGCTTGTGATCGCCCTCGTCCGCGATGGTCTGCGACAGTTCGCTGAGCTCGTCCAGGGTCTGCGGGATCTCGTAGCCCTTCTCCTCGAACTCCGCCGGCGAGTACCAGACGTAACCCTTGATGCTCGCCATCAGCGGCGCGCCGTAGAAGGTGTCGTTGTAGGTGCCGTAGCCCTTCCAGTCCTCCGACCACCATTCGTCGACGTTCGCCTCGACGCCCTCCGACGCCGGGATGAGCCATCCGCCGTCCGAGAGGCGCTGGACGAGGCCAGGCTGGGGAACGAAGCCGATGTCGGGCGCGTTGCCGCCCTCGGCGAGCACTGCGATCTGGGCCTCGAACTCGCTCGAGCCCTGGTAGTCGATCGAGATGCCGGTGCAGGTGGCGAAGTCGGACCAGGATTCGACGAGCCGGTCGGCCTCGAGGTCGAGGATCGTGCCTCCGATCGTGACCTCGGCGCCGTCGAACGTGCCGTACTCCTCGTAGTCCGAACAATCGACGTCTGCCGCGTCCTCGCTCCCGATGTCGCCGGTACAGGCGGTGAGCGCCAAGCCGGCCGCCGCGGCCACCGCGACGGGCGCCGCCCAACGGCGATGCCGTGTGAGTCTCATGTCATCTCCTCGTTGAGTGTGGTGCAGGGCGGAACCGGGAACCGGTTCCAGACCCCACGCTAGGCGACCGCGGCGGCGCCCGGCAAGAGTGCGTCGGGTCACGATCGAGTGACGGATGCCCGGACTGTGGCACCGGTTCCACACTCCCGGGGATTCGCGTACACTCCGTTCACGAGCCCGACGGAGGGAGCGTGATGACCGCGATCTCGGATGTCGCGCGCCTGGCCGGCGTCTCGAAGTCGACGGCCTCCCGGGCCCTGTCGGGCCGCGGCTACGTCTCCGAGGCGACGCGGCGCCGGGTCGTCGAGGCCGCGGCCGACATCGGCTACATCGCATCGCCGAACGCCGCGAGCCTCGTGACGGGCCGCACCAAGAACGTCGGCGTCGTCATCCCGTTCGTCAACCGCTGGTTCTTCGGCGAGGCGCTCGAGGGCATGGAGCGGACGCTCCTCTCAGCCAACTACGACCTCACGCTCTACAACCTCGCGCTCGCCGGCCCGGAACGCGACCGCGTCTTCGACTTCTTCCTCGCGCGCAAGCGGGTCGACGCGGTCATCGCGGTGGGCGTCGACCTCACCGAGCGCGAGGTCGAGGTCATCCAGGGTCGCGGCAAGCCCATCATCGCGCTCGGCGGCACCTGCCCCGGCGCGCCGCGGCTCGCCGTCGACGATCGCGGCGCCGCCCGGCTCGCCACGGAGCACCTCATCGACCTCGGCCACGAGCGCATCGCGCACGTGGCCGGCGCGGGCACGGGCTCCGCGGCGCGCAGCGTGCAGGCGCTCCGCAGGGCGGGCTTCGCCGATGCCATGCGCGAAGCGGACCTGAGCCCGGTCGGCGAGTCCGACGGGATCGTGGAGGCGGAGATGACCCTCCCCGGCGGGTACGTGGCGGCGCTCCAACTGCTCGGCCATCCGTCCACCCGACCGACCGCGATCTTCGCGGCATCCGACGAGATCGCGTTCGGGGCGATGCGTGCGGCCGAACGGCTGGGGCTGTCGGTGCCCGGAGCCCTCTCGATCGTCGGCTTCGACGGCCACGAGCACGCGGAGCTGTTCGGGCTCACGACGATCGAGCAGTTCCCGCGCGTCCAGGGCCGCTACGCGGTGGACGCCGTCATGCGGCTGCTCGGCGAGACGACCGGCGACGCGGACCCGGTGACGCCCGACGGCCTCCCCGACTTCGATCGTCCACTGGAGACGCGGCTCGTCGTGCGCAGCAGCACGACCGCGCCGTCGGTGAGGTCGCTCGTCGCTCGCTGAGCGAGCGGGGGGGGAGTCTCAGGGACAGCCCGGTGGCGCCCCGCTCGGCCCGCCCGTAGCGTCCACCGCGGGTCGTCATCCGGCACCGACCGGGTGGCACCGGGCCCGGAACGGATGAGGGAGGGCATGATGTCCGACGACGGAATCACATTGCAGAGGCTGGCCCGCGCAGGCGGGTACGGCGGGCCCAACGACGGTGTCCCGGGCCCGAGCACCTGGCGGGCGCTGCAACAGCTCGCCACCGGCTACGGGTACACCGGCGCGATCGACGGCGCACCCGGCACGAACACCTGGCGGGCGCTCCAGCGCTTCGCGGCGCTCGGCGGGTACTCCGGGCCGATCGACGGCGTGATGGGTGCGCAGTCCTGGATGGGCGTCCAGCGGCTGCTCTCGCCGTTCAGCTACGTGGCGCCGGTGGACGGGGTCCCGGACGCGGACACCTACCGCGCACTCCAGACCATGGGCCGCATCGGCGGGTACTTCGGGCCCTACGACGGCGTCATGGGGCCGAACTCCTGGCGAGGCATCCAGACGATCCTCGCCGGCGCCGGCTACACCGGGCCCATCGACGGCGTCCCCGGGCCGAACACCTGGCGGGGACTCCAGCGCATCGCCCGGCGCGGCGGGTACTCGGGCCCGATCGACGGCGTCCCCGGCCCGAACACGTACGCCGGGATCGAGGCGCTCCTCGTACGGAGCGAGCACGACTGAGCAGGCGTGGAACGACGGATGCCCCGTGCCGAACGAATCGGCACGGGGCATCCGCGTGTTCAGGTGACGCAGGTCACCTCAAGCTGCGCCCTCTCGCGAGGGCCGCGATCACTTGAGGGTGACGGTCGCGCCGGCCTCCTCGAGCGAGGCCTTCGCCTTGTCGGCGGTCTCCTTGTTCGCGCCCTCGAGCACGGCCTTCGGAGCACCGTCGACGACGGCCTTCGCCTCGCCGAGGCCGAGCGAGGTGAGCTCGCGGACGACCTTGATGACCTGGATCTTCTTGTCGCCGGCAGCCTCGAGGATGACGTCGAACGAGTCCTTCTCCTCGACCTCCTCGGCAGCAGCGCCACCGCCGGCGGCGGCCGGGCCGGCAACGGCGACGGGGGCGGCCGCGGTGACCTCGAAGGTCTCCTCGAACGCCTTGACGAACTCCGAGAGCTCGATGAGGGTCAGGCCCTTGAACTGCTCGAGCAGTTCCTCAGTGGACAGCTTCGCCATGATTCTTCTCCTTAGATTTCCTGGTAACTCACCGCTTGAGAGGCTCGCGCCTACGCAGCGGACTCCTGCTTCTCACGCAGCGCGTCGACCGTGCGAACGGCCTTCGAGAGCGGTGCGTTGAACAGATATGCGGCTCCGAACAGCGAGGCCTTGAAGGCGCCGGCGAGCTTCGCCAGCAGCACTTCGCGGGACTCGAGGTCGGCGAGCTTGCCTACCTCTTCGGCGGTCAGGGGCTTGCCATCGAAGTAGCCGCCCTTGACCACGAGGAGGGGGTTCGCCTTGGCGAAGTCGCGCAGAGCCTTCGCGACGGCGACCGGGTCACCGTGCACGAATGCGATCGCCGACGGACCGGCGAGCTCGTCGTCGAACGACGAGATGCCGGCGTTGTTCGCCGCGATCTTGGTCAGCGTGTTCTTCACCACGGCGTAGCTCGCGTCCTCACGGATGGACGTGCGCAGCTGCTTGAGCTGGGCAACCGTGAGGCCGCGGTATTCAGTCAGCAGAACGGCGGTCGAGCTCTCGAAGAGGTTCGTGAGTTCGGCAACCGAGGCTTCCTTGTTCGCCATGGCCACTCCTTGTGTCTCCTGCATGCACCGCGGTGGCGATGCACGGCCTCGGAGCGCTGGAGGTTCAGAGAAAGAAAAAGAGCTCCGGCGCAGACGCGCGGAGCTCGAACCATTCGGGAAGAGTGGAAAGTCTTCGTCACACCTGCGCGGGCACCTGTTCTCACAGGACTTCGGTCGAGTTCGCACGCGAACACGACAACCAGCGGTCTTCGGCTCAGACCACCATAACGGATGCCTCGACCGCGGCCAAATCGGCCCGACTCCGGCTTGCGGGCCGCTCGCCGCCCCCGCGCCGGCATCGCACGGGAATAGTTGACCGAAGTCCAAAGTTGACGTATCTCAACCATCTGACCTATGGTTGACCCCGATCAACTTTCCCGGAGGACGACACGCCCTTGTCAGCAGCAGCCACCACCCCCACCTCGGCCGACGCGCCGTCGCGCACGCCGCGAGAGGTCTTCATCGCCCTCTCGGGCCTCATCGTGACGATGTTCGTCGCGGTGCTCTCGGGCACGGTGGTCTCGACCTCGATGCCGCGCATCATCGCCGACCTCGGCGGCGACCAGGCCGCCTACACCTGGGTCATCACCGCGAGCCTCCTCGCGACGGCCGTGTCGACCCCGATCTGGGGCAAGCTCGCCGACCTCGTGAACCGGAAGGTGCTGCTCCAGCTCGCGATCGCCCTGTTCGTCGTCGGCACGGCGATCGCCGGGTTCGCCCAGGACACGACCACGCTGATCGCCGTCCGCGTCATCCAGGGCCTCGGCGCCGGCGGCCTCATGTCGCTCGTCATGATCATCGTCGCGCTCATCATCTCCCCGCGCGAGCGCGGCAAGTACATGGGCGTCGTCGGCGGCATCATGGCCGTCGCCACGATCGGCGGCCCGCTCCTCGGCGGCGTCGTCACCGACGCGTGGGGCTGGCGAGCGAACTTCTTCCTGCCGCTGCCCCTCGCGATCATCGCGCTCGTGCTCATCCAGCTGACGCTGCACCTGCCGCAGCTGCCGAAGCGCGCGGTGAAGATCGACTACGCCGGCGCCGTCCTCATGGCCGTCGGCGTCTCGCTGCTGCTCGTCTGGGTCACCCTCGGCGGCAACCAGTTCGAGTGGGACTCGGTGGCGAGCCTGGTCATGGTCGGCATCGCGGCGGCATCCCTCATCGCCTTCGTCGTCGTCGAGTTCTTCGTGGCCGAGCCGATCGTGCCCATGGCCCTGTTCCGGAACCGCACGTTCACGCTCGCGGTCGTCGCGTCGATCGCGATCGGCGTCGCCATGTTCGCGACGAGCGTCTTCCTGGCGCAGTACTTCCAGCTCGCGCGCGGCGCGACGCCGACCGAGTCCGGGCTCATGACCATCCCGCTGATCGTGGGCCAGATGGGCGCCTCGATCCTCATCGGCGCGCTCATCAGCCGGTTCGGCAAGTGGAAGGGCTTCATGGTCGTCGGCGCCGCGCTCATCGTCGCCGGCTCCTTCCTGATGACCACGCTCCGGTACGACACCGCCTACGCGTGGGTGAGCGTCGCGATGGTCGTGCTCGGCGCGGGACTGGGCATGGTGATGCAGAACCTCACCCTCGTCGTGCAGAACGACACCCCGGTGTCGCAGCTCGGCGCAGCGTCGTCGAACGTCAACTTCTTCCGATCCATCGCGGGCACCATCGGCGTCACCATCATGGGCTCGCTCCTCGCCACGCAGGTGCAGGCGCGCATCTCGAGCGGCTTCGCGGGCTTCGCACCCTCGACGCCCGAGGAGGCCGAGGCGCTGCAGGGCCTCTCGAGCGGCGCCGTGCCGAACGTGCACGAACTGCCGGAGTCGATCCGCGTGGTCATCGAGTCGGCCTACGGCCACGGCATCGCCGACGTGTTCTGGATCGCCGTGCCGCTCGCGGTGCTCTCGCTCATCGCGATCGCGTTCCTCCCCAACCGGCCGCTCTCCACGAAGACCGCGGCGGAGTCGCTCGCGGAGGAGGCCGAGGACGCGGTGATCGAGCTCGCGGAGGCCGAGATCGGCGCGGCCGTCCCGTCGGCCGAGTCGTTCGAGGCGGGCGCGCGCCGCGAGCTCGTCTCGACGGCGACCGGCTCGGTCGCCTCGGCGGATGGCACGGATGCCTCGGGGTCGCGTCGATAGCATGGCCGTCATGACCGCCGACCCCGAGCTCGACGCCGCCATCGCGGCCGTCGAGGACCAGTTCGGCATCGTCTTCAACCGCGCACGGATCGTGTGGGCCGAGTCGGCGAAGCTCGTGCACCCGGAGCTCCAGCCCGCGGGCTACAAGCTCCTCAGCAGCATCGTGCGCGCGGGCTCGACGAACGCCCACGCGCTCGCGGAGCTCTACGACATGGACAAGAGCGCCATCAGCCGGCAGATCCGGCAGCTCGAGGAGCTCGGGCTCGTCGAGAGCCGTGCCGACGAGCGGGACGGCCGTGCCAGGGTGCTCGTGCCGACGCCGTCCGCGCGCGAGCGGGTCGCGAGCGTGCGCGCAGCGAACCAGGCGCGACTCCGCAACGCGCTGCAGGGGCGATCGATCGAGGAGCTTCGCTCCGTCGCCGACGTGCTGCGCATCGTCGCCGAGGGCTGACCTCACCCCCCCTCGCCCGCCCGCAGGGTCGGCGCCGAGATGACGCGAACCGTCGGTCGTGCGACCATTCGCGTCATCTCACCGCCCGGCGGGGGCGGGGGGCGGGGCGGGGCGGGGGGCCGGGGGTCAGGCGGGGAGGTCGACGGCGAAGACCGTGCGGCCGGGCTCGCTCTCGACCTCGACGGTGCCGCGGTGCGCGGTGACGACGGCCTTCACGATGGCCAGGCCGAGGCCGGTGCTGCCGGCCCGGCGCGAGCGCGACGCATCGCCGCGCGCGAACCGCTCGAACAGGGTCGCCCGCACGGCGGGGTCGATGCCGGGTCCGTCGTCGGTGACCGTCACGCGCACGCGGGTCGGGTCGGGCGCCCCGGATGCCGCGGGCACACGCGCCACGCGGACGACGACCTCCGTGCCCTCGGGCGTGTGCACGCGGGCGTTCGCGAGGAGGTTCGCCACGACCTGGTGCAGGCGGCCGGCGTCGCCGGTCACGGTCACCTCGTCGTCGGGCACCTCGACGCGCCACTCGTGGTCGGGCGCCGCCACCTGGGCGTCGCCGACCGCGTCGATCACGAGCCGGGTGAGGTCGACCCGTTCCCGCCTGAGCTCGCGCCCCTCGTCGAGCCGGGCGAGCAGGAGCAGGTCCTCGACGAGCTCCGTCATCCGCAGCGATTCGGACTCGATGCGGCCGAGCGCGTGCACCACGTCGGGCGGCAGTTCGCCGCCGTGCAGGCGCGTAAGCTCGGAGTAGCCGCGGATCGAGGCGAGCGGCGTCCGGAGCTCGTGGCTGGCGTCCGCGACGAACCGGCGCACCTTGCGCTCGGACTGCTCGCGAGCCGACAGCGATGCGGCCACGTGGCCGAGCATGCGGTTGAAGGATGTCGCGAGCCGCCCGACCTCGGTCCGCTCGTCGTCGACGGGGACCTCGTCGGGCAGTTCGACGTCGCCGCGCGCGAGCGGCAGCTCGGAGACGAGTGTCGCGGTCTCGGTGACGCGGTCGAGCGGCACGAGCGCGCGCCGCACGATCACCGCGCCGAGCACGAGGGCGGCGGCGAGGCCGGCGATCGCGACCACGCCCACGGTGACCGCGAGCTGTGCCGTCGTCGCGTTCACCTCGGCGAGCGGGAAGGCGACGACGAACGAGAACCCGCCGTCGGTGGGCGCGGCGATCGCCCGGTACTCCCCGAGTTCGTCGAGCTCGACCGTCACGGGCGTCCGGTCGGCCGGGACCGAGGCGAGGACCGGTGCGATCGCCTCGGGCGGATCGACGAAGTCGCCCTCCTCGTCGATCGCGCCGAACGTCACGACCGCGCGATCCGTGACGAGTGCGGCGATCGCGCCGACGGGCTGGCCGGGGATGCGGAGCAGCGCCTCGGCGCCCTCGGGCGGGAGCGGCACCCGATCCTCGCGTTCCTCCCGCTCCTCGCCGAGCGTCCGCGCCGCGCGGTCGGTGGCCTGGACGAGCTGCGCGTCCATGCGCGCCATGAGCTGGTCGTGCAGCGACGCGACGCTCACGAGGCCGACGATCGCGCTGACCAGCACGACGAGCCCGGCGATGACGACGAGGAGCCGGCGCCGCAGCGTCTGCGGCGCCCGTCGACGACGCACGGCGGATCCGTCGCCGGTGCCGCCGGCGTCGTCCATCGACCGCGTGCGCTCGGAGGCGGCACGCCGTGCGGCCGACGCGTATCCCGGTTCGCCCGGGTGCGTCATCCCGCCGCCTTCAGCATGTAGCCCGCACCGCGGACCGTGTGGATCATGGGGTCGCGACCCGCGTCGATCTTCTTCCGCAGGTAGGAGATGTACAGCTCGACGACGGACTCCCTGCCGCCGAAGTCGTAGTTCCAGACCCGGTCGAGGATCTGCGCCTTCGAGAGCACGCGGCGAGGGTTCCGCATGAGGAAGCGGAGCAGCTCGAACTCGGTCGCCGTGAGCTCGATCGCCGTGCCGCCGCGTTCGACCTCGTACGAGTCCTCGTCGAGCGAGAGGTCGCCGACGCGGAGCACCGGATCCTTCGCCTGGGCGAGCGTCAGCGTCGATCGCCGGATGAGGCCGCGCAGCCGCGCCACGACCTCCTCGAGGCTGAACGGCTTCGTGACGTAGTCGTCGCCGCCGGCGGTGAGCCCCGCGATGCGGTCGTCGAGCGAGTCCTTGGCGGTGAGGAACAGCACGGGCGTCTCGGTGCCGTCGGCGCGCACGCGCTGCAGCACCTCGAGCCCGTCGATGTCGGGGAGCATGATGTCGAGCACGATCGCGTCGGGGCGGAACTCCCGCGCGGCCCGCACGGCGCCGAGGCCGTCCGACGCGGTGCGCACCTCCCAGCCCTCGTAGCGGAGCGCCATCTTCAGGAGGTCGGTGAGGGAGTTCTCGTCGTCGACGACGAGGACGCGCACAGGGCTGCCGTCCGCCTTCCCGATCTGCGGTCGGTGCGCGGTCCCGGTCCCGGTCTCCATGCTCATGCCTTCCGAGTATGCGGGAATTCCTGTGGACTTCCTATGACCCGAGCGGATGCGGCCTGTGACCTCGCGATGAACCGATGCGTCCCTCGCTCATACGCGATCCATAGGTGCGACAACGGTGCGGCACAGCCCGCGTTCGTAGCGTCCGAGTCGGGCCCGCGATCGCCGCGGGCCGAACGACCAGATGAGGACCCCGCATGTTCTTCACCTACCTCCGGCGCGAACTCGCCGGGCGCCGCAGGCAGACGGCGATCATCGCAGTGGGGATGGCGCTCGCCATCGCGCTGGTCATGATCGTCGACGCCGTCTCGGCGGGCGTGCGCGATGCGCAGGCCGCCGTGCTCGAGTCAGTCTACGGGGTCGGCACCGACCTCGCGATCTCGCAGGCGGCGGGCCCGCCCGAGGAGGGCGAGGGAGGCGGGCCCGGCGTCCGGTTCGAGTTCGGGGCGGCGGACGGCGAGACCAGCGACGGCGGCACCACGCTCAGCAACTCGCGCCTGACCGTCGACCCCGGGACGTCCACGTTCGACGCCTCCGCGCTCGACACGGTCGAGGGCGTCGACGGCGTGGCCGCGGCATCCGCCACGCTCGCCCTCACGAACGTGACGTTCGACGGCGAGCTGCCCGAGCCCCCGACCGACCAGTCGGCCGGGGACCGGGCGGCGGGCGGCACGATGCCCGGGCCCGGCGAGGGCGGCGGCTTCGGCGGCGGCGCGTTCGACGTGACGAGCGTGAGCGTGACCGGCGTCGACCCGGCCGACGAGGCGATCGGGCCGCTCAGCGCGGTCGCGCTCGCCGACGGCCGCGGCCTCGACTCCGGCGACACGGGCGAGCACGTCGTCGTCCTCGATGCCGAGTACGCCACGGCCGAGGGCGTGGCAGTCGGCGACGCCATCGACCTCGGCGGCACCGAGTTCGAGGTCGTCGGCACCGTCGCCTCGACGTCGGCGGATGCCGCGACCGCGTCGAACGCCTACATCCCGCTCGACGTGGCACAGGAGCTGTCCGGCATGGACGGCCGGGTCTCCGTCGTCTCGGTCAGGGCCGCGTCGGCCTCCGACATCCCCGCCGTGAAGGCCGACCTCGAGGCGGCCCTCCCCGACCAGACCGTGAGCACGCAGGAGGACCTCGCGGCGAGCGTCTCCGGCTCGCTCGGCAGCGCGAGCGCGCTCGTCTCGAGCCTCGGCCTCTGGCTCTCGGTCGCCGTGCTCGCGGCCGCGTTCCTCATCGCGATCCTCTTCACCATCCAGGGCGTCACCCGGCGCACGCGCGAGTTCGGCACGCTGAAGGCGATCGGCTGGTCGAACCGCCGCATCGTCGGCCAGGTCGCCGGCGAGTCGCTCGTGCAGGGGCTCATCGGCGGCGCGGCGGGCCTCGCGCTCGGGTTCATCGGCATCGGCGTCATCAACGCGATCTCCCCGAGCCTCGCGACCACCTCCTCCCCCATGGCCGCCGGCCCGGGCGGCGAGGGCGGCCCCGGAGGCTTCGGCGGCCAGGGCGGCCCGTTCGCGGCAGCGCAGCAGACCACCGAGGTGATCCTCAACGCCCCCGTCACCGTGACGGTCGTCGCGCTCGCGGTCGGCCTCGCGGTCCTCGGCGGCCTCCTCGCCGGGGCGATCGGCGGATGGCGCGCCAGCCGGCTCCGCCCCGCCGAGGCGCTGCGCAGCGTCGCCTGACGACTCCGACCGCACCGACGCGCACCGCGGCATCCGTCGCCAGACCACCGGACACCGGAAAGGACCACCCGCATGTACACCCTCGAGAACGTCACGAAGACCTATCGACGGAAGGACCGCACGATCCACGCGCTGACGGACGTCAGCCTCACGATCCCGACCGGTCAGCTCGTCGCGATCCAGGGCCCGACGGGCGGCGGCAAGTCCACGCTGCTGCAGATGCTCGGCGCGCTCGACCGTCCGACGTCCGGGCGCATCGCACTCGGCGAGGCCGACCTGTCGGGCATGCGCGATGCGAAGCTCGGCCGGATCCGGGCGAGCGAGATCGGCTTCGTGTTCCAGGGCTTCAACCTCATCCCCACCCTCTCGGCGCGGGAGAACGTCGAGACCGCGCTCGAGCCCCTCGGCGTCCCGACCGAGGAGCGCCGTCGCCGCGCGACCACGGCCCTCGAGTCCGTCGGACTCGGCGACCGCGCGCACCACGTCCCGAGCGAGCTCTCGGGAGGGCAGCAGCAGCGCGTCGCCATCGCCCGCGCGCTCGTCAAGGAACCGGAGGTGCTCCTCGCCGATGAGCCCACCGGCAACCTCGACGAGCAGACGCGCGACGAGATCATGGACCTCCTCGAGGGGCTCCACCGCGACCGCGGGCTCACGGTGGTGATCGTCACCCACGACTCGGCCGTCGCGAGGCGCGCCGAACGTCGGCTGCACCTCACGCACGGAACGGTGACCGAGCGGGTGTGACCGGGCTCAGATGAGCCCGGTCCGCAGGGCCCAGGCCGCCGCCGCGGCTCGCGAGGGCACCCCCAGTCGGGAGCGGATGTTCGCGACGTGCCGGTGGACCGTGTGGACCGAGAGCACGAGGTGCGCGGCGATCTCGGCATCGGTCTCGCCGCGGGCGACGAGCCGCAACACCTCGCGCTCGCGCTCGGTGAGGTGCGGTGTCCCGCTCGCCGCCGCGCCCGCGTCGCCGGTCGCGGCCGCCGGGGCGTCGCCTGCGGGCTCGACCCGGTCGCCGAGGAACCGACGGGTCTCCCGCACGATCGCGTCGGCGTCGCCCCGCCACGGGAAGTGGTCCTCGCCGTGGAGCGGCACGAAGCCGGCGTGCGGGATCCGGTCCGCGACGTCCCGACCGAGCGCGAACGCGATCGCGCGGTCCTCACGACGGTGCAGCACGAGCGTCGGCGCCCGGACCTCGCCGAGGTGCGCCGTCGAGTCCATCGCGTAGACCTCGGCGAGCGAGGCGAGGGCGGCCTCGGGCGTCGCGGCACGACGCTGGAACTCGACGAACTCGTCGCGCTCCGCGGCCGTCGCATCGGGCTCGAAGAGGTCGGAGAGGACGCGCGAGCCGATCCCCCAGTGCTGCCGCACGACGGCGAGCAGGGCGTCGCGCGCGGCGGGAGGCGCCAGGTCGGCGCCTCGGGCGTAGGTGCCGTAGAGCACGAGGCGATCGACGGCGTCGGGATGCCGCGCGGCGAAGAGCGACGCGACGCCGCCGCCCGACGACGCGCCGAAGAGCGACGCGCGCGCGACCCCTGCGGCGGCGAGCACCGCCTCGAGCACGGCGAGCTCCTCGTCGAGCGTGCGTGGCGGCACCCGCCCTCGATCGGATGCACCGGTTCCGGGCCGGTCGTACCTGATGATCGTCCGACCCTGCGCGAGACCGGACGCGAAGCGCCGGAAGCGGGGCTGGCGCCAGTCGAGGTCGAGGTGGCTGCACCACCATCCGCCGAGCACCAGCGGCGGACCGCGGCCGATCGCGGACCACGCGACCGGCGCGCCGTCGTGCTCTGCGTACCGGATGACCTGGTCTGCGGCCTCCACGGCCTCAGTCTAGGAAGGCGAGGGATGCTCGGGCCACCATCCGGGCCCGGGTCGGCCGGTCAGCGGTCGCCGGCGAACATCCGCGACCAGAGACGGCCGATGCCGCGGGACAGGTGGTCGGCGGGATCCTCGGTCACCGTCCAGAGCGTGCGGAGCACCTCGGGCAGCTCGTCGGCGTGCTCCGCGAACATGCGTCGCGCCGCGGCGAGCTCGGCCGGTCCGTGGCCGTCGAGCAGCACCGGCGCGAACTCGCCGGGCAGGTACACCTCGGTGACCGGGGCGACGGTCGGGGCGACCGGACGCAGCAGCCCGAGCTCGAGCTGCTCGGCCAGCCAGCGCTGCGACTCGCGGCGGGACACGCCCGCGAGCGCAGCGAACGCGGCGGCGTCGACGGGACCCGCCTCGAACAGCACGCGGTAGTAGCCGCGCACGGTGCCGTGCGCGATGGAGGCGTACGCGAGCGCGGATGCGTCGGCGGACGCCGGCGACGGCGACGGCGACGGCGACGGCGACGGCGGGACGATCGATGGGACCGCGACGCGGGCCGGCGCGGCGGGCGCGGGCGCGGGTGCGACGGATGCGGGTGCGACGGCGGTGGACATGATGACTCCTGGTTCTCCGGCCCCGGGCGGGGCTGATCGACCCTTCGAGTCCACTCCGATCCGGCCCCGCGCACATCGCGAGTCCGGGCCATCCGCCCATGGCCGATCCGGGCCATCCGCGACGTGGCCTCAGCGCGCGAGGGCACCCGCCCACCGGCGTGGCGGGCGGGTGCCGTGGGCCGTCGCGTCAGTGCAGCTGGATCGCCGGCGGGAGGTACTTGTCCTTGGCGATGTCGCTCTTCGGCACGACGCCGTAGACGCGCAGCATCACGTTGAACGCGCCGTCGCGCACCGGGAGCCAGTTCGCCTGGGGCACGCCGTCGGGCTGCGTCACCGCCAGGTAGATCGAGATCGAGCCGTCGGGGTTCGTCTCCAGGCCCTCCGTGTAGCTCGCGACGAGGTACTTGTCGAGGGCGTTCGGGATCGGCTGGATCGCGTTCGGCGTGTAGGCGGTCACCGACCAGAAGCGCTCCGCGTCGGGGATCGCGTCGGCCGGGAAGGTCAGCACGTAGCCGCCCGGGTTCGAGCCGTCGAGGGGCGCGCCGTTGCCGTCGTAGAACGCGTGGTAGTACGCGGCCGTCTCGATCGTGTTGCAGTACTGGCAGAACTCGGTGATCGACGCCCGGTCGAGGACGTTCTTCTTCCACGCGCCGATGTTGGTGAAGTGGGTCCAGTTCGTCGCGCCCCGATGGTCCAGGTAGTTGGCGATGAGGGCGTCGTGCGCCGACCGGGCGCCCTCCGCGAACTGCGCGCGTTCGGCATCCGTGAGACTCGAACCGTCGCCGAAGAGCGCGTCGAAGTCGTCGGAGAGCTTCTGCTCCTGCCGGTTCAGCGGCGGGGTCCAGCCGTCGTCGGCCACCGCGACCTGCGTCTGGCGCAGGAACTCGATCGGAGCGAGGCGGACGAGGTCGTCGGCGATCGTCTTCACCGGGACCCCGAATTCCTCGACGGGCTTGACGGCCGTCGGGACGCCGTTCGCCAGGATGCCCTTCCGGAACTCCTCCGCCTCGGTCGTCACGTCCTCAGTGCCGATGTGCTTGTCCACGCGGAAGATCATGATCATGTGGTCGAGCGGCAGCCGGACGACCTCGGCGCCCAGGAGGTCGTCCGAGGCGTCCGGTCCGATGAGGGCGTACTCGATGGTCTGGGTGCCCTCGCCCGCCTTCCGCGACGGGATGCCCGACGGGTAGACGTTGCCGTAGGGGTCGACGAGCAGGACCGAGTAGGCGACCGGCGTGGCCGGCACGACGACGCCGACCGGGCCCCCGCTGACGTCGAGCGGCGTGCTCGCGTAGAGGGTGTCGTCGTTGATGGCGACGACCGCCTGGTACACCGGCGAGATCTCGTTCGGCCCGATGAAGTGGTTCACCGGCACCGGGAGCGCGGTGGTCTGGAAGTGCGTGAACCAGATCGGATAGAAGGTGGTGACGTAGTTCTCCGTCGTCGAGGCGATGTCCTTGCCCCCGTTGTTGCCCGACGGCGGTGCGGCGGCCGCAGGTGCGACGGCGGACAGGACCACCGCGACGGCGGCCGAGGCGGCGAGCGCGGCGATTCTGGTCAGCCTGGTGCTGACCCGGGCATGGCGTTGCATGTTCCTCCCCCTTGCCGGCGCCGGTTCGCCCGACCTCATGCCGGGCTCGACCGACGGCCGATTCCGCGCGGACGGTACCACGGGGCGAACGAACGCCGTTGGGACCTGAGACCCTCAGCCGCCCAGGCGATCCGTGACGCCGCCGGCGACGAGGTCGGGCGAGCCGAGCAGCGCGACCAGGCCGGCGGCGAGGGCAAGGTTCACGACGACCGTGAGCCAGAACGCACGCCGGAAGGTGCGCTTGCGCGTCTTGTGCCGGAAGAGCTGCTGGGCGACGAGCGCCCCGGGCCATCCGCCCGCGACGTCGATCAGGTGCAGGGTCTGCTCGGGCATCCTGGATGCGTCGCGGCGCGCCGCCGCCTTGTCGATGCCGTAGGCGGCGAACGCGACGAGGCTCGCCGCGCCGTACCACGCCGCGAGCCACCAGGGGAGGACGTCGAGGAGCAGTCCGAGGGTGAGCGCCGTCGCGAACGCGGCGAGCGCACCCCAGCTCAGCCCGGGTGGCAGCGGACGCGACAGGTCGCGGTCGGGCCGCGAGGGCCGCGCACCCCGATCGCCGCGGGGCGACGGTCGCGGGCCGCGTCGCGCGGCCGTCGGTTCGGGACGCATGGTCTCGATCGTACGGCCGGGCGCGCGGCCCGCGGCATCCGCTCGCTACTGGTTCGAGAAGGCCGCGTCGAACGACGCGGTCGGGCGCGGCCAGATGAGCGAGCGCACGTACTCGAGCGCCTGCGGACCGCCGTGCAGGCGGTCCATGCCCGCGTCCTCCCACTCGACCGAGATCGGACCGGTGTAGCCGATCGCGTCGAGCGCGCGGAACGCGTCCTCCCACGGCACGTCGCCGTGCCCGGTCGAGACGAAGTCCCAGCCGCGACGCGGGTCGCCCCACGGCAGGTGCGAACCGAGGATGCCGGAGCGGCTGTTCGCCGTTCGGATGCGCGTGTCCTTGCAGTCGACGTGGTAGATCCGGTCCTGGAAGTCCCAGATGAAGCCGACCGGGTCGACGCCCTGCCACATCATGTGGCTCGGGTCCCAGTTGAACCCGAACGCCGGGCGCCGGTCGATCGCCTCGAGCGTGCGCACGCTCGTCCAGTGGTCGTACGCGATCTCGGACGGATGCACCTCGTGCGCGAAGCGGACGCCCTCGTCGTCGAAGACGTCGAGGATCGGGTTCCAGCGGTTCGCGAAGTCCTCGTAGCCGGCGTCGATGACCGAGGCCGGCACGGGCGGGAACATCGCCACGTACTGCCAGATCTTCGAGCCGGTGAATCCCACGACGGTGTCGACGCCGAGCTTGCGGGCCACGCGCGCGGTGCGCTTCATGTCCTCCGCGGCGCGCTGGCGCACGCCCTCGGCGTCGCCGTCGCCCCACGTGTACGGGCGCACGATCGCCTGGTGGCGGAAGTCGATCGGGTCGTCGCACACGGCCTGGCCGGTCAGGTGGTTCGAGATCGCGTACACCTTCAGGTCGTAGCGCTTGAGGAGCTCCTGCTTCTCCCTCAGGTAGCCGGGCTCCTCGTCGGCGAGCTTCGTGTCGAGGTGGTCGCCGCCGACGCCGATCTCGAGGCCGTCGTAGCCCCACTCGGAGGCCAGGCGCGCGACCTCCTCGAACGGCAGGTCGGCCCATTGCCCGGTGAACAGGGTGACGGGGTGGGTGGCGGGAGTGTCGGTCATTCTCGGATCCTCTCTCGGTGTTCGGTGGTCATCGGGGCGCGACACGGTCGCGCCCGGCGGGCTGCGGCATGCGCTCGCCGAGGCCCTGGTGGCGGAGCACGAGGTCGCGCACCGCGGTCGCCGGCACGCGCTCGCCGGCGCCGTCGAGGAACGCCGGGTCGGAGGCGAGCAGCAGCGGGGTGTCGGCGGCGGAGTCGGGCAGGCGCCCGTGCGTGCCGCGCACGCACGACGGATCGAGCGGCACCGTGCTCATCGCGTAGCGGAGCCCGAGCGCCTTGCGCGCCAGGTTGCCGGCGGCCTTGGCCCTCGCGAGCCGGTCGGCCGGGTCGAAGAACAGCTCGGCGGGGTCGTAGCCGGGCTTGCGGTGGATGTCGACGCCGCGCGCGTACTCGGGCGCCGCGTCGTCGTCGAGCCAGAAGTAGTACGTGAACCACGCGCCGGGTGCGGCGACCGCGACCAGTTCGCCCGAGCGGGCGTGGTCGAGGCCGTACCGGGCCTGCGCGTCCCGGTCGAGGACCTCGTCGACGCCGTCGAGGTCCTGCAGGATCGCCGCGACGCGGGGCACGTCGGCCGGGTCTGCGACGTAGACGTGCGCGACCTGGTGGTCGGCGACGGCGAACGCGCGGGAGGTCCAGGGGTCCAGCTGCTCGCGGCCGTCCTGGACGTACACCTCGAGCAGTCCCTCGCGGCGCAGCGCGCGGTTCACGTCGACCGGGCGGTCGGCGGCGGCGAGGCCGTACTCGGCGAGGGCGACGACGGTGACGCCCTGCGCGTCGGCCTGGTCGAGCAGCGGGGCCATCGCCCGGTCGAGGTCGGCGGCGGCGCGTGCCGCCTCCGGGGCGTCGGGGCCGAAGCGCTGCAGGTCGTAGTCGAGGTGAGGCAGGTACGCCATGGTGAGTTCGGGTGCGTCGGGCCGGTCGAGCACGCGGCGGGTGGCGTCGACGATCCAGTGCGTCGAGCGGATGCTCGCCGTGGGACCCCAGTACTGGAAGAGGGGGAACTCGCCGAGCGCGTCGCGGAGATCGTCGTGGAGGGCGGGAGGACGGGCGTAGAAGTCGGGCGACTTGCGGCCGTCGGCGTGGTAGATCGGGCGGGGCGTGACGGTCAGGTCGGTGCTCGCGCCCATCGCGTACCACCAGCCCAGGTTCGCGCTGGTGTACGCGCCGTCGGCCCGGCGTCGCGCGGTCTCCCAGAGCTTCTCGCCCTCGACCAGCCGGTTGTGCTGCCGCCAGAGGAGCACGTCGCCGAGCTCGCGGAAGTACCATCCGTTGCCGACGATGCCGTGCCCGGACGGCATCCGCCCGGTCAGCACGCTCGACTGCACCGAGCACGTCACGGCGGGCAGCACCGTCCCGAGCTCGGCCCGCGAACCGGCGGAGGCCATCCGGGACAGGCGCGGCATGGACCGCAACACGTCGGCGGTCAACCCGACCACGTCGAGCAGCAGCACACGGCGGGTCATGCCGGCTGCCCCTGACGTTCGGCCAGGCGGGTCGCGGCCCACCGCAGCTCGCCCGCGACGCCGTCCACGAGGTCGACGGGATGGTCGGCGTCGACGCCCGGGAGCACCGACCACGTGTACGTCTCGACGTCCACGTGCAGCTGGTCCACCGGCTGCACTGCGACGACCGCGTCGAGGGCGGCCTCGAGGACCTCCGTGGTCGCCCGCAGCGGCGGCTCGGGTTCGAGGTGCAGCGGCACGTGGAAGTGCACCCGCCACGGCGCCGACGCGGGCAGCACCTCCAGGGCCTCGGGGAGGTCGTCGATGCGGATCGGACCGCTCGCCGCCTGCTCTCGGACCTGGTGCAGGTAGCGGTCCTCGCGGTACTCGGCGATCGCTCGCCGCGCGTCGGGTGCACCGGGGTGCTCGACGTGCAGCGCCGCCGACGCCTGCACCTTCACGATCCGGATGCCAGCCGCCGCGATCCGCTCCACCTCGATGCGCGGGTCGGCGAACGAGACCGCGAGGTGGCAGGTGTCCAGGCAGATGCCGACGTGCTCGAGGTCGACCCGGTCGCGGTGCGCATCCAGCCACGCGACCGTGTCGGCGACGTCGTCGAGCACGCAGCCCGGCTCGGGCTCGATGGCGAGGCGGATGACGCGTCCGGTCTCCGCACGGATGGCGCGGAGCTCGGCGCACAGTGCGACCAGCGCGTCCGTCGCCGCACGGTCGGCCGCGGCATCCCACCCCTCGCGCCACCCCAGCGGCAGTGTCGAGATGCTGCCCTCGCCGTCCGGCGGCAGCAGTTCGGCGAGCACTCGCGCCGCATCGACCGTGTACTCCAGGCGTGCGGGGTCGGTCCAGTCGGGCCGGTACACGCCGAGCTTCACGACCTCCGCGTGGAAGGCCTCGTACGGGAACGCGTTCAGGGTGCGCACCTCGAGCCCCTCCTTCTCGAGCGCGGCGCGCAGCCGGGCCGGTGCGGCGGTCTCGTTCGCCAGGCGCGCCGCGAGCGGCGCGGACAGCCACAGGCCGACGCCGAGGAGGTCGAGGCCGGCCGCGCGACGGATCGGACCCGCCGCCGCGTGCAGCTGCGCGATCACCCCGTCGAGGTCCTCCGCCGGGTGCACGTTGGTGCAGTAGGAGAGGTGCATCCTCAGTTCGCCCCCGCGCCGGCAGGCGCCTCCGCAGGCACCGCGGCGGCACCGCGCAGGATCGAGTTGCCCTCGAAGAGCTCGGCCTCGCCGCCGAGCTCGAACCCCGGAAGCGGGCTCACGTCGAGGCGGCCGCTCTGCCCGTAGAACGCGACCGGGTTGCCCCAGAGCACGGTGTCGACCTCCGCGTCGGCGAAGCCCGCCTCGAGCATGGCGCGACCCGTCTTCGCCGTGAGCAACGGGTCGGAGCGGCCCCAGTCGGCGGCGGAGTTCACGAGCATCCGCTCCGTGCCGAGCCGCTGGAGGATCGCGACCATGCGACCGGGGTCCATCTTGGTGTCGGGGTAGATCGAGAAGCCCATCCAGCAGCCGCGCTCCGCCACCAGGTCGACCGTGACCTCGTTCAGGTGGTCGAGCACGACCATCTCGGGTGCGATGCCCGAGTTCGCGATCACGTCGAGGGTGCGCTGCGTGCCGTGCTTCTTGTCGCGGTGCGGCGTGTGCACGACGACGGGCAGCGCGTGGCGGATCGCGAGGTCGAGGTGCGCCTCGAGGACCTCGTCCTCCTCGGGGGTCATCGAGTCGTAGCCGGTCTCGCCGACCGCCACGACCGACTCGCGCCCGAGGTAGCGGTCGAGCTCGGGCATGACCTCGCGGCAGCGCGGGTCGTTCGCCTCCTTCGGGTTCAGCGCGATCGCCGCGTGGTGGCGGATGCCGAACTGCGACGCACGGAACCGCTCCCACCCGGTGATCGCGTCGAAGTAGTCGAGGTAGCTCGAGACGCCCGTGCGCGGTTGGCCGAGCCAGAACGCCGGCTCGACGACCGCGCGCACGCCCGCGGCGTACATCGCCTCGTAGTCGTCGGTCGTCCGGGAGGTCATGTGGATGTGCGGGTCGAAGATGCGCATGTCAGCGTCCTGTCTCGTGGGATGCGTCGGCGGCCGCGGGGAGCAGCGCGCGGAGGTCGTCGGGGATGGGGCGCCCGGCGGCCGCGCGCTCCTCCGCGAGGTCCTCGGCCATGCGGGCCAGCTCGTCGTCGGCGCGCTCGTCGAGCCGGGCGACGCCCGTGAGCGGCACGCCCATGAAGACGAGCTTCACGACGCCGTGCCGCCAGTCGTGATCGCCGAGGTGGCGACCGGCGAACGGGCCCATCGCGGCCGCGACGAGTCGCGGGTCGTTGGTGCGGAGCGCGTCGCGCACCAGGTCGACGCCGACGGCGCGCACGAGGTCGGGCGCGGGCTGCTCCGCGACGATCCGGTCGAGCGCGCCGAGCACGAGGATCCGCTCATCGGTGTCGCCGGCCCGGTAGCGCGTCTCGAGCTCGTCGGCGACGACGATCGCCGGCGCACCGGCCCTCGATCCCATCGATTCCTCCATGCGGTTCACCCGATCCTCTCCATGACCTCGGTCAGCCGTGCGATGCTCTCCCGCGCCAGGCGCGGCGCCGCGTGCGAGTGGCGCGGCAGCTCGACGGCGGCGATCCCGCCGTACTCGAGCTCGGCGAGCGTGCGGAACGCGAGGTCGAGGTCGAGCGCACCCGTGCCGAGTTCGAGGTGCTCGTGCGCGTGCGGCAGCATGTCGTCGACCTGCACGTTCACGAGGAGGTCGCCCGCGGCGCGGAGGGCGCCCTCGACGCCGCCCGGCTCGACCACCACGCAGTGGCCGAGGTCGACCGTGATCCCGAACTCCGGCGGATCGCCGAGCTCGCCGTGCAGCCGCAGCGCATCGGCGACGGTCTCGACCAGCATCCCCGGCTCGGGCTCGAAGCCGAGCCGCACGCCGTGGGCCCGGGCCGTGACGACGAGCCGGGACATCCGGTCGACGAGACGACGCCACGCACCCGCCGCGTCGGCCCCCTCGGGCAGCACGCCCGACCAGAGCGAGACGCAGTCGGCGCCGAGGACCTCGGCGATCTCGATCGCGCGGACGAGGAAGGCCACGCGCAGCTCGGCCTCGCCGTCGTCGTCGAGCAGGTTCGGGCGGTGCTTGCGGAAGGCGTCGAGCACGTAGCGTCCGCCGGTCTCGACGACGACCCGGAGGCCGCGCGCCTCGAGGTCGTCGCGCAGGAGTCGGACGTCATCGCGCCATCCGTCGGCGAACGGGTCGAGGTGCGGATGCCCCAGGGTCAGCGCGACCGCGCCGTACCCGTTTCGCTGCACCACATCGAGCGCGGCGCCGAGCGGATGGTCGGCGAGCCCGTTCGTGCCGTAGCCCAGAACGGGCCGGACGAGCGTCGTGGACCCGGTCACGTGATCTCACGTCCCCTCGCACCGCGGCGCATGAGCAGGATGCCGAGCGCGTCGACCGCGAGGAGGACGACCGCGTCGATCGGGCGACCGGCGCGGGCCGTGAGCGCCGCCTGCAGCGGCACCATCGCGAGGATGCCCCGGCGCGTGGCGTCGCGGACGACCGGACCGGTCGGGGTGCCGACCGCGCCGGCTTGGGCACGGAGGGTCGGGAGCGCGAACCGGGCGGCCGCGACCCACGACACGATGCCCGCGGCATCCGCCTTCGGCCGCACCGCGGCGACGGCCGACCCGGCGGTGACCACGGCGGCGGCCGCCGCCACGGCGGGACTCGTGCCGTGCACCTCGCCGCGGGCGAGCGCCGTGACGCTCGCGGTGTGCCCGGCCATCACGAGCGCGGGCCGCGCGGCGACCCGAGCGCCGTCGGACCCCGCGCCGAGCAGCACGTCGAGCCCCCGGCAGGCGGCCATGACGAACGGGCCGAGCACGTTCCGCTTGGCCGAGAGGTCGTACGCCCAGATGGAGCCGGCGAGCGGGAGGGCGACGGCCAGGGAGGACCGGCCGCCGGTGAGCCAGGCGACCGCGATCCCCGCCGTCGTCAGTGCGCCGGCCGTGGCGAGGGCAGCGCGCCGCGTCACCCGGCCGGAGGGGATGGGCCGCTCGGGCCGCTCGACCCGGTCGAGGTCCGCGTCGGCCGCGTCGTTCAGCGCCATCCCGCCCCAGTAGAGCAGCACCGAGGCGACGGGCAGTCCGAGCCTGGGCAGGATGCCCCGACGCCCGGTCGCGGCCATGCCCGTGGTCGCGTCGCCGAGGACCGTCAGGCCGGCGGGCGCCCGGACCAGCTGCAGGAACGTGGGTGCGTCCACGTCACGCCACCTGCGCCGCGGACCTCCGGACCGCCGTCCGGAGCGCCCACGAGACCAGCTCGTCGGCCTGGCGGGCGAACGCGTGCTCGTCGCTCCCCCACGGGTCCTTGAAGAAGTAGCCGAGTTCGGCGACCGGGCCGGTGACGCCGGCGCCGTCGGCCAGGGAGAGCAGTCGTGCGAGGTCGATCACGAGCGGCGCCGCGAGCGTCGAGTCGTACGCGCTCCAGGTGGTCTGCAGCGTGATCCGGGTGTCGAGGAAGCCCTCGGCGTGCACGTGGTCCCACGCCGTCTTGAGGTCGCCGAGGTCGGGCACGTTGTCGATGTGCAGCGGTGTCACGACGTCGTCGCCGAGCAGGTCGTGCAGGCCCCGGTTCTTCGAGACGAGCTTGGACTGCACCGCGGCGGGATCGGCGAGCGTCGCTCCGTCGCCGCCGCCGAGGAGGTTGGCGCCGGCCCAGGAGAGCACGCGCATCCCACGCGATGCGAACATGGGCGCGAGGACCGTGCGGAGCAGCGTCTCACCGGTCTTGCCGTCCTGGCCGGCGATCGGCACGGCGGATTCCGCGGCGAGGTCGCGCAGCGCCGGGACGCCGAGCGAGAGCGACGGCGTGAAGCACGCGTAGGGCGCACCGGCGCCGGCGACGGCCGCGATCGCCGAGAGCGTGCTGGAGGGCAGCGGCTCGGATGCCGGGTCGTCGAGCGCGGCGTCGAGCGCTGCACGGGCGTGGAATTCGGGTCGATCGGCGGGGAGCGGTTCGGTCGAGGCGACGTCGATGACCACGACCCGGGCGAGGCCGTGGCGGTCGCGGAAGTCGCGGATGTCGGCGGCGCGGAGCTCGATCTCCTCGCGCTGGGTGCCGCGCGGGGTGCGAGCGAGCAGGCGGATGTCGGCGTCGACGGCGTCGAGCCGGGCGCCGACGGCGTCGACGATCCGTGAGGGCAGCATTCCGCCGGCGGCGAGCGAGCGTGCGCGATCGGCGAGCGGGGTGTCGTCGACGTCGTGGCCGCCGACCACCAGGTCGCCGAACGCCGGGAGCGCGACGCCGTCGAACTCGGGCCCCGAGGTCGTGAGCCCCACCGGCGCCACGAGCTCGTCGGCGAGGGCGGCGAGGCCCACGGTCGCGGTGGTCGCGACGCTCCCTCGAGCGCCCACGAACCAGATCCCGGTCCGTCCTTCGTTCATCGTCGAACTCCATTCCCTGTGCACCGTTGCGCGTGGGCGCCGTGGCCCCGATCTCGAAGCTAGCCGAGCTTGAATCCTCGGTCAATCAGAAGTTGCACTGCTTTCGCGATAACCCGCTCACGTTCAGTTGAAAGTCAGGCCGAGCGGCCGGGCACGCTCCTGGCGAGCACCCCGAGGTACGCCTCGAGCTCCGCCGGAAGCCCGGCGCCCTCGAGCGCCGCCACCGCATCGGCCGCCCGACGCACGATGCAGGCGCGATGCCGCTCGAGCGCGCCACTGTCGCGCATGACGGCTCGGACGCGCTCGACGCCCGCATCGGACAGGTCGGCACGGCCGATGTCGCGGTCGAGGCTCGCCCGCTGCTGCTCCGACGACCCGGCGTAGGCGAGCTGGAGCAGGAAGGTGCGCTTGCCCGAGCGGATGTCGGAGCTGGTCGACTTGCCGGTCCGCTCCGGATCCCCGAAGACCGCGAGCTCGTCGTCCATGAACTGGTACGCGACCCCGAGGTGGCGTCCGAACTCCCCGAGCGCGGCGAGCGCGGCGGCATCCGCTCGCCCCGACGCGAGGGCGCCGAGCCGGAGCGGCAGGACGACGCTGTAGCCCGAGGTCTTCAGTTCGGCCGTGCGGGCGGGTCGAGCCGCCTCGACCGGGAGGCCCTCCCCGCTGACGTCCATCAGCTCGCCCGAGACCGCCTGCCCGAGCGCGGTGACGACCTCGAGCACGAGCGAGACCCGGATCCCGTCAGGCACGGGAGCGCGGGCGAGGAGCCCGATGCACTCGCCGATCGCGAGGTCGCCGGCGAGGACGGCGGCCGACGCCGCACGGTGCTCGGCCGTCGATGCCGCGCCGATCGATCGCAGCGTCTCCCGGGTGACGCCGAACAGGTTGGGGCGACCGTGACGGCGGTCGTCGCCGTCGATCAGGTCGTCGTGGACGCAGAGCCCCAGATGCAGCAACTGCACGGCCGCGGACAGCCCGTCGCAGGCCCCCGCGTCCCTGCCGCCCATGCCGAGGTAGGCCGCCGCGGCCAGCCTCGAGCGGAGGTACTTGCCCCCGCGCTGCGCGGCGAGCCCGTCGATGAGCTCCCGCAGTTCGGGCTGGTCGTCGGCGGGGGCGACGAGGGCGGCCCAGGCGGCCGCCGTCGCGGCCGGCGCGCGTGCGACCGCCTTCTCGACGCGCGCGGCGAGTCCGGCCGCACCGTGCTCGACCTCGTCCACCCCTCCGGTCACGCCATCGACGGTCTCGGCTCGCCGCCCGGCCCGCTCATCGAGTCGCACGGATGCGGTGGACGACATCCCGCACCTTCCCCTCGTTCGCGGATACCGGCCGATCGGGGCCGCGTCAGCCGGCCACCGAGGCCGCCTCGGAGGCGACCCCCACCCACGCACCCGTCGATGCGGCGCTCTCCTCGACCGCGTCGAGGACGCGCTGCACGTGGAGCCCGTCGGCGAAGGACGGATTCGGGTCGGCGCCCGTGGCGATCGCCTCGACGAAGTCCCTCGCCTGGTTGGCGAAGCCGTGCTCGTAGCCGAGCAGGTGGCCGGCCGGCCACCACGCCGAGACCCACGGGTGCTCCGGCTCGGTCACGATGATCGACGTGAACCCCTGCTCGCTCGCGGGCGCCGACGCGTCGTAGTACTCGATGCGGTTGAGGTGCTCGAGGTCGAACGCGATCGCGCCGCGTGATCCCGACACCTCGACGCGCAGGGCGTTCTTGCGGCCGGTCGCCATGCGCGATGCCTCGAACGAGCCCAGCGCGCCCGATGCGAAGCGCCCGTGGAAGAACGCGACGTCGTCGACGGTGACCTCGCCCACTCCCGTGGGGGGAGCGGTCGATCCGCCCGAGATGGCTCCGGACGAGGAACCGGCGATCGGCCGCTCGCGGACGAAGGTCTCGAGCAGGCCCGACACCTCGGCGACCCGGAGCCCCGTGAGGTACTCGGCCATGTCGACCGCGTGCGCGCCGATGTCCCCGAGGGCGCCCGATCCGGCACGGTCCTTCTGCAACCGCCAGGTCATGGGCGACGCAGGGTCGACGAGCCAGTCCTGCAGGTACGAGGCGCGCACGTGGCGGACCTCGCCGATGCGCCCCTCGGCGATCAGGTGCCGCGCGAAGGCCGTCGCCGGGAGGCGACGGTACGTGAAGCCCACCATCGAGCGGATGCCGCGTGCGGCGGCGGCCTCGGCCGCCCGGGTCATCGCCTCGGCCTCGGCGGACGAGTTCGCGAGCGGCTTCTCGCACAGCACGTGCTTGCCCGCCTCGAGCGCGGCGATGGCGATCTCCGCGTGGCTGTCTCCCGGGGTGACGATGTCGACGACGTCGATGTCGTCCCGCGCGACGACCTCGCGCCAATCCGACGCGGACTCCCGCCAGCCCCACTTCTCGGCGGAGGCGGCGGCCCGATCCGGATCTCGACCGACGAGGACATCCATCGTCGGCTCGGCCGTGAGGTCGAAGAACCTCGGGGCGACGCGCCATCCCTGCGAGTGGGCGGCCCCCATGAAGCCGTTGCCCACCATCGCGACGCGGAGTCGTTCACGCATGCAGATCGAACTGCCTTTCTGGGTAGGGGAGGCTGGGCGCCCCGAAGGGCGCCCAGCCACGTGGTGATCGGGTCAGGACTCGAAGGCGAACTGGATGTACTCGTCCACGTTCTCCGCAGTCACCACGGGCGCGTCGAGCACGATCCGGTTGGCGACGCTCGGCGTGTAGAGGTCGCTCATCGTCTTGCCCTGAGCGATCAGGCGGGCCAGCGCGATACCGTCGGCCGCCTGCGTCGACGGGTAGATGACGGTCGCCTCGAGCACCGAGTCGCCCGACTGGATGGCGCGCATCGCGTTCGCGCTGCCCGCGCCGCCGACCATGAAGAACTCGTCGCGGCCCGCGGCGTCGATGGCCGCGAGGACGCCGACGCCCTGGTCGTCGTCGTGGTTCCAGATCGCGTCGATCTCCGGCGCGGCCGAGAGCAGCTGCGAGGTCACGGCCTCGCCGCCCTGGATGGTGAAGTCCGCGGCGACGCGGTTCGAGACCTCCAGGCCGCAGTCGGACAGCGCGTCGGCGAAGCCCGCCGAGCGGTCCTGGGTCAGCGGCAGCGAGTCGATGCCGGCGATCTCGGCGACGACGGCGTCGTCCTGTCCGCCGAGCTGCTCGCAGATGTACGTGCCGGCGCTGACGCCCATGCCGTAGTTGTCGCCCAGGATGGTCGCGCGTGCGGCGAAGGGGCTGGAGAACTCGCGGTCGACGTTGATGACCGGGATCCCGGCCTCCATCGCCGCGGTCGCCGCCTCGGTGAGTGCGGCGCCGTCGGTCGGCAGCAGCACGATGGCGTCGACGCCGTCGTTGACGAACGTCTCGACCTGGCTGATCTGGAGGTTGGCGTCGTTCGTCCCCTCCGCGACGCGGAGCTCGACGTCGGGGTAGCTCTCGGCGGCGGCGATGGCCGCCGAGTTGATCGCTCCCAGCCAACCGTGGTCGGCCGCGGGGCCCGAGAAGCCGATGACGACCGTGTCGCCCGCCTCGGCGTTCTCCTCGGCGGAGTTCTGGTTCTCCGTGATGTTCGACTCGGATCCGCCCGCCGTGCAGCCGGCCAGCAGGCCGGCGACCGCCAGGGATGCGCCCGCCATGACCAGCATGCGGGCTCGTGAAGTGCGGGTGACACTCATTCGTGTAGTCCTCTCATTGGATGTGACGCAGCACCGCCAGATGGACCTCGTATCCATCCGGGTGCCACCACACCCAACGGAGTCCACGCTGACGTTTCGTGAGCGTAGCAGAAGGTAGCCGACTCTGCGCAACTTATGTTTGTATCGCGTTATAAGTGATGGGGCGCCCACCCAGGCGCATGGCCGCATGTGCCAGAGGATTCTCGACCTGATTTCGACGAAACCACTTGCGACATCGCGAGTTCCGGTTATGATTCCCAAGTGATCAAAGACGACCATCTTCCGGCATTACTCCGCATGACCGGCATCTCGAAGAACTTCTCCGGCGTGCAGGCGCTGAAGAACGTCGACCTCGAGATCGCCGCTGGCGAAGTCCACTGCATCCTCGGCCAGAACGGCGCAGGCAAGTCGACGCTGATCAAGACGCTCGCCGGGGCGCACATCCCCGACTCGGGCACGATCGAGTGGAACGGCGAGCGGGTCTCGCTGCACTCCCCCCAGGACGCGATCGAACTCGGCATCGCCACGATGTACCAGGAACTCGACGTCGTCGACGGGCTGACCATCGCCGAGAACATCTTCCTCGGACACGAACTCTCCGTGGGCGGCTTCCTCCGCGCCGGCGAGGCCAACGAACGCACCCGGCAGCTGCTCGACCGACTGGGCCACGGGGACCTGCCGCCGTCGCGCGAGGTCGGGACGCTGAGCGCGGCGAACAAGCAGATCGTCAGCATGGCCCGCGCGCTCTCGCACGACACGCGGCTCATCATCATGGACGAGCCCTCCGCGGTGCTCGACGGCGAAGAGGTGAAGAACCTCTTCCGGGTCGTCCGCGAGCTCACGAACGCGGGCATCGCGGTCGTGTACATCACGCACCGACTGGAGGAGATCCGGGAGATCGGAGATCGCATCACGGTCCTGAAGGACGGGCGCAGCACCGCGAACGGCCTCGACGTCTCCGAGACGCCCACGTCCGAGCTCATCCGGCGCATGACCGGCCGCGAGGTCGAGAACGTCTTCCCGCCGGCCACGCCGATCCCCGACGACGCGCCGCTGGCACTCGAGGTCGAGGACCTCTCGCTCGAGGGCGTCTTCCACGACGTGGCCTTCACGGTCCGGGCGGGCGAGATCGTCGGACTCGCGGGCCTCGTCGGCTCGGGCCGATCGGAGATCCTCGAGACGATCTACGGCGCACGGCGCGCGACCACCGGCACCGTCCGGGCGAACGGCCGCGAACTCCGCCGCGGCTCGGTCCGCGATGCGGTCAAGGCGGGGATCGGGCTGTCGCCGGAGGAGCGCAAGAGCCAGGGCCTGCTCCTCGACGAACCGATCTTCCGGAACGTCACGCTCTCCTCGTTCGCGAGGTTCGCCCGCGGCGGGTTCGTCGACGAGCGCCGCGAGCGCCGCATCGCGGCCGAGCAGATCGACGCGCTGGAGCTCCGCCCCGCCGATCCCGACCGGCCGGCCCGCACGCTCTCGGGCGGCAACCAGCAGAAGATCCTGTTGGCGCGCTGGCTCGTCAACCGCACGTCCGTGCTCCTCCTCGACGAGCCGACGCGCGGCGTGGACGTCGGCGCCCGCGCCGAGATCTACGCCCTCATCCGCGAGCTCGCAGCGAACGGCGACGCCGTCGTCGTCGTGTCCAGCGAGATCGAGGAGGTGCTCGGACTCGCCGACACCGTCCTCGTCGTCGGGGACGGCCGCATCCTCACGACAGTGAAGTCAGACCAGATCGACGAGCACCAGGTGCTCGACCTCGTCATGAAAGGAACCGCCGCGTGAGCGAGTCCCAGTCCCCGACCATCGCCCAGGCCGAATCCGGCCCCGCATCACCGGAGCCGCCGGAGCAGCGGCGCCGGTTCACCGCGAGGAGCCTGCTGAGCGGCTCCGTCGGCCGGAACCTCGGCCTGATCCTCGCCCTGGCCGCGCTCTTCGTCGTCGGCGCGATCACCGCGGGCGACCGCTTCACGAACATCGACAACATCCTCGTCATCGTCCGGCTCGCCTCGATCATCGGCGTCATCTCGGTCGGCATGACGTTCGTCATCATCGGCGGCGGCATCGACCTGTCGGTGGGCTCCGTGATGGGCCTCGCATCGGTGGTCGCGACGCTGTCCGCCGTCCAGGCGCTCGCCGAGAACTCGACCTGGCTCGTGATGGTCTTCACCGCCCTCGCGGTCGGCCTCGCGGCCGGCTTCCTCAACGGCTTCGTCATCGCCTACGGCAAGGTCGTCGCCTTCATGGCGACGCTGGCGATGCTCGTGGCCGCGCGCGGCCTCGCCGAGATCCTGGCGAACCGGACGACCCAGGTCGTGCGGATCCCCGAGTTCATCGAGTTCATGAACATGGACCTGCTCGGCATCGACATGCTGATCTGGATCTTCGTGCTCGTCGCGGTCGCCGGATGGATCCTCCTCAACCGCACGACGTTCGGCCGCCGGACGGTCGCGATCGGCGGCAACCGCGAGGCGGCGCGCCTCGCGGGTCTCGCGGTCCGCCGCCACACGATGTACCTGTACGCGCTCGCCGGGCTGACGGCGGGCATCGCCGCGGTCATGATCCTCGGCCGTACCACTGCGGGGACCTCCACGCACGGTCAGCTCTACGAGCTCGACGCGATCGCCGCGGTCGTGGTCGGCGGCACCCTCCTCGTCGGCGGACGCGGCACGATCACGGGCACCGTGTTCGGCGTCCTGATCTTCGCGACGCTGACGAACGTGTTCACGCAGAACAACCTCTCGACGTCCGTGCAGGCGGTCGCGAAGGGCGTGATCATCGTGGTCGCGGTGCTCCTGCAGCAGCGGTTCGCCGGGCAGGGTTCGAAGTCGCATTAGCCGCAGCGCCGATACGTCGCCGGACGTATTCCGGTGGATGCATGTGCATGCGAGTTACGCCGATGAGTATGGGAGAATCGACGGATGGTTGACGTAAGCGCGAACGCCGACGCGCGACCCCACGTGAACGCGCTGGGCTCGACCGCGATGAGCGATCTCTTCCAGATCCTGCGCGACGGTCAACCGCGCACGCGGAGCGAGCTCGCCTCGATCACCGGGCTCGCACGCACGACGGTGGCGATGCGCATCGACGCCCTCACCGACCTGGGCCTCGTCGGCCCGGTCGGCGAGGCCGCCTCGACGGGGGGCCGGCCGTCGTCCCTCTTCGCGATCACGGCGAGCGAGCGGTTCGTCGTCGGGGTCGACATCGGCGCATCGCACATCCGCGTCGCGCTCGCCGACATCACCGGGCGCATCATCGAGGAGACGAACTCGGTCATCGCGGTCTCCGAGGGTCCACGCGTCGTGCTCGACGCGGTCCTCACGGTCATCCGCGAGCTCATCGAGCACACCGGTCGACGGACCGGCGACCTGCTCGCGATCGGCGTCGGCGTCCCCGGCCCGGTCGAGTTCAGCACCGGCCGGCCGATCAACCCGCCGATCATGCCCGGATGGGACCGCTTCGACATCGCCGGGTGGATCCGCCAGGAGATCGACGTTCCCGTGCTCGTCGACAACGACGTGAACATCATGGCGCTCGGCGAGCGCGAGAAGGCGTGGCCCGACACCGACCACCTGCTCTTCGTGAAGATCGCGACCGGCATCGGCGCGGGCGTCATCTCCGGCGGGTTCCTCCAGCGCGGCGCGCAGGGCACCGCAGGCGACATCGGCCACGTCTACGTCTCCCGCGGCGCCGAGATCGCCTGCAACTGCGGCAACTTCGGATGCCTCGAGGCGCTCGCCTCGGGAAGCGCCATCGCACGCGCCCTCACGGCGGCCGGCATCCCGGCGAGCAACTCGCGCGACGTCGTCGACCTGGTCAAGAACGGCAACGTGAACGCCATCCAGGCGGTCCGCCAGGCCGGCCGCGACATCGGCGAGGTGCTCACGACCTGCCTCAGCCTGATGAACCCGTCCGTGATCGTGCTCGGCGGCTCGATGGCCGAGGCCGGCGAGCACCTCATCGCCGGCGTGCGCGAGGTCGTGTACCGCCGCTCGATGCCGCTCGCGACCGAGTCGCTGCACATCACGCTGTCGCAGACGGGCGCGGATGCCGCGGTCCTGGGCGCGAGCATGCTCGCCATCCACCACTCGCTCTCGCCGGCGAACATCGAGGCGATGATCGCGCAGTCCGCGGGCGGCGCGCTCCGCGCGGTGAAGTAGCGCCGCGCGTCCGCCGCACGCGTCGTCCGGGGGCGGCCGGGGGTACCGTGGTCGGGTGACCGACACCCCCTTCGCGCTGTTCGACCTCGAGTCGGTCGCACCCCGCGTCGCGTCGGCGCTGCGCCAGCCGCCGCTGCCGCACGAGACCCGCATCGTCGCCGACTCGGGCGACCGGGTGGCGTGGCTCCGGGCGCGCGCCCGGGGCGTGACGGCGACGGATGCAGCGAAGCTCGCGTCGGAGTCATCCGTCCGCGCCGCGGCGAACGAGAAGCTCCACGACGGCCGCAGTCGCGGATTCGGCGGCAGCCGCTACACCGACCACGGCAGGGAGCGCGAACCGGTCATCGCCCGCTGGGCCCGCGCCGAGCACGGCATCGCCCCGTCGAGCCTGCTCTTCCACGCCGAGTCCGACCGCCGCCATCTCGCTACGCCCGACGGGCTCAAGGTGCTCGGCGACGGCACGCTC
This sequence comes from Agromyces binzhouensis, assembly GCF_042672355.1. Classification (NCBI taxonomy): domain Bacteria; kingdom Bacillati; phylum Actinomycetota; class Actinomycetes; order Micrococcales; family Microbacteriaceae; genus Agromyces; species Agromyces binzhouensis. The sequence continues at coordinate 190,647 of NZ_JBHXVJ010000004.1, read as the reverse complement.
GAGCTCTGCGAGATCAAGACCACGTCGAAGCCGTGGCGCGGCATCCCGCGCGGCTACCTGCGGCAGGTGTGGTGGCAGCAGTACGTGCTCGGCGCCGAGCGCACGCTCGTCGTCTGGGAGCAGCACGACGGCTTCGTGCCGATCGGCGACCCGCAGTGCCGATGGGTCGACCGCGACGAGGACCAGATCGCGCAGCTCGTGCGCCTGGCCGGCATGCTGCTCGAGGCCATCCGGCCCCAGTCCCCCGGCGAACCGGCTCGCGTCGGCGGCGGCGCCGACCGTTCCTTCTACCGCCCGGGGCCGCTCGCGTGAGCTTCGTGCTCCTGCACGGGCTGGGCGCCGACCGCAGCCGGTGCGCGAGGTCGTGGAGCTCCGGCTCAGCCGGCCGTGACGCGGTCCGGGCCCGCTTCCGGCTCCGTATCGATCGCATCGCCGATGGGAATCACCGGCGCGAGCGTGGCCGACCCGCCCGATTCCCGCTGCAGGCCGCCGATGATCGCGTCGATGATGCGGCGCTCGGGATCGGGGTGCGCGAACAGCATCCGGACATTGTGCTCCTGCAGTTCCGACAGCGGATCCGGCCCGCCGAGCGCGAATCGGGCGACCGCCTCGATCGCCGACTCGATGTCGTGATGGCTGTGGACCCCGCGTATGACCGCCCTTCCCGTCGCGTTGAACGGCCGGTGATCGTCCCGCTCGATGAACACGACCGGACGCCGGACGATCTGAGGCTCGATGAGCATGCTGATCCCGTCCGTGATCACCGCATCGGCGGCGCGCAGCACGCCGGCGTAGTCGGGGCCCGTGTACCGCGCGGTGTTGGGGAGGCGGTCCCAGTCGTCGACGAACGCGGCGAACTCGCGACGTCCGGTCGGGGAATCCGGATGCCCGACGTAGCTCGGCAGCATCGGATGCGGCATGAACACGAACTCGAGGTCAGGTCGGGAGGCGGCGAAGAGGAGCATCCGCCGGTGCATGCGGTGGAACATCCCGAACCGCGTCCAATGCTCGCCGATGCTGTGGTGCGCGGACCAGACGATGCGTCCCCGCCGCCCGTCGCCCTGGGACACCGGCCAGTGCGGGGCCGCATTGCCGATCGAGGCGGCCTTCGGATGTCCGGTCACGACGAATCGGTCCGCGCCGAGTGTGCCGTTCGACGCCGCGGCCGACCTCACCTCGTCGTTCGCGCAGAAGATCCGCCAGGCTGCCCGATGGTAGGGAGCGTCCACTGCTGAGTCCGTCGGCGACGCGTCATGCCGCACGTTCTCGATGAGGTTCATGGTCTCGTACGGGACGAGGCAGAGGCGCGTGAACCCGAGCGCCTGCGCGGAGAACGCCGGCGGCACGTCCGAATCCCACTGCGACTGTCGGAAGACCAAGTGCGGCCGAAGTGCTCGCACCACATCGAGCGACTCGAAGGAATCGGCGAAGTCGAGCCGGATGTGAGGTACGCCGCTCGCCGCGAGCGCCGCATGGGTGACGTCCTCTCCGGCGAAGCGGTCGGCCCCGGGGAACCGGCGCGGAATCGTCGCGACGGTCACCGCGAACCGCGCGTCCGCCTCGAGCGCACGGTGGACACCCGCGAGCGATGCCCAGGCCTCCGGGTAGTGGATGAGCAGCAGGACGCGGATCGGACCGTCGGCCCACGCGGCCGGCACCTGGAGTTCCGCGGTGCGGGCGAGCGTCACCTTGGTGAGGTCCCGCTGGCCCTGCAGCTCGCGCAGCATGAGGTGCTGCGTCTCGATCGCGATCTCATGGAGTTCCTTGACGCGGCCCGGCATCAGCAGGATGTTGCGGAGGAGGTTCCGGAACCGCCAGAGCGGGCCCCGCATCACCGGCGCGGAACGCCGCACGAGAAGCCGGGATTCGGAGCGCATCACGCCGGCGCCATCTCGGAATCCGCAGACTCGGCGGCCGCCGGTTCGGGAATCCCCGACCCGGCCGATGCCGGTTCGTCCGGTGCCGTCGGTTCTTCGATCCGCGTGCTCGACGCCTCCTCCGTCGCGCCCGACTCCCCCACCGCCTCGTACTCCACGGTCGAGCCGTCGAACAGACCGGGATCCCGGTCGTACCACGGACGATCGAGCGACGCGATGGCGCGGTACGCACGCTCACTGTTGCGGGTGTCGCGGTACCGGAAATCCGACTCGACCCGCTCCAGGTAGCGGCGCGAGAACTCGGCGTCGCCGAGCAGCCGGTCGATCGCTGCGACCGCCGAGTCCAGGTCCTCGACCATGGGTCCGTAGCCGTCGCGTTCGGCGCGGAAGTACCCCGGACGGTAGGCGTGGGCTCCCGTGAAGAACTCCTCGCGGTCGAACTGGAAGTACACCAGCGGCACGCCGACCAGCGCAGCCTCCGTGCCGAGGGACGAGTAGTCCGTGACCGCGATCCGCGCCCGTACGATCATCGACTTGATGTCGGCATCCGCGTAGGAGAAGTACTCGACGTGCGCCGGAAGGTGCTCGGGACGGAGGTGAGCCTGGAGGTTCGGGTGCGGGGCGAACACGATCCGGGAGCCGGTCCGCTCCGCCAGTCGGGCGAGTCGCGGGTCGGCCGCGAGCGCAGTCCAGTTCGTGATGTACGACGACTCCCAGAAGTCGTCCACGATCTCACGGGCGGAACCGATCCCCGTCTCGCGCTTGAGCAGGTAGTTGCGCCAGGTCGGGACGAGCAGGATCACGTCGCGCTCCTGCTCGGGGACGTGGTCGGCGACGGACCGGAGTTCATCGTGCCTCGGGAAGCCCGTGAGTGCGACTTCACGCGTCGTGAAGACGTATTGCGACCCGTCGGCGACGAAGGCGTCGTACTCGGGACGCGTGCACGCGAGGATCAGGTCGATCTGCTTGGGGTTGAGCCATCGGGAGAGGTCGTCCTTCGTCACGCCGTGCTGCAGGAACGTGAACTTCCAATCGCCCAACCCCGCTTCCCGGTGGCCGTGGGGAGCTGTGACGTACGCGTTCGCCTGGGAGGAGATCACGTTCGCGGCGAATCGCATCAGGACGCGGTGCCTGCGTGAGCCGAACGCTGCCAGACGGAAGCCCTCCCGGCGGAGCCGACGATAGTCCGGGGAATCCCTTCGGACCACGAACCAGGCGTTCACGTGGGGCTGCTCGGCCTGCAGGTATCGGTACAGCGCCTCGGCGTTGTCGCGAGCGAAGTCGTCACGATCCATGAGCACCCACGCACCGGCGAAGCGTCGCCGCACGGATTCCCGACCCATCGCCCGATCCACCGCTCGCCGATCGCGGCGCTCGTGGTCCGCCTCGCGGGCGCGACGGAAACGATCGCGAGTCACGAGGTATCGCCACCGCACGGCGAGGCGCGCGCGCCTGAACGGCTTCGACCACGGCACGATCTCCGGGCGGGGAGCGATCGCGGCCGCGGCCGCCTCCACATGCCCACGCGGCAGCCCGGATGTGCGACCGCGCCAGACGCGGTTCACCGTCGCCTCGTAGTACGGCAGGTCCCCCGTCCCGAACCGTACGCGCTCGAGCCGCGTGCCGCCCCGCGTGAGCAGCCGGATGTCGTGCAGCGCGCTCACCCAGAGGATGCGCTCGAACAGCATCTCACGCCCGAAGTACTCGACGGCGCGGGTCTTCGCATGGACCGGCACCGCATCGCGTCCGTCCAGCTGGAGGCGTTCGTCCACGGCTCGATCCGCCTGGAACCAGCGCAGCTGAACCAGCTGCTCGCGTGCGTCGAGCCGCGTGACCTGCACATCGAGCTCGTCCGGCAGCCGACCGGTCTTCATCACGAACCAGGCCAAGCGGATCGGCTGGGGGATCCACGTCGGATTGAACTGGAGGATGACCTCCTCGTCGATGTGCTGGAGGATCGCCTCCACGGCGTCGAGGTACGCCGACTTGACCTCGGGGTCGAGCCCGGACGTGAGCGAGGCCATCCCGTCGTCCTCGCGGAACGGCCACTGGAGGTCGTAGAGGACGAGGTACTGCAGCCATCTCGGCACGCCGGTTCCGGCTGCGGCCTCCTCGAGGAGGCTCAGGTATCCGCGACGGGGGAGCTCGAGATATCGCGCATGGTCCTTGACCGAGCTCTGCACCAGTGACGTGCCGTCGCTGCGCTGGCGGTAGTAGTAGATCGCGTCGGCGAGCAGGCCGATCGGGGGCGTCCCGCTTCGGAGCCACAGCTTCGCGATGAGGTGGCCGTCCTCGAAGGTCGGGCGCACGGTCGCATCGAAGCCCTCGGGCGCGTACGCCTGGAGCGCGTCGCGGCGGACGAAGGCGCTGGAGATCTGCAGGTGGATCACCTTGGGATCCTCGGCTGGGGCGGCGATCCTGGTCCCTCGCCGGAAGCGATAGCCGAGTGCGTGGTCGTCCCGCGCGAATTCCACGGACTCGGAGAACCGCATCGCGCGTGCCGCGACGAAGTCGATGCCGGCGGCGCTTCCGTCGGCGATGAACCGACGGAACGCCTCGAGGTAGCCGTGGGCGAGCACGTCGTCCGGGTCCGGGAACCCGATCCACGTTCCCGTCGACGCCGCGATACCGGCGTTTCGCGCAGCCCCGGGTCCTGCGTTGTCCTGCACGATCAGGTTGGCGTCGTGGCCGGTCGCCTCGATCCAACGTCGAATGACGCCGGCCGAGTCGTCCGGCGAACCGTCGACGACGAAGACGAGTTCGGTGTCCTCGAGCCCGCCCTCCTGCGCCGCGAGGCTGTCGAGGAATTCGGGGAGGTACGCCTCGACGCCGTAGACGGCGGAGACGAGGGAGATGCGTGGCGCGCGCGGAGACATTCGGGGGTCCTTCCGCACCGCCGTGCGGGGGGGTCCTTCCGGGTGGGATCGGGTCACCGGGAAGCGGAGGCGATGCTCCGAGAATGATACCAATCGGGTGAACGGCAACTGGACGGGAGGTTGCACGTCGGACACCGAGAGCACGAGGGCGCGGACGTCGCATCTTCCTCCGGCGCCGTCCGGACCCGCGCACGAGCGTGCACGCCTGATCTGCCGCAGAATGGTGCGACGGGAGCCGAGCGGATGGGGGACGCGATGCGGGCACTGGTGGTCGATGAGACGGGCGAGGGCGCGGTGTTCCGCATGGCGGAGGACGTCCCGCAGCCGCTCCGCGTGCAGGACGAGGTGCTCGTGCGGGTGATCGCCGCGGGCGTGAACCCCATCGATCGCAAGACCAAGCTCGGCCGCGGCGTCTCCGCCGCGATCCCGTCGTACCCGGCGATCCTCGGCCTCGACTTCGCGGGCGTCGTCGAGGAGGTCCCGTACGCCGCGCATCCGCTGAAGGTCGGCGATCGCGTCTACGGCATGGGCCGCGTCCCGCGCATGACGGGAACGTACGCCGAGGTCGTCAGCATCCCGTCGATGTCGGTCGCGCCCATGCCGATCGGGACGGGCTTCGTCGAGGCGGCCGGGATCCCCTGCGCGGCGCTCACGGCGTGGGGTGCGGTCGTCGACGTCGCCCGCGCCCACGACGGCCAGCGCATGCTGATCCACGCGGGCGCCGGCGGGGTCGGCCACTTCGCGGTGCAGCTCGCGACGTACTTCGGCGCCCAGGTCACGGCCACCGGATCGCCCCGCAACGCCGATTTCCTCCGGTCGCTCGGCGCGCAGCACGTCATCGACCACACCTCGGAGCGGTTCGAGGAGGTCGTCGGCGAACAGGACGTCGTCATCGACCTCATCGGCAACGTCATCGACGACACCGGCACGCGCTCGCTCGACGTGATCCGCCGCGGCGGACTCATCGTCAACGTGCCCACGAAGTCGTGGCCGACGATGGCCGAGGAGGCGGCCGCACGCGGCATCCGCGCGACGGGCTTCGTCGTCTCGCCCGACGCGCGCACGCTGTCGGTGATCTCACGCCTCGTCGACGACGGCGCCATCCGCGTCCACGTCGACGAGGTCTTCCCGCTCGACCAGGGCGAGACCGCGCACACGCGACTCGGCGGGGGTCACGTGCGCGGCAAGCTCGTGCTGCGCGTGGCCGACGACCCGGAGTAGCCGGCCCCGGGCGATGCGTCGACGCGCGCGGTCACGACGCGGGCAGCGCACCCTCCAGCAGTGCGGACCCCAGCTCGCTGCGCAGGTAGAGGACGCTCCGGCCGTGACGCGCGCTCGAGAGCAGGCCCGCGTCCCGGAGCGCGCGCAGGTGCTGGTTCACGGCGCTCGGCGTGACGCCGAAGCGGACGCCCAGTTCGGTCGAGGACGCCGGATCACCGAGCGCCGCCAGGAGCGAGGCCCGGGTGTCGCCGAGGATGCCGGCCAGCGCCGCCGGATTCGCGACCCGCTCGGCCTCCCACAGGGCCCCCTGCCCGCGTGCGGGGTACATGAGCATCGGCGGCCCGTCGCCGACCGGCGCCGAGGCGCGCCGCGTGAACATCGTCGGCACGAGCGTGAGGCCCGTGCCCACGATCGCCTGGGTGCGGTCGCGCGGGTCCCGGAGCCGCACCCGCAGCACGTCGCCGTCGAAGTCGACCGTCGCGGTGAGCCCGTTCAGCATCGCGCCGAGTCCCTGCTGCGCGATCTGCCGCCCGCGGTGCACGACGTCGGCCTCGAGGACCGCGCGCATGCGCGACCAGTACGGAGCGAAGCTCGCCGCCCAGAGTTCCTCGAGTGCCGCGACCATGCGACCGATCGCCGCCCTCGGCGGGCCGGCGAGCGCGTCGGGCACGCGGCCGTGCACCGCCACGAGGTCGGCGTGGAACCGGTCTGCGGGCAGGTCGCGCAGTGCGGCGAGCTCGTCGTCGAGCCGCGTGAGCGGGGATGACGGTCGCGGGTTGAGGAAGTCCGGCGTCCACATGCGATCGTCGATGAGCGCGTCGAGCGCCGCGTGGTCGAGGTCGGCGCGCGAGGCCTCGGTGCGCCGGACCCACGGCAGTTGCAGCGGGAACCACTCGGGTGCGTGGACGGCGCGGAGCGACAGGCCGAGCTCGCACAGCGGGGAGATGCCGAAGCGGACGGCGGCGACGTCCTGCTCGTCGAGCACGTAGCGCAACATGTAGCACAACGCTACATCGATTCCACCGCCGCCGCGGCCCTGCGAGAACGGAACCGTGACCACCGCACCCCCTCGACCGTCGTCCCGCTCGCGCGTCCTCGACTCCCTCGCCGACCCCGTCCTCCGCGCGCTCGTGGTCGCCACGCTCATCGGCCGCGTCGGGCGCGGGATCTTCCTCACCGTCACCGTCCTCTACTTCACGTTCGTCGTCGGCCTGCCCGCGCACGAGGTCGCGCTGGTGCTGACGCTCGCGAGCGCGGCCGGCGTGCTCTCGTCGTTCACCGGCGGATGGCTCGCCGATCGCGTGCCGGCCCGGCGCCTGCTCATCGGGCTCTCGATCGCCGACGGCCTCGGGCTCATCGCGTACGTCTTCGCGAGCGACCTCGCGACCGCGCTCGTCATCGCGGTGGCCGTCGGAGCGGTCGACCAGGCCGCGAACTCGACCCGCAGTGCGATCATCGCCCGCGCGTTCACCGGCGAGGCCCAGGTCGGCGCCCGCGCGACGCTGCGGGCCGTCACGAACGTCTCGATCGCGGTCGGATCCAGCATCGGCGCCCTCGCACTCGTACTCGGGACGCCGGAGGCGTATCGGGCGACGATCGTGATCGCCGGCTTGACCTCCCTCCTGGGCGTGACGCAACTCGTCCGGCTGCCCCGATCGGTCGACGCGCCCGCGCCGCGCGCGGCCGAGCCCGTGAGCACGGCCACCGGGTCGACGGATGCCGCGGCCTCCCGCCGCGCAGAGCGCATCGCGCTGCGCGCCCACTCCCCCTGGCGCGACCCCCGCTACCTGCTGCTGACGCTGCTCAGCGCGGTGTTCGGCATGCAGTTCGCCGTCACGAACGTCGGGGTCCCGCTCTGGGTGGCGCATGCCACCGAGGCACCCACGGTCGTCGTGTCCGCCGTGCTGATCCTCAACACCGCGATCGTCGTGCTGTTCCAGGTGCCGCTCTCGCGCGGCACCCACGACGTGCGCGTCGCGGGCCGCGTCTCGGCGATCGCCGCCTGGCTCATGGCCGCCGCCTGCGTCGTCTACGCGCTCTCGGCAGGACTGCCCGCCTGGGGCGCCGTGGCGGTCGTGCTCCTCGCGGCGCTCACCCACGCGTTCGCCGAGGTCCTCTCGCAGGCCGGCGGCTGGGGACTCGGCTTCGAGCTCGCCGACCCCGTCCGCGCCGGGACCTACCAGGGCGTGTTCGGCATGGGCTACTCGCTCGGCGCGATGTGCGCGCCGCTCGTCGTCACCGCGACCGCGCTCGAGCACGGGCTCGCCGGCTGGGTGGTGCTCGGCGCGATCTTCCTCGCCTCGGGCCTCGGCACGTGGGCGATCGCCCGGTCCGCCGCACGCGGCGTCGACCGGATGCCCAGTCAACCCCCAGCAGCGGCGACGGCGGCCTCGGCTAGCGTCGGACCATGACCGCCACGCCGTCGATCGTCTGGTTCCGCGACGACCTCCGCGTGGGCGACCATCCGGCGTTGCATGCCGCGGTCGAACGCGGCGAGCCGATCGTCGCGGTGTACGTGCTCGACGAGGAGTCGAGCGGCGTGCGCCCGCTCGGCGGAGCCGCGAAGTGGTGGCTGCACCACTCGCTGGCCTCGCTCTCAGGCGATCTGCGCGATCGCGGCGTGCGCCTCGTGCTCCGACGTGGGCCTGCGGGCCGGGTCATCCGCACGCTCGTCGACGAGGTCGGCGCCGGCGCCGTCTTCTGGAACCGCCGCTACGGCGGTGCGGAGCGCGAGATCGACGCCGACCTGAAGTCCGACCTCTCCGACGCGGGGCTCGAGGTGCGGAGCTTCGGCGCGTCACTGCTGTTCGAACCGTGGACGATCCGCACCGCATCGGGCACGCCGTTCTCGGTCTTCACCCCGTTCTGGAAGGCGTGCCTCGCGGCCGACGAGCCGCGGCATCCGCTGCACGCACCCGCGGAGCTCGACGGCTACGGCGGTGCCGACGGGCGAGGCGGCCCGGCCGGTGACGACCTCGACGACTGGGAGCTGCTCCCGACGCACCCGGACTGGGCGGGCGGACTCCGCGAGACGTGGGAGCCCGGCGAACGCGGAGCGCACCGGCGGCTGCGCGACTTCCTCGCCGCGGACCTCGCCGACTACGCCGCCTCGCGCGACCGCCTCGATCGCGAGGCGACGAGCCGGCTCTCGCCGCGCCTGCGATGGGGCGAGCTCAGCCCGCACCAGGTCTGGCACGCGACCCGCGAACGCGCCGCGGGCACCGCGGGCGCGCGCAAGTTCCTCGCCGAGGTCGGATGGCGCGAATTCGCCTGGCACGTGCTCTTCCACTTCCCCGACCTCGCGACCCGCAACTGGCGCGAGGAGTTCGACGCGTTCCCGTGGCCGCGACTGCACCCGACCGCGCTCACGGCGTGGGAACGCGGCCGGACGGGCGTGCCCGTCGTCGACGCCGCGATGCGCGAGCTCTGGCACACCGGGAGCATGCACAACCGCGCGCGCATGATCACCGCGTCCTTCCTCACGAAGAACCTGCTCATCGACTGGCGTCGGGGCGAGCAGTGGTTCTGGGACACGCTCGTCGACGCCGATCACGCCTCGAACCCGTTCGGCTGGCAGTGGGTCGCGGGCTCCGGGGCGGATGCCGCGCCGTACTTCCGCGTGTTCAACCCCGAGCTGCAGCGGGCGAAGTTCGACCCCCACGACCGGTACGTCGGGCGATGGCTGCCGGAGCTCGACTCCGACGGGTATCCCGAGCCGATCGTCGACCTGAAGGAGACGCGGGCCGCGGCGCTCGCGGCGTACGAGCGCGTGAAGGCCGCGAAGTAGCCGCTACCGCAGCGCGCGCTCGAGCACGTGGTCGTGCTCGACCCGGTCCCCGAGGCGGAACCCCTTCGTGCCGACCACCTCGAAGCCCTGCTTCTCGTAGAAGCGGATGGCGCGGCGGTTCTCCTGGTTCACGCCGAGCCACACGACCGCCGCACCCGTCGCCGCTGCGGCCGCGAGGGTCTCGTCCATCAGCGAGCCGGCGATGCCGGCCCCGTGGGCGACCGGGTGCACGTACATCTTGCTGAGCTCGATCGCCGGACGCGTCGAGACGCTGGCCGCGGCGTCCTCGTCGGCCGGCACCCCACCCTCGGTGGACACCAGCATCGACCAGCCGACCAGTCCGCCCGTGGCGGCGACCTCCTGGGCGTCGGCCAGCGCGATGCCCGCCCCGCTCGTGCCATCGGGCTCGGCGACGAGGATCGTCCGCTCGGGGTCGACGAGGTACTCGGCGAATCGCACCTCGCTGAGCTCCTCGGCGATGAACCAGGCGATCGAGTCGGCCGTCGTCGACGGCGGGCACGCGAGCGGGAAGGTGACGGCCGCCAGGCGCGCGAGGGCCTCGGCATCGCCCGCCGTCGCGGGCCGGATCGTCACGGTCACACGCCTGACGCTACCCGGGTGCTCGCGATCCGGCCATCGATTCCGGAAGCCTCGTGTGTCACGGCAGTGCTCGACGCCCCCGCGGGGTGGCAGGATCGGCGCATGGACGTTCCCCTCGATCGCGTGACGGCCCGCTCCGACGACGGCCGCTCGTTCCACATCCCGGGCCCGGTCGACGGCTTCGTCGTGGGCGCGCTCGTCGTGATCGACGACGGCGAGCGCCGCCAGCTCGGGCTCGTCGAGCAGCGCGACGACGAGCGCGGGCACCTCCGCGGGCGCCTGCTGGGCGTCATCGCCGACGGCCTCCTCGAGACCCGCGCGACGCTGCCGTTCGTCGCCGCGAGCGTGGCCGCGGTCGACCCGGCATCCGTGGACCTGCTGCACGCGGCGACCGGTGCGGCGCTCGAGGTCGGCACCGACCTGACGCCCCCGGGCGGTCCGGCGAAGCTGCTCCCGCACCGCTTCAACCGGCACACGTTCTGGTGCGGGCAGAGCGGCTCCGGCAAGACCTACGCGCTCGGGGTCGTGCTCGAGCAGGTCATCGCGCACACCGCGCTGCCGGTCGTCGTGTTCGACCCGAACTCCGACTTCGTGCGGCTCGGCGAGCTGAACCCGGGTGCGTCCGGACCGACCGCAGATGCCCTGCGCGAGCGCGACATCCGGGTGCTCCGCCCGAACGTGCCCGGGTCCGAGCCGCTGCGCGCCCGGTTCGTGGGGATGCCGATGGCCTCGAAGGCCGCGGTGCTGCAGCTGGATCCGGTCGCGGACCGGCAGGAGTACAACGCGCTCGTGCACCTGCGCGAGACGCTCGACACGACCGACCTGGGTGCGATCCTCCCCACGCTCGGCTCGTCCGACGACCCGGTCAAGCGCGAGCTGGCGCTGCGCATCGAGAACCTCGGGCTCATGGGATGGGAGGTGTGGGCCGGCACGGATCGCGCGGCGACCGACGTCATCGACGAGCGACCGGATGCCACGGTGCTCGACCTCGGCGGATTCTCGACGCCCGAGCAGCAGCTCGTCGTGGCGCTCGCGGTGCTCGACGAGCTCTGGGCGAGGCGCGAGGAGCGCCGTCCGGTGCTGCTCGTGATCGACGAGGCGCACAACCTCTGCTCGCCGCAGCTCGACTCCCCCGTCGCGATCGCCGTACGCGAGCGCCTCGTGCAGATCGCCGCGGAGGGCCGGAAGTTCGGCCTGTGGCTGCTGCTCTCGACGCAGCGGCCATCGAAGGTGCATCCGGGGATCATCTCGCAGTGCGACAACCTCGCCCTCATGAAGATGAGCTCGCCGATCGACCTCGAGGGGCTCGCGACCTACTTCGGCTACGCACCGACGGGCCTCATCGCGCGGTCGCCGTGGTTCCGGCAGGGCGAGGCGCTCTTCGCGGGCGGGTTCGTGCCCGCGCCCACGTTGCTGAAGATGAACTCGCGCGTCACGCCCGAGGGCGGCGTCGACGTTCCCGTCCCGCTCCGCTGACACGACGAAGCGGATGCCGCGGTCTTCCCATCCCGCGGCATCCGCTCGTCGTGCGCTGACGCGCGACCCGGCCTAGAGGAACCGGGCGTACGCCCCGACGGTGAGGAACGTCGGGAACTCGGGCTCGAGCGCGACCGACCGGAACACCGAGATGGCGTCGTCGAACCGGTCGCCCTCGAACCGGGGCAGGTCGGCCACGGCGGCCGCCATGATCCGCACGATCGACGTCTGGTCGATGCGCGTGCCCTCGGCGGTGACCGTGTTGTCGTGCAGCCACTGCCACACCTGCGAGCGCGAGATCTCCGCGGTCGCGGCGTCCTCCATCAGGTTGTCGATCGCCGCGGCGCCGGTCCCTCGGAGCCACGACTCGATGTACCGGATGCAGATCGAGACGTTGTCGTACACGCCGGCCTCGGTGACCTCGCCGCCGATCGACGGGATGTCGAGCAGCTGCGCCGCGGTGACCCGGACGTCCTCGCGGAGGCGGTCGACCTGGTTGGGCCGGTCGCCCAGCACCGCATCGAACTCGGCGCGTGCGGTCGGGATGAGGTCGGGGTGCGCGACCCACGTGCCGTCGAAGCCGTCGCCCGCCTCACGACGCTTGTCGGCCGAGACGGCGGCGAGCGCGCGCTCGGTCACCTCGGGGTCGCGACGGTTCGGGATGAACGCGCTCATGCCGCCGATGGCGTGCGCGCCCCGCTGGTGGCAGGTCGAGACGAGCAGCTCGGTGTAGGCCCGCATGAACGGCACCGTCATCGTGATCGACTTGCGGTCGGGCATGACCCAGCGGCGGCCGCGCGACCGGAACGTCTTCACGATCGAGAAGATGTAGTCCCAGCGGCCGGCGTTGAGGCCGGCGCAGTGGTCGCGCAGCTCGTACAGGATCTCGTCCATCTGGAACGCGGCCTGGATCGTCTCGATCAGCACGGTCGCCCGGATCGTGCCGTGCGGAATGCCGATCTCCTCCTCGGCGAAGGTGAAGATGTCGTTCCAGAGCTTCGCCTCGCGGTGCGACTCGAGCTTCGGCAGGTAGAAGTACGGCCCGCGGCCGGCCTCGATGAGGGCCTTGGCGTTGTGGAAGAAGTAGAGCCCGAAGTCGACCAGCGACCCGGAGGCGTGCATCGCACGCCCCGCGCGGTCGTGGAACTTCAGGTGCTTCTCCACGAGGTGCCATCCGCGAGGGCGGAAGACGATCGTGGGCGTCTCGGTCGCCGTGACGCGGTACTCCTTGCCCTCGGGGCTCGTGTACTCCAGTTCGCCGCGCAGGAAGTCGAAGAGCGAGAGCTGGCCCTCGACGACGTTCGCCCAGGTGGGGCTCGTGGCGTCCTCGTGGTCGGCGAGCCACACCTTCGCACCGGAGTTCAGCGCGTTGATCGCCATCTTGCGGTCGGTCGGACCGGTGATCTCGACGCGGCGGTCCTCGAGGCCGGGGCCGGCGCCGGCGACGCGCCAGGTGCGGTCGTTCCGGATCCACTCGGTCTCGGGGAGGAACTTCGGGTCGCGGCCGTTGGCCGCGTCGACCCGGGTCTGCAGGCGGACGGCGAGCAGCTCGTGCCGGGTGTGCGCGAAGCGGTCGTGCAGCTTCGCGAGGAACGCGAGCGCCTCGGGCGTGAGGATCTCGTCGTAGCGCTGCCCGAGCGGCGCGGTGACCTCGAGGTGCGGCTGCACGGTCTGGAAGCTGCCCGTCGCCGGCTTCGGCTCGGGCGTGGTCGTCTGCGCGCGAGCGGAGCCGATGGCGTCCGGTCGCTCGATGGTGATGGTCATGATCTCGTCTCCTTCGCGGGCGTGCGCCCGTCGATCAGTGCTGGAACTGCTCTTCCTCGGTCGATCCGACGAGGGCGAGGGTCGCGCTGTTCGGGTTCAGCGCCGTGGCGATCTGGTCGAAGTAGCCGGTGCCGACCTCGCGCTGGTGGCGCGTGGCGGTGTAGCCGTCGGCCTCGGAGGCGAACTCGGCCTCCTGCAGCTCGACGTACGCGGACATGTGGCGCTCGTTGTAGTCCTTGGCGAGCGTGAACATGCCGTGGTTCAAGGAGTGGAAGCCCGCCAGGGTGATGAACTGGAACGCGTACCCCATCGCGGCGAGCTCGCGCTGGAACTTCGCGATCTGGTCGTCGTCGAGGTGGCGCTTCCAGTTGAAGCTCGGCGAGCAGTTGTACGAGAGGCGCTTGCCCGGGAACTTCGCGTGCACGGCCTCGGCGAAGCGGCGGGCGAGCTCGAGGTCGGGCTCGGCCGACTCGACCCACAGCAGGTCGGCGTACTCGGCGTAGGCGAGGCCGCGGGCGATGACCGGCTCGATGCCGTTCTGCACGTTGTAGAAGCCCTCGGCGGTGCGCTCGCCGGTGACGAACGGCTTGTCGCGCTCGTCGTGGTCGCTCGTCAGCAGGGTCGCGGCGAGCGCGTCGGTGCGGGCGATGATGATCGAGGGCACGCCCGCGACATCCGCCGCCATGCGGGCCGCGTTGATGGTGCGGATGTGCTGGCCGGTCGGGACCAGGACCTTGCCGCCCATGTGGCCGCACTTCTTCTCACTGGCGAGCTGGTCCTCCCAGTGCACGCCGGCCGCGCCGGCCTCGATCATCTGGTGCATGAGCTCGTAGGCGTTGAGCGGGCCGCCGAAGCCGGCCTCGGCGTCGGCGACGATCGGCGCCATCCAGTCGCGGTCGTCGGTGCCCTGCTCGACCTGGCCGGCGCGCAGCAGCGCGTTGTTGATGCGGCGGACCACGGCCGGCACCGAGTTCGCGGGATAGAGCGACTGGTCGGGGTAGGTCTGGCCCGACAGGTTGGCGTCTGCCGCGACCTGCCAGCCCGAGAGGTAGATCGCCTTGAGGCCGGCGCGCACCTGCTGCACGGCCTGGTTGCCCGTCAGGGCGCCGAGCGCGGCCGACCACTCCGGGTCCTCCATGCGCTCGAACGCGGTGCCGGTGTTCTTCCGGATGTTCTCCCACAGCTTCTCGGCGCCGCGGCGGGCGAGCGTGCGCTCCTCGCGGACCGGGCCGCGGAGGGCGATGACGTCCTCGGCGGTGTAGTCGCGCTTGACGCCCTCCCAGCGGGGGTCGGCGTCCCACTCGAGCTGGAGCTCGGCGGCGGTCTGCGTCTGGTCGCCGGGGCGGTTCTGGGTGCTCATCGTGGTGCTCCTTCGGTGCAGCGGTGCGGATGTCTCGTGGTCCGTCCGGCTCCTCATGCGGTGCCGTCCGGGGGTCTGTGGAACCATGCTGCGTGCCCCGCACCGGGGTCCGACGACGAATCGGGGGGTGAACTTTCCCGGTTCTTCCGCGTCGCGGAACAACCGCGGGGCGGGCGGATGCCCCGGCGGCGCCGGGGGCAGAATGAGGGCGTGACGCACGACGACGGCCTCACCGACGACGAGCGTCGCCTGGAGCGGCGACGGTCGCGGCTGGGCGTGCTCGGCGTCGCGCTCTTCGTCTGCGGGCCGGTGCTCGGCACGGCGCTCGCGGTCGTCGGAGCGGTCGTCGGGCTCCGCGAGGATCCCCGCTGGTGGCTGCTGGTGGTCCTCGGCCTGGGCGTCGGCTTCGGCGCCACGTTCGCCGGCCTGCGCGTGCTGACACGCCTCGAACGGGCGCGGTCGGTCGGCACGTCGCCGATGGACGACCCCGTTCAGCCCGACTCGGCCTCGCCCGGCCGTACGGGTTCCGACGCGTAGGCCTCGGCCGCCGACCGCAGACGCCGCCGCCGCGTTTCGCCCGCATGACGGATCCGGCCCCACTGTTTCGCCCGCGTGACGATCCTCCGGACGATCTGTCTGGTACAGCCGCCTCGGGCGGAGGTTCGTCCGGTTATCCACGTGTCCATTGCACACGCGTGCAACAAGGGTTTGAATGGCCGGACGCGACGCGGCGTCAGTGAACCGGAGGTGCCCACAGGTGACGACAGCGACCGAGGCGAGGACCGTCTCACACCCTGACCAGCAGGATGCCGCATCGGGCTCCGTCGAGCTCCAGCAGGTCACGAAGCGCTACGGCGACGCGATCGCGGTCGACGGCCTGTCGCTCACCATCCAGCCCGGCGAGTTCATCTCGCTGCTCGGCCCGTCCGGCTGCGGCAAGACGACGACCCTGCGCATGATCGCCGGGTTCGAACAGCCCGACGAGGGCGACATCCGCATCTCCGGACGATCCGTCCTGGGTGCGCCGCCCTACCGCCGTGACGTCAACACCGTCTTCCAGGCGTACGCGCTCTTCCCGCACATGACCGTCGCCGAGAACGTCGCCTACGGCCTCCAGCAGCGCCGCACGCCGAAGGCCGAGGTCCGCCAGCGCGTCTCCGAGGCGCTCGACCTCGTCCAGATGCGTCGCTTCGCCGACCGCAAGCCGACCCAGCTCTCCGGCGGGCAGCAGCAGCGCGTGGCGCTGGCCCGCGCGCTCGTCAACCGCCCGTCGGTGCTGCTCCTCGACGAGCCGCTCGGCGCGCTCGACCGCCAGCTCCGCGAGGAGATGCAGCTCGAGCTGAAGCTGCTGCAGTCCCGACTCGGCATCACGTTCGTGTTCGTCACGCACGACCAGGGCGAGGCGCTCTCGATGAGCGACCGCATCGCGATCATGCGCGACGGCCGCATCGAACAGCTCGCCGACGCCGACACGATCTACGCCCGGCCCACGTCGGCCTACGTCGCCGCGTTCGTCGGCCAGCAGAACTTCTTCCGCGGGACCGCGACCGAGGGCGGCTCGGCGGTCGAGTCCGAGCACGGCCTCGTGCGCGGCATCCGCTCGGACCGCCTCGCCCCCCTCGCCGACGGCACGTCGGTGCAGGCCGCAGTGCGCCCCGAGTTCGTGCGCATCGAGGCGGATGCCGCGGCCGGCGCCCCCGCGACCGGGGCGAACCGCGTGCAGGGCACCCTGCTCGGCGTCTCCCACCTCGGCGAGACGATGCAGTACCTCGTCCGGCTCGGCGACGACCAGAGCCTCATCGCACGTCGCCCCACCCCGGAGGCCCCCGACCTCGCCGTCGGCCAGGCGGTCTCGTGCTCGTGGAGCGACGCGAGCGTGCAGGTCTTCCCGTCCGACGACGCGGCCGCGGCCGGCGGCTACGTCGCGCCGCCGACGCACTGACGACGCCCGAACGCACCCGAACCGCCCGACGCACCACCGAACCCAGCAATCCGCCCGACCCCCAAGGAGCGACATGGCCGAGAAGTCCACCCCCATCCGGATCCTCGCGAGCACCGAGCAGGTGCCGATCCTCCAGCGCGCGATCGACCGCCGCCGGTTCCTGAGCTTCGCCGCCGCCATGGGCGGCACGGCGTTCCTCGCGGCGTGCTCCTCGCCCGGCGGCGGCACCTCCTCGGCGCCGGTCGCCACCGGCGGCGAGCTCGAGGCCTCGCTCAACATCTACACGTGGGGCGACTACGACTCGCCCGACGTCGTCGCGTCGTTCACGTCCGACTTCGGCCCGAAGGTCACGTTCGACTCCTACGGCTCGAACGAGGAGCTGATCTCGAAGCTGGTCGCCGCGAAGGGCACGTCGGGCTACGACATCATCGTCCCGACCGGCGCGTTCATCCCCCAGATGATCGAGAACGGCATCATCCAGCCGCTGAACAAGGACCTGCTGCCGAACATCGAGCACATGGACCCCGCGTTCCTCGGCCGGAGCTGGGACCCCGAGAACGAGTACTCGATCTGCAAGGCGTGGGGCACCACCGGCTTCGTCTACGACAAGACGGTCATCACGCGCGAGCTCAAGGACTGGAACGACTTCCTCGACGCCGCGCAGAACGAGGCCAGCGGCAGGACCAGCGTGCTCGACGACCCGGCCGAGGTCACCGGCCTCTACTACTGGGCGAACGGCATCGACTGGAACACCACCGACGAGGCGGACCTCGCCGCGTGCGAGGACTTCATCGTCAACACGCTCGCCCCGCACATCTCGGCGTTCGACTCCTACCCCGGCGGCCAGGCGATCCCGCAGGCCACCCAGGTGCTCATGCAGGCCTGGAACGGCGACGCCCGCATCGGCATCATGGAGTCGCCCGACCCCGACCGCTGGCAGTGGGTGCTCGGCTCGCCCGCGACCGAGCTCTGGATGGACAACTGGGCGATCCCGGTCGGCGCTCCGCACCCGGAGGCGGCGCACGCGTTCATCGACTGGACGATGGTCCCGGAGAACCAGCTCCTCCAGGTCGACTACATCGGCTACCACACCGGCGCCGCCGGCATCGAGGAGGCCGCGAACGAGGCCGGCCTCGAGATGCTCGACCTCGTGTTCTTCACCGAGGAGCAGATCGCGACCATGAACGACGGCGAGGTCAACGAGGCCCAGCAGGTCAACGTCGACATCTGGAACAAGGCGAAGGCCGCCGCCGGTGCGTAGTCTCCGCCTGCCGAGCTTCGCCCTCGCGATTCCCGCGTGGGCGTGGCTCGTCACCTTCTTCGTCGTACCGGTCGGCGCGGTGCTGTACTTCAGCTTCGGCTACAAGCCGGGCATCTTCGGCACCCACGCGACCGACGTGCTGTCGTTCGACCGGTACGCCGAGGCCCTCTCGCCGACCTTCTTCGAGGTGTTCATGAACACCCTGTGGGTCGGCATCGCGGGCACCCTGCTCTGCCTCGCGATCGGCCTCCCGGTCGCGTACTGGATGGCCGTGAAGGCGCCCGCGCACCGCCGCGGGCTGCTCATCGCCCTCGTGATGGTGCCGTACTGGACGAACTTCCTCGTGCGCACCATCGGCTGGCAGATCATCCTCGCCCCCGAGGGGTGGATGTCGCAGCTGCTCCAGACCGTCGGCATCACCGACGGCCCGCTCGCGATCCTGTACACGCGCACCGCCGTGCTGATCGGCGTCGTCTACAACTACCTGCCGCTCATGATCCTGCCGCTGTACGTGGCGTTCGACCGCGTCGGGCCCGCGCTGCGCGAGGCGTCGAAGGACCTCGGCGCGAACCGGGTGGGCACGTTCATCCGCGTGACCTTCCCACTCGCCCGTCCGGGGATCATCGTGGGCCTGCTGCTCGTCTACATCCCGCTCATGGGCGACTACATCACGGCGACGGTGCTCGGCGGCGCGCAGGGGAACATGGTGGGCCAGTTGGTGGCCAGCCAGTTCCAGGCCGCGCAGAACTGGGCGCTCGGCTCGGCGATGGCGGTGCTGCTCATCCTCGTGATCATGGTCTCGGCGGCCGCGATGGGGTTCCTGCTCTGGCTCGCGTCGCTGCCGTTCCGCGTCCGCAACCGCGTCGTCCTGGAGGCCACGGCATGACCACCACCGCACCCGAGGCGACGCTGACGGATGCCGCGCCCGGCGCCGCCGAGGCATCCGCGCCCCGCACGCCCCCCGCGCCGGTCGCGCGTCGCGCGCGACGTTCCCCCGTCGACATCGGCCTGACGGTGTGGAGCGTGCTCGTCTTCCTGTTCCTGTTCGCGCCGATCATCGTGATCCTCGTGTACTCGTTCAACAACGGGCGACTGCTCATCGCGTGGAACGAGTTCGGGTTCGAGCCCTACCGGGCGCTCTGGGAGAAGCCCGCGGTGCGCGACGCGGTCGCGGTGTCGCTGCGGACCGGTGCGATCGCGGCGGTGCTCGCGACGCTCCTCGGCACGCTCGCCGGGATCGCGCTCGCCCGCAAGCCCGGCAAGTGGGCGCTCTGGTTCATCGGGCTGCTGCTGCTCGTCTCGGTCACGCCCGAGATCGTCGACGCCGTCGCCCTCCTGCCGTGGCTCGTGTTCCTCGGCCAGGACGCCGGGCTGTCGATCTTCAACGACGGCACCGTGCGCCTCGTCGTCGGCCACTCGCTGTTCTCGACCGCGGTCGTGACGTACATCGTGCGAGCCCGGTTGGTCGGCCTCGACGCACAGCTCGAGGAGGCCTCCGCCGACCTCTACGCGCGGCCGCTGACGACCTTCCGGCGCGTGACGCTGCCGCTCGCGATGCCCGCGGTGCTCGCCGGCCTGCTGCTGTCGTTCACGCTGAGCCTCGACAACACCGTCGTCGCGGCCTTCGTCCAGGTCTCGGGCTCGACGCCGTGGCCCGTGTACGTGCTCAGCGCGCTGCGCGGCGGCCTCCGACCCGAGATCGCCGCCGTGTCGACCGTGATGCTCCTGCTCACGCTCGCCGCCCTCGCCCTCGTCGCGGTCGTGCTGAAGCGCGCCGGCGACTCGGCGACGCAGATCGCCCGCACCATGTCGGGCGGCTGAAGCCCCGCGCGGCCGCGGTCCGACCCGAACGCCGCGGCCGCGCGGCATCCGCTCCGCCCCTGCACCTCCTCCCCCGCCCACTCCCGTCCTGTCCGCGATCCGAAGGAGCCCATCGCCATGACCCACGCCGACCTCGTCTTCACGGGCGGACCCGTCTTCACGGCCGACACCGTCCGCTCCCGAGCGACCGCGGTCGCCGTGCGCGGCGGCCGCATCGTCGCGGTCGGATCCGACGAGTACGTCCGCGACCTGATCGGCGCGTCGACCGAGGTCGTCGACCTCCGCGGGCGGCTGCTCGTGCCCGGATTCCAGGATGCGCACGTCCACCCGGTCTGGGGCGGGCTCGACCTGATGCGCTGCGACCTCGCCGAGCTCTCGACGCAGGACGAGTACCTGTCGCGCATCGCGGAGTACTCGGCAGCGCACCGCGACGACGAGTGGGTGCTCGGCGGCGGATGGTCCATGTCGGCGTTCCCCGGTGGGACCCCGACCGCTGCGGCCCTCGACCGGGTCGTGCCCGACCGCCCGGCCTTCCTGCCCAACCGCGACGGGCACGGCGCCTGGGTGAACTCGGCCGCGCTGCGGCTCGCGGGGATCGACCGCGACACCCCGGATCCCGCGGACGGCCGGATCGAGCGCGACGCCGATGGTCACCCCAGCGGCACCCTTCACGAGGGGGCGATGTCGCTCGTGAACCGCCTCCTCCCCGAGACCACCCTCGAGACGCTCACCGAGGCGGTGCTCCTCGGCCAGCGGTACCTGCACTCCTACGGCGTCACCGCGTGGCAGGACGCGATCGTCGGTACGTACGGCGACGCCGGCGACCCCGGTCCCGCGTACGTCGCGGCAGCCAACGCCGGGACGCTCACCGGCCGCGTCGTCGGCGCGATCTGGTGGGACCGCACGCGCGGCATCGAGCAGATCCCCGACCTCGTCGCCAAGCGCGACGCGTACCGCGCGGACCGGTTCGCCGCCACGAGCATCAAGATCATGCAGGACGGCGTCGCCGAGAACTTCACCGCCTCGATGCTCGAACCGTACTGCGACGGCCACGGGCACTTCACCGACAACTCCGGCATCTCGTTCGTCGACCCCGCCGTGCTGAACCCCGCCGCGGCCGAGCTCGACCGCCTCGGCTTCCAGCTGCACTTCCACGCCATCGGCGATCGGGCCGTGCGCGAGTGCCTCGACGCGGTCGAGCACGCCATCGCCGCGAACGGCCGCAACGACCACCGTCACCACATCGCGCACATCCAGGTCGTCCACCCCGAGGACGTCCCGCGGTTCCGCGAGCTCGGCGTCGCGGCGAACATGCAGTCGCTCTGGGCGGCGCTCGAGCCGCAGATGGTCGACCTCACGCTGCCGTTCCTCGGCGACCCGCGCAGCGCCTGGCAGTACCCCTTCGGCGACCTGCTGCGCTCCGGCGCGGTGCTCGCGGCGGGCAGCGACTGGTCGGTCTCGACGCCCGATCCGCTCGCCGCGATCCACACGGCCGTGAACCGGAAGTCGGCGCCCGCCTACGCCGAGGGCGACTACGAGGCGTTCCTGCCCGAGCAGGCGATCGACCTCGCGACCTCGCTCACGGCATACACCGCCGGCTCGGCGTGGGTGAACCACCTCGACGACGTGACCGGGACGATCCAGGTGGGCAAGTACGCCGACCTGGTCGTGCTCGACCGCGACCCGTTCGCCGGCGCATCCGACGAGATCGGCGCGACGCGCGTCGAGCAGACGTTCGTCGACGGCGAGCGCGTCTACGCGGCGGATGACGCGGGGGCGGTGCGCGCGGCCTGAGGCGCGCCGTCCCGCCGGCGCCCCATTCGGGCGCAGGCGTGGTCGGCGGCCCGGCTCAGGCCGCCGACCTGACCGCGTCGAGCTCGTCGAGGACGCTCCGGTGCTCGGGCTCCCACCCGAGGGACCGCGCGAACGCCCCGGTCGCGGCCTGGTCGAGCAGGAGCGCACCGGCGAACGCGTCGCCGAGGCGTGCGCGCGTGGCATCCGCGCTCTCGGGCGCGACCATGCGTCCGCCGATGCGCTCGGCGATCGCCCGCACCGAGGTCGGCGCGCCGTCCACGGCGATGACCCGCGGGATCGGGCCCGTGTGCTCGAGCACGGCGAGGTAGAGCCGCGCGAGGTCGTCGACGTGCACGAGCGACCACCGCTGCCGGCCGTCGCCGATGAGCGGGACGAAGCCGTCGTCGGTGCGCGGACCGTCGAGCAGCATCGGCACGAGCCCGCGCCCCCTGCCGTAGACGACGCCGGGCCGGATGATGCGCGCGTCGACGGATGAGGCGCGCACGCGCTCCTCGAGGGCCACGCGCCAGGCGACCAGGTCGACCGGGTCGAGCGGGTCGCCCTCGACGAGGTCGTCCCCCGAGCCGTGGACCCAGATGCCGCTCGTGAGCACGAACCGGCCGCGTTCGGCGAAGGCCCGCAGGACGCCGTCGACCACCGCTCGGTCGAGGTCGGCCGCTCCCTGGTCGGCCGCGGCCGCGTGGATGGCGGCGTCGACGTCGGCGAGCGCGGATTCGACGGCGTCGGGGTCGAAGAGGTCGAGGTGCACCGCGGCGGCGCCGCGCGCCGTGACATCCGCCGCCGCCGCGTCGCTGCGCACCGCGGCGACCACGTCGTGCCCGGCCGCGACGAGCACGTCCAGGACGGCCGATCCGATGAATCCGGTTCCCCCGGTCAGAAGTGTTCTCATATGACGTACGGTATGGATCGGATACCGGTTACTTCAACGGAAGTTCCCTCGGGGGAACCACGTCGAATCGAACATCGGAGACGACATGCCCACCACCAGCAGCGCACAGATCGCCCGTCGCCGTTCGGCCGACGCGGCGCCGCTCGGCGCGCCGTTCGATCCGGACACGCAGGACGTGCTCGACCCGAACTGCCCGAGCCGAGTGGTCTTCGGCAGGATCGGCGAGCGGTGGTCGATGTTCGTGATCCTCGCACTCGCCGAGGGCACCATGCGCTTCACGCAGCTCCGCGCCCGGGTCGGCGTCGTCACGCCGAAGGTGCTCACCGAGACCCTGCGCGCGCTCGAGGCCGACGGACTCGTCGAGCGGCGCGCCTATGCCGATTCGCCGCCCCGCGTGGAGTACTCCCTGACCGGGCTCGGCCGGTCGCTGCTCGAGCCGATGCAGGCCATGCGGGCCTGGGCGGAGGCCCACGTGCCCGAGGTGCTCGCCTCCCGCGAGCGGCACCGCGCCGCGGTCGACGGGGAGGTCGCCGGTCCGGACTGAGCGTCCGGCGTCAGGCGCCGAGCTGTGCGCGCACGTCGTCGTCCAGCCCCTCGACCTCGAGCGCCCAGTCCGGGCGCGAGAAGGCCTCGCGCATCGGCCGCGGTCGTGCCCGGAGCCCGCGACGGTGACGGGGCGGTCAGCGCTGATCCTCGCGGCCGACGCCCGCGTCGCGCGCGAGGGCGATGGCCTCGTCGCGGTCGGCGACGTGGAGCTTGGTGAAGATGTTGGAGATGTGGTTCCGGACGGTCTTCGGACTCACGTAGAGTTCGCGCGCGATCTCCTGGTTGCGGGCGCCGGAGGCGATCAGTTCGAGGACCTCGCGCTCCCGAGCGGTGAGCGTCGGGAATGCCGCCGCCGAGGCCCCCCGCGTCCGCTCGGCGGAGAAGTAGGCGAGGACGCGGCCCGCGATCCCCGACCCGAACACGGCGTCGCCGGCGGCCACGGCGGCGGTGGCGCGCACGATCTCCTCGGGCGTGGCCCCCTTCAGCAGGTACCCGCGAGCCCCCGCCCGCATCGCGGCGAACACGGCGTCGTGATCATCGACCATCGTCAGGACGAGGACCGCGATGTGCGGGCTCGCCCGAACGATCGTCCGCGTCGCCTCGATGCCGCTCAGTGTGGGCAGGTTGACGTCCATGAGCACGACGTCCGGCTGCAGTCGCTCGGCCTCCCGCACGGCGTCGGGGCCGTCGGCCGCGGTCCCGACGACGACGAGTGCGGGCGCCTCGGCGAAGACGCCGACGAGCCCTTCCCGGTAGACGGGGTGATCGTCGACGACGAGCACGCGGATCTGGTCATCGGTCATGACCGGCGCCCTCCCCTTCTGGCGGGATCGGGAGCGCGGCGCGGACGGTCGTCCCGCCGCCCGGCCGCGTCACGACCTCGAACGATCCGCCGAGTTCGCCGGCGCGTTCGCGCATCGACCGGAGCCCGATGCCCGCGCCGGCGCCTGCGCCGGCGGCGTCGGTGTCGGCCATCCCGTCGCCGTCGTCCGAGACCTCGATCCGCAGGGCGCCGTCGCCGGCGTCGAGGCGCACGAGCACCGAGGACGCGCCGCTGTGCCGGGCGGCGTTGGTCATCGCCTCGGTCGCGATGCGGTAGGCGGCGACCTCGAGCGCGGCAGGCAGCACCGCCCCGCGCGTCCGGAGGTCGAGCGTGGTCCGCCCGGGCAGGAGCGAGTCGGCGCGCTCGTGGATGGCGCCCGCGAGGCCGAGGTCGTCGAGCGCGGGCGGCCGGAGGTCGTCGACGATCCGCCGGATGTCGAGCACGGCGTCCCGGATGCCGCCCTCGAGCCTCGTCACGCGTTCCTCGGCGCCGTTCGAGTCGGGCGGCAGCGAGCGCCGGAGGTTCCCCGCCTGGAGCGCGAGCGCGGCGAGCGCCGATCCGATGCCGTCGTGGATGTCCCGCCGGAGCCGCCGCCGCTCCTCCTCGCGGGCGAGTACGAGCTGCTCGCGCGACGCCTGGAGGTCCTCCGCGAGCTGCACGGCCCGCACGGTCCCGGCGACCTGCCTGGCGAGATCCTCCAGCACCCGGCGGTCGGCGGCGGAGAACGCCTCGCCCCGGGCGCGGAGCCCCACCTCGAGCGTGCCGATCGCCTCGCCCTGGTGCACGAGCGGGAACGCCTGCGCCTCGCTCGTCCGGGTTCCGTACGCCGCGATCGGCCGTGCGGACCCGGCCGGGACGACCGCGACGTACGGCACGCGCAGCGCCTCGCCGACGCCGGCGGTCACGGCGGGCATCAGGTCCTCGGCGAGCGCCGTGTCGGCGACCTGGCGGGCAAGGCGCGACATCGCGCGGGCCGGGTTGTCGCGGTCGCCGTACATGAGGCGGTTGACGATGCGCTGCAGCCACTCGCGCAGCGGGTAGGCGGCGATCGCGACCACCAGCACGACGAGCACCGAGACCCGCCAGTCCGCGGACGCGGGCGCGATCGATCCCACGGCGAGGACGACCGCGCCGTACACGGCGAGCGAGGTGATCGTGAGCGCGCCGTAGACGAGCGTCCGATTGATGACGAGGTCGATGTCGTAGAGCCGGTACTTCACGATCGCGATCGTGACCGCGAGGAAGACCAGCGCGAGCGGCCCCCAACCGAGGAGGATCGCGACGACGGGCGACCAGTCGCCCCACCCCACGCCGGCGACACCCGTCGCGAACAGCACGGCCCATCCGACGACCGCGATCGCCGCCGCCCAGAGCATCCACCGCAGCTGCTCGCGCTCGTCGCCGCGGGCACGGCGCCGTCGCACGAGGACCGCAGCCCAGCCGGTCCCGATCGCGACCGGGGTCAGCACCATGAGCACGGCGAGGGGGAAGGCGGCATCGGAGGCGATCGCCCGAGGGACGTCGACGAAGTCGGCGGGCTCGGACGGGTAGACCGCGTATCCGACGGTGGCGAGGACGAGCCACACGATGAGGATGATCACCACCGGCCGCCACCGTGGGCTCGGCGGCCGGCCGTCGGGGAAGAGCAGCGGCACGAAGGTGAGCAGCGCCATCATCGCCGGGTACCAGCTCCACTCGGCGAACCAGGCCGCGACCTCGACGCCGGGCAGGCTCCCGGGAGCGAGGTACCACCCCTCGATCACGATCCACCTCGCGGCGGTGTCCAGGATGATGCTGCCTGCGGCGACCATGATGATCCAGCCGAGCGGGTGCCGCGGCAGGCGTCGGAGGATGATCGCGGCCGTGACCCCGAGGAACGGGACGAACACCGCGCCGCCGACGTAGAACGGCAGCTGGTCGACGATGGCGACGGGCAGGTCGTCGCGCTCGAGGAAGACGAGGACCGCGAGGGCGACGCCCGACGCGAACGCGATCGCACACACGACCCACGCCCACGTGCTGGGCGACCGGAGCACGTTCATCGCATCGACGCCTCCCACGCTGGACGCGGCCTCAGCCCTGAGGCTCAGTATCCACCACGGCCGTGGCGACGGCGACCCAGGCCACCGCGAACAGCAGCGGGAACATGCCCAGCATCCATGCCACGGGGACGAGCGGGGCGACCACGAACCCGGCCCACGCGAGCCACCTCGGCAGCCGTCGCGAGCGCCATGCGGTCACGCCGAACGCGACCAGCAGCACCGAGAGTCCGATCGTGCTCACGTTGAACACCTGGCTCGCGAGCATCTCGAGGCCGTACCCGACCTCGGGCACCGGCGCGAAGCCGCCGTCGACGGTGCCGGCGGCGACGTGCGCGCCGGCGGACGAGGCGGCCCCGGCCACGAGCGACCCGACCGCCACGATCGCGGCACCGACGACGCCGAGCTGCCCGCCGATCGAGGGCGAGGTGCGTCCGACGTCGACCGATCGTCGCAGGAACGCCGCGGCCCAGGCGACGAGGACGCCGGCGAGTGGGAAGAGCACGACGCCGACCAGCGACGTCAGGTTGAGCCGCACGTCGTCGGAATGGGCCGCGGCGAAGTCGTCGAGCGTGCTGCCCTCGTAGACGTAGGGCGGCAGGGTGAAGATGACGGCGCCGGCGCCGAACATGACGAGGAACGCGGCGCCGAGCAGCCGTGCCGGCTGGAATCGGTTCCGGGTCCGCGTCGTCGGGATGGCGGGGTCGTCGGCTCGCGTGGACATGGCGGGCTCCTTCCGTGAGGATTCGATGCCTCCACGCTGCCCGTCCCGATGTCCCGGCCGCACGGGACCGTCGGTCCCAACTTCGCGCGCTCCGTCGTCCGAGGAACAGAAGTCGTCATGTTCTTCGGCGTTGATCACCACGCATTTCCGACCGGACGGCCGAATCGCCTTCGAAGAAGCAGAACTTCCGTGGTTGTTCGGTTTGCGCCATCCGGGTGCCCGTGTGAGCATGGGGCATGGTCACCGCCGATCGAACCCGCACCCGGGTCCCGCACGCCGCGTACGCCGCCGCGCCCGCCACGACGGTCGGCGCGGTCGGGGCTCCGCCCGAGCCCGGGCCCGACGAGGTCGACGCGCTGACGCTCGGTCGACGCATCCGCGAGCGCCGCCTCGCAGCGGGCATGACCCTGGGCCGCCTGGCCGAGGCGATCGACCGAGCGCCGAGCCAGGTCTCCGCGATCGAGAACGGCAAGCGCGAACCCCGCCTGTCGATGCTCCGCACGATCGCCCTCGCACTCGGCACCACGGCCGACGAGCTGCTGCGGCCGGATGCCCCATCCGAACGCGCCGCGCTCGAGATCGCCGTCGAGCGCGCGCAGCGCGGGCCGGTCTTCGCCGCACTCGGACTCGACCCGTTCCGCGTGGCGAAGACCATGAACGACCAGACGCTGCAGACCATCCTCGCGCTGCACAACGAGATCGACCGACTGCACCGCGAACGCGCGGCGACCCCGGAGGAGGCGCGGCGCGCGAACGCGCAGCTGCGCGCCGAGATGCGCGCCCGCGACAACTTCTACCCCGAGCTCGAGGCGAAGGCGGCGGAGCTCCTCGAGGCGGTCGGCCACGCCGGCGGCCCGGTCTCCCACCAGTTGGTCGCCGACATGGCGAGCCACCTCGGCTACTCGCTGCACTACGTCGGCGACCTGCCCCACTCGACCAGGTCGGTGACCGACAAGCGCAACGGGCGCATCTACCTGCCCACGCAGCAGTCGCCGTCGCGCGACTCGCGCTCGCCGATCCTGCAGGCGCTCGCTTCGCACCTGCTCGGCCACGAGGAGCCCGGCAACTACGGCGACTTCCTGCGCCAGCGCATCGAGACGAACTACCTCACGGCAGCCATCCTGCTGCCCGAGCAGGCCGCCGTCCGCTACCTCTCGGAGGCGAAGAACCTGCGCCGCATCTCGATGGAGGAGCTTCGCGACCACTTCGCGGTGTCGTACGAGACGGCCGCGCACCGGTTCACGAACCTGGCGACGGCGCGCCTCGACATCCCGGTGCACTTCATGAAGGTGCACGAGTCGGGCACGATCATCAAGGCGTACGAGAACGACTCGGTGCGCTTCCCCTCCGACGCGCTCGGCGCGGTCGAGGGCACGACCGTGTGCCGCAACTGGACGGCCCGCACGGTGTTCGACGTCGAGGACCGCTTCAGCCCCTGGTACCAGTACACCGACACGTCGTCAGGCACGTTCTGGTGCACGTCGCGCATCGAGAAGGCCAAGGAGGGCGAGTACTCGGTGTCGGTCGGGGTGCCGTTCGAGCACGTGAAGTGGTTCCGCGGGCGCGAGACACCGCACCGTGCGGTGTCGCGTTGTCCCGACGAGTCGTGCTGCCGCCGCGCGCCCGACGAGCTCGCGGGCAAGTGGGCGGATGCCTCGTGGCCGGCCGCGCGCACGCCGACCTCGCTCCTCGCCGCGCTGCCCACGGGCACCTTCCCGGGCGTGGACCAGACCGAGGTCTACCAGTTCCTCGAGGCGCACGCGCCTCGCGGGTGAGCCCGCACGGCGGGGCGGCTCAGGTCTCGCCGGCGGCGAGGTCGCGGAACCAGGCGAGGCCGGCGCGATGGGCCGTGAGCCCGTAGTCGAGCGTCGCGCGCTGGTAACGGAACACCTCGCGGTACTCGTCGGGCACGGCGTCGGCCTGCTCGTCCAGCGTCGCCGCGAACTCCTCGAGTCGCGCGAGCTCGCGCTCGACCTCCGCGACGATGTGGTCGAGGATGTCGCGTCGCTCGCCGGCGTCGTCGACGAGTCCGAGCAGGAAGAGCCGGCTGAGCGCCGCGACCTCGAGGTCGCCGCCGGCGAGCGGCGACCGGATCCAGCCGTGGAACGCCGTGACGCCCTCGTCGGTGATCGTGTGGATCTTCTTGCTGCGCCCGCCTTCGACGACCCCCTCGACCGTCACGTACCCCGACGCGACCAGGCCGCGCAGCGCACTCTGCAGGCTTCCGAAGCTCGCGCGGTAGAAGAGCGACGGCCCCCGCTGGAACTGCGCGTTGAGCGAGTACAGCGTCTGCGGCCCGAGCAGCATGAGCAGCCCGAGGATCACGTTGCCCACACCGTGCTCCCTCCGCGACATCCGCCCTGCACGCCGGCCCTTGTCGGCGAAGCGCGAATCTCGTATATTCCTATCCGTGATATCCCGAACCGGGATATCACGAATCGAGACGAGAGGATTCTCGCAGATGACGCGCGCCGAGTCGTTCGCCACACGCCTGGATCGACACCTCGCCCGCGCGGCGCGGCGACGCGGAGAGCTCGGGCCGCCCCAGGTCGCCGTCCGGGCGCCCGCGCTCGGCATCGACTACCGGTTCGGCGACGCCGACGCGCGGTTCCACGTCGCGAGCGTCGGCAAGCTCGCCACGGCGACGCTCGTCGCACAGCTGGTCGAGCGCGGTGCGCTCGCGTTCGACACGCCGGTCGCCGAACTCCTCCCCCACGACGAGGTCGCCGGCCTCTTCGTGACGGACCCGGCGACGGATGCCGGCGGCGGCGCGACCGTCGAGCACCTCCTGACCCACACCGCGGGCGTCGCCGACTACTTCGACGGCCCGGTCACCGCTGGGCCGCGCCTGCGCGAGCTGGTCCTCGCCGAGCCGGACCGCACGTGGACTCCGGCGGACCTGATCGCCTTCAGCCGCGAACGACAGCGCCCCGTCGGTCGGCCCGGCGAGCGATTCCGCTACTCCGACACGGGGTTCGTCCTCCTCGGTCGCATCGTCGAGGAGTCCACGGGGCGGCGGTTCCACGAGGTGCTGCACGAGCGCATCTTCCGCCCGCTCGGCATGGGCGACAGCGCCCTGCTCTTCCACTCGGTGCCCGACCGCGACCGCGCGCCGATCACGTCCGACGGAACGACCGCCGCCGGCGCCGCGAGCGCGGCGGCGACACGACCGAGGATCGCGCCGCTCCGACTCGGCCGCGTCGAGGCGAGCGGGTTCGCGAGCCTCAGCTGCGACTGGGCGGGCGGCGGCATCGTCAGCACGCTCGACGACCTGGCCGCCTTCAGCAGGGGCCTGCACGACGGCAGCCTGCTCGCACCGGCGACGTTCGCGCGCCTCGCCGAGCCGCGGAACCGCTTCCGTCCCGGCATCAGGTACGGCGCGGGGATGATGGAGATCCGCTTCGGCGGGTTCTCGCCCTTCCTCGCCGCCCTGCCCCGCCCGACGGGCCACATCGGCGTGCTCGCGACGCACGCCTTCCACGATCCGGTGCACGACGCCGACATCGTGCTGAACTTCGCGTCGACCCGGGAGATGCGCCGCAGCTTCATGACCCTCATCGAGGTCGAGCGCGCGCTGCAGAGCGCCGCGAAGGAGTGAACGGCCCGTCGGCCCCAGCTCACTCCGCGCGGTACCCCCGCACCGCGTGCACCGCGAACGACTCCGGATACGCGGCCGTCGCCGGCGCTTCCGGCGGGAACGCGTAGACGTTGAGCATGAGCTGCATCGGGTACTGCGGCGACTGCGCGACGCGCTTGCGCACGAGGCCGTCGATCGAGAACACCACCTCGTCCGGGCGCCAGTCGACGGCGTAGCGATGCGGCTCGCGCACGTCGGCGTGCAGGCGCACCTGCTCGAAGTCGTCGGTGACGGCGGGGTCGTTGAACGGGTGCACGCCCATGCCGACGAGCGCGCTGCCGTCGTCGGCGATGTCCCGACCGAAGATCTCGAACACGCAGATCTCCGCGGAGCGCTCCGGCTCGTCCTCGATTCCGATCATCCAGAGCGCGGCCATCGCGTGCTCGTCGATGCCGTCGATGGCGGCGACGATCTCGACGCGGCCGAAGTGCGGCGTGAAGAGCCGGCGGTCGGCCTGGGCCTCGCGGACCGCGAGCCCCTCGCGGAACGGATGCTGCCCCGACCCGGAGCCGACCGGCCCCGACCGCACGGCGGTCTGCAGGTTGGACACCTGGGTCGACCCGTCGTACTCGACGGACCATGCGGGCTGGTCGGCGTCGACCCGCAGCCGCAGCACGCCGTCGACCACGTCGTACCGTGCGCGCGTGCGCTCTCGACTCGACCACTGGGGCAGGTAGTGCGGGATCCACTGCTCGAGGTCGAGCTCGGGGCCGGTCAGGTCGGCGTCGAACTCCAGCAGGTCGGGGGCGGGCGGCGGCACGGGAGGAGCGGGCGGCACTGCGGGCATGCGCTCGATACTGCCCGACGCCTCCGACACGAGGATCCGTCATCCACAGCCCTCGTGGAACGTCGCGCAGGGTGTCCGATCGCTGCGCGTCATCCCGACGGCCTGTCTATTGTCCAACTGTGCAATATAGGGCAGGATGGATGCCACCAGACCGACTTGGAGTGATCCCACCCATGGGAACGACCGTCTTCGAACGCCGCCGCCCCGGCGCATCCGTCATCGACCGCAGCCTCGCCGACACCAGGGCGAGCGTGTTCTGGCTCGACGACCTCCCCGCCGACGCGACGCGCGCACGGCCGCGCCTCGCGGGCACCATCGTCGCCGACCTCGCCGTCGTCGGCGGCGGCTACACGGGCCTCTGGACGGCGGTGCTCGCCAAGCGCGCGAACCCCGACCTGCACGTCGTGCTCCTCGAGGCGAGGCGCATCGGCTGGGCGGCATCCGGCCGCAACGGCGGCTTCTGCGAGGCGAGCCTCACGCACGGCCGCGAGAACGGGGTGAACCGCTGGCCCGACGAGATCGACGAGCTCGACCGGCTCGGCCTGGCCAACCTCGACGCGATCGAGGCGTCCGAGGCCGAGTTCGGCATGGACTTCGAGTTCGAGCGCAACGGCGCCCTCGACGTCGCGATCGAGCCGCACCAGGTCGAGTGGCTGCACGAGGCGGCCGCGGATGCCGCGTCCCGCGGCGACGACACTGTGAAGCTGCTCGACGAACACCAGGTCCGCGAGGAGGTCGACTCCCCCACCTACCTCGGCGCGATCTGGAACACGCGCACGAGCGCCATCCTGCACCCGGCCAAGCTCGCCGCGGAGCTCGCGCGCGTCGCCGAGGAGGCCGGCGTCGAGATCTTCGAGGGCTCGCCCGTGACCCGCCTCGACACCCCCGGCTCGACCGGCGCGGTGCAGCTCGTCACCGAGCACGGCCGCGTCGACGCGACGCGCGCGGTGCTCGCGACGAACGTCTTCCCGTCGCTGCTCAAGCGCAACCGCCTGATGACCGTGCCGGTCTACGACTACGTGCTCATGACCGAGCCGCTCTCCGATGAGCAGCGCGCCTCGATCGGCTGGGCGAACCGCCAGGGCATCGGCGACATGGCCAACCAGTTCCACTACTCGCGGCCGACCCGCGACGGCCGGATCCTCTACGGCGGCTACGACGCGATCTACCACTTCGGCGGGCGCGTCCGCGACGCCTACGAGGACCGGCCCGAGAGCTTCGAGAAGCTCGCGAGCCACTTCTTCACGACCTACCCGCAACTCGAGGGCCTGCGCTTCACGCACAAGTGGGCCGGCGCGATCGACACGTCGACGCAGTTCACCGCGTTCACCGGGCTCGCGCGCGACGGCCGCGTCGCCTACGCGTCCGGGTTCACCGGACTCGGCGTCGCCTCGACGCGCTTCATGGCCGAGACCATGCTCGACCTGCTCGCGGGTCGCGACACCGAGCGCACCCGACTGAAGATGGTGCAGACGCGGCCGCTGCCGTTCCCGCCGGAGCCCGCGGCATCCCTCGGCATCAACGCCACGCGCTGGTCCCTCGACCGCGCCGATCACGACGGAGGACGACGCAACATGCTGCTGAAGACCCTCGACGCCCTCGGCCTCGGGTTCGACTCGTGAGCGCGTCCGAGCCCGCGTTCGCGCGCCTCGCCGCGGGTGCGATGACGGATGCCGCGGCCCTGCCGCTCGCACACGAGCCCGTCCCGGCCGACCAGGTCGTCGCCGGCGCGCCCGAGACCGGCTACGCCCCCCTCGACGAGCCCGCCGACGGCGGGCGGGCGGGCGAGCTCGGCGTGTGGGAGATGACGCCGGGCACGATGCGCGACGTCGAGGTGGCCGAGGTGTTCCTCGTGATCGCCGGCCGCGCGACGGTGGAGTTCGTCGAGCCGGCGCTGCCGGCGATCGAGCTCCGACCCGGGTCGATCGTGCGCCTCGACGCGGGCATGTCGACGGTCTGGACCGTCACGGAGACGCTGCGCAAGCTCTTCATCGCCCGCTGACCGCCGTCGGCGGCCGGCGGACCCGCCGTCAGAGCTCGCAGTCGAGCGCCAGCGCCGCGTAGTCGAGCACCGCTCGCCGGCACTCGGCGCGGTCGAGGCCGAGCCCGAGCAGCGGGTACAGGTCGTACGAGTCCTCGAGCGCGACGAGGTTCCGCGCGATCGCGGCGACCGGCATGCGCGGGCGGAAGGCGCCGATGCCAGCCCCGATCTCGAGCGTCGTGCGGTACAGCATCACCTGGCGCTCGACGATCGACCGGTGCAGCGGACGCAGCTGCGGGCGTTCGGGGAGCAGCGCGATGCTCTCGTAGACGATCCGGAGGTCGTCGCTGATCTCGTCGGGGATGCCGGCCTCGATCATCGCGCGGAGTCGCTCGCGCGGATCGGCGACCTCCTCGGCGATCCGGCGGCGGCGCTCGTAGAACTCCTCGAGCACGCCCTCGACCGCCGCGGCGACGAGGTCGTCGAAGGTCGGGAAGTAGTAGAGCACGCTGCCCGCGCTGACCTCGGCCTCGGCCGCGACGGTGCGCACGTTGGCCTGCAGGATGCCGCGCTCGCCCGCGACGCGGCGCAGCGCCGCGACGAGTGCGTCGCGGCGCTGCGCCTGCTTGGTGCTCGGGTTCACGTGTGCGGTTCCTCGGGGATCAGTCCGTCCTGGGCTCCGCCAGTTCGGCGTACTGCGCCGGGTTGCGGCGGCGCAGCACCAGTCCCCACACGATACCGGCCACGAACAGCACCGGGGTGGGCATGATCAGCAGGGCGTTCGCGCCCGGCTCGAGGCCCGTCACGTACTGGAAGTTCAGCACGATGAGCAGGAACCCGCCGATCAGTCCGAGCGCGCCGATCACGGGAGCGACGACCACGCGGAACCGGCCGTAGCCGCGCCGGTCGCGGGCGAAGAACCCGATGACCGAGACGGCCGCGACGGCCTGGGCGAACACGAGCCCGGCCACGCCGGCGCCGTACGACCAGATGCCGAGCTGCAGGATCGGGTCGGCGTTCGTCGCCGCGGCCACGAGGATCGCGACCACGGCGACGAGGGCGATCGTCGTGCTGGCGACGTGCGGCGACCGGCTCTTCGCGTGGGTACGGGCGAGCGGCTTGGGAAGCAGTCCCTCGCGGGCCAGCGAGTAGACGTAGCGGCTCGAGGCGTTGTGGAAGGCGAGCAGGCACGCGAAGAAGCTCGTCACGATGAGCACCTGGAGTGCGGCGCCGGCCCACGAGCCGAGGTACTGCTCGCCCGCGATGAAGATCGTCGACTCGAAGTCGTCGCTCGCCACGAGGTCGACGACGCCATCGATTCCGAAGGCGACCGTGATCATCCAGAACGTGAACGCGTAGAACACCGCGAGGAAGCCGATGGCGATGTAGGTCGCGATGGGGACCGTGCGCGACGGGTCCTTCGCCTCCTCCGAGTAGATCGCGGTGCCCTCGAAGCCGATGTACGCACCGAAGCCCGTGACGAACAGGGCCGCAACGCCCGGGGCGAGGAAGACGGCCTCGGGTGCGAACGGCGCCGCGCTCCACGGCTCCGGGCCGCCGTTCACGAGCACCGAGATCGACAGCACGAGCAGGATGCCCACCTCCGCCGTGAGGAGCACGGCGAGCACCTTCGCACCGACGTCCACCTTGCGGTAGCCGAGGAAGGCGACGCACGCGACGGCGATGAGCGACCAGATCGGCCACGGCAGGTCGAGGCCGACCAGGTTGGCGAACGTCAGCTGGGCGAAGAACCCGAGGAACCCGTAGAAGCTGACCGAGAGGACGATGTAGGCGAACACCGTGACCAGGGCCGTCCCGATGCCGACGGGCTTGCCGAGCCCGCGTGAGGCGTACGCGTAGAAGGCTCCGGTGTTGCGGACGTGCCGCGACATCGCGGTGAAGCCGACCGCGAAGAAGACCAGGATGGCGCCGCAGATGAGGATCGCGCCCGCAGCGCCGACGCCGCCGAGCCGCATGGTGGTGGGCGCGGCACTCGCGACCACCGTCAGCGGGGCGGCCGCGGACACGACGAAGAACACGATGTCCCACACGCGGAGCCGGCCACCGGCGAGCCTGCCGGCTCCGGCGGCCTGCCGGGCCGGCGAGGTGCCGGATTCCATCGTCTCCGGGATCTGTTGCGTCATTGCAAGGTCTCCTCACGCGCTGGGCGCTGGTCGGGGGAATGAACTTGAACATGCATTCAACTTTCTGTCGACGGCTCCTGTCAAGACTGTTATCGTCGGAACTCGAAACATCTGAACGATTGTTCGAGTACTGGAGTCGACGATGACCACCACGCCGCAGCCCCCCACCCGCGCCCGCGACCTCGGCGTGCCGTTCGACGGCACTCCCGGCCGATGGAACGCGATCACCGACGTCCCCGGCGTCGAGGTCGGGTACGCGACGATCATCGAGGGCGCGCCCGGCGACCCGTCGATCGCGCGGACGGGCGTGACCGCGATCCTCCCCCGTGGTCGCGACGGCGTCGGCGTGCCGTGCGCCGCCGGCATCCACTCGCTCAACGGCAACGGCGAGCTGACCGGGCGCAGCTGGATCGAGGAGTCCGGCGCCCTCACCCTGCCGATCGGCATCACCAACAGCCACTCCGTCGGCGCGGTCCACGCGGGCATCGACGAGTGGACCGACCGCGAGCACCCCGAGCTCTCCGCGGAGTGGATGCTCCCCGTGGTCGGCGAGACGTGGGACGGCTACCTCAACCAGATCAACGCCGGCCACGTGCGCCCCGAGCACGCGATCGCCGCGATCGACTCCGCGGCGAGCGGGCCCCTCGCCGAGGGCAACGTCGGCGGCGGCACGGGCATGAACTGCTACGGCTTCAAGGGCGGGTCCGGCACGGCATCGCGCGTCGTGCGGTTCGGCGCAGAGACCCACACCGTCGGCGTGTTCCTGCAGGCCAACTTCGGCACCCGCGACGAGCTGCGGCTCGCCGGCGTCCCCCTCGGCCGGGAGTCGGCTGCTCCGAACCCGTACGAGGACATCGAATGGTTCGTGCGCGACGGGCAGCGCGCCCGCGTGCGCGCCGGATCGGGCAGCGTCATCGGCATCGTGGTCACCGACGCCCCGCTCCTGCCGGGCCAGTGCGAGGCCCTCGCCCGCCGGGTGCCGCTCGGACTCGCCCGCACGGGGACGAGCGGGAGCCACTTCTCGGGCGACATCTTCCTGTCATGCTCGACCGCCAACGCGGGCGCCTTCACCTCGAGCATCCCGACCGCCGAACCGGGCGAGGATCCCTACGAGACCGCGCGCTTCGTGCCGTGGGGCCGGATCGACCCCTACTTCGAGGCGGTCGTGCAGGCGACCGAGGAGGCCGTCGCGAACGTCCTGGTCGCGGCCCGGGACATGGTCGGCCGCGACGGGCACGCGAACGTCGCCCTGCCCCACGACGAGGTGCGCGCCGCCTTCGGCGGCCGGGCGGAGCACCCGGCGGCCTGAGCCTGCCGGGACCGGCGAACGCTCGGCGCGTCAGCCCGAGGTCACCCGCGCGCGCGGATCCGCCGGGACCCGCACATCGGCGACCTGCTCGAGGTGCGGATGCCGCTGGTCGCCGTCGTCGACGACGCCCGTGTGCCACGTCAGCCTCAGCTCGTCGGGGCGATCGACGAGCATCGCGAGGTTGTTCGCGAACCACGGCCCCTTCACGGTGCGCCAGCGGAACGGCGCATCGGGGACCTTGGCCGAACGCGCGGCGAGGCGGCCGATCGGCGTCGCCGCGCCGTACGACATCACGACCGAGAACCAGCGCATGACGCGCGGCAGCGGGTTCCGGATGGGCGAGCACACCGCCTGGAGGATCCGCGACCCCGGAACGTCGTCGCGGTCGACCTGGGCGAGGTAGGAGTAGTGCACGTCGCCCGCGAGGAACAGCACGTTCTGCGGGGCCGCGCCGCGCTCGCCGGCGGCGAGCTCCCGAACCATCCGCGCGACCTTCTGGAACGTGTCCTCCCAGGCCGCCCAGTGCTCGAGGTCGACGGCCTGGCGGAGCACCTCGCCCACGCTCGCCGCCCGTCGGCCCCAGGCGCCCTGCGAGATCGCCTCGTCCCACGCCTCGACGTTGTGCAGCCCCATCGGGAGGAGGAACGGGAGGGAGGTCGCGATGAGCACGTGCCGGAAGTCCCCTCGCAGCTGCGCGTCGAACCAGTCGAGCTCCTCGGGATCGAGCAGGGCCCGGGCGTCCGGGTCGAGCTGCCGCGCGGCGCGGGAGTCGACGACGACGAGGCGGATGTCGTCGAAGTCGCGCGTGTAGCTCCAGCGCACGCTCGTCGGCTCCTGGTCGGCGCGGTCGGCGAACGCGTCGACCTCGTCGGTGAGGTCGAGCTCGTCGTCGCCGTCGTGCCCGGCGATGCGCTGCCAGAGTTCGTCGGCGGCGCGCTCCGCCGGAGTGAGGTTGCCCAGGTGCTGGTACACCCAGTACGAGCCGAGTCCGGCGACGATGCGGCCGTGCCACCAGGAGGTGGCCTCCATCTTCTGCTTCCAGTCGTGCGAGGCGTTCCAGTCGTCGCGCACGTCGTGGTCGTCGAAGATCATCGCGGTCGGCACGGTCGAGAGCAGCCAGCGGTTGGCCGGGTCCGACCAGGCGAGCCGGTACAGGTGGGCGTACTCCTCGTAGTCCTTCAGCTCCTCGCCGGGCTCCTCGTCGATGTCGCGCTTGTTCCGGATGAACTCCTGCATCTCGTCCGAGGTGATGTCGGCGTAGACCTGGTCGCCGAGGAACATCATGAGGTCGGGGCGTTCGGCGTAGCCCGCGGCGAGCGCGAGCGCGAACGCGCGCATCGCGTCGACGCCGTGCGTGAGGTTGCCCTCGAGGTCGTGCGGCACGCTCGTGCGGCACGACCCGTACGCGAGGCGCAGTCGCCTGCCCTGCTCCCAGGTCGCGACGACGGATGCCGGGAGCTCCGAGTCCGGCTCGGGCCAGGCCTGCTCGCCGTCGACGTCCACCTCGTAGGGCAGCACCGACCCCGGCTCGAGCCCGTCGAGCTCGACGAGCGCGTAGTGGTGGTCGTGCACGGCGAACGTGCGCCCCTGCCAGCTGCGGCCGTCGGCCCGGACGCGCACGGTCGCGGCGCCCTCGGTCTCGACCCAGATCGTCGCCGACGTCTCGTCGACGTGGCGGAGCATCGGACCGAGGATCAGCGGGGAGGTCATCACCTCGTTCTACCCCGCCTTCCCGCCCCGCGTCACGGGGTTGCGGACGACGCAGGAACACGACAGGCGACGGATGCCGCGGTGGGCGCACCGAGCGGCGGCGGTCAACCCCTCCCGGGCCGCCGGGGGTGCTGGGAGGATCGGTGGCACGGAGGGGAGCCCCGATGCCGCAGTCGCGGGCCGACACCGGGCACCGACGCGGTCAGGCGGCGGATGCCGCGAGCCCGCCGGCCGCGTCGTCCGGCGGATCGGCGGCCTCGATGTGGAAGGTGCGCGCGAAGCGCGCCACCCCGTCGGCGTCGCCCGCGAGCACCGGGACGGCCGCGGCATCCGCTCGCCCCGCGATGAGGTCGCGGAGCTGCGACGGCTCGAGCGCGAACTCGACGCTCGCGCCTGCGGCATCCGCCGGCTCCGACGGCCTGGGCTGCGGCACGGCATCGGGTCCGATGGGCACGACCTCGAGGGCCGACCCGTCGACGACGGCCGCGACCGAGGCGGGCCCGACGTGCAGCACGTACTCGGTCGCCGGCTCGATCGCCGCGGCCTCGGGCCGGAACGCGGACCGCAGGGCGACGGCCAGCGCCTCGTGGCTCACGCGCTCCTCCTCGCCGGGGTCGCCGAGGACCGACCAGCCCCAGCGCTCGAGCGCGAGGACGACCGGTTCGAGCTCGCGCCCGAGCGGCGTGAGCTCGTAGCCGCCCCGGACCGTCGGCACGCGCCGGACGACACCCGACTCCTGCAGCTCGCGCAGCCGGTCGGCGAGGATGTTGGTCGGGATCCGCGGCAGGCTCGCCTTCAGGTCGCCGTACCGGCGCGGCCCGACGAGCAGGTCGCGGACGATGAGCAGCGCCCACCGTTCCCCGACCCGCTCGATCGCGCGGGCCACGCCGCTGTACTGGCCGAACCCGCGGGCGCGTGCCGCCACGACGGAACCGTCAGGCGCCGGTCGCCGCGGCGCCGGCCCCCTGCTCGCTGAGGAACGCGTCGGGACCCTTCTCGACGGCGGCGGGCTCCATGAAGAAGAACTCGAGGATGTTGCCGTCGGGGTCCTCGATGTCGCGCGTGTACATGAATCCCAGGTCGGTGGCCGGTCGCGGCTCGCTTCCGCCGGCGTCGAGCCCCTTCGCGAGGACCGCGTCGACCTCCTCGCGCGAGTCGCACGTGAGCGCGATGAGGGCCTGCGCGTGGGTCTTCGGCTCGGTCACCTGCTTGGCGGTGAACGTCTGGAAGAACTCCCTGGTCAGCACCATGAAGTAGACGTTCTCGTCGAGCACGACGCAGGCCGCGTTGTCGTCGGAGAACATCGGGTTGATGCGGTAGCCGAGGCCCTGGTAGAACGCCTTCGAGCGGTCGAGGTCGGACGTCGGGATGTTGACGAAGATGCTGGTGGCCATGGTCTCCCCCATGTCGGCTGGTCGTCTGGTCCGGCCGGTCGGCCGTCATCCGTCAGCTTGCTCTTCGCAAGTGTACTTGTCAAGAGCAAGTAACGGATGGTGCGAGCCGGCGCTCAGCGCACCCCGCTCCGCCGCACGAGCAACGCGAGGTGCAGCGCGGTGAGCGTCTCCCCGTCGTCGAGGTCGGCCCCGAGCAGGTCGCCGATGAGGGCCAGTCGCTGGTAGAACACCGAGCGCGAGAGATGGCTCGCCTGGGCCGCCGCCGTCCGGTTGCCCGGGTGCGCGAGCATCGCCGCGAGCACGTCGAGCAGGTCGCCGCCGCGCGCGAGGTCGTGCTCGATGAGCGGCGCCAGCATGCGCTCGCCGAGCTCCTGCAGCCGATGGTCGTCGCGGAGCGCGGTCACCAGCCGGACCAGCGGCCGGTCCTGCGACCGTCGCACGACCGGCCCCCGCGCCGCGCGCGGAACGGGCGTGCGCGACAGGTCGAGGGCCTCCTGCACCGACACGAGCAGCCCGTCGAGGTCGCGGGCCGCCGCACCGATCGAGAGCACGACCCCCGAGGCATCCGTCGGCGCCCCCTCGGAACGCGTCGCGAGCCGCCCCGCGAACGCGCGCGCCGCATCGTCGTCGAGACGCGTCCCGCCGGGGAGCGAGACGAGCAGCACCCGAGCGGATGCCGGGGCGCCCGCGCCGACCGGCCGCCCGTCGAGCGCCCGCCCGCCGAGCCCCCTCGCCGCGGCATCCGCATCGCCGTCGGCGCCGCGCCCGGTCACGACCACGCCGTACAGGTCGGCACCGTGCACCGGCAGGCCGGCCGCCTCCATGCGCGCGACCGCGCCGCCGAGCGCCGCGAACCGGCCGCCCAGCAGGTGCTCGACGAGCCGCTGCCGTCCGATGCGCCCCCACGTGTCGTCGTCCCCGTCCGCGAGGCGCCCGAGGGCGAGCGCGATCGCGCCCTGCTCGAGCACGCTGGTCCGCCCGGCCGGATGCGTCGGCCCGGGCAGCGCGATGAGATGACCCCAGCGGATGCCGCGAGCCTCGACGGGCACGATGAGCCAGTCGTCGGCGCCGTGCACGCCGGCGGAGCCGCGCGTCGACCGACGGTGCGCGTCGCGCGAGCGCAGTTGCCAGCCCGAGAGCACCTCCTCCTCCGACTCCGGCGGGAGGTCGGCCGCGACGACCTCGTGCGCGAGGTTCTCGAGCAG
Organism: Agromyces binzhouensis; assembly: GCF_042672355.1. NCBI lineage: Bacteria > Bacillati > Actinomycetota > Actinomycetes > Micrococcales > Microbacteriaceae > Agromyces > Agromyces binzhouensis. Next base: position 149,659 of record NZ_JBHXVJ010000004.1, on the reverse strand, counting down.
CACCGGCGCCGCGAGGGTCTGCGCGAGCTGCTGCACGATGTAGTCCGCCGGCGCTCCGCGCAGGGCGAGCGCCGTGAAGCGCTCCCGCACCTCGTCGCGGGCGTGCAGCGCCGCGGTCTGCTCGGAGATGATCCGCCGGTGCACCGCCTGCGTCAGCCCGACGAACTTCACCTCGCGGTGGAGCGCCGCGAGCGCCAGCCCGTGCTCGGCCGCGGCCCGGTGCACGACCGCCGGGACGTACCGGTAGTGCGCGCCGAGCTCGAGCACGAGACCCGAGACGCCGACCTCGACGAGCCCCGCGATGAACGCTCGCAACTCCTCGGGCTCGGTCGGCCAGCCCGACCCGGTGGAGAGCAGCAGCTCGCCGCCGTCGAGCAGGCGCGCCACGCCCGCGCTGTCCGAGACGTGGACCCAGCGCACGCGCGCGTCGAGCGCCGCGTCGCCGACCAGGACCTCCGGCACACCCGCCGCGACCGCGTCGAGCGCGAGGATCTCGCGGACCGTGGGCAGCGCGTCATCCGTGGCCTGAGCCGTCGGGGCCAGGCTCGGACGATCCGTTCGATCTGCTTCGTCTTCGCGACGCTCTGGCATCGGTTCGGCCTCTCTGCCTCTGTAAGACTGGGGAAACGCCAGCTTAGACGACGTCGGTCGATCTGTCCGATCCCGAGGTTCGAGCCTGGCACGCCACCCTGCGACGCGGTGCCGAGGCATCCGTCGTCACGACCCACCGAAGGACTGCCATGAGCCTCACCGAGACCGCCTCATCGCCCGCCGCGACCACCGACGTGCCGCAGCTCGGACACTGGATCGACGGGGCGCTGCGCGCGTCCACGTCGGGGCGGACCGCACCCGTGTTCAACCCGGCGACGGGTGCCGTGCAGGCCGAGGTCGGCCTCGCGGACCAGGCCGAGATCGACGCGGCGATCGCGTCTGCGCAGCGCGGGTTCGAGGCGTGGAGCGGCTACTCGATCGCCAAGCGCCAGGGCGTGCTCTTCGCGTTCCGCGAGCTGCTGAACTCGCGGAAGGGCGAGCTGGCCGAGATCATCACGCGCGAGCACGGCAAGGTCCTCTCCGACGCGATGGGCGAGATCCTCCGCGGCCAGGAGGTCGTGGAGCTCGCCACCGGCTTCCCGCACCTGATCAAGGGCGCGTTCTCCGAGAACGCCTCCAACGGCATCGACGTGTACTCGCTGAAGCAGCCGCTCGGCGTCGTCGGCGTCATCTCGCCGTTCAACTTCCCCGCGATGGTCCCGATGTGGTTCTTCCCCATCGCGATCGCCGCGGGCAACGCGGTGGTGCTCAAGCCCTCCGAGAAGGACCCGTCGGCCGCGCTCTGGCTCGCCGAGCTCTGGAAGGAGGCCGGCCTGCCCGACGGCGTGTTCACCGTGCTGCAGGGCGACAAGCTCGCCGTCGACGGACTGCTGACCAGCCCGGTCGTGCAGTCGATCTCGTTCGTCGGCTCGACGCCGATCGCCCAGTACATCTACGAGACCGCGTCCAAGCACGGCAAGCGCGTCCAGGCGCTCGGCGGCGCGAAGAACCACATGCTCGTCCTCCCGGACGCCGACCTCGACCTCGTCGCCGACCAGGCCGTGAACGCCGGCTACGGCGCCGCGGGCGAGCGCTGCATGGCGATCTCGGTCGTGCTGGCCGTCGAGCCGGTCGCCGACGAGCTGATCGAGAAGATCACCGAGCGCATCGGCCGGCTCAGGATCGGCAACGGTGCGGGCACCGACGGCGTCGAGCCCGACATGGGCCCGCTCATCACCGACGTGCACCGCGACAAGGTCTCCTCCTACGTCGACATCGCCGAGGCCGACGGGGCCCGCGTCGTGGTCGACGGCCGCGGGTTCGCCGTCGACGGCCACGATGGCGGCTTCTTCTTCGGCCCCACCCTGCTCGACCAGGTGCCGACCACGAGCCGGGCGTACACCGAGGAGATCTTCGGGCCCGTGCTCTCGGTCGTCCGCGTCGCCTCGTACGACGAGGGCCTCGACCTCATCAACTCCGGCCAGTTCGGCAACGGCACCGCGATCTTCACCAACGACGGCGGAGCCGCCCGCCGCTTCCAGAACGAGGTGCAGGTCGGCATGATCGGCATCAACGTGCCGATCCCCGTCCCCGTCGCGTACCACTCCTTCGGCGGCTGGAAGCAGTCGCTGTTCGGCGACGCGAAGGCCTACGGCGTCCACGGCTTCGACTTCTTCACCCGCGAGAAGGCCGTCACCAGCCGCTGGCTCGACCCCGCCACCCACGGCGGCATCAACCTCGGCTTCCCCCAGAACCACTGACCCTCTCCTCTCCTTCCTCCCCTCCGCTCCGCGAAATGACGCGAACGGTCGATCCCGCGCCCGGGAACGACCGTTCGCGTCACCTCACCCGGTCGAAAGGACCCTCATGACCGACACGCTGATCCCGACCGAGGCCGACGAGGCGACGACGGATGCCGCGGCGACGGCGGATGCCGCGACCGCGGCGTCGTACGTCGACCGTTCCGGTGCACGGCGCCCGCTGACCGACACCGCCGCCGAGGCGCAGGTCCGCGCCGACGACCGCGCCCACGTGTTCCACTCGTGGAGCGCGCAGGCGCTGATCGACCCGCTGCCCGTCGCCGCCGGCGAGGGCGCCACGTTCTGGGACTACCGGGGCAACGCGTACCTCGACTTCTCGTCGCAGCTCGTGAACCTCAACCTCGGCCACCAGCACCCCGACCTCGTCGCGGCCATCCAGCAGCAGGCCGGGCGCCTCGCGACGATCCAGCCGTCGATGGCGAACGACGTCCGCGGCGAGCTCGCCCGGCGCATCGCCGAGGTCGCGCCCGGCGACCTCGACAAGGTGTTCTTCACCAATGGCGGCGCCGACGCGAACGAGTACGCCGTGCGCATGGCGCGCGAGGTGACCGGGCGCCGCAAGGTGCTCTCGATGTACCGCAGCTACCACGGCGGCACCGCCACCGCGATCTCGCTCACGGGCGACCCGCGCCGCTGGCGGAACGAGCCGTCCGACGGCTCGGTCGCGCACTTCCTCGGGCCGTACCCGTACCGCTCGTCGTTCCACTCCGAGTCGGCCGAGCAGGAGACCGAGCGGGCCCTCGCGCACCTCGAGCAGGTCATCACGCTCGAGGGCGCGTCGACGATCGCGGCGATCATCATCGAGACCGTCGTCGGCACCAACGGCGTGCTCGTGCCGCCGCCCGGCTACCTCCAGGGCGTGCGCGCGCTCGCCGACAAGTACGGCATCGTCTACATCGCCGACGAGGTCATGGTCGGCTTCGGCCGCATCGGCGAGTGGTTCGCGGTGAACCACTTCGGCGTGACGCCCGACCTCATCACCTTCGCCAAGGGCGTGAACTCGGGCTACGCACCGCTCGGCGGCGTCGTGATCTCCGAGCGGATCGCCTCGCACTTCGACACCGTGGCGTTCATGGGCGGCCTGACGTACTCGGGGCACCCCCTCGCGTGCGCGCCCGGCGTCGCCACCTTCGAGGTGTTCGAGCGCGACGGCATCCTCGAGCGGGTCCGCGACCTGGGCGCCCGCGTCGTCGGCCCGCGCCTCGCCGAGCTCGCCGAGAAGCACCCGTCGGTCGGCGAGGTCCGCGGACTCGGGCTGTTCTGGGCGATCGAACTGGTCCGCGACCGCGAGACCCGCGAACCGCTCGTGCCGTTCAACGCCGCCGGAGCCGATGCTGCGCCGATGGGCCGGGTCGCCGCGGCCTGCAAGCAGGCGGGCCTCTGGCCGTTCGTGCACTTCAACCGGCTCCACGTCGCGCCCCCGCTCGTGATCAGCGAGGAGGACCTCGTCCGCGGGCTCGACATCATCGACGCGGCGCTCGACGTCGCGGACGCCGAGCTCGCCGCGTAGCGGTCCGCATCCCCGCCCGGAACGCCGCGGGAATCCGGGGTTCACGGCCTCACCGGGGCCGGTTCCCCGGATTCCCTGCGTTCCCGGGCACGGCCGCCGCGTGCCGGGCTGCCCGATGCCGAGCGGCTAGCCTGAGGCACATGGACGCACGGGGGCCCGCAGGGGGGATGCCGCGGCGCGCGTTCCTCGCCGCGAGCCTCGGCGGGCTGGCCGTGACGCTCGCCGCGTGCACCGACGGCCGCCCGACGCCCACTCCGACGCCGACACGCACGCCGAGTCCGTCGCCGACGCCGACCCCGGGCGGCGTGCCCGCCCCCGAGGCGTTCCTCCGCTCGCGGTGGAGCCGCGACCCGTTCACGCGCGGAGCCTTCAGCTTCGACGCGGTCGGCTCCACGCCCGAACTGCGCTCCGCGCTCGCGCAACCGATCGCCGACCGGCTGGTCATCGCGGGCGAGGGCACCTCGGCCGACGCGCCCGGAACCGTCCACGGCGCCTACGCCGAGGGCATCCGTGCCGCGCGCACGATCGCCGACCTCGCCGACGAGGGCGACCGCATCGCCGTCATCGGCGCCGGCATCGCCGGGCTCGCCGCCGCACGGACGCTCGCCGACGCGGGACACGACGTCGTCGTGGTCGAGGCCGGCACGACCCTCGGCGGGAGGCTGCGCACGATCCAGGACGACGCGTTCGGCGGCCCCGTCGTGCTGGGCAGCGTGTTCGCATCCGACGGGGCCGAGCTGCGCCCGGTCCTCGCGGAGGCGGGCGTGGCGACGCGGCCCTTCACGCCGGTGGTCGAGGCCCGCACACCCGACGGCACCGTCGCCGAACCCTCGCCGGCGGGCTGGGACGCCATCGCGACCGCGCAGGAGTGGGCCGCCGGCAACTCGGCCGACGTGTCGCTCACGAACGCGCTGCTCCGCTCGGGCGCGGTGCCGATCTCGGGCGAGCCGGGGCCCGACGGGCTGAGCCCGAGGGATTGGCTCGTGAACGCGATCTCGACCGGCGTCGAGCCCACGACCGGCGCGGCGCCGACCCGCGTCTCCGCCCAGCGGTTCGACCCCGACCTGGTCTGGCGGCCGACCTCGCGCGTCGTGAGCGGCTGGACGGCCCTCGTCGACCGCCTCGCCGACGGCCTCCGCATCGCGGGATCGAGTGTGGTCACCACGATCACGGTCGACGACGACGGCGTGAGCCTGCGCCTCGACACGGGCGAGTCGCTGCGCATGCACCGAGTCGTGCTGACCGCGTCGATCGGCGTGCTGAAGACCGACACCATCGCGTTCGACCCGCCGCTCCCCCTCCTGCACCAGCGCGCCATCGGCGTGCTCGGGATGGGCGCCTCCGACGTCGTGTGGCTCGCCTTCGACGAACCGTTCTGGCGGGCGGATGCCGCGGCGTCGGCGGGCGGCGCGGACGGAGACGCGGACGGCGCGACCGAGGCGCCGGCCGCGACGGGCGCCGTCGCCGACGAGACCGCCGGGACGGACGCCGACACCGACACCGATGCCGACGCGAACGTGTTCACGCTCGTCGGCGCCACCCCGACCGTCGCCGCGTGGCTCGACGTCGGCGTGGATCCGCGGCGCCCGCTGCTCCTCGGCATCCTCGCGGCCGAGCACGCGCGCCGCATCGCGGAGCTCGACGACGACGACGTCCTCGAGGAGCTGCTGGCCGCGCTCGCGCCGTTCGTGGCGCGGTAGCGGGTCGGCGGTCAGCGCTCGGCGAGCGCCGCGGCCCGGCTCCCCGCCCGATTCCGCGCCGCGATGCGCCGGCGCACCCCGCGGAGCGCGAGCCGCCGGTGCACGCCCACCAGCACCGAGGTCAACCCGACGAAGATGACGAGGATGAGCAGGCAGTAGACGGCCACGCCGAGGGGTCCGCCGACCTGGCTGGCGTCGAGGAAGAAGTACGGGTACCAGCCGATGTCGGCGCCGCGGATGAGCGTGTACGCGAGCCATCCGCTCGGGAACACGAGCACGAGCCCGAGCGTCGCCCACGGCACCGGCGGGTTCACGGCGATGATCGCGTCGACGGTCCACGCGACGAGCGCGAGGACGGGCACGACGAAGTGCAGGAGCGTGTCCGACCACGGCACGTCGAGCCGGTAGTCGCGCGTCGACGCCTGCACTGCGATGAACCCGAACACGATCCCGGAAACGAGCAGGTACACCGTGACGACCGTCCGGAACGCCGCGAGCGCGGGCGGGTCCCGGTGCTGCGTGAGGGCGTACCCGGCGGCGACGAGCAGCACCACGACCGCGAGCATCGCCGACTGGATCGTGAAGTAGCTGAAGAAGTTGACGGACGCGAAGAGCGGGAACTCGAGCACGTACTGGTAGTTGCCGACCAGCGCGACGATCTCGACCGCCGCGATCGCGAGGCGGAACGCGCCCAGCGCGCGCCGCGACACGGTCGTGCGTGCGAGCGACGCCGAGGTCTCCGCCACGGCGGCGTCGCCCGGCGGGCGGACGTCGTCGGCCCCGGCCCGCGGTGCCGCCCGCGTCGCGGCACTCCCCGCCCCGACACCGGAGCCGAGGACGCGCGCGGACATGCCCTCACGGTAGTCGCCCCGGCTCCACGCTCGTCGGGGATACGCCGGTGGCCGGCCGGTCGCCCGGCGAGGTCAGTCGAGCGGCCGCAGGATCCGGTCGAGGAAGCGCCGCGTGCGCTCCTCGCGCGGCTTCGTGAAGATCTCGCGCGGCGCGCCGCGCTCGACGACGACCCCGCCGTCCATGAACAGCACCTCGTCGGCGGCCTGCCGCGCGAACTGCAGCTCGTGGGTCACGACGACCATGGTCCAGCCCTCGTCCGCGAGCTCCTTGATGACGTGCAGCACCTCCCCGACGAGTTCGGGGTCGAGCGCGCTCGTCGGCTCGTCGAAGAGCAGCAGGTCGGGCTTCAGCGCCAGGGCCCGAACGATGCCGACCCGCTGCTGCTGGCCGCCCGAGAGCTGGTGGGGGTACTGGTCGTGCTTCTCGGCGAGTCCGACGCGTTCGAGCAGGGCGGATGCCTCGGCGAGCGCCTGCGCCTTCGGTACCCGCTGCACGCGGATCGGCCCCTCCACCACGTTCTCGAGCACGGTCATGTGCGGGAACAGGTTGTGGTGCTGGAAGACCATCGCGGACCGGTCGCGCATCGCCAGGCGGTCGGCCTTCGCGGGTGCCCGGGCGAAGTCGATCGCGGGCCCGCCGTCGAACTCGAGCGTGCCGGCATCCGGCGTCTCGAGCCCGTTGAGCGAACGCAGCACGGTCGTCTTGCCCGACCCGCTCGGTCCGATGAGCGTCACGACCTCGCCGCGCCGCACCGAGAAGTCGATGCCGCGCAGCACCTCGTTCGACCCGAACGACTTGCGGATGCCGCGTGCCGAGAGCAGCACGGGGGCGTCAGTGGGCGACATAGCGGTCCAACCTCCTCTCGAGGCGCGTCTGCCCGCCGGAGAGCGCCAGGCAGAACAGCCAGTAGATCAGCGCCGCCTCGAGGTACAGGAGCATGAACTGCTGGCTGAACGCCGCGATCTGCTGCGCGACGCGGAACAGCTCGGTCACGAGGATCAGCGACGCGAGCGACGTGTCCTTCACGAGCGAGATGAACGTGTTCGACAGCGGCGGCACCGACACGCGCGCCGCCTGCGGCAGGATGACGCGACGCAGCGCGGTCGACGGCGACATGCCGATCGTGTACGCCGCCTCCCACTGCCCCTTCGGGACCGACAGGATCGCGGCGCGGATCACCTCGGCGGCGTAGCCGCCGACGTTGAGCGAGAACGCGATGATCGCGCTCGGCCACGGGTCGATGACGAGCCCGATCGCGGGCAGGCCGTAGAAGATCACGAACAGCTGCACGAGCAGCGGGGTGCCGCGGATCACCGAGACGTAGAACCGGGCGATGCCCGACACCACCCGGTTCCTCGACAGCCGCATGAGGGCAACGGCGAGTGCGAGCACGAGTCCGATGGCGAACGACGCGAGTGCGAGCGGGATCGTGCCCGTGATCCCGCCCCACACGATCGGCCAGAACGACTCGAGGAACAGTTGCAGGCCCTCGTTCACGGGTCACCGCCTTCCTGGGACGGCGACAGGCTACTCGGTGACGTCGGCGCCGAAGTACTTCTCGCCGATCTCGGCGAGCGTGCCGTCGGCCGCGAGCGCCGCGAGCGCCTCGTCGATCGCAGCGACGAGCGCGTCCTTGTCCTGCGTGAGCGCGAACGCGCTCTCGGACGACTCGTCGGTCTCGACGGCGGCCTCGATCGCGGCATCCGGCGTCGTGTTCACGTAGTCGAGGAACGTGAGCTTGTCGTTCACGGTGGCGTCGACGCGGCCCTGCTGCAGCAGCGCCACGGCCTGCGCCCAGCCCTCGACGGCCTCGACGTTGGCGCCCGACGCGGTCGCGAGCTCGTACCAGTTGCTCGTGAGCGACTGCGCGGTGGTCTTGCCGGCGAGGTCGTCGAACGACGAGATCGACGTGTCGCCCTCGTTCACGACGATGACGCCGCGCGAGACGGTGTACGGGGTGCTGAAGAGGTACTGCTCCTCGCGCTCGGGCGTGATCGAGACCTGGTTCGCGATGACGTCGAAGCGTCCCGCGTCGAGGCCCGCGAAGATCGCGTCCCACTGCGTCTCCTGGAAGGCGATCTCGAGTCCGAGCTCGTCGGCGACGGCTTCGGCCACCTCGACGTCGTAACCGACCAGGTCGCCCGAGCCGTCGTCGTGGTAGCTGAACGGGCGGTACGTCCCCTCCGTCGCGACGGTGAGCGTGCCGGCCTTCACGAGGCCGTACTCGTCGCCCGCGGCATCCGCCCCGTCCGTTGCGCCGCCGCTCGTCGAGCACGCGGCGAGCGCGAGGACGGCGGCGGATGCGGCGGCGAGGCCGAGCAGGGTGCGGGTGCGAGTCATGGATGGTGCTCCGTTCGTGACGTGGAAGGGGTCCGGCTGGTCGGCGCCGAGCGCCGAGGACGGTGTCGGGCCCGGCGGATGCGGAACGAGTCCAGCACGGCCGGGGCCACGAGGTGAAACCGGACGACGCCGCGTTTCATTTCCGATCGGGCCGGATCCGCGCGCGACAGGTCGCCGGCCTGCGGTCGGGCGGACGATCTCCGGCGCATGCGCGCGCGGGCATACACGGTCCGCGGCCCGGTGCGCAATGGGCGGCGTGGCCCGTCCCGGCGTGGCTAGGCTGGCGCGGTCGAGGGGCGGATCCCCTCGTCGCACTGCCCCCGCAGAACCGAAGGAACCTGAATGATCACGCTCTCCTGGCTCCTCCTCATCGCCCTCGCCGGCGGCGTCCTCACGATCGTCGACGGCATCTGGCGCCTGCGCGCCCGCGGCGGGTCGACGGTGATCGGCATCATCGAGATCATCGTCGCCGGCCTCTTCGTGCTGTCGCTGTTCCTCACCGGCATCCCCTTCGGATCGCTGGTGCTCGGCATCGCGACGCTCGTCGTGCTCGTCGTCGCGCTGATCATGCGCGGACGCCTCGGCATGACCCTCACGATCATCGCCCTGGTGCTCGTCGCGATCTGGATCGTGCTCGAGAACCGCTGGCTCGTCATCCCCGGCATCAACAGCTGACGCCGACCGGCGCCGAGCGCCGGACGCGAGCGAGGCCGTCACCCTCTCAGGGTGCCGGCCTCGCTCGCTCGCCGGGCGTCCTCAGGCCGTGCGCGCCTCGGTGACGCGGCGCTTCTCGCGCACGTACACCTCGCGGCGGACGCGGGCCACCACGTCGCCGTCGGCGTCGACGACCTCGGACTCGAACCACTCGAGCACCTTCGCGCCGCCGTGCGCGCGTCGCCGCAGCTCCTCGGCGCGTTCGCGCGGCACCTCGAACCGGGCCGTGAGCACGCCCCGGCCGGGCTTCACGAACTCGATCTCGCCGCGCGTGTCCCACACGACGAAGTCGCCGCCGAGCTGGTGCCGCACGAGCATGAAGAAGTACGGATCGGTCATGGCCGACAACGAGCCGCCGAACGCGGTCCCCACGTAGTTCCGCGTGAACATGTTGACGTGCAGCGCCACCTCGGCGCTCGTCCAGTCCGGCGCGAAGCGCCGAACCCGGATGCCGCTGAACAGGTTGGGCGCCCAGAGGCTCATGCCGATCGCGAGTCGTCGTGGGGTCATGCGCATCGGACCAGTGTGGCGCGCGGTTGCGGCATCCGCTCGTTCGTCGTGGTTTCCCCACAATCGCTCGCCCACCCGTCGGCGCTTCCGTCGAAGCGTGCGACGAGAGGATGCCGACTGCACCGCTGGACGTGACGAACGGTGCGAATGGCATCCCCTCGCGGAGCGCACGGCGCCCGAGCGGGCGAGGCCGGCGCGCCTAGAAGGCGCTCAGGCCGGTCAGGGCCCGGCCGATGACGAGCTGGTGCACCTCGTCGGTGCCCTCGTACGTGCGCACCGACTCGAGGTTGGCGGCGTGCCGCATCACGGGGAACTCGTTCGTGATGCCGTCGCCGGCGAGGATCGCCCGTGCCTCGTGCGCGATGCGCAGCGCCTCGCGGACCGAGTTGAGCTTGCCGACCGAGATCTGCGCGGGCGTCAGCGCCCCGCGCTCCTTGAGCCGGCCGAGGTGCAGCGCGAGCAGCACGCCCTTCTCGACCTCGACGAGCATGTCGGCGAGCTTGGCCTGGATCAGCTGGTTCGCGCCGATCGGCCGGCCGAACACCTCGCGCGAGATCGAGCGCCCGAGTGCGGACTCCAGGCACGACCGGGCCGCGCCCATCGCGCCCCAGACGATGCCGTAGCGCGCCTCGTTGAGGCAGCCGAACGGCCCCGACAGGCCGCGCGCACCGGGCAGCACCGCGTCGGCGGCCAACCGCACGCCGTCGAAGGTCACGTCGCACTGGACCGAAGCGCGCATCGAGAGCTTGCCGTCGATCGGCGTCGCCGTGAACCCGGGCGTCGCGGTCGGCACGAGGAAGCCGCGCACGACGCCGTGGTCGTCGCCGCCCTCGTCGTCGACCTTCGCCCAGACGACGGCCACGTCGGCGAGCGAGGCGAGGCCGATCCAGCGCTTCGCGCCGTCGACGACCCACTCGTCGCCCTCGCGCCGCGCGGTCGTCGTCATCGCCGCGGGGTCGCTGCCGCCCTGCGGCTCGGTGAGCGCGAAGCATCCGATGAGCTCGCCCGCGGCCATGCCCGGCAGCCAGCGCTCCTTCTGCGCCTCCGATCCGTACTTGTGGATGGCGCTCATGGCGAGCGAGCCCTGCACCGAGACGAACGTGCGCCAGCCCGAGTCCGCCGCCTCGAGCTCGAGGCACACCAGGCCGTACGCGACGGCACCGGCCCCGGCGCATCCGTACCCGCTCAGGTGCATGCCGAGGAAGCCGAGCTCGCCGGCCTCGCGCACGAGCTCGCGACGGAAGTGCTTGTCCTCGAAGTCCTGCTCGATGACGGGCGCGATGCGCTCCTGCGCGAACCGTCGCGCCCGGTCGCGCCAGGCCAGCTCGTCCTCGGTGAGCAGGGCGTCGAGGTCGAAGACGGCGTCGATGCGGGGTGCGGTCGCGGTCGCGGTCGCGTCGGGTTCGGTGGCGGTCATGTCGGTCCTTCCATGTGGTCGTGGGCCCGGCGGGCGGAGGTCGAGGTCAGTCGCGCGGCAGCCAGTCGGCGCCTCGGTGGGCGTCGAGTGCGGGCGGCGCGGTGCGGTAGCGCGCGCCGTCGCCGCCCAGTCGGATCGGGTTCGCGATCGACCGGTGCGGCGCCGCCCCGTCGTCCTCCTCGCGGGTCTCGGCGACGACGTCGAGGCCGAGCGCGTCGGCGAACGCGATCGCCTCGGCCACGTCGTTCACGAGTCCGGCCGGCACGCCGGCCACCGTGAGCGCGTCGACCCAGACCCCCGCGGATGCCGCGGCCAGCGCCCGCTCGAGCGTCTCGCGCAACTCGTCGCGGTGCGCGACGCGGTCGGCGTTCGTCAGGAATCGCGCGTCCCCGGCGAGGCCCGGCAGCCCGACGACGCCCGCGAGAGCGGCGAACTGGCGGTCGTTTCCCACGGCGATGACGAGCTCGCGGTCGGCCGCGCGGAACACGGCGTACGGCGCGATGCTCGGGTGCTGGTTGCCGAGCCGGCGTGGCGGCGTGCCCGTCGCGAGGGTCGACGACGCCTGGTTGGTGAGGGCGGAGAGCAGGCTCTGCAGGAGGTTCACCTCGACGAGGCGCCCCTGCCCCGTCCGGTCGCGCTCGCGGAGCGCGAGCAGGATCCCGGCGACGGCGTTCTGCCCGGTGAGCACGTCGACGAGCGCGACGCCGACCTTCGACGGGTCGCCGCCGGGGTCGCCCGTGATGCTCATCAGCCCGCCCACGGCCTGCACGAGCAGGTCGTACCCGGCGAGGGCCGCACCCTCGCGCGCGCCGAAGCCCGTGATGGAGCAGTAGACCACGCCGGGGTTCAGCTCGCGCACGTCCTGGTAGGCGAGGCCGAACCGGGCCATGACCCCGGGCCGGAAGTTCTCGACGACCACGTCGGCGGACGCCGCGAGCCGACGCGCCTCGGCGAGCCCCGCGGCATCCGCCAGGTCGAGGGCCACCGAGCGCTTGTTCCGGTTCACGCCACCGAAGTACGTGGCGCGGCCCGTCGCGTCGACGGGCGGACTCCAGTGGCGGGTGTCGTCGCCCGCGGGCGACTCGACCTTGATCACGTCGGCGCCGAAGTCGGCGAGCATCATCGTGGCGTAGGGCCCGGCGAGCACGCGCGAGAAGTCGGCGACGCGGATGCCGCGCAGCGCGCCGGTCGGGGCCTGGTCCGCGTCTGCCATCCGCCCTCCTCGGCGTTCGGACCCGTCCCGCGCGGGTCCCCCGGTCACCATACCCACGGGCCCGTGGACCCCCGTTGTACAGCACGTCCATCCGTTCTCGGCGATGCGCCATCGCGTCGATCGCCTTCCTCGTCGATCCGCCTAGGCTTGGAGGCGGCGTGCACCGTCGTCGCCGTCCGGGCTGACGAGTGCACCATCACCCAGAGGAGTCCCATGACGAACTACGCCGTCGTCAACCCGGCCACCGGAGAGACGGTCAAGACGTATCCGACCATCACCGACGCCGAGCTCGAGGCCGCGATCGCGAGCGCCGACGAGGCGCACCGCACGTGGGCCAAGTCGACCACGGTCGAGGAGCGCGCCGCCCTGATCCGCCGCGTCGGCGAACTGCACGTCGAGCGCCGCCAGGAGCTCGCCGAGATCATCGTGCGCGAGATGGGCAAGCCCATCGAGCAGGCCCTCGCCGAGGCCGACTTCGCCGGTGCGATCTACGAGTACTACGCCGACAACGCGTCCGAGTTCCTGAAGGACGAGTCCGTCGCCCTGCTCGACGGCGAGGGATCGGCGATCATCCGTCGCAGCTCGCTCGGCCCGCTCCTCGGCGTCATGCCGTGGAACTTCCCGTACTACCAGGTCGCGCGCTTCGCCGGCCCGAACGTGATCATCGGCAACACGATCATCCTGAAGCACGCCGAGCAGTGCCCCGAGTCGGCCGCCGCGATCGAGCAGATCTTCCGCGATGCGGGTGCGCCCGAGGGCGTCTACGTCAACGTGTACGCGTCGCACGACCAGATCGCGACCGTCATCGCCGACCCGCGCGTGCAGGGCGTCTCGCTCACCGGCTCCGAGCGCGCCGGTGCGGCCGTCGCGGAGCTCGCGGGCAAGCACCTCAAGAAGGTCGTGCTCGAGCTCGGCGGCTCCGACCCGTTCATCCTGCTCTCGACCGACGACCTCGACGCGGCCGTGCAGAACGCGGTCGACGCCCGCCTCGACAACAACGGGCAGTCGTGCAACGCGGCCAAGCGCTTCATCGTCATCGACGACCTGTACGAGCCGTTCCTCGAGAAGTTCACGGCGAAGATCGCCGAGGTCGAGGCGACCGACCCGACCTCGTCGGACTCGGCCCTCGGCCCGCTGTCGTCGCTCAAGGCCGCCGAGGGCCTCGACGAGCAGGTCAAGCGCGCGGTCGAGCACGGCGCCACGCTCGTGCACGGCGGTTCGCGCGACGGCGCGTTCTTCCAGACCACGGTGCTGACGGATGTCACGCCCGAGAACCCCGCCTCGAAGGAGGAGTTCTTCGGTCCGGTCGCGCAGGTCTACCGCGCCGCCGACGAAGCGGAGGCCGTGCGCCTCGCGAACGACATCCCGTTCGGCCTGGGCTCGTACGTGTACACCACCGACCAGGAGCAGGCGATGCGCGTCGCCGACTCGATCGAGGCCGGCATGGTGTTCGTGAACCTCGTGCTCGCCGACGGCGCCGAGCTGCCCTTCGGCGGCGTCAAGCGCTCCGGCTCGGGCCGCGAGCTCGGCCGCTTCGGCGCCGACGAGTTCGTCAACAAGAAGATGATCCGCATCGGCTGAGCTGCCGTCGCGTCGTCGAAGCGCCCCGGGGCATCCGCTCCGGGGCGCTTCGCGTCCTCAGACCACGCCGGCTCGTAGGCGTACGCGGTCGCCCCGGCACGACTCGAGAGGCCGAGCTTGGTGAAGATGTTGCTCAGATGGCGGGCGACCGTCTTCTCACTGAGCGGCACGTCAGTCCGCGAGCCCGTGCCGGAAGGCGTAGGCCGTCGCTGCGGACCGCGAGGGAAGATCGAGCTTGCCGAAGATATTGCTGAGGTGACGCTCGACCGTCTTCTCGCTGAGGTAGAGCTCCTCGGCGATCCTCCGATTCGTACGGCCTGCCGCCACGAGCCGGAGGACCTCGACCTCTCGACCCGTGAGCCCGTCCGGATTCGACGGCGTTCCGGCGGAGGACCATCCGACCTCCATCGCCGAGAGGGCGGGTCGGGCGCCGAGTTCCTCGAACACGACCCGCGCGGCGTCGAGCTCCATCGAGGCCGACGCCTCGTCCCCGAGCTTCCGGCACGCCCTCGCAGCGATGACCCGGCACCTCGCCGCCTCGTACGGCACGTCGAGGTCGCGCCAACGGGCCCACGCATGCCGCGACGCGGCCAGTGCAGCTCGGGCGTCGCCCTCCGCGATCAGCACGGCGCCGTCGGCCTGCTCGATGAACGCCGCGAGCATCGGCATGGGGCTCGCCCGGCCCAGCTCGCGCAATTCGTCGGCCACGCCGCGAGCGGCGACGACGTCACCCGCGGCGAGCAGGATCTCCACCATGGCGGGGAGCAGCCAGCGGTGCTCGGCTGGGTCCGCGCGCTCCGCTGCGGCGAGGATCATCGCTCGCGCCCGGGCGTGGTCCCCCTGAGATGACAGGAGGAGGGCGAGACCGGGCTGCGGCTCGAAGCCGGTGCGCCCGGCCTCCTCGAACGAGGACGCCGCGGCATCCACCTCGCCTCGCAGCCGATGGACCTCGCCGATCTGGTACCACGCGGCGAACACCCCGTTCGGGTCCCCCGTGGCTGCTCGCTCGGAGGCCTCCTGCGCGGCAGCGAGCGCGTCCGCCCAGGCGCCGTGGAGGAGGAAGAGCTCCGACCGGTGTGCGTGGCACTGGCCGCTGAAGGCGACCATGTCGGGCCGCTCGGCGCACCATCGATCGAGCGCGCGGGTCCATTCGTGGGCCCGTCGCACGTCGAACGCCTGCCTGCAGCACTGCAGCACTTCGCAGTAGACGATTCCGGACGGAACCGGCGAGACCTCCCCTGCCGTGACGGCCACCATGACCTCGTCGAGCCGGGCCAGCCCGTCCGCCGGCCTGCCGAGCATGATGTCCGCCTGGCCGCGGCCGAGCTCGCCGAGGGCGATCAGGTCGGCGTCCCTCGCCGCGCGTGCGAGTTCGGTCGCTCGCGCGAATGCCGCGGCCGCTCGCTCCCCGTCGCCGTCGTCGAGGGCTGCCAGCCCCTCGGGAATCAGGAGGAATCCGCGGTCGGCGGGCGCATCCGGCCGCTCGTGGAGGAGTCGCTGCGCCCGTGCGAACCAGCCGCCGGCCTGGGCCAGGTCGCCGACGTACACGAATTCCATGCCCAGCCAGGACGCGCTGCGGATCGCTCCGTCCAGGTCTCCCCCGGCGAGGAAGGCCTCGTGGGCGCGTGTCCGCCAGGCGACGCTCTCGTCGAATCGGCCGACGAGGACGGCCGCCGTGGCGAGCTGCTCGAGGTCGGGTGCGGTGGCGGCCGTCGCACGATCGGCTGCGTCCAAGCCCGCGACGGCGTCTGCCCATCGGTGCTCGGAGAAGGCGGTACGTCCTCGGTCGAGGGCGGTCGACGCGTCCATGACGCCTCCCCGGAGGTGACGGCGCGGCCGCACGGCGGTCCGGCGATCGACGTGGACCGAGCCGATCTCAGGCTAGACCCGGCGTCCACGGCCGGCAACGGCATGCGGCGTGGCTCCCCTCGACGCCTCGCCATCGCGGTGATCCCGGGGCGCTCAGTCGCGTTCGGCGACCCCGAACTGCTCGAGCACCTCGTCGGGTGCTCCGATCGCGTGGACCTCGACGCCCGCCGCTTCCGCGGCCGCGGCGGTCGCGCCCAGCAACTGCTCCGCGACCCCGGCGACCACCGTGACGTCGCCGAAGTCGAGGCGCACCACCCGCGCGTCCGTGTGCTCCAGCACCCGCCCGACGTCGTGCACGATCTGCTCGGCAGCGACGAAGTCGAGCTCGCCGCGGAGGTCGAACGTGACCGTCCCGGCCGCGGCGTCGACGTCGACCTCGGCGACCGGCGAGACGGGCTCGGCGACGTGGTCGAACATGTGCAGTCCGAAGCGGTCCGAGAGCGCCTCGAGCATGGCCACCCCGCGGACGCTGTTGCCCGCCTCGTCGAGCGGCGGTGCGTAGACGCCGACGCCGAACTCGCCGGGACGCACCGCGACGATTCCGCCGCCGACGCCCGACTTCGCCGGCATCCCGACGCGGAACGCCCAGTCGCCCGACCGGTCGTACATGCCGCAGGTCGCCATCACCGACAGCGTGTTCCGGGCCGCCCGTTCGCCGACGACGCGGTCGCGCGTGATCGGGTTCACGCCGCCGTTGGCGAGCGTGGCACCCATGATGGCGAGGTCGGCCGTGGTCACGCGCAGCGCGCACTGCCGGAAGTACGGATCGGTCGCCGCGTCGACGTCGTCCGTCGCGAGCGATCCCGCGGCGAGCGCGAGTCCGGCGAGCGCCCGGTTGCGGTGGCCGGTCTCGGCCTCGGATCGGTGCACCTCGTCGTCGAGGTCGAGTTCGCGCCCTGCGAAGCGGGAGAGCGCGTCGCGGATCCTCCGGAACCGGTCGTCGGCGTCGTCGGCGGGGACGAGCGAGGTCGTGACGATCGCGCCGGCGTTGATGAACGGGTTCTCGGGTCGCCCGCGCTCGTCGAGGCTGATCGCGTTGAACGGCTCGCCGCTCGGCTCCACGCCGACGTGCTCGTGCACCGCCTCGGCGCCGAGCTCCTCGCATGCGAAGGCGTACACGAACGGCTTCGACGCCGACTGGATCGTGAACGGGGCGTCGGCGTCGCCCGCCCCGTAGGCCCGGCCGAGCACGCTCGCGATGGAGACGCCGAAGGCCTCGGGGTCCGCGTCGGCGAGCTCCGGGATGTAGTCGGCGACGCTGCCCTCGGCGATCCTCGCGGCGACCTCCCGGAGCGCGTCGGCGAGGACGCGGTCGACCGCGGCGCCCAGCAGGCGCGACCGGTCCTCGGCGCTCACGCGCGCCGGCGGCCGGATGCCGCGTCGATCTCGTCGCGGCGCAGGCCCACGAGGCGGCGCACCGCCTCCTCGGGCAGCCGGTGCTCCGGGGTGAACCGGACCGTGCCCGTGCTGCGATCGAAGCCCTCGAGCAGGTCGGCGGACGCCTCGATCACCGCCGGGCTGAACGGGTACAGCCCGATGTGCGTCTTCGCCTCCACGACGGCGAGCAGCGGCTTGCCGGCGTACCGGAGCGCGGGCATCCCGTAGCTCCGGCCCTCCTCGACGTCGGGCACGACCTCGCGCGCGATGAAGAACACGCCCTCGATGGCCGATCGGGCCGGCTCGTGGAGCCCGGCGACGTATTCGGCGACCTCCCCCATGCGGGTCATCGTACGCGCGCGGTGCGGGCGCGGCATCCGTGCGGTCGCGTGGCGCGCGGTCTACCCTCGTCGCAGGGGGGTCGCATGATCCGGCAGCGCGTCATCGTCCACGGCCGCGTCCAGGCGGTCGGCTTCCGGTTCAGCGCGCGCGTCGAGGCTCAGCGACTCGGGGTGTCTGGCTGGATCCGCAATCGCAACGACGGCGCGGTCGAGGCCGAGATCGAGGGGGAAGCGGCATCCGTCGATGCGATGCTCGCGTGGCTCGACGAGGGCCCGCCGGGCGCCGAGGTCACCTCGCTGAGCACCGCCGACCTCGCCCCGACCGGCGAGCGCGGCTTCCGTGTGCTGAGCTGAGGCCGGCGAGCGGATGCCGCGGGCGGACGCCATCCGTCGCGCGTCGCGGCCCCTGGATGCTCCGGGCTACGGGAGGTTCCCGGTCAACGTCGCGACCCCGAACGCAAGGGCGGCGCCCCCGACGCCGAGCACCAGGACCGTGACGATCGCCGCGACGGACACCGGCAGCCCGCGAGTGCGCTTCGGGACCTCGAAGCCCATCGGCGCGGTGCCGTCCGATCCGACCGGCTGGGGATCGGTCCCGGCGTCGCGGGGCGCGACCTCCGCGCCCGGCACGCCGCCGACGACCGGCGTCGGCGGCGGTTCGGGGACTCGGGTCAACGCGTCCTTCGCGAGCTGGACGAGCGCGGCCGCCATCCCCGCCAGCGGTGCGGCGATCCACCCCGCGACCCCGGTCAGGCCGGTCGCGAGCTGCACCACGACGCCGACCCCGAGGAGCATCAGGGTGACCAGCCCGCCGACGACGACGGCCCGACCGATCCGCACCCTGCCGCGGCGGGGCACGACGCGCGGCACGGGCCGCTCCCGCGGGCCGAGGTACGACATCTCGAGCGAGCCCAGCCGGACGAGATCGCCGTGGTGGAGTTCGAGCGGCTCCGTGGTGGTGGCGCCGTTGACCGTGGTGCCGTTCGTGGAGCCGGCATCCTCGATGGTCACGTGGTCCCCGGCGCGCAGGAGCCGGGCGTGCCGGCGGCTCATCCCGTCCGCCTCCAGGACGATCCCGCAGGACGGATCGCGCCCGACCGTGGTCGATCCCGGTGGGATCGCGAGGCGTCGTCCTCCCCACCGGCCCCCGACCACGAGGAGGGTCGGTTCCGATGCTGCGTGCTGCGGTGACATCCGACATGCCTGCCAGCGGCCGCCGGCGATGCGCCGGGACCACGCGTCGAGCGTACGCCGTGCCGTCGGGCTCGACCACTCCGGGGCCCCGCGGCGGACGTGCCGCACCACTGCCCATTGACCGGACGGTCGGTCGGGAATACCGTTGAAGTGACACCCAGATATGGGAGCCGCCACCTGAAGGAGGTTGGTTTTCATGAAGAAGTGGACGCGATGGGAAGACTGGGTGGCGATCGCCGCCGGTCTGGCAGTCGCACTGTCGACGATGTTCCTCACGCAGATGGGAGCATCCGTGTCGATCATGCTCGTGCTCGGCGTGCTGCTCGTCGTCTCGGGCCTCGTGAACCTCGCCTGGCCCGGCATGGTGGCCATGGAGTACGTGCAGGGCGGCCTGGGCGTGCTCCTGATCATCTCGCCGTGGGTCGGCCGCTACGTGGAGACGGGTGCGTTCGGGCCCGCGTGGATGTCGTGGATCTGCGGCGCGATCGTCGTGGTCGTCGCCGCCCTCGCCATCCGCCCCGCGATGCGCGCGCACCACGACGCGATCACCCACTGACCGACGCGATCCGGCTCCGGGGACGCGAGGTCGGCGTGCCCGGGGTTCCGGTGCGCCCGCGTGCGTGGAACTGCTGCAGGCACAGCACGAGCATGATCGCCGAAGCCACCAGGTAGAACGAGTGGAGCAGCCAGATCGGTCCGAACGGCAGGCTGAACACGTAGAGCGAGTACACGGCGTTCGCGCCGTTGATCATGACGATGCTCCCGAGGCTGTACGACCCCACGTCGTGCGTGCGAAGGGCCTTCCACACCATCGGCAGGTTGGCGGTCGCGAACACGACGGCCGCGACCATCCCTGCGAACACCGGTACATCCATGTTCGCGACGCTACGCTCAGCACGATCCCGGCCGCGTCGGGAGAAGCACGCAACTTCATCCCGGTCGCCGATGGGTCGTTCTACCCATGCGCGCACCCGGCGGTCACACGAGCCCGTGCTCGTATGCGTACGCCGTCGCCGCCGCCCTCGACGCGATGCCGAGCTTGCCGAAGATGTTGCTCAGGTGCCGGGCCACCGTCTTCTCGCTGAGTCGGAGTTCGGATGCGACCTCCCGATTCGTGATCCCGCGCGCCACAGCCCGGAGCACCTCCACCTCTCGATCGGTCAGCGGCACGTCCCCGTGCGCTCCCGCGCCCCGCTGCCGCGCGAGTGCCGCGAGTGCGACGACGGCACCGAGTTCCGCGAACGCCGCCTCGGCCAGGCCCTCCTCCAACTCCGCGGCCTCGTCCTCGTCGAGGGCGCGACGCGCCCGCGCCATGAGGACCCGGCATCGCGCGACCTCGTACGGCGCTCCGGCCTCGACCCACGCCTCGCGGGCGATGCGGAGGCGCGTGAACGCCCCGGCGGCGTCGCCGTGGGCGAGGCGGACCTCCCCTTCGGCGTACGCCGCGATCGCACCGAGCATGGCCGACGGGTTCGACCGCTGCATCTCGGCCAGCTCGTCCGCAGCGACTCGCGCGGCGTCGACGTCGCCCGCCGCCACCTCGATGCTCACGACGGCAGGCAGCAGGTGGCATCGGGTGGCGGGGTCGGCGCCCTCGGCGCTGCGCCGGATCAGGCTCTGGGCGAGCGGCGCGCGACCCTCGTCCAGGCGGAGCAGAGCCAACCCGGGTTGCGGTTCCCAGCCCGACTCCGCGGCCTTCACGTACCTCGCCTCCGCCGCGTCGAACTCGCCTCGGAGGCGCAGGACCTCTGCCTGCTGGTAGTGCGCACCGAACGCCGCGCCGAGGTCTCCGGCGACGAGTCGCTCCTCGGCGAGCCGTGCCGCCGACAGGGCGTCGGCCCACGCCCCGTGCAAGCGGAACAACTCGGCCCGGTGCGCGTGGCACTGCCCGCTGAACGCGACGAGCGAGGGCTGGTCGTCGCACCATCGGTCGAGCGCCCGCGTCCACTCGATCGCGCGCGCGAGCTCGAACGTCAGGTGGCAGTAGCCGATCACGGCGCAGTACACGATTCCGGATGGCACGGGGCCCACCTCGCCCGCGGTGACCGAGACCATGACCTCGTCGAACATCCGGATCCCTCGGGAGGGGTCGCCCGCCATGATCGCGGCCTGGCCGCTGCCGAGGAGCGCGAACGCGGCCACGTCCGGATCGTCCGTGCGTTCGGCGATCTCGCCGGCCCGGCCGAAGAGCTCGATCGCCCGACCCGCCTCTCCCGCGTAGAGCGCGGCCAGCGCCTCAGGGACGAGCACGAATCCGGCGGCGGCCCCGGGCTCGTCCAGTCGCTCGATGAGCCGCTGCGCGCGGGCGAGCCACCCCATGCCCTGCGACGGGTTGCCCGAGTTCATCGACTCGAGGCTGATCCAGGTCGCGGTGTAGGCCGCGCGATCCGGGTGACCGGCGGCCAGGTGCGCCTCGTGGGCGAGCGTTCCCAACTCGATCACCCGCTCGCCCAGACCCACGAGGTCGGCCGCCATGGCGAACCGGTCGAGGTCGTCGCCCGACAGCGTGGCGGGGCCTCCCTCCGCGCGATCGAACCAGTCGACGGCGTCGCTCCACCGGCGCTCCGCGTATGCGGTGCGCGCCTGCTCGAGACTCGTCGCAGCGACCATCGCAACCGGATCGCCCCCGTGCGACCCGCCGGCCGTCGGGACCCTCCCCTTCGCGCACCGTACCGCGCGGCCCCACGGTCGGCAAGGCCTCCGCGTCGACCACCTCCTCGAACCCCGTGCACCAGATCACGTTCGCGACGTCGAGGACGGTCTCCCGCGGCGTGGGCAGAACGATGCAGGTTGACGGCACTCAGACGAGGCCGTGCTCGTATGCGTACGCCGTCGCCGCCGCCCTCGACGCGATGCCGAGCTTGCCGAAGATGTTGCTCAGGTGGCGTGCGACCGTCTTCTCGCTGAGCGAGAGCCGTTCGGCGACGCCCCGATTCGTCAACCCGGTCGCGACGAGGCGCAGGACCTCGATCTCCCGCTCGGTGAGCGCACCGCTCCGACGCTCCCCCATCAGCCGCGTCGCCTCGCCGAGCGCCGGCCCGGCTCCGAGAGTCAGGAGTGTCTCGCGAGCGCCGCGGATCTCGCCGTCGGCGGCCTCGCGGTCGCCGAGCGCGGCGTGCGCGCCGGCCGCGACCAGTCGTGCCTGCGCCCGCCCGTAGGGCGCACCGGCCTCCAGGAAACCGCCCGCCGCCCGCCCGGCTTCGGCGAGGGCGGCGACGGCGTCGCCTGCCGCGAACCGCACGCGCGCGCCGGCCAGGGCGACGATCGCGTCGAACAGCGGCGTCCGCATCGCGTCGGCCCAGCCCCGGAGTTCCTCGAGTGCCCGGCCTGCGGCATCGAGGTCGCCGGCCGCGGACTCGATCTCGACCGCGGCCGGGAGCACGAATCGGCGCATGAACGGCACGTTCCCCGCCAACGTGCGACGGACCTCGGACCGCGCCTTCCCGATCCGGCCCGTGGCGAGCAGGAGCAGCGCCGAGCCGGGCTGCGGTTCCCAGCCGGACTCACCCGCCAGCCGGTAGGACTCCGCAGCCGAGTGGAAGGCGCCTCGGAGCCGCTGCACCTCGCCCTGCGCGTACGGTGCGCCGTGCGCCGCCCGGAAGTCGCCCGCGCGGAACCGCATCATCGCGGACTCCGCCGAGGCCACCGCCGCGTCCCACTCGCCTCGGATGACCTGCACCTGCGCCAGCAGCGCCGAGCGCTGGCCGCTGAAGGTGATGAGCGAGGGCTGGGCACGGCACCAGTGGTCGAGGAACGCGACCCACGCGGTCGCTCGATCGAGGTCGCTCGCCATGATCGCGTCGGACACCATGGCGCACAGCAGATCGCCGGTCTGGAACGGTCCGAGCCCGCCGGCCTCGATCACGGCCATCGTGCGGTCGTGGAGCGCGAGCGCCTCGGAGAGGTCGCCCGCGGCGACGAGCGACTTCGCGAGCACCAGCGAGGCCATCGCGATGAGCGCCTCATCCCCGTGGCGCTCGGCGATCCGGAGGATCTCCTCGCCCATGCGGCGACCCTCCGCCAGGTCGCCGCTGCCGAGTTGGGCCACGGCCGGTCCGAGCCGCACGGTCGCGGAGAGCAGCGGATCATCACTCCCGGCGGCGATCTGCATCGCCCGCGCGGACCAGGCGAGCGATTCGGAGAAGTCGCCGACCTCGACGAGTTCGAGCGCCATCCAGCCCGCCCACCTCGCCGCGGAGGCACCGTCGGATGCCTCGAGGTACCCGGCGTACGCGCGCCCCCCGGCGTCGAACGCCGAGCTCCGGTCGCCGCGGAGGATCGCCGCGGTCGAGAGCAGCTCGAGGTCGGATGCCGCCAGCTCACCGCTCGCGTCGGCCCGCGCGAGGTACTCGACCGCATCCGCCCAGCGCGACTCCCGGGCCGCGATCCGGCCTGCCTCGAGCGCGCTCGGCGACGTCATCGTGCTCCTTCGCGGCCGACCCCGTGAGCCGTCCGGTCCGATGCGACCGCCGAGCCACAAGCTAGCGCCGCACTCGTGGCGGCCGCAAGGAAGCCCGGGCGAACGACGAGGGGCCCGCCGGCGAACCGGCGGGCCCCTCGTGACGAGTCAGGCGACTCAGATGGCGTTGACGTCCAGCGGGATGCCGGGGCCGAACGTGGTCGACACGGCGCCCTTCTGGATGTAGCGGCCCTTGGCGCTCGACGGCTTGAGGCGCACGACCTCCTCGAGCGCGGCGGAGATGTTGTCGTTCAGCTGCTCCTGCGTGAACGAGGCCTTGCCGACGACGAAGTGCACGTTGGCGTGCTTGTCGACGCGGAACTCGATCTTGCCGCCCTTGATGTCCTCGACGGCCTTGGCCGGGTTGGGGGTCACGGTGCCGGTCTTGGGGTTCGGCATGAGGCCGCGCGGGCCGAGGACCTTGCCGAGACGGCCGACCTGGCCCATGAGCTCGGGGGTGGCGACGGCCGCGTCGAACGCGGTGTAGCCGCCGGAGACCTTCTCGATGAGCTCGGCGCCGCCGACCTCGTCGGCGCCCGCGGCGATGGCGGCCTCGGCGGCCGCGCCGGTCGCGAACACGATGACGCGCGCGGTCTTGCCGGTGCCGTGCGGGAGGATGACGGTGCCGCGCACCATCTGGTCGGCCTTGCGCGGGTCGACGCCGAGCTTCAGCGCGACCTCGACGGTCGAGTCGAACTTCGCCGAGCCGGTCGCCTTCGCGAGCGCGACGGCGTCGGTCGGGGTGTAGTACTTGCCGGCCTCGATCTTCTCGGCCGCGGCCCGGTAGGCCTTGGACTTCTGTGCCATGTTGGTTCTCCTTGCGAGAGTGTGGTCATCGCGCCTGGCGGGCGCTGCCACGAATGAGAGTTCTGGTGAACGGATGCCGCGCGGCATCCGTCACGGTCCGGACCCGGTGCACGAGGCGGCCGGGCGAGCCGTGGGAAGGCCTTATTCGACCGTGATGCCCATCGAGCGAGCGGTGCCCGCGATGATCTTCGACGCGGCGTCGAGGTCGTTGGCGTTGAGGTCGGCCATCTTCGTCTCGGCGATCTCGCGGACCTGGGCGGGCGTGATCTTGCCGACCTTGGTCGTGTGCGGGACGCCCGAGCCCTTGGGGACGCCGGCGGCCTTCTTGATGAGCTCGGCGGCGGGCGGGGTCTTCAGGATGAAGGTGAACGAGCGGTCCTCGTAGACCGTGATCTCGACGGGGATGACGTTGCCCCGCTGAGCCTCGGTGGCCGCGTTGTAGGCCTTGCAGAACTCCATGATGTTCACGCCGTGCTGACCCAGGGCCGGGCCGATCGGCGGGGCCGGGTTGGCGGCGCCGGCCTTGATCTGAAGCTTGATCAGACCAGTGACCTTCTTCTTCGGTGCCATGATTTCTCTCTTTCTGTTCGAACGCCCCGAGCGGGGCACTCTCCCGCGATTCCGGCGGTTCCGGTCGCGGTGGTCGGTGTGCGGTGTGTCCGTGACGCAGCACAACCCTCCGATGATACCGGAGGGTTGCTGCGGGGGCCCTGAAAGCCCCTAGAGCTTGGTGACCTGGTCGAAGCTGAGCTCGACCGGGGTCTCGCGCTCGAAGAGCGAGACGAGGACCGTGAGCTTGCCGCTCTCGGGCTTGATCTCGCTGATCGTGCCGGGCAGGCCCGCGAACGAGCCGTCCTTGATCGTGATGGTCTCGCCGACCTCGAAGTCGACCTCGGCGGGGATCTGGCGCGCGGCGCCGCCGCTGGCGGCACCCTTCGCACCCTTGGCGGGCGCGACGTCCTTGATGTCGACGAGGCTCTTCAGCATGTTGAAGGCCTCCTCAAAGCGGAGGGGGGTCGGGTTGTGGGCGTTGCCCACGAATCCGGTGACGCCCGGAGTGTGACGGATGACCGACCAGCTCTCCTCGTTGAGCTCCATGCGGACGAGCACGTAGCCGGGCACGCGCACGCGCGTGACCATCTTGCGCTGGCCGTTCTTGATCTCGACGACATCCTCCATCGGCACCTCGACCTGGTGGATGTAGTCGGCCATCGCCATGGTCTCGCGGCGCTGCTCGACGTTCGCCTTCACGCGGCGCTCGAAGCCCGCGTAGGAGTGCACGACGTACCACTTGCCCGGCAGGAAGCGGAGCTCGTTGCGGAACGCCTCGTACGGGTCGTGGTCCTCGTCCTCCTCGGTGACGGCGTCGAGCGCCGCCTCCGCCTCGTCGGCGGAGTCGATCTCGAGGGCGTCGTCGACGACCGCGTCGGCCTCGGGGTCGGTCGCCTCGGCGATCGCGTCGAGGACGGCGTCGAGGTCGACGTCGTTGCCCTCGTCGTCGACCACGTGCACGGCGCGGTGCTCGGCGGGCTCGACGGAATCCTCGTCGCGCTCGAGCGAGTTGCCCTCCTGCGCCTCGTCCTCTTCGGAGGACTGCTCGGCGGCGGTCGCCCAGTCGACGTCCTGTCGCTCGTTCTTCGACACTTCCTCAATCCTTCTTTCTGCCGTGCCGCCGGGTACCGGCGGGCAGGTGTCGGGCCGACGGCCCGATCAGACCCCCGGCGTTCCGAAGACGAACACGACCAGCCATGAGAAGACCTGGTCGAGCCCCCAGACGATCGCCATCATGATGGCCACGAAGACCAGCACCACCGCGGTGAAGCTCGCAAGCTCCTTGCGCGTCGGGGTGACGACCTTCTTCAGTTCGCCGATGACCTGTCGGATGAACAGGGCGATCCGTGCGAAGGGGTTGCGCCGCGCCGCGCTCTCGCGCCTGGCATTGGCGACGACATCCTCGCTGGGTTCGTCGAGTACTTTCCGGGCCACCTCGTACACCTTTCATGGGCCGGCCTTCGCCGGCCGGCTCGCAGGGCGGACAGGACTCGAACCTGCAACCTGCGGTTTTGGAGACCGCTGCTCTACCAATTGAGCCACCGCCCTAAGCGATCCGTCTGACCGGATCACCTCGGGTCGAAGCCGCCTCGACCTGCGTTCGCGACGGGCGATTCACCCGCTGCGAAGGCGCGTTCGATCTTGGCTGACTTCAACAACCTCACCAAGTGTATGCGACGCGGGAAGGTGCGCCAAACCGTGGCCGAACGGCACCCGGAGGACACGGGACGTACGTCCCGAGCGTTCCGCGCGGGACCGGCGTATCGTGGCAGGTGCAACCGCTCCGGCGGGTGCAGACAGGTTTCGGGGAGCGCGCCTGTGGGGGCAGGCGCCGGACGCCGCGGCTCGGGGGAACACCGCCGCGGCGTCCCTTCCGTGCGTCGCCTTGGGGCGCCGCGGTCGAACCGCGGCCACCGGGCCGGACGATCGGCGGCATCCGGACGATCCGTCCGGACGCGCGTCCGCGAGCATCCGCTACCCCGCTGACGCGCGCGGGCCCGCGCCGTAGGCTTGGGGCGTGACCGATCAGCGCCGTCTCTCCGCCCGCATCTCCGCCATCGCCGAGTCCGCGACCCTCAAGGTCGATGCCAAGGCCAAGGCCCTCCAGGCCGAGGGACGGCCCGTGATCTCCTACGCGGCGGGCGAACCCGACTTCCCGACGCCGCCGCACATCGTCGAGGCCGCGCTCGAGGCGGTCCGCGACCCGCGCAACCACCGGTACACGCCGGCGGCCGGCCTGCCCGACCTGCGCGCCGCCGTCGCCGAGAAGACCCGGCGCGACTCCGGGCTCGAGGCCGGCGCGAACCAGGTCGTGATCACCAACGGCGGCAAGCAGGCCGTCTACCAGGCCTTCCAGGTGCTGCTCGACGAGGGCGACGAGGTCCTCGTCCCGACGCCCTACTGGACCACCTACCCCGAGGCGATCAAGCTCGCCGGCGGCCGGCAGGTCGACGTGTTCGCCGGCTCGGAGCAGGGCTACCTCGTCACGGTCGAGCAGCTCGAGGCCGCGCGCACCGAGCGCACGCGCGCGCTGCTGTTCGTGTCGCCGTCGAATCCGACCGGTGCGGTGTACCCGCCCGAGCAGGTCGCCGCGATCGGCGAGTGGGCGCTCGAGCACGGCATCTGGGTGGTCACCGACGAGATCTACCAGAACCTCACGTACGCGGAGGACCCCGAGGCGGTGCCCCCGCGCGCGATCTCGATCGTCGAGGCCGTGCCGGGCCTGGCCGAGCAGGCGATCCTCGTCAACGGCGTCGCGAAGACGTACGCGATGACGGGATGGCGCCTCGGCTGGATGGTCGGCCCCGCCGACGTCATGAAGGGCGCCGCCAACCTGCAGTCCCACCTCACGTCGAACGTGTCGAACATCTCGCAGCGCGCCGCGATCGCGGCGCTGACCGGCCCGCAGGAGCCCGTGGAGGAGATGCGCCGGGCGTTCGATCGGCGCCGGCGCACCATCGTCGCCGAGCTGTCGAAGATCGAGGGGATGTCGGTCCCGGTGCCCGAGGGCGCCTTCTACGTCTATCCCGACGTCTCGGGCCTGCTCGGCCGCGAGTGGGCGGGCGTGACGCCGACCACCTCGCTCGAGCTCGCCGACCTCATGCTCGAGCGCGCGGAGGTCGCGGCGGTCCCCGGCGAGGCGTTCGGCCCGAGCGGCTTCCTCCGATTCAGCTACGCGCTGGGCGACGCACCGCTCCTCGAGGGCGTGCAGCGCCTGCAGGAGCTGTTCTCCTGACCGGGATCCCGTCGATGGATCGCGCGGCGCGCCACGCGCACGAACCCCGGAGCAGCGCGGACGTCGTCGGCGAGCACTCGCAGTACCGACTCGACCTCGAGCGGGTCCGGTTCTCGCCGTACTTCTCGCGGCTCTCGGCCGTGACCCAGGTGATCGGCCAGCCGGGCGCGGGGCCGCTGATCCACAACCGGCTGACGCACTCGATCAAGGTCACGGCCGTGGCGCGTGCGATCTCGGTGAAGATGACGGATGCCACGTCGCCGACGCGCGACTTCGCGCTCGCGCACGGCTGCGACGCGGTCGTGGTGCAGGCCGCGGCGAGCGCGCACGACCTCGGCCATCCGCCGTTCGGGCACCTCGGCGAACGCGTGCTCGACCGTCTCGCTCGCGACACGCTCGGCCTGCCCGACGGGTTCGAGGGCAACGCGCAGACCTACCGGATCATCACGACGCTGGACGTGAGCGAGGTCGCGCCGCGTGGGCTCAACCTCACGGCCGCGGTGCGGAGCGCCGTGGCGAAGTACCCCTGGACCCGCCACGTCGACGTCGCGGTCCTCGGCGACGGGCCGCTGCCGCGGGGGTTCCGCCGCACCGATCGCGGCGTCGAGGTGCTGAAGTTCTCGGCGTACGGGATCGACGCGGCCGACCTGTCCGAGGCGCGCGACGGCCATCCGCCGTTCCGGCAGTCGCTCGAGTGCTCGATCATGGACATCGCCGACGACATCGCGTACTCGATCCACGACGTCGACGACTTCCACCGCGCCGGCCTGCTCGGGCAGGGCGCCGTCGCGCGCGAGTTCCGGGGCTGGATCGAGTCGGGCCTGCAGCTGCGCGACCTCGACGACGAGGAACTCGCCCGGCGCAGTGCGCCGCCGGGCAGCGCGCTCGAGGCGCTGCGCCGCAAGCTCCACACCTCCGACCCGTGGATCGCCGGCGACGAGGCGTTCCGCGCCGCGGTCGGCGTGGTCGCCGACGATCTCGTCGACGGCCTGCTCGCCAGCCCGTTCGACGGCTCGATCGCGGCCGAGCGGGCGCTCTCGTCGTTCACGAACCGGTGGATCGACCACCTGCAGTCCTCCGTCGTCCCGGCGCCCGAGGGCGTCGTCCGGGCCGGGCTCGTGACGCTCGACGAGCGTGCGTGGCACGAGGTCGAGATCCTGAAGTTCGTGCACCGGCACTTCATCCTCGACCGGTCCGACATCGTGATGTACCAGCGCGGCCTCAGCCGCGTGATCGCGCGCGCGGTGAAGGGCCTCACCGCATGGCTCCGCGACGAGGACGACCGCGATCGGGTGCCGCTGCGCCTCCGCGAGCTCGTCGAGATCGCGACGGACGGGTACGCGCAGCTGCGCACGACGCGACCCGCCGGCGTGCCCGTGCCGGATGCGTCCGAGGTCAGGGCGCTCGGCGTGGGCCGCGGCGTCGTCGACTACGTCGCCTCGCTCTCCGACGACCAGGCGCTCGCGGTCTCCGAGGCGATCGACGGCCGGCCCGACCGGCTGTGGGACATCGGCCAGAACCTCTGATCAGCGGCGGCCGGCTCGAGGGCGCGTCGCGCCTCGCGCGTCAGGCCGTCGGCGATGGCGTCGAGCAGGGGCGACCCGAGGTTCCACTGCTGCCAGTGCAGCGGCACGTCGACGGGAGGTCCGCCGAGCGCCACGAGCCGCCCGTCGGCGAGCTCGTCGTCGGCCTGGAAGCCCGGCAGGAGCCCCCAGCCGAGTCCGAGCTTGATCGCGGTCGCGAAGTCGTTCGACGCGGGCACGAAGTGCCGCGGCGGGTCCGCGGCATCCGCCCCGACGAGCCGGAGGTACTCGCCCTGCAGGTCGTCGCGCCGGTCGAAGTCGACGCGCGGCGCCGCGGCGAGCGAGGCGGCATCCGCTCCGCCGGGACACCAGCGGGCGACCCACGCCGGCGTCGCGACCGCCGTGTACCGCATGACGCCGAGCGGGCGGACGAGGCATCCGGCGACCGGTGTCGCCTGCGAGGTCACCGCGCCCATGACGGCGCCGGACTCGAGCAGGCCCGCAGTGAAGTCCTGGTCGTCCCGGTGCAGGTCGAAGACGACCGGGTGGTCCTCTGCGATGCGCGCGAGCGCGGGCAGGAACCAAGTGGCGAGCGAGTCGGCGTTCACGGCGAGCGGCACGGTCGTCGGGCGGGCGGATGCCGCGTCGTCGCCGCCGAAGGCGGCCAGCGCGTCGTGCTCGAGCAGCGCGAGCTGGCGAGCGAGGCGCACCACGGCGGCCCCCGCCTCGGTGGGGCGGACGGGCTTCGAGCGCACGACGAGCACGCGACCGAGTCGCTGCTCGAGCTGCTTCACGCGTTGCGACACCGCCGACGGTGTCACGCGCAGCTCGGCGGCGGCCGACTCGAAGGTGCCCTGGTCGACGACCGCCGCGAGCGTCCGGGCGAGATCGAGCGGGATCTGCATGAAGGAATGCTAATGCCGATGAAGAATCCTGAGCTGGATTTCAGACTTGCCTCGATCTAGCTTCGAGGACGTGGACCTCTCCGTGCTCGCCGCCGGCCTCGGCCTCGGCTTCTCCCTCATCGTCGCGATCGGCGCCCAGAACGTGTTCGTGCTGCGCCAGGGCATCCGGCGCGAGCACGTGTTCGTCGTCGCGGCGATCTGCGCCGTCTCCGATGCGCTGCTCATCGTCGCGGGCGTCGGCGGCATGGGCGCGGTGCTGCAGGCCATGCCGTGGCTCGTGGGCGTCGCGCGGTGGGCGGGTGCGATCTTCCTCCTCGGGTACGCGGTGCTCGCCGCCCGGCGCGCACTGCGCGGCACCGACGAGGGGCTCGTGGTCGAGGAGGCCGAGGTGGGAGCCCGTGGCGGCACCGCACCCGCGGCCGCCACCGCGGGCGGCCCGGCCCGCCCGGGCGGCAGCCTGACGACGGCCACCACGCCATCCGCCCGCACCGCCCTGCTCCCCGTCGTGCTGACGTGCCTCGCGCTCACCTGGCTGAACCCCCACGTGTACCTCGACACGGTCGTGCTCCTCGGCTCCGTCGGCGCCACGCACGGCGACGCCCGCTGGACGTTCGCGCTCGGCGCCGCGATCGCGAGCGCCGCCTGGTTCTTCGGCCTGGCCTACGGCGCTCGACTCCTCGGCGGCCTGCTCGCGAGCCCACGCGCCTGGCGCGTCCTCGACGGGATCATCGCGCTCGTGATGCTCGCGATCGCGGTCTCGCTCGTGCTCCCCGCCTGACCTCCCTCCCGATCGGGGGATTGCGGATCACGGCCCCACCCGTGCTAGCGTGTCCGCCATCGTGAGCACCCACACCTGTCGCTGCTGTCGCCGCTAGGCGATCGTCCTCCCCGACGATCCCAGGGCGCGATTCCTCACGCGCCGCCGACCGCAGCCCAGCTCACGCCGCATCCGACGCGTCCGCGTCAGCCCAGCGGCATCCGTCTCGAAGGCCCCCCGACCACCGGGGCCGGACCCGAACCGGATGCCACGGGCCGACGTCGAAGGATGCCGGGGCCGCATCGTCGGCGCACCACCCTCCCGGCACCCTCGAAAGGACCAGCACATGTCCGGCATCCCCGTCCTCGACCTCTCCCTGCTGAACGGCACGCCCGAGCAGCAGGCGGCCTTCCGCGACGACCTGCGCCGCGCGACCCACGAGGTCGGCTTCTTCTCGCTCGTCGGCCACGGCGTGCCGGCCGAGCTCATCGACCGCGCGTACGAGGTCGCGCGCGCGTTCTTCGCGCTGCCCGAGTCGCACAAGCTCGCCATCGAGAACGTGAAGAGCCCGCACTTCCGCGGCTACACGCGCATGGGCGGCGAGCGCACGCTCGGCCGCGTCGACATCCGGGAGCAGGTCGACATCGGCGCCGAGCGGCCCGCGGTGCCCGTCGGACCGGACACCTCGGACTACTGGGTCCTGCAGGGCCCGAACCTCTGGCCCGAGTCGCTGCCCGAGCTGCGCGAGGTCGCCGAGGAGTGGATCGCCCGCCTCGACGAGGTCGGCACGCGACTGCTCCGCGCCTGGGCCGAAGCGCTCGGCGCGCCGTCCGACGCGTTCGATGCCGCGTTCGCGACGCCGTCGCCGTACATGAAGGTCGTGCGCTACCCGGGCGTCGAGGCCGAGCAGCCGGCGCAGGGCGTCGGCGCGCACAAGGACCTCGGCGTGCTCACGCTGCTCTCGGTCGAGGAGGGCAAGGCCGGCCTCCAGGTCGAGAAGGACGGCCAGTGGATCGACGTCACCCCGCCGGCCGGCTCGTTCGTCGTGAACATCGGCGAGCTCCTCGAGATCGCCACCGGCGGCTACCTCAAGGCGACGCTGCACCGCGTGGTCTCGCCCGAGCCCGGCACCGAGCGCATCTCGATCCCCTACTTCCACGGTCCCTCGCTCGACGCGACGATCCCGACGATCGAGCTGCCCCCGGCCCTCGCCGCCGAGGCGCCCGGCGTCACCGACGACCCGGCGAACCCGCTGCACGCGGTCTTCGGCGAGAACTGGCTGAAGAGCCGACTGCGCGCGCACCCGAACGTGGTCGAGGCGCAGCACCCGCGCCTGCTCGTCGGGGTCTGACCGCCCGCGCGACGCCGCACCGCGGGATGATGGGGAGATGCGCATCGAGGTCCTGCACATCGACGACTGCCCCAACTGGCGCGGCGCCGGTCGCCTGGTGCAGGACGCGCTCGAGGTCCTGGGGCGTTCCGAGCCGGTCTCCGCGCGCCTGATCGAGTCGCCCGAACAGGCCGCCGGCACCGCGTTCGCCGGCTCGCCGACGATCAGCGTCGACGGCGACGACCTGTTCCCGACCGAGGTGCCGGTGACCGAGCTCGCCTGCCGCGTCTTCGCCACGCCCGACGGGCCCGCCGGCCTGCCGACGCTCGAGCAGGTGGTCGAGCGCCTCCGCGACCACGCTCGTTCGCGGGCCTGAGCCACGCGTGTGTCCGATCGATGTCGGTGGTGCAGCAACGGACCCGCCGGAATCGGACACTCACCGTGTCGAACACGGGTTCCGCCGTTCGTCGTACGTGCGTAGCGTGACCGAGAGAAGGGATTCCGCCATGGAGTACGCACTGTTCTACGCCGAGGGCGCCGACGCGCTCCCCTACGTGCCCGCCGACGACAACGTGGGCGAGTGGGTGGACGACGTCGAGGCGCGCGGCGTCTCGGAGTACGGCGAACGGCTGCGCCCCGAGCAGGATGCCACGACCGTGCGCGTGCGCGGTGGCGAGCTGCTCGTGGCCGACGGGCCGTTCAGCGAGTCGAAGGAGTCGATCGGGGGTTTCGACGTCATCGACGCGCGCGACCTCGACGAGGCGATCGAGATCGCGTCGAGGCATCCCGTGGCCTCGTTCGGGCGCGTCGAGATCCGCCCGTTCGTGCGGTGGCCCGACGCCGACCCCGACGCGCGCATCGTGCCGGCCGGGTTCGCCGAGCGACCTGCGCAGGGGCGCCGGTACCTCATGCTCGTCGTCGTCGAGCCCGGCGGCGAGCGCGCCGCGGCCGATGGCGGCTCGGCCGAGGACGACGGTCCCGAGGCGTGGGTCGGCGAGATGGACGGCCGCGGCGTGCGGCTCTTCGGCGAGGTGCTGCGCCCGCCGGCGGATGCCACGTTCGTGCGCCGTCGTCACGGCGAGGTCCTCGTGACCGACGGCGGCTTCGCCGAGGCGAAGGAGTGGGTCGCGGGCTTCGACCTCATCGAGGTGCAGGGCGGACTCGCCGAGGCGATCGAGGTCGCGTCGAAGCATCCGATGGCGCGCGGCGGGGCGATCGAGCTCCGGCCGCTGTGGCCGTTCGACGTGCACGAGGACCACGTCGCCCGGGCCGAACGAGAGGCCTCGGAGCGCGACCTCCGACTCGAGCCGGCCGCGGCCGATGCACTCGCGGGGGTCGCGCGCTGACGGATCGGGCAGGCGACGCGGGCCACGCGGGCGACGACCGCCCGACGCTGCCGGGCGCGGGTGGGGCCGACCCGCTCGCGCCCGGGGTCTCCGCGGGCCTGCGCGACGCGTACCGGTCCGACTGGGCGCGCGTGGTGGCGACGCTGATCCGCGTCACGGGCGACTGGGACGTCGCCGAGGAGGCCGCGGCGGGCGCGTTCGAACGCGCGGCGCTGACCTGGCCGCGCGACGGCGTGCCGCGGAACCCGGGTGCGTGGCTCACGACCGCGGCCCGCAACCTCGCGCTCGATCGGCTGCGTCGGCGCGGCGTCGAGGCGGACAAGGTCAGGGAGTGGATCGCGATGCAGGAGGCCTCCGGGGGTGCCGACGGCCCGCCCGACCCGGCGGACGTCGTCGCCGACGACGGGCCCGCCTGGGACGACCGGCTGCGCCTCGTGTTCACGTGCGCGCACCCCTCGCTCCCCATGGAGTCGCGCGTCGCGCTGACGCTCCGCGCGGTCGGCGGCCTCGACACCGGTGAGATCGCGCGCGCGTTCCACGTGCCCGAGGCGACCATGGGGCAGCGCATCTCGCGCGCGAAGCGCAAGATCCGGAACGCCGGCATCCCGTACCGCGTGCCGACCGCCGACCTGCTCCCCGAGCGCCTCGACGGGGTGCTGGCGGTGCTCTACCTGATCGCCAACGAGGGCTACCTCGCCTCGCACGGCGACGACCTCCAGCGCCTCGACCTCGCCGCCGAGGCCATCCGGCTCGCCCGGCTCCTCGTGGGGCTGCTGCCCGACGCCGACGAGGCGCAGGCGCTGCTCGCGCTCATGCTGCTCCAGCACGCGCGCTCCGCGGCGCGCATCGACGCCGACGGCGACCTCGTGCCGCTGCCCGAACAGGATCGCGCGACGTGGGACGCCGCCGAGATCCGCGAGGGCCTCGCGCTGCTCGCGACCGCGACCCCGGCGGGGGGCGCAGGTCCCGCCCCCGCCGGGCCGTACCGCCTGCAGGCCGAGATCCAGGCGGTCCACGCGCAGGCGCGCACCGCCGACGAGACGGACTGGCTCGCGATCGTCGCCCGCTACGACGCACTGGCGATGTTCGCCGACTCGCCCTTCGTGACGCTCAACCGCGCGATCGCACGCGGCATGGCGTTCGGGCCGCAGGCGGGCCTCGACGATCTCGCCCTGCTCGAGGCATCCGGCCGGCTCGACGGCTACCACCTCCTGCCGGCGGCCCAGGCCGACCTGCTGCGCCGGCAGGGCGAGGCGGATGCCGCGGCCTCGCGCTACCGCGACGCGATCGCGCTCGCCCGCACGGCGCCGGAGCGCCGCTTCCTCGAGCGCCGCCTCGCGGAGCTCCGCGAGCCATGACCTCACCCTCCACCGATCGGTGGAGGCGAAGATCGACCGCTCCACGGCTGTCGCTTCGCCCCGTCGAGGAGGAGCATCGAGGGCATGGACACCAGCAGCCCCCGCGAAGCGCCCGCCGTGCGCATCCGCGGACTCCGCAAGCAGTACGCCCGCGTCGCCGCCGTCGACGGCATCGACCTCGACATCCCGTACGGCGAGACGTTCGCGCTGCTCGGCCCCAACGGCGCGGGCAAGTCGACCACGATCGAGATCCTCGAGGGCTACCGCCTCCGCACTGCGGGCGAGGTCAGCGTCCTCGGCGTCGATCCCGCCCGGGGCGGCCTCGACTGGAAGTCGCGCCTCGGCATCGTGCTGCAGTCGGGGACCGAGAGCGGCGCGATGACCGTGCGCGAGCAGCTCGCCCACTTCGCGGGCCTCTACCCGCGCCCACGCGACGTCGACGAGGTGGTCGCCGCGGTCGGGCTCGAGGAGAAGGCGCGCACGCGCGTCGCGAAGCTCTCGGGCGGTCAGCGGCGACGCCTCGACGTCGCCCTCGGCATCATCGGACAACCCGAACTGCTGTTCCTCGACGAGCCGACGACCGGGTTCGACCCCGAGGCCCGGCGCGAGTTCTGGGACCTGATCCGGTCGCTGAAGCGCGATGGCACGACCATCCTGCTCACGACCCACTACCTCGACGAGGCCGAGCAGCTCGGGGACCGGGCGGGCATCATCATCGGCGGGAAGCTCGTCGACGTCGGCCGCGTGCACGAGCTCGGCGGTGCCGAGGCGCGGGTGCCCATCGTCCGCTGGACCGACCCCGACGGCACTCGGCGCGAGTCGCGCACCGAGCGCCCGGCCGAGTTCGTGGCCTCCGTCGCCCGAGACTGCGGCGGCGAGCCCGCCGACCTCGAGGTCATCCGACCGAGCCTCGAGGACATCTACCTGGACCTGGTCCGCGCCTCCGGTGCGGAGATCATCGACACCGAGGAGGCTCTCGCATGAGCACCACCGACCTGACCACCGTGGCCGGCACCGCCGCCGGCACCCGCCGCCCCGGGCGTCTCGCGCTCGGCGGCTCCCGCATCGGCTACGAGGTCCGGAGCTACTTCCGCTCCCCCGACGCGGTGTTCTTCACCTTCCTCTTCCCGTTCATCATGCTCGGCATCTTCACCGCCGC
Source organism: Agromyces binzhouensis (assembly GCF_042672355.1). NCBI lineage: Bacteria > Bacillati > Actinomycetota > Actinomycetes > Micrococcales > Microbacteriaceae > Agromyces > Agromyces binzhouensis. The sequence goes on along the minus strand of NZ_JBHXVJ010000004.1, from coordinate 113,259 downwards.
GTTCAGCTCGGCGGGAGACATCCAGCCGGCTCCCGGCATGGAGGGCGTCTCGGTCGGCGCGTACTACCTGCCGGGCCTCCTGGCCGCCGGCATGCTGCTCTCCGGCGTGCAGAACCTCGCGATCGACATCGCGATCGAGAAGTCCGACGGCACCCTGAAGCGCCTCGGCGGCACGCCGCTGTCGCCGGTGTCGTACTTCATCGGGAAGATCGGGCAGGTCTTCGTGACCGGCGTGCTGCAGGCGGCGCTGCTCCTCGTCGCCGCGGCCACGCTGTTCGGCATCGCGCTGCCCACCGAACCCGAGAAGTGGGCGACCTTCGCCTGGGTGTTCGTGCTCGGCGTGGGCACCTCGGCCCTGCTCGGCATCGCGCTCTCCTCGGTGCCGCGCTCGGGCAAGTCCGCTGCGGCGGTCGTGATCCCGATCCTGCTCGTGCTCCAGTTCATCTCGGGCGTCTACCTGCAGTTCTACCAACTGCCCGAGTGGATGCAGAACGTCGCGAGCCTCTTCCCGCTCAAGTGGATGGCGCAGGGCATGCGCGCCGTGTTCCTGCCCGAGGACTTCGCGGTGCTCGAGCAGAACGGTGCGTGGGATCTCGGCTGGGTCGCGGTCGCGCTGCTCGCCTGGCTCGTCATCGGCCTGGTCCTCAGCCGCCTCACCTTCCGCTGGATCCGGCGCGACGCGTGAGTGCTGCGCGACGCGAGCACCCTGTGGGAGCCTGAGTCCATGCAGAACGTGCGGTGGTGGGATGCCGCGGCGGTCGCGGTCGCGGTCGTGATCGCCGCGGTCTCCCTGCTCGACCCGCCGTTCGGCGCCGACGACGTCGGCGTGTGGGCGGTCGCGGGGGCGTTCCTCCTGGTCCACCTGGCGTGGGGCCGACGGTGCGTGCCGGTCGCGACGACCCGCACGCACCTGGCGGTCTCGATCACGTACGCGGTGCTCCTCGCGGTCGGCACCGCGATCGAGCCGTCGTTCGCGATCCTGCAGGCGTTCCTCTACCCGTTCGTCTGGTCGACCTCGCCGTCGACGCGCAGTGCGATCATCGCGAACCTCGCCATCGCCGTCGCGATCGTGTTCGGCTACGCAGCTCGGTCGGGGCCCGCGGGCCTCGTCACCGGTTCCGCGATCGCCGCGCTCTCGGTCGGCTTCAGCATCGCGCTCGGCCTCTGGATCACGCGCATCGCGCAGTTCGGCGAGGAGCGCGCTCGCCTGCTCGAGGAGCTGCAGGCGGCGCAGGGCCAGCTCGCCGCCATGCACCGCGACGCGGGCGTGGCCGACGAGCGGGCGCGGCTCGCCCGCGAGATCCACGACACGATCGCGCAGAGCCTCACCGGGATGGTGATGGTCGCCCAGCGCACCGAGCGGCGGCTCGCCGGAGTGGACGGCGAGGCCGCGGCATCCGCTCGGGGCGACGTCGAGCTCATGGAGCAGATGGCCCGGGAGGCGCTCACCGAGGCGCGCGGGCTCGTCGCGTCGCTCGCGCCGATCGAATCCGACGGCGGCCTGGGCGAGGCGCTGCGGCGACTCGCGGCGACGTTCGAACGCGAGACCGGCGTGCGCGTGTCGGTGACGACGGATGCCGCGGGGCTCGACCGCGAGCTCGAGGTCGTGCTGCTGCGCTGCGCGCAGGAGGCGCTCGCGAACGTCCGCAAGCACGCGCGCGCGAACGTGGCCGAGATCGTGGTCACCACGGCGGGCGTGCCGCCCGAGATCGTGCTCGCGGTCCGCGACGACGGCGTCGGACCCGGCGACGCCGTGCCCGGCGACGGCGGCTTCGGGCTCGTCGGCATGCGCGATCGGGTCTCGCTCGTGGGCGGGCGACTCGAGTTCGGCGCCGGCCGCGACGGCGGGACCGTGCTGCGGGTGGTCGTCCCCTCGCGCCGAGCCGAGGAACGACGCGACGCGACGGCGGGAGCCGACGCATGAGCGAGCCGATCCGGGTCGTGGTCGCCGACGACCATCCCATCGTCCGCGCCGGCATCGTCGGGCTGCTCGATTCCGAGCCCGGCATCGAGGTGGTCGGCGAGGCCGTCGACGGCGGGGAGGCGGTCGCGCTCGCGACCGAGCTGCAGCCCGACCTGGTGCTCATGGACCTGCGGATGCCCGTGCTCGACGGCGCCGCCGCGACGGAACGCATCGTGGCATCCGTCGGCGGGACCGGCACCCGGGTGCTGGTGCTCACGACGTACGAGACCGACGACCACATCCTCGCCGCGATCGAGGCGGGTGCGAGCGGGTACCTGCTGAAGGCCGCACCGCAGGAGGAGATCCTCGCCGGCATCCGCTCGGTCGCCGCCGGCGAGACCGTGCTCGCCCCGTCGATCGCGGCGAAGCTCGTCGCACGCGTGCGCACGGGGGCGACGGCCGCGGCCGACCCCGCGCCGACGCTGTCGCCGCGCGAGCTCGACGTGCTCCGGCTGGTCGCCGACGGCCGCTCCAACCCCGAGATCGGTCGGATGCTGCACATCGGCGAGGCGACCGTGAAGACGCACCTCATCCACGTGTTCGAGAAGCTCGAGGTGAGCGATCGCACGCGGGCGGTCACACGGGCGATGGAGCTCGGGCTGCTCTGACCGGGTCGCGCGCCGCGGGGCGCGGTCGCGCCCGACGGCGTCTCGGGACCCGTACGCTGAGCCGGTGGGATCCGGTCGAACGACACCGAACGCAGGGCGCACCGCTCGCGCATGGCGCGTCCCGCGTCCCCGCCTCCCGGCGCCCGGCCGTGATCGCCGGCTCGCCGCGTCGCCCGACGGTGACGGCGTGTTCATCGTCCTGAACCGCTCGGCGGGGACCAGCGTCGTTCGCTCCGACCCCGCGACCGTGCTGCGCACCCGTCTCCCGCGCGCCGAACTGCGCTTCCTCGACCCTGGCGAGGATCCGGCCGCGGTCGTCGCCGACGCCCTCGCCCGGCCGGCGCCGCCGCGCATCGTCGGCGTCTGCGGCGGCGACGGATCGGTCGGCGCGGTCGCGCACGCGGCCCGCGCCGCCGGGGTGCCGCTCCTCGTCGTTCCGGGCGGCACGTTCAACCACTTCGCGCGCACGGTGGGCCTGGCGTCCGTCGACGACGCGGTCGACGCCCTGCAGGCGGGCCAGGGCGTGCGGGCGGACGTCGCCGAGCTCGCGTTCGGCGACGCCGCGCCGATCACGGTCATGAACTCCGCGTCGGTCGGCGTCTATCCCGACGTCATCGCGCTGCGCGAGCGCGTGCGGCCGCGGCTCGGGAAGTGGCTCGCCGGGATCTTCGCCGCGGAACGGGTGCTGCGGCGGTCGGAGCCGGTGGCGGTCGTGATCGGGGGCCGCCGCGCCGAGGTCTGGGCGCTCTTCGTCGGGGTCGGGCGCAACGACCGGGGCATCCATGCGCCGCTGCAACGGCGCGAACTCGACGACGGCCTGCTCGACGTGCGCGTCCTGCACCGCGGTTCGCGGACCGGCGCGATCGCGGCGCTCGCGTTCGGCCAGCGGACGGCCGCCGTGCTTCGAGCCCTTCGACTCGTGCCCGAGCGGGTCGAGGCGTTCGCGACCGCAGACCTGACGGTCGACGTGCGGCCCAGGAGCGGACGGCCGCCCGGGTTCGTGCACGACGGCGAGGTCGCGCTCGAGGCGCCGGCCGCGGCCACCGCCGACCTGTCGGCACCGGGGTACCGCACGCGGATCCGGGTGATGCCGGGCGCGGTCGACGTCTACCGGCCGTCGGCGACAAGGTCCGGGGAGGAGGCCGCGCGCTGACGCTCCGGCGCTGCGGCACTGGGCGGGCGCCGGGCCCGCGGCCTAGAGATCGACGCCGACGAGCATGGGTTCGGGGTGCAGCACGATCCCGAACTCGGCCTGGACGCGCCCCTGCACGAACCGCGCGAGCTGGGCGAGCTCCTCGGCGCTCGCTCCGCCCCGGTTCGTCACCGCCAGCGTGTGCTTCGACGAGATCGCCGCGCGCGACCCCGGCAGGGCGAACCCGCGGCGGATGCCGCTGTGCTCGATGAGCCACGCCGCCGAGAGCTTCACGAGCGGTTCGCCCGGGTCGGCGTGCGCGTGCGCCTCGGCGGCCTCGACCTCGGCCTGGTGCGCGAGGAACGCGTCGAGCGGCGACTGGGCCTCGAGCTCGGCGAGCGGCACGACCTCGTCGGGCTCGTCCGGCTCGAGGTACCACCGCGGGGCGTCGCCGGGAAGCGTGCGCGCGACGCGCTCCGAGACGATCGGGTTGGTGAAGAACGAGCCTGCGCTCACCGAGTCGGGGTCGTCGGGGTCGAGCACCATGCCCTTGCCCGACCGGAGCGCGAGCACCGCGTCGCGGACGTCGGCGACGGGCACGCGGTCGCCGAGCTGCACGCCGAGCGCGCCAGCGAGCTGGGCGTACGCGACGGGAGTGCCGAGCGCCTGGCCGAGCACCTCGCGCTCGGCGGTCGTGTCGTGCAGGGCGATCTCGATCGAGACGACGACCCCGGCGAGCCCCTGCTTCAGCACCGAGGTGCGGTAGCCGAGCTCGAGCTCGTCGGCCGACATGCGGCGCGGGCGTTCGGCGCCCTCGTCGAGGAACTCGATGCCGATGAGCACGTCGGAGAGCTCCTGGCCGTAGGCGCCGATGTTCTGCACGGGCGCCGCGCCGACCGAGCCGGGGATGCCGCTGAGCGCCTCGAGCCCGGAGAAGCCGCGCTCGACCGTGAAGGCGACGAGCTCGTCCCAGACCTCGCCGGCCTGCACGCGCAGGTGCACGCTTCCGGGCCCGGCGCCGGGGAGCACCTCGATGCCCTTCGTCGCGATCCGGATCACGGTGCCCGCGAACCCGTCGTCGCCGACGAGCAGGTTGGAGCCGCCGCCGACGACCATCCACCGCCCGCCCGACGCGTCGGCCTCGCGGACGAGGTCGACGAGCTCGCGCTGCAGGGTCGCCGTGACGAGTCGATCGATCGGCCCTCCGACGCGGAGCGTCGTGAGGTCGGAGAACGGCACGCCGTGCTGCTCGACGGTTCCCTCGGTGGTGCCCGGCTCGCTCATGTCAGGCGAGCACCACGCGCACCTGAGCCTTGCCCAGCACGGTCGCGCCCTCGAAGGTCACGGTGAGGTCGACGCGCACGGCGCGCGCCTCGGCGTCGAGCTGGCCGACCTTCGCCGTGACGGAGACATCCGCCCCGGCCTCGGGGTCGACGACGACGGGCCGGGTGAAGCGCACCTGGTAGTCGGCGACGCGACCCGGGTCGCCCGCCCAGTCGACGACGGGCTGCACGGCGAGGCCCATCGTGAGCATGCCGTGCGCGAGCACGCCGGGGAGGCCGACCGACGCGGCGACGTCGTCGCGGTAGTGGATCGGGTTGAAGTCGCCCGATGCGCCCGCGTAGCGGACGAGCGAGTCGCGCGTCAGGTGGAACTCGCGCTCGGCGACCACGTCGCCGACGGCGAGCGCATCGAAGTCGGGGGCCGCGACGGTCTCGGTCATCAGTCGTCTCCTCGCACGACGAGGGTGGAGATCGCGGTCACGACGTGCGCGCCCTCCGCGTCGGTGATCACGGACTCGGCGGTGACCATCGAGTGCGCGCCGAGGGTCTTGACGCTCGACACCGTGAGCGTCGCGGTGAGCTCGTCGCCCGCGACGATCGGCCGCGTCGACGTGAACCGCTGGTCGCCGTGGACCACGCGGGTGAAGTCGATGCCCGCGTCGGGCTCGGCGAGCAGCTGCGCGAGCGTGTGCTCCTGCACGACGACCGCGAAGGTCGGCGGCGCGACGATGTCGGCGTGGCCCGCGGCGCGCGCGGCGTCGACGTCGTGGTTGATCGGGTTGGCCGCGAACACGGCGCGCGCGAATTCGCGCACCTTCTCGCGGCCGACGAGGTACGGCGCGGTCGGCGCGAACTCGCGCCCCTGCAGCTCGGGGTTCACTGGCACCGTGCCAGTCTACGCAGGGCGCTCGGCGCCGCTCCGCGCGGCCTCAGCGCAGCGTCAGCGCGGCCTCAGCGCTTGCCGCCGCCGAGCAGGCCGCCGAGCAGGTCGCCCAGCCCGCCGAGCGCACCGGCCGAGCCGCCGGAGGCGCCGCCACCCCCGGCACCGCCCAGCAATCCGCCGAGCAGGTCGCCGATGCCGCCCCCAGCGCCGGTCGGGGCGGCCGTCGCCCCGCCCTGCTGACGCTTCGAGAACTGCCCGGCGAGGAAGCTCAGCACGATCGGCGCGAGGATCGGGAGCAGCTTCTGGATGAGTCCCGGATCGGCCTTCCCCTCCGTCGACCCGAGCTTGTTCACGACCTGGTCGGTGTTCGCGCCGAAGACGTTGTGCACGATCCTCTCGCCGTCTCCCTCGTCGACCTCGTCGAGGTCCACGCCGCCCTCGAACAGCTGCGGCGGATGGTGCTGCACGGCCCGTTCGAGCGAGGCCGCGCCCGCGGCATCCTGTGCGTTGGCCCCCATGCCGCCGAGGAGCGCGGGCAGCGCCTGGTCGACCGCCGCGCGGGCGGTCGCCTCGTCGACGCCGAGCCGCGAGGCGAGGTCGGCGATCGGGATGTTGGCGATGATGTCGTCGTACGAGGCCACGGCCCGTCCTTCCCCCTGTGCGCCCTCCCCGGGCGCCCCCGCTCACGCTAGCCGCCGCGCGCGGCGCGGGGAACCCCGGCGTCGCGTCAGTCGGTCTCGCGCAGCCGCGAGAGCCGGAGCCGCAGCGAGTCGAGGAGGAGTTCGAGCCCCTCCTCGAAGGCCCGGTCGGAGCGCGCGGCGCCGCGCTCCGCGCCGGCGAGCAGTCGCCCGAGCGTCTCGGTCGGCCCCTGCGGCTGCCAGATGTCGTCGGGCGACGCGAGGTCGAGGCCGAACCCGAGCGCGAAGGAGTCGAGGATCGCGACGACGGTGAGGACCTCGTCATCGGGGAATCCGGCGTGGAGGAGCGCGGTGGCGAGGTTGTCGTAGCTCGCGATGACGAGCGGGTCGGTGATGGTCTTGCCGACGATGAGCGGGATGGCGTTGGGGTGGTCGGCGTACATGCGCCGCTGCCTGCGCAGGGTCGTGGCGACGACCTCGTCCCACGTCCCCTCGGGCAGGTCGGCCAGGTACTGCCCCGCGATGCGGCCGCGGATGAGCTCGATGATCTCGTCGCGCCCGCGGACGTGGTTGTAGAGCGAGGACGGCGTGACGCCGAGCGCCCGGGCGAGGGCGTTGACGCCGAACGGCCGGCCGGAATCGACGAGTTCCAGCGCCGCGTCGGCGATGCGATCGGCGGAGAGGAGCGGCACCTTCGGCCTCGGCATGCGCACCTCCTCGTCGCGCCCAGCCTAGGGCGGCGTCCTGACGGTTTCCGAATCACCCCTTCCCATCCGGCGGGTCGGCGTGGATAATAAACGAACACCATTCGTTAGAGCGGATGCCGCACCGGGCGAACCGCGAACCTCCCTCTTGCACGACGACGTGCACTCCCCGACAGGAGACCTCCCGTGACCGACCACGTTCCCACTGCTCGCGTCCCACTCCGCCTTCCCGGCGCCGTCGCGACCTTCGGCATCGGCATCGCCGGCTACCTCGGCGTGAACCTCTCGCCGTACATGATCGCCGCACTCCAGACGGCACTCGGCGCCGACGTCCTCACCGCCAGCTGGATCGTCACCGCGACGCTCCTCGCCACCGCGATCACCGGCCTGGCCGTCGCCCGGCTCTGCGCCGGCCCGCGGCGCCTCGCCGTCGCGCGCATCGGGCTCGCGGTCGCCGCAGCCGGGTTCGGCATCGCCGCGTTCGTCCCGGCACCCGCCGCCGTCGTCGCCGGACTCATCGCGGGCGGCATCGGTGCCGGCGGCGCGGTCGCCTCCTCGGGCGCGGCCCTCGCCGCGTTCATCAACCCGGAGCGGGTGGCCGGCGTCAACGGGCTCGCCAACCGCGCCGTGATCACCGTGATCCTCGCCATCGTGCCGATGATCGGCCTCGCACCGGCCAGCGTGTTCGGCGTGCTCGCCGTGTTCTCGGTCGCGATGCTCGCCACCACGGCATGGCTGCCCGCGGCGCCGATCATCGGCCCGGCCGCGACCGGCGCGCCCGCGGCATCCGTCACCGGGGTCTCGACGGGCTCGCGCCGCGTGACGATCGCCGGACTCGCACTGCTCGCCTGCTTCGCCCTCTGGGCCGTGAGCGAGGACTCGCTCTGGGCCATGGCCGGGGTCATGGGCGCCGAGCAGGCCGCACTCACCCCCGAGGGCCTCGGCCTCGCGCTGAGCGGCGCCACCGCCGGCGGCATCCTCGGCGCCATCCTCGTCACCGTCGTCGGGGACCGGTTCGGTCGAGCCCTGCCGCTCGCGATCCTGCTCGCCACGGGCGGCGTGCTCAAGATGATCGAGTCGACCGTCACCGACCCGACGGCGTTCATCGTCGTGTTCATCGCCTGGAACACCGTCTACGCCGTCGCGTTCCTCTACTTCGTCGCGACGGCCGCCGCGCTCGACGCCGACGGACGCTGGTCGGGACCGCTGCTCGCGGTCTACCTCGTCGGCTCGGCACTCACCCCGGTCATCGGCGCCGCGCTCGTCGAGGCGCTCGGGTTCGCGGGCTTCGGCATCGTGCTCGGCGTCGCGAGCTTCGCACTGATCACTCCGGTCGTCCTCGTGGCACGGTTCTCGCGCGCAGCCCAGGCCGCCGAGGCGACGGATGCCGCGGCCCGGCGGCCGGCGGCGCCGGCCGACGCAGAGGAGGTCCGCGCATGAGCCGCACCGTGTACGTGAACGCGCGGGTCTTCACGGCCGACGAGCCCGAGTGGGCCGAGGCGATCGCCGTGGACGGCACGAGCATCGTGGCCGTCGGCTCGGAGGAGGAGGTGCGGGCCGCCGCAGGCCCCGCCGGTTCCGACGGCGCCGAGGTCGTCGACCTCGACGGGCGACTCGTGCTGCCGGGCGTCGTCGACGCGCACACGCACCTCGTCATGATGGGCGAGGCGCTCGGCCGCGTGGGCCTCACCGACGCCCGCACGCTCGACGAGATCCGGTCGCGCCTCGTCGCGGCCCGCGCCGCCGACCCCGACGCGCCCCGCGTGCTCGGCCGCGGCTGGCTGTTCGACTCCGTGCCGGGCGGGGCGCCCACCTCGGCGATGCTCGACGCGGCACTGCCCGACGTGCCCGTCTACCTCGACGCGAACGACTACCACTCGTGCTGGGTGAACTCGGCGGCGCTCGTGGAGCTCGGCATCACGCGCGACACGCCCGACCCGATCGGCGGGCGCATCGGGCGCGACGCCACGGGCGAGCCGAACGGCATGCTCTACGAGACCGCCGCGCAGCAGTACGCCTGGGAGCACCTCGCCGAGCAGGCGACCGACGCCGACCGCGACGCCGCCGTCGAGCGCACGATCGCCGCGTACCTCGCGACGGGCGTCACGGGCGTCGTCGACATGGCCTTCGACGAGCTCGGGCTCGCCGCGTTCCGTCGCGCCGCCGACCGTCGCGGCGGCACGCTGCCCGTCCGCGTCGTCGCGCACTGGTTCGTGGCGAACACCGGCGATGCCGACGCGAACCTCGCCCAGGTCGCGCGGGCCGTCGAGCTCGCGAGCGAGGTCGACGCGCCGTGGCTCCGCATCGCGGGGATCAAGCTCGTGCTCGACGGCGTGATCGATGCGTGCACGGCCGCGATGCGGCATCCGTACGTCGACGGCTCGAACGCCGAGCCGATCTGGCCCCTGGACGCGCTCGAGCCCGTGGTCGCGGCCGCGGATGCCGCGGGCCTGCAGGTCGCGATGCACGCCATCGGCGACGCCGCGAGCGGCATCGCCCTCGACGCGCTGGAGCACGCGCACGAGGTCAACGGCGAGCGCGACCGTCGGCATCGCATCGAGCACCTCGAGTACGTCGACCGGGCGGATGTCGCGCGGCTCGCGCGCCTCGGCGTCGTCGCGTCGATGCAGCCCGTGCACGCCGATCCCGCGATCTGGGCGAACTGGGCCGCGATGCTCGGCGACGAGCGCGCCGACCGCGGCTTCCCGTGGACCGAGATCACCGACGCGGGCGCCGTCCTGGCGTTCTCGACGGACGCGCCGACGGCGCCGCACGAGGCGCTGCCCAACCTGTACGTGGCGGCGACCCGGCGCTCGGCGCTCGACCCCTCGTTCCCCGCGAACCACCCGGAGTACGCCGTCCCGCTCGCCGACGCGGTGCGTCATGCGACGCGCGACGCCGCGTTCTCGTGCCGCGAGGAGGACGCGCGCGGCCGGATCGCACCGGGACTCGCGGCGGACTTCGCGGTGGTCGACCGCGACCCGTTTGAGCTCGGGGACGACGCGCTCCTCGAGGCACGCGTCATCCGCACGGTCGTCGCGGGCGGCACGGTGTACGAGGTCGAGGCCGCCGCGGACGAGCGCGAGGCGGCGCGCGCCGTCGCCTGACGGGCCCGCGCCGACACCCATTCATTCGCTCTTGACTTATATAAGTGACGAGCGAAGAATGGACGCATGCACGCGCTCGACATCCTCGGGGACCCGGTCCGACGCCGGATCCTCGAGCTGCTCGCCGACGGCGAGCTTGCCGCAGGCGACGTCGGGCGCATCGTCCACGCCGAGTTCGGCATCAGCCAGCCCGGGGTCTCGCAGCACCTCCGCGTGCTGCGAGAAGCCGGGTTCGCGACCGTGCGCGCGGAGGGCACGAGGCGCCTGTACACGCTCGATCCCGAACCGCTCGCCGAGGCGGCGCAGTGGTTCACGCCGTTCGAGCGGTTCTGGACGCCCCGACTCGACGCCCTCGGCACCGAGCTCGCCCGCGGACGGAGGCAGCGCCGCATCGCGGCGGCGACCCGACCACCCGACCAGGAGCAGTGACATGGACATCCGAGCACAGATCGACGCGGTCGACCGCACCGTCGGCACCGAGGAACGAGACGGCGAGCGCATGCGCGTGCAGACGCTCGCGCAGGTGTATCCCTCGCCCATCGACGACGTGTGGAACGCCCTCACCACGGCCGAGCGGATCCCGCGCTGGTTCCTGCCCGTGGCGGGTGACCTGCGCCTCGGCGGCAGCTACCAGCTCGAGGGGAACGCCGGCGGCACGATCACCGCGTGCGACGCGCCCAACTCGTTCAGCGCGACGTGGGAGTACGGCGGCGGCACGACCTGGATCACCGTCCGGCTCACCGAGGTCGACGCGGAGCACACGCGCTTCGAGCTCGAGCACGTCGCACGCGCCGCCGACGTCACCGACGAGATGTGGGCGCAGATGGGCCCCTCCCCCACCGGCATCGGCTGGGACGGCGCACTGCTCGGCCTCGGGCTGCACTTCACCACGCGCGAGATCCGGCCCGACGACTCCGCCGAGTGGTCGCAGACCGACGAGGGCGTGGCGTTCATGCGGCTCAGCGCCGACCGATGGGCCGAGGCGGATGTCGCGGCCGGCGCCGACCCGGCGACCGCCGCCGCCGCGGCCGACCTCGTATACGGCATGTACACGGGCGCGGCTCCCGCGCCGATGCCCGAGTAGCCGAGGCCGTACGCCGAACCGCCCCGCCGGGTGTCGCCGGCGGGGCGGTTCGCGTTCACGTGCGGGCCGGCACGGTGAGGAGACGCCGGCCCGCACGAGCTCAGTCGGCGGACGCCCGCGAGAGCACCTCGCCGCGGAAGAACGCCGGGCGCTTGATCGCCTGCCAGATCATGATCACGACGCCCGTGAGCAGCACGACCATGCCGAGGATGAACACGAGGCCGACGCCGCCGATGTTCGACCCGCTGCCGTAGTCCGGGTCCATGCTGTCGACGAGCGTCGTCACGAAGAGCACCGACAGGATGACGCCACCCACGAGCGGGAACAGCAGGGTGAAGAAGAACTCGCGCACCGAGCGGAACCAGGTCTTCCGGAAGAACCACACCGCCGCGAACGCCGTGATGCCGTAGTAGAAGCAGATCATCATGCCGAGCGCGGTGATCGTGTCCCACAGGACGTTCTCGCTCACGAACCGCATGACCGCGTAGAAGACGGATGCCACGACCGCCGACACGATCGTCGCGTACCCGGGCGTGAAGAAGCGGGGGCTCACGCGCGCGAACTTCTCGGGCAGGGCGCCGTAGTGGCCCATGGCGAGCAGCGTTCGCGCGGGCGACACGAACGTGGACTGCAGGCTCGACGCGCTCGAGGTGAGCACCGCGAGCGACACGAGGATCGCGAGCGGGCCGAGCACCGGGCCGGCGAGCGCGAAGAACACGTTGTCCTGGATGTCGGGGTTGCCGAGGCCGTACTCGCCGTCGCCGACGCCCGCGAACGAGATGAGCGAGACCGAGATGAGCAGGTACAGCGAGACGATGATGAGCACCGAGAGCGTCGCCGCACGACCGGGCGTCCGCTCGGAGCCCTTGGTCTCCTCGTTCATCGTGAGCGTGACGTCCCAGCCCCAGAAGATGAAGATCGACAGCGACAGCCCTGCCGCGAGCGCGCTGAAGTCGCTCACCGCGAACGGGTTGAACCAGCTGAGCTCGATGGGCGTCGCGTCGAACGCGTTGCCGTTCGCGACCTCGATCAGGGCGGCGCCCGAGAAGACCACGAGCACGATCACCTGGAACCCGACGAGCCAGTACTGCAGCTTCTGCGTGGTGCGCATGTCGCGGTACGAGATCATCGTCGCGCCGAGCATGAACAGGAGGCACACGACCACGTTGACGAACGGGTTCGCGGCGATCCCGGCGATCTCGGGGTTGCCCACGATCTGCGAGATCGCGAGGAACAGGAAGTCGACCGCGATGCCCGCGAGGTTGGAGAGCACCAGGATCGTCGCCGCGACGAGGCCCCAGCCGGCCATCCACCCGATCCACGGGCCGAAGGCCCGCGTCGCCCACGTGAACGAGGTGCCCGAGTCGGGCATGCGGCGGTTGAGCTCACGGTAGCCGAAGGCCACGAGCAGCATCGGGATGAACCCGAGCAGGATGATCGCGGGGACCTGCGTGCCCACCTCGGACACGGTCGGCCCGAGCGCGGCGGTCAGCGTGTACGCGGGCGCGATGCACGAGATTCCGATGACGATCGCGCCGATCAGGCCGACCGATCCGGCCGAGAGGCCCTTCTTGGTGATGCCGTGCTCGTTCGAGTCGACCGCGCGGGTCGCCTCGGTCAGCGGGGCAGGACTGGAGGAGTGTTGCGACATTGCAGCGTCTTTCAGGTGAGGGTGGTGCGGGGCACCACGATCATGGGCGCCGGGAGCTCGCGCAGCATCTTCGCCGCGGTCGAACCCAGGAAGAGGTGGCGCGGAGCCGCGAGGCGGCTCGAGCCGACGAGCACGAGCTCGCCCTGGTGCCAGTCGAGGGCGCGCACGGCATCCTCGATGGTCTCGCCCGTCGCGGTCTCGACGGTCGCCTCGATGCCCTCCGGCAGTGCCTGGCGGGCCTCGTCGAGCACCTCCTCGGCGTGCACCGAGCTGGTCAGCGCGGCGAGGTCGGCGTCGAGGCCGGCGGGAAGGTCGATGGGCACGAGCGAGAGCAGGCGCAGCGGCGCGCCCGTCGCACGTGCGAGTCGGATCGCCGACTCGAGGAGCGCGTCGGCCCCCGGGCGCGTGCCGACCGCCGCGGTGATGCGCGTGATCCCCTGCGAGGCGGGCAGTTCGCGCGAGCCGGACGGCGCGAGCAGCACCGGCACGTCGGAGGAGTGCAGCAGCTCGTTCGCGACGGACCCGATGCGCGACCGGCCGAGGAGGCCGCCGCGGGCCGTGCCGATGACGATGAGTCGCGCGTCGAACTCGTGCGCGGCGTCGATCAGGCCCTCGGCGAACGATTCGGCGTAGCGCAGGTGCAGCTTCGAGGCGACATCCGCCCCCAGGTGCTCGGACGCCTGCTCGAGCCACTCGCGGGACTGCGCGCGGAGGTACCGCTCGTAGCCCGCGTCGGCCGGGACGCTGGAGTTGCCCGCCTCGGACGGCAGGACCATGACGACCTCGAGCGGCGCGCCGGCCGCCGCCGCGAGCCGGCTCGCGACGGCGAGCGCGTCGGCGCCGGCGGCGTTGGCCGTGTAGCCGACGAGGATGCCCGACGCGGTCATGCCCGGGCCTCGATCGCCTCGAGCGCCTGCGCGGCGACGACGCGCCCCATGCGGATGGCGCCGTCGACGTGCTGGTACCCCTTGCCCGCCATGTCGGAGCAGGCGAAGCGGATCGGACCGACCGGCGTGCGCAGGTCGGCGCCGTAGCGCGCGAGGCCGCCCATGTCGAAGCTCGCGGCGTACGCCCCGCGCGTCCACTCCTCCGAGCCCCAGTCGGACTCGTAGTAGACGACCGGGTGCTTGGCCTGCTCGCCGTAGTAGTGCGAGAGCGACTCGAGGATGCGCTCCCTGCGCTCCTCCGCGCTCAGCCGGAACACCTCGTCGGCGGCCTCGTCGGACACGAAGCCGACGAGCGTGCCGCGGGTGTCGCCGTGGTTGGTGTTGTCGTAGGCCTCGTGCGAGAGCTCGTACGGGCTGAACGCCGTGCCCGACAGGCCCTGCTCCCGCCAGAACGGCGTCTCGTAGACGGCGTGCACCTTGATCACGAAGCCCATCGAGACGTGCTGGTGCATCTGGTGCTGGAGGCGCGGCAGCGGCGGCTCGTACGAGATGCGGTCGTACAGGATCGGCGCGAGCGCGAGCACGACCTGCGAGGCGTGCACCTCGAGCGAGTCGCTGATCACCGTGACGCCGGCCTCGGGCGCCTCCGGGTTCCATCGGACGGTGCGCACCGGCTGCCCGAGCTTCACGGCGTCGCCGAGGCGCTCGGCGAGGAGCAGCGGCACCTGCTGGAGGCCGCCGACGACGCGCTTGTCGAGGATGAAGTCGGCGTCGACGAGGTTCGAGAACGAGCCCGCGGAGGCCGCCATCAGCAGCGCCTGCAGCGCCGAGAACGCGTGGGTCGGCTTGGTGAGCATCGCGCCGGCAATGAACATGCCGATATTGAGCTTCGCCTCCTCGTCGTCGGTCTGCGTCCCGAGCCACTCGGCGAACGAGATCTCGTCGAGCTCCTTCGCGCGCGGGTGCGCCCACGGCTGCTCGGGATCGATCTCGGCGACGAGCTGGTCGAGCTTCTCGATGAGGCCGACGATCTCGCCCTCGGTGCGCGCGGGCACCGGGAAGATCTCGCCCTCGAAGAGACGCCGCTCGCCGTCCTCGGCGATGTAGACGTTCCGTCCCTCGCGGTAGCGCTCGTACGTCTCGAGGCCGAGCTCGTCGAGGGTCTCGATGAGCGCGTCCTGGTCGGGCGAGACCCACTGGCCGCCGATCTCGAGCATGGCGCCGTCGACGTCGCCGGTCCAGAGCCGGCCGCCGACGCGGTCGCGCGCCTCGAGCACGACGACGTCGCGCCCGGCCTTCACGAGCTCGGTCGCGGCGGTGAGGCCGGCGGCGCCTGCGCCGACGATGACGACGTCGGTGTCGATGCGTTCCATGGTGGAGGTGCTTTCTGTGCGTGGTGCTGCGGCGCTCCGGAGCGGAGCGGAGAGGGTGGGACGGATGCCGCGGCGCGCGGCGGACCTGCGGCGCGGGCCGCGGCATCCGTCGCCGGCGGTCAGGCCGGGATCAGGGTGTACTTCGTGTCGAGGAACTCGTGGATGCCCTCGAAGCCGCCCTCGCGGCCGATGCCCGACTGCTTGACGCCGCCGAAGGGCGCCGCCGCGTTCGAGACGAGGCCCGTGTTCAGGCCCATCATGCCGGTGTCGAGGCGGTCGATCATGCGGTGGCCGCGGGCGAGGTCCTGCGTGAACACGTACGAGATGAGGCCGTACTCGGTGGAGTTGGCCAGGCGAACGGCCTCGTCCTCGTCCGCGAACGTGGTGATGCCGAGCACCGGTCCGAAGATCTCCTCGCGGAGCAGGCGGGCGTCGTCCGACACGTCGCCCAGCACGGTCGGCGCGTAGAACGAGCCGTCTCCCTCGATCGCCGAACCGCCGGCGAGGACGGTGGCGCCCTTCGAGACGGCGTCCGTCACGAGCTCGTGCGTCGACGCGACCGCGTCGTCGTCGATGAGCGGGCCGATGTGCACGTCGTCCTCGGTGCCGCGGCCGACGTTCATGCCGGTGACCCGCTCGGTGACGCGGCGCGCGAACTCGGCCGCGACCGACTCGTGCACGATGAAGCGATTGGCCGCCGTGCAGGCCTGGCCGATGTTGCGGAACTTCGCGACCATGGCGCCCTCGACCGCCTTGTCGAGGTCGGCGTCCTCGAACACGACGAACGGCGCGTTGCCGCCGAGCTCCATCGAGGTGCGGAGGATGCCCTGCGCCGACTGCTCGATGAGCTTGCGGCCGACCTCGGTCGAGCCGGTGAACGAGAGCTTGCGCAGGCGCGGGTCGGCGATGATCGGGCCCGAGACCTTCGACGAGCTCGTCGTCGTGACGACGTTGACGACGCCCTTCGGAAGCCCGACCTCCTCGAGCAGCTGCACGAACGCGATGGTCGTGAGCGGCGTGAGCGCGGCGGGCTTGACGACCACGGTGCAGCCCGCGGCGAGCGCCGGCGCGATCTTGCGGGTCGCCATCGCGAGCGGGAAGTTCCACGGCGTGATGAAGTACGACGGGCCGACGGGGCGCTGCGCGACCACGATCCGGCCGGTGCCCTCGGGGTTCCAGCCGTACCGGCCGGTGATGCGCACGGCCTCCTCGCTGAACCAGCGGAGGAACTCGCCGCCGTACTTGACCTCGCCACGCGCCTCGGCGAGCGGCTTGCCCATCTCGAGCGTCATGAGGAGGGCGAAGTCCTCGGCCCGCTCCATGAGCGTGTCGAAGGCGCGGCGGAGGATCTCGCCGCGCTCGCGCGGCGCGGTCGCGGCCCACGAGGCCTGCGCGGCCACGGCCGCGTCGAGCGCGCGGATGCCGTCGGCGGGCGAGGCGTCGGCGATGGTCTTGATCACGTCGCCGGTGGACGGGTCGCGGACCTCGAAGGTCCGGCCGTCCTCGGCCGCGATCCACTCGCCGCCGATGTAGAGGCCGTCGGCGACCTGATCGAGGAGTGCGGATTCCTGCGTTGCAGTGGTCATGCTCGGAGTGTCCGTTCGTTCGGTGTGCGCTGGTGGCGCGCGATCACGGGTAGAGGCCGCGGAGGCGGTGCGCCTCGGCGACGCGCTCGACGGCGAGCGCCGTGGCGGCGGTGCGGAGCGAGAGGTCGCGGGCCTCGGCGTAGCCGAGGACGTGACGCCAGGCGTTCAGCATCCGCTCCTCAAGTCTGCTCTCGACCTCGTCGACCCGCCACCAGTACGCCTGGTTGGCCTGGACCCATTCGAAGTACGAGACGATGACACCGCCCGCGTTGGCGAGGATGTCGGGGACGACGACTGCGCCGCGCTCCCGGAGGATCGCGTCGGCGGCCGGGGTGGTCGGGCCGTTGGCGCCCTCGACGACGACGCTCGCGAGCACGTCGCGGGCGTTGCCCTCGTGCAGCACGCCCTCGACCGCGGCCGGGACGAGCAGGTCGACGTCCTGCGTGAGCACCGCGTCGCGGTCGAGTCCGTCGCCGCCGGCGAAGCCGACGACCGAGCCCGTCGCGCGCACGTGGTCGGAGAGCGCCTCGATGTCGAGGCCGGCGTCGCTGCGCACGGCGCCGTACTGGTCGCTCACGGCGGTGACCTTCACGCCCGCCTCGGAGAGGAAGCGCGCTGCATCCGCACCGACCTTGCCGAAGCCCTGCACGGCGGCCGAGGCGCGCGACGGCTCGATGCCCGCGTGCCGCAGTGCGGCGAGCGCGATGTGCGTCACGCCGCGGCTGGTCGCCGAGGCGCGGCCCAGCGAGCCGCCGAGCGAGATGGGCTTGCCGGTCACGATGCCGGGCACGGTGTACCCGGAGTTCACCGAGTAGGTGTCCATCATCCAGGCCATGGTGCGCTCGTCGGTGCCGATGTCGGGCGCGGGGATGTCGCGCTCCGGTCCGATGATCGGCAGGATCTCGCTCGTGTAGCGGCGCGTGACACGCTCGAGCTCGCCGACCGAGTGGTCGCGCGGGTCGATCGCGACGCCGCCCTTCGCGCCGCCGTACGGCACGTCGAGCAGGGCGCACTTCCAGGTCATCCACATGGCGAGCGCGCGCACCTCGTCGAGGTTCACGTTCGGCGCGTAGCGGAGGCCGCCCTTGGCGGGGCCGCGGCTGAAGTTGTGCTGCACGCGGTAGCCGAGGTACACCTCGGTCTCACCGGTGTCGCGCCGAAGCGGCACGGCGACCGCCATCTCGCGGCGCGGGGTCGCGAGCATGCGGTGCAGGCCGTCGCCGTAGCCGAGCAGGTCGATCGCCTCGGCCAGCTGGGCGCGGGCGTCGACGAGCGGGGTCGGCTCGGCGTCGGCGACCGCGAGGGCGGATGCCGCGGCGGTCGGGATCACGGGCGACGCCGTCGTCGCCGTCACGGGGTTCATGCGTTCCGCAGCCCTTCCGCGACGACCTCGAGGCCCTCGACGAGCAGGTCGTCCGAGATGGTGAGCGGCGGGAGGAAGCGGATGACGTTGCCGTAGGTGCCGCAGGTGAGCACGAGCACGCCGTTGGCGTGGGCGTGCGCGGCGACCTTCGCCGTGAGCGCCGCGTCGGGCGCGCCGGTGGCGGGGTCGACGAGCTCGACGGCGACCATGGCGCCGCGGCCGCGGACGTCGCCGATGCGCGGGTCGGCCGTGCGGAGCGCGTTGAGGCGGCCGATGAGCACCGAGCCGATCTGCTTCGCGCGCTCGATGAGGCCGTCTTCCTCGTAGGACTCGATGGCCGCGAGGGCGGCGGCGCAGGCGAGCGGGCTTCCGGCGTAGGTGCCGCCGAGGCCTCCGGCCATGGCGGAGTCCATGATCTCGGCGCGTCCTGTGACGGCCGAGAGCGGGAGGCCGCCGGCGATGCCCTTCGCGGTGACGATGATGTCGGGCACGATGCCCTCGTGCTCGCTCGCGAACCAGGCGCCGGTGCGGGCGAAGCCGGTCTGCACCTCGTCGGCGATGAAGACGACGTCGTTCGCGTTCGCCCACTCGACGAGCGCCGGCAGGAAGCCGGCGGCGGGCACGATGAAGCCGCCCTCGCCCTGGATGGGCTCGATGATGATCGCGGCGAGGTTCTCGGCGCCGATCTGCTTCTCGATCTGCGTGATCGCGCGGGCCGCGGCCTCGGCGCCCGAGAGGCCGCCGTCGCGGAAGGGGTAGCTGAGCGGCGCGCGGTAGACCTCGGGCGCGAACGGGCCGAAGCCGTTCTTGTAGGGGATGTTCTTCGCCGTGAGCCCCATGGTGAGGTTCGTGCGGCCGTGGTAGGCGTGGTCGAACGCGACGACGGCCATCTTCTTCGTGTGGTGGCGCGCGACCTTGATCGCGTTCTCGACGGCCTCGGCGCCCGAGTTGAACAGGGCCGAGCGCTTCTCGTGGTCGCCGGGCGTGAGCTCGTTGAGCCTCTCGGCGACGGCGACGTAGCCGTCGTACGGGGCGACCGTGAAGCACGTGTGCGTGAAGGCGTCGAGCTGCGCCTTGACGGCGTCGACGACGCGCGGGTTCGAGTTGCCGACGCCGGTCACGGCGATGCCCGAGCCGAGGTCGATGATCGAGTTGCCGTCGGCGTCGACGATGACGCCGCCGCCGGCCGCGACGACCGAGACGGGGATGGTGTGCCCGACGCCCTTCGCGACGGCCTGCGCCTTGCGGGCGATGAGCTCCTGCGAGCGCGGGCCCGGGATGCTGGTGACGAGGCGGCGCTCCTGCGGGAGGGCGGGGCCGCCGACGGTGGTGGCCGTGGTTTCGACGATGGTCATGGGGTGCTCCGATGCGGTGACGACGGTGGCGATGTCGGGCAATGGTAGACAGCCCGAAACGGATGCCACCCCCTCCCCGATGTACACTCGAACCCGTACTGCTCGACGCGGCGTACATCGAGGAGGTTGCCGTGAAGCCCACCGTGCGCACCCTGCTCGGCCGAGACGACCTCGCGCTCACGCTGCTGACCGACGCGGCGTCGCTGCCGGCGCATGCCCTCGACGCCGCGGTGCCCTGGGTCCACAGCTCCGACCTCGCCGATCCGGCGCCGTTCATCGAGCCCGGGCAGGTCCTGCTCACGACCGGCACCCAGTTCGGCGCCGACAGCGGCAGCGACGACCCGGCCGGTTTCGACGCGTACGTCGCGCGTCTCGCGGGCGCCGGCGTCTCGGCCCTCGGCTTCGGCACGGAGGTCGTCCGCGACGGCACGCCCGCACTCCTCGTCGAGGCCTGCGCACGCCACGGCGTGCCCCTCTTCGAGGTCCCGTACCGCACCCCGTTCATCCGCGTCGCGCGCACGATCGCCGAACTCAACGCCGCCGACGCGAACGCCCGCCAGGCCTGGGCGCTCCAGGCGCAGCGCGCGATCTCGCTCGCCGCGCTCCGGCCCGACGGCCTGGGCGCGACGCTCAGCGAGCTGAGCAACCGCCTCGGCACGTGGGTCGGGCTGGTGGATGCCGCGGGCGCCCTCGACCGCGAGGCGCCCGTCGGCGGCCTCGGCCAGCCCGCACTCGGCGAGGTCGTCGGCGAGGCGCGGACGATGCTCCGACGCGGGCAGCGCGCGAGTCGCACGCTCGAGGCGGGCGCCTCGGTGGGCAGGGCGCAGCGGATGACCCTGCAGACGCTCGGCGCCGGCGGTGCGCTGCGCGGCGTGCTCGCCATCGGCGACTCCCCCGAGCTCGACCAGGCGGGCCGGGAGGTGGTGACCGCGGTCATCGCGCTCGCCGGGCTCGCGCTGGAGCAGAACCGCGACCTCGACCGGGCCCGCGGGCACCTCCGTTCGGGCCTGCTGCGGTCGATGCTCGCCGGCGACGTCGACCTCGCGGCCGACGTCTCCGCGGAGATGTGGGGCCCGCTGCCCGCCGAACCGGTGCGCGTCGCGGTGGCGGACCTGCCGCCGGAGCACGCCGACCGACTCGCGGAGTTCCTCGAGCTCCGGGTCGACGACCGCGACGGGCGCCTGTTCTTCGGCCGCGACGGCGAATCGGTCGTCATCGTCTGCGAGGACGAGGACCGCGAGGTCGCCGACGAGGTCGCGAACGAGTTCGACGTGCCCGTCGGCGTCTCGGACGCGGCATCCCTCGGCGAACTCGCCCGCCTGCACGAGCAGGCGCTGCGCGCCGTCGAGCGGGCCCGCGAGACCGCACCCGGCGTGGTGTGGTTCGACGACATCAGCCGGCAGGGCGTCCTCGCGTTCCTCGCCCGCACCGACGCGCGGGCGGTCGCCCGCGCGACGCTCGAGCCGCTCATCGAGTACGACCGCGAGCAGGGCACGACACTGCTGGACACCACGCGGACCTGGCTCGAGCACGGCGGGCAGTTCGACGCGACCGCGCAGGAGCTCGGCGTGCATCGGCACACCGTGCGCAGCCGGATCGCGCTCGCGGAGAAGCTCCTCGGTCGCGACCTCTCCGGATTCCACGCGCGCGCCGACCTGTGGGCGGCCCTCCTCGCGACCGAGTGACGCGGCCCGACTGCCGGAGGTCGGAGGCCCTACCGGCCCCGGGCGCGTCGGCGTACCCTGACGGGAGGACGAGGAGGTTCGCGATGCAGGCGACGGTCGGCGACCGGCTGGTCATCCACGGCAAGCAGGTGGGCAGTGCGGAGAAGCACGGCGAGGTCCTCGAGGTGCGCGGCGCCGACGGCGGCCCGCCCTACCTCGTGCGCTTCGACGACGGACATGAGGCGCTGCTCTACCCGGGCGCCGACTGCGAGCTCGAGCACGCCCACTGACCCGTCCCGCCGACCCGACCCGCCGGCGTGTTGCCGGCGCGGGCGCAGGGTCCGGGCGGCGGATGCCCCGCGATAGCGTGGAGGTCATGTTCCACTCGTACGCGGCGATCGGCGACAGCTTCACGGAGGGCGTCGGCGACGAGTTGCCCGACGGCGTCTCCCGCGGCTGGGCCGACTTCGTCGCGCTCGGGCTCGCGAAGGCGGCCGCGCCGGAGCCGGTGCGCTACGCCAACCTCGCGATCCGGGGCCGCAAGCTCGGCCCGATCATCGACGAGCAGCTCGACGCGGCCATCGCGCTCGGCCCGGAGGTCATCAGCTTCAACGGCGGCGG
Source organism: Agromyces binzhouensis (assembly GCF_042672355.1). NCBI lineage: Bacteria > Bacillati > Actinomycetota > Actinomycetes > Micrococcales > Microbacteriaceae > Agromyces > Agromyces binzhouensis. The sequence goes on along the minus strand of NZ_JBHXVJ010000004.1, from coordinate 91,357 downwards.
CAACGACATGCTGCGCCCGCGCATGCCCGAGGAGGTGGTGGCCGACCGCTTCCGGCTGGCGATCCACCGCATCCGCGACGCGGGGATCCACGTGCTCATGCTGAGCGGCGCGAACCCGACCGACCACCTCCCGCTCGGCCGCGTGTTCGACGCGCGCGGCGCGCGCCTCACGGTCGCGCTGCAGGACCTGGCGCAGCTCGACGGCGTCACGTTCGTCGACAACTTCAGCGACCGGTCGCTCCGCGACATCCGCTACTGGTCGGCCGACAAGCTGCACCTCAACTCGCTGGGGCACGCGAAGGTCGCCTCGAACGTGCTCACCGCGCTCGGCGTGCCCGTGCCCGACGAGTGGGGCGTCGCCGAGGTCGCGGCCGCGCCCGCCGGCCGGAAGAGCCGCAACACCGCCACGTACTACCGCGAGTACGTCCTGCCCTGGATCGGCCGACGACTCACCGGGCGGTCGTCGGGCGACGGCCGCACGGCCAAGCGTCCGACGCTCGAGCCCGTCGCGCTCGACGCCTGACCCGGGCAGCGCGCCCGACGCGCCGCGCTCAGTCGGCGAGCACGCCTCGCACGAACGCGCGCGTGCGACGCGCGAGGCCGTCGATGCGCGACCACGCGTGCGAGCCGCTCCGCACCTCGGCGGGCGCGAGCGGGGCGTGCAGGCGCACGTTCTCCTGGCACGACAGGTCGCTGCACGCGTACGTGCCCACCGTGCTCCCGTTCCGTCCGGCCTCGCCCGCGCGTCGTGCGGAGAACATCGTGACCTGGTTGGCGGGCTGCTGCGTGTGGCACAGGTTGCACATCCCGGCACGGAATCGCGACGCCGGCGGGTCCGCCGCCCGGAGCACGATGCCGACCGGCTCGTCGTCGATGAGCGTCACGAGGTAGCCGCGTCGTCCGGCCTTCCGGTCGCGCCAGGCGAGGGCGTCGACGTGCTCCCAGTCGACCAGCAGGTACTCGAGCGGCAGCTCGAGCTCCTCGAGTTCCCGATCGGTCGCGTTCACGAACGACGACCGGAGCTCGTCCTCGCTGAGCGGACGCATCCGACCCCCTTCGACCCGAACCAGTGTAGGCGCGTCGCCGCGAGCACCGGGCGCACGCCGATGCCGGCTCCCCGCGCCGGCGCTCGGGTGTCAGGCGAAGCTCGGGCGCGGGCGGTCGTCAGTCCGCGGGCACCATCCGGCGGGGGTGCGGTCGTAGGCGTGCGCCGGGCCGTCGGCGACGAGCCGGGCGAGGGCGTCGAGGAGGCGATCGACGTCGTCGGCCGACGAGCCCGCGCCGAGGCTGACCCGGAGGCCGTTCGCCCGGGTCGCGAGGCGGTCGAAGAAGGGGTGCGCGCAGAAGCGTCCGGCGCGGACCGAGATCCCGTGCTCGGCGGCGAGCGCGGCGGCCACGAGCCCGACCGATCCGCGCTCGAGCTCGATGGTCGCGATCCCGAGCCGATCGTCGAGGTCGCCGAACCCGCTCAGCACGCGCACGCCGGGCAGGGCCGCGAGCCCGTCGTGCAGCCGAGCGGCGAGCGCGTCCTCGTGGGCGGCTCGCGCGTCGTCACCGAGCCGCTCGAGTTCGACCAGGGCGCGCGCGAGCGCTGCGGCGCCGACGACGTTCGGCGTGCCCGCCTCGTGCCGTTCGGGCCCGGTCTTCCACACGGCGGCCTCGACCGACACCGACTCGACGGCGCCGCCGCCGGCGAGGTGCGGGGCCGCCGCATCGAGCCAGTCGGCGCGGCCGACGAGCGCTCCCGCCCCGAAGGGCGCGTACGCCTTGTGCCCCGAGAAGGCCAGGTAGTCGATGCCGGTGCCCGCGAGGTCGATTCGTCGGTGCGGCAGCAGCTGCGCGGCGTCGACCGCGAGTCGTGCGCCGTGCGCGTGCGCGAGGTCGGCCACCGCGTCGAGGGGGAGCACCTCGCCCGTGAGGTTCGATGCGCCGGTGATGGAGAGCAGCGCGGCCGGGCGGCGCGCGAGCTCGGCTGCGAGCGCCTCGAGCGTCGCCGCGAACGTCGGCCGTGCGACGACGACGCGTCGCCCGCGGCGCTCCCAGGGCAGCAGGTTCGCGTGGTGCTCGATGTCGAGCACCACGGTCTCGCCGGGCACCGCGCCGGCGAGGAGGTTCAGCGCGTCCGTCGTGTTGCGCGTGAGGACCACGAGGTCGTCCAGTCGCGCGCCCACGTGCCGCGCGACCTGGATGCGGGCGTCCTCGAGCAGGGCGGTCGACGCCTGCGACGCGTAGCCCGTGCCGCGGTGCACGCTCGCGTAGTACGGCAGCACGGCGGCGACGTGCGCCGCGACCGAGGCGAGCGCCGGGGCGGATGCCGCGACGTCGAGGTTCACGTGCCGGACCCTGCCGCCGCCGAGCACCGGGACCTCGAGCCCTGCGTCGACGAGTTCGGCGAGCGGGCCGGGCCCGATGCGCATCGCGCCGGCGACGTCGGGCGCGCCCGACGCGGCGGGTGCGGCAGCGGGCACGGTGGTCGCGGTGCTGGTCATGACGCCTCCTGGCTGGGGGTCCGTCGAGGCTACGGAAGCCCGGTCCGGCGCCTCAACGGCGGTCCGTCACCGTGCGTCACCGCGCGACACGCAGCGCAACACGGTGGCGCCGTCGAGCGCCGCGAACGCACTCCTGCGCGGACGTACGATTGACCCATCCGGCGCACTCGCGCCATGCGCCCCCACCGAACCGGAGCACCCCACGACGTGATGACGAACGAGCCCGAGCAGCCCCGCGACCTCCGCCTCCGCATCGAGGGCGACGCCTTCCACCGGCGCGTGCCCGACGCGGATCGCGGACTGCAGCTCAGCGGGAGCCCGGAGCTCGTCATCGTCGAACCCGATGCCCAGCATGCGCGATTCGACCGCGACGACCTCGTCGTGCGCCGCGGCCAGTACGCACTGCGGAACGGGCACGCGACCCCGCACGAGTCGATGGTCGAGGACCTCCTCGCCGTGGCATCCGCCCTCGACGCGGGCCGCGTCGACTACCTGCTCGTGCGCCGCGACGGCGGGCGGCCCGTGATCGCGGTCGACCGCCGCGACCGCAAGCGCGTCGTCCGCTCGCTCGCGACCGCGTTCGCGAACGAGCCGTTCTACTCGGCGACGTTCCTGCCGCAGAAGTCGGTCGACGGCCCGGACGTCCTCGTCGCCGACGGCATGCTCTCCACGGAGCGCAAGCCGCTGGCGGTACGCCTCTACCGCCCGCGCATCGAACCGGTCGGTCGACTGCGCTACGGTGCGGAGTCAGCGGTCCAGCTGGAGTTCTGGCGCTTCGGCGACGACGTGATCGAGGCCCCGATCGAGAACGCGCTGATGCGTCGCACGCTCCCGCGCGGCGAGGCCGTCGAGGAGACCGTGCACCTGCACGGCCGCGACTGGCGCACGCTCGAGCACATGTGGCAGCCGCTCGCGAGCGACGTCGACTTCGAAATCGACATGGTCTTCTCGTGGGTCGACGGGTCCGACGTCGAGTTCCTGCGCGAGCGCGCCCGGCGCATGCAGACCTACGTCGTCGGCGAGGGCGATGACTCGGAGGCCCGCTACCGGCAGATCGACGAGCTGAAGTACGCGCTCCGTTCGGTCTACCTCTTCGCCCCGTGGGTGCGCCGCATCTTCATCTGCACCGACTCGCGCCCGCCGGCGTGGCTCGCCAGGCACCCGAAGGTGACGGTCGTGCGGGCCGAGGACATGTTCGCCGACACCTCGGTGCTTCCGACGTACAACTCGCATGCGATCGAGAGCCAGCTGCACCGCATCCCCGGCATCGCCGAGCACTTCCTCTACTCGAACGACGACATGTTCTTCGGCCGGCCGGTGTCGCCCGACCTGTTCTTCTCGCCCGGCGGGATCACGAAGTTCGTCGAGGCCGGCACCCGCATCGGCCTCGGCGAGTCCGACCCGAGCCGGTCGGGGTTCGAGAACGCGGCGCGCGTGAACCGCGCGCTGCTGCGAGCGAAGTTCGGCAAGGTCACGACGCGCCACCTCGAGCACTGCGCCGCCCCGCTCCGCCGGAGCGTCATGGCCGACCTCGAGGCGACCTTCCCCGAGGAGTTCCGCCGCACCGCGGCGAGCCGATTCCGTTCGGCGACCGACATCTCCGTCACCAACTCGCTGTACCACTACTTCGCGCTCCTCACCGGGCGCGCGGTCGTGCAGACCGACGCGAAGGTCAAGTACATCGAGACCACGCTGCAGCGTGCCCTGCCGGCGATGAAGCGGCTGCTGAAGCGCCGCGACATGGACATGTTCTGCCTGAACGACGGCAGCTTCCCCGAGATCTCGGTCGAGGAGCGCACCGAGGCGGTCATCGAGTTCCTCGAACGCTACTTCCCGTTCGCGGCGCCCTGGGAGAAGCCCCAGTCGGATGCCGCCGCACGGGCCGCCGCGACGGACGAACGGCCGAGCCTGACCGCCTGACGGCGCCGGCGCCTCGCCTCGACCCGACCCGCCCCGCCCCGCCTACGAGCGGAGCGCCGACGTCGACGGCGTGACGGCGAGCGGCTGGAACTCGGCGCCGGACGGTGCCGCGGCAGACACCGCGGGAGCATCCGGGATCACGATGCCGTCGGCCGAGAGCCGCCGGGCCGACTCCGCCGGGTCGATGAAGTCGAGCGGCGCGTGGTCGCCGAGCGGCACGACCGAGTGCAGCACGGTCGTCGGGTACACGTGCACGAGGTTGAAGGCGCGAGCCCCGTCCCATCCGCGCGTGCCGCCGGTCGGCACCGTGAGGTCCTGCGTGTAGCAGCTCGCCGACGCGACCGAGACCGGGATGCCCGCGAACGCCGCGGTCGAGGAGTAGTGCAGGTGCCCGGCGATGATCGAGCGGATGTCGCTGCCCGCGACCACCTCGGCGAGCGCGGGCTGGTCGCGGAGCTCGACCGACACGGCGAGGTCGAGCACGCTCGGCACGGGCGGGTGGTGCATCGCGAGGATCGTGCCGTGCGGTGCGGGGATGGCGAGCTCCTCGGCCAGCCAGTCGAGCTGATCGCCCGAGAGCTCGCCGTGGTGGTGGCCGGGAACCGTCGAGTCGAGCGTGATCACGCGCAGCCCGTCCACGTCGTCGACGCGGTCGACCGGCCGCTGCCCGCCGATGCCGTCGCCGAGCAGGCCGCGCCGGAACGCGTCGCGCTCGTCGTGGTTGCCCATGACCCAGATGACGCGCGTGCCGAGCCTGGCCGCGACGGGGTCGACGATTCGCCGGATCAGCTCGTACGCCTCGGGCTCGCCGCGATCGGCGAGGTCCCCGGTGAACACGATGGCGTCGGGACGCCCGCCGGACGCCTCGAACTGCTCGAAGAGCTCCTTCAGGTGCCGGTCGGCCGCGACGCGATCGTAGAGCCGCCCGCCTCCGGCGAGCAGGTGCGTGTCGCTGACGTGGAGGAGGAAGTGCGACGGCCGAGGGTGCTCGGCCTGCCGGGTGCTCACGTGGGCTCCGATCGTTGCGGGGTGCGTCCGGGTGGACACGACGCTAGCGCACCACACCGATCCGAACGCCCGGTGACTGCGGAGTGTGACGGAGCTGAACGGGACGAGCGGCGCGACGGGGCTCGGGCGGTCAGTCCTTCGACTTGTCGGGACGGTTCTCGGCGCCGGGCGGATCCGGCCGGCCGTTGCCGTTCGACTCCTCGGTCGGCTCCGGGGCGGTCGTCGGCTCGACGGCCGTCGTCGGCTCCGGCTCGATCGGCGCGTCGTCGGCCGGAACGCTCGGGGCGGGCGTCGTGGGCGTCGCCGGTGCGGTCGGCGGTGCGGTCGTCGCCGTCGGCGAGCCGGTCATGGGACTCGGCATCACGAACTCAGAACTCGGTCGCGGCCCGGCGTCGTCGTCGTCGTCGTCGACCGATCCGTCGCCCTCGGCGACCGGAGGCTGGGAGATCACCGCGGCGGTCGTGGCGAACGCCGCGCCGGAGACGACGAGCGCGCCCGCGATGAGCACGAGCAGTCGGTGCGCGGAGATCCAGGGCAGCACGGGACCGGCACGGAACCGTGCGATCGCGCCGGAGACGGCGGCGAGCGCGCCCGCCGTGGCGGCGGCCGCTGCGGCGACGGCCCGGCTCAGCGGACCGGTCGGACCGGCGGGAGGGGCCGCGTGACGGCCTCGCCGCCCTGCACCCTGGCCCGCCCCGGGGTCTTCCATGCCGTCCATCGCCTCGTCCGTCGTACTGCCGCAGTGCAGCAGCATACCTGCGGAACGGCGTCGGCACCTCCCGAACGGGGGGTCTCGAGCCGCACACGCCGGATGCGGCATCCGCTCGCCGACGAACGGATCAGGCGACGGCCCAGCCGACGAGGTACGCCTCGACCGCCACCTGCGGCACGACGACGACGGGTCCCGCCAGGTTCATGAGCAGGTCGGCGTTCGTGCGGCCGAGCGGCAGGAACCCCCGGCTCGCGACGCGCCGCCCGGTCACCGTGAGCACCGCCCGGCGCGACACCGCGATGAGCGCCTCGGCGGCGTCGCCGCCCGCGCTGCGGACGTCGGTCTGGACGTCGGGCGCGCGCTCGGCGACGATCTCCGCCGCCCGCTCGAGCGCCCGCTCGTCCACGTGGTCGCCGTCGGCCGCGCGCAGCAGGACGAGCGGCTCCCCCAGCCGGTCGGCCTCCTCCGCCGCGAAGCGAACGGCGTCGTCGCTGTCGGGCCCCTCCGAGACCCCGACGGCGACGCCCGAACGGCCGCGCCACGAGGTCACGGGGACCACGGCGCTCGGCGACGCGGCGACCGCGGCGAGCTGCAGGCTGCGCGAGCCCATCGCGCGACCGTGGAAGTACCCCACCTTGTGCGTTCCGACCACGACGAGGTCGGCGTCGCGGGACGCCTCCGCGAGGGTCAGGATCGGGCTCCCGACGGCGACGACGCCGCGGACCTCGATCTCCGGCGCGATCCGACGCGCGACGTCCGCCTCGCGCTCGGCACGATCCTCCGCGGTCACCCGGAGCTCGACCAGGGCCGACCCTCCGAGGCTGCCCCAGCCGTCGTCGACCACGGTGACCAGGACGAGCGCATCCCCGGTGCGCTGCGCACGCCGAGCCGCCCATTCGACGGCGGCACGGCTCGCGACACTCCCGTCGGCGCCGACCACGATCGTCATGGCTCCAGCATCCGCGCCGCTGGCCCCCGTACCGGGGCCTTTGGTCCCTCGCCCGACCGCGACACGCCGGGTGGTAGATTCGCAAGCATCCGCCTGATGGAGGTGGCATGCCGCACCCCGCGCCGCTGTCGTTCCCCGAGGGGCCGCGATCCGAGTTGGACCGCGCCCTCAACGAACTCGTGGAGCGCGCGGGCGAGGTCATGCGCACGCAGGGCAGGCTGCGCGCACTGCTGAACGCGACGCGGTCGGTGATCGGCGAGATCGAGCTCGACGAGGTGCTGCGGAGCATCGTCACGTCGGCCGTGGAGCTCGTCGACGCGCAGTACGGTGCGCTCGGGGTGCTCGCCCCGCAGGGCGGGCTCGAGGAGTTCGTCCACGTCGGGATGCCGGAGGACACCGTCCAGCGGATCGGGCACCTGCCCGAGGGCCGAGGGCTGCTCGGCGCGCTCATCGACCACCCCGACCCGATCCGCCTGGACACGATCGCCGACGACCCCCGATCGGTCGGGTTCCCCGAGGGCCACCCGCCGATGAGCGACTTCATCGGCGTCCCCGTACGGGTCCGCGACGAGGTCTTCGGCAACCTCTACCTGACCAATCGCCGCCGCGGCGGCACCTTCAGCGACGAGGACGTCGAGCTCATCTCCGCGCTCGCGACGGCGGCCGGGCTCGCGATCGACAACGCACGTCGATACGCGGAGGCCAGGACGCGCGAGGCGTGGGCCGCCGCATCCGCCCAGGTCGTCTCTGCCCTGCTGACCTCCTCCGTCGAGGGGTCGGCGGCACTCCTCGCCGACGAACTCGTCGACCGCGGCGCCGCCGATCGCATCGCCATCCTCGTCGGCGACGACCGCACGTCGGTGCGCGTCCTCGAGGTACGCGGCGAGGACGCGGACGACTGCCTCGCCGGGACGGTGATCGACGCCGATCGGACGCTCGGCGCGGTGGTGCTCGAGGGCGGCGAGACCCGCGCGACCCCCGGTGGACGCGTCGAACCGCCCGACGCGCTCGCGCTCAGCCACGACGGGTCCTGCGGCCCGGTGCTGTTCGCGGCGCTCCGATCGGGCGGTGCGCCGCGCGCCGTGATCGCCGCCGCCCGGCGGCCCGGAGCGCCGCACTTCACCGCCGCCGAGATGCGCATCGCGGAGGACCTCGCCGACCGCGTCTCCCTCGCCCGCGAACTCGCCGCAGCACGTGAGGCGCAGCAGCGGGGCCTCCTGCTCGAGGACCGGGCGCGCATCGCGCGCGACCTGCACGACCACGTGGTGCAGCAGCTCTACGGCGCCGGGCTCGACCTCGAGGCCGCGGCGGCGGACTCCCCCGGCGCCGTCGCCGAACGCCTCGGATCGGCCGTGGAGGCGATCGACGAGGCCATCGCGCAGGTGCGCACGATCGTGTTCGCGCTGACGCCCCAGGACGGAGGCGCGCCGACGCTGCGCCACCGGGTGCTCGACCTCGCCGGCGGCGCGTCACGGCATCTCCCCCAGCCCGTCGCGGTCTCGTTCGCGGGCCCGGTCGACCTCCTCTCGGAGGGGGCGCTCGCCGACGAGCTCACCGCGTCGGTCCGGGAACTGCTCTCGAACGCCGTGAAGCACTCGGGCGCGGCATCCGTCACCCTCTCGATCGTCGCGGCCGACGCACGCGTCACCGCGGAGGTGTCCGACGACGGACGCGGCATCGGCGACGCGGCCAGGCGCAGCGGCCTCGAGAACCTCCGCGTCCGGGCCGAGCGGCTCGGCGGCGCATTCGACCTCGACAGCAGCGCCGCCGGGACCCGAGCCCGGTGGACGGCACCCATCACCTCCCCGGAAGGAGACCCGACGACATGACCCGTGTGTTCCTCGTCGACGACCACGAGATCGTCCGGCGCGGCGTCGCGCAGCTGCTGGACCGCGAGCACGACCTCGAGGTCGTCGGGGAGGCCGGCACGGTCGCGCAGGCGCTGGCTCGGATCGAGGCGACGAAGCCGGATGTCGCCGTGCTCGACATGCGACTCCCCGACGGCGACGGCATCGACCTCTGCCGTGAGCTGCGGTCGCGGCATCCCGAACTCGCCTGCCTGATCCTCACGGCGTACGACGACGACCAGGCCGCGATGTCGGCCGTGCTCGCCGGCGCCGCAGGGTACGTGCTGAAGAACGTGCGGGGAACGACCATCGTCGAGGACGTGCGGAAGGTGGCGTCCGGCCGGTCGCTGATCGACCGCTCGATCGCGGCGCGCGTGTCGCAGCAGGCGAAGGCCGACGAGCACGACGACCCGCGGTTCAGCGCGCTGAACCTCCGCGAGCGGCAGGTGCTCGCGCTCATCGCCGACGGACTCACGAACCGCCAGATCGGCGAGCAGCTCGGCCTCGCCGAGAAGACCGTCAAGAACTACGTCTCGGGGCTGCTCTCCAAGCTCGGCTTCGAACGGCGCACGCAGGCCGCGATCTACCAGATGGAGCGCCGCACCCACGGCGACGACTGACCGATCCCGCGCCGGCCGGAGTGCCGTTTCTGCGCTGGAGGCGGATCCCGACGCGCACTCCACCGCAGAATCCGCACTCGGCTGGCCTGTCGGAGGGCCGGCGTAGCGTTCGGCGCATGACGACGGATGCCGCGGCCTGCACGGCCGTGGACGAGCGCGGGCCGTGCGGGGCGCCCGCCGAACCCGGCGCGCCGCTCCGCATGTGCACGCTGCACCTGCTCGCAGCCCACGACTGGATCGCCCGCGAGCACGGGGTGACCGACGTGCTGCCCGGCGCCTGTCGGGTGTGCGGGTCGCGGGTCGGCGTGCGGTACCCGTCGGGGTGGGTCTGCGCGACCTGCGAATGGCGCCTCGGCGACGTTGCGGATGCCGAGCTGCCGCCGCCGCGCGTCGACGTCGTGTACTACGTCCGCTGGCGCGAGCGCGTCAAGATCGGCACCTCATCGAACCCCAGGCAGCGGCTCGCGGCGATCCCGCACGACGAGGTGCTCGCGTTCGAGCGCGGCGGGCGCGCCCTCGAGCAGCGCCGCCACGCGGAGTTCGCCGCGTCCCGGTGGCCCGGGCGCGAGTGGTTCCGCTTCGACGAGCCGCTCGCCCGGCACGTCGCCGAACTCGCCGCAGGCGGCGAGGACCCGTGGGACCGCTACGACCGCTGGCGCAGCGAGGAACTCGCCCGCCGCGCGTGAGCGCTCAGGACTTGCCGTGCCGCGGCTTGCGCGGCTTGCGTCCGTCTCCCGTGTCGCCGCCGTGGCCGCGGTCGTCGTATCCTCGGCCGCCGCCCGATCCACGGTCGCGGTCGTACCCGCGTCCGCCGCCGCCGTACCCGCGGTCGGAGCCGCGGTCGCGGTCGTAGGAGCGCCCGCCGCCGCGACGGTCGTCATACTGGCGGCGCGGCCGCCCACCCGTGTCGAGGCGGAGGTCGATGAGGCGCCCCGAGATCCGGGTGTCGGCGAGCCGGTCGAACACGTCCTTCGGCAGGTTCGCGGGCAGCTCGACGAGCGAGAAGTCGGCCTGGATGCGGATGGCGCCGAAGTCGTCGCGCGCGAGCCCGCCCTCGTTCGCGAGCGCGCCGACGATCTGCCCGGGCATCACGCGGTGGCGCTTGCCGACGTCGAGGCGGTAGGTCGCCATGCCCGCGCGCGGCTGCCGGTCGCCCCGGTCACGGCCTCCGCGATCGTCGCGGTCGAACCGGTCGCGGCCGCGGTCGTCGCGGTCGAACCGGTCACGGCCGCGCTCGTACGGCGCGGGCTCCGGCTCGGGCTCGAGGAGCAGCGGCGAATCGCCCTGCGCGACGACGGCGAGGGCCGCGGCGACATCCGTCTCGGGCACGTCGTGGTGACGCACGTAGTGGGAGATGATGTCGCGGAAGCCGCCGATGCGCTCCGTCTGCTCGAGCGCGGCCGAGATGCGGTCGTCGAACCGGCTGAGCCGCGACTCGTTGATCTCGTCGACGCTCGGCAGCTCCATGGGCGTCATGCGCTGCTTGGTGGTCTTCTCGATGCGGGCCAGCAGCCCGCGCTCGCGCGGCGTGACGAAGCTGATCGCGTCACCGGTGCGGCCCGCGCGACCGGTGCGGCCGATGCGGTGCACGTAGGGCTCGGGGTCGGTGGGGATGTCGTAGTTGACCACGTGCGTGATGCGCTCGACGTCGAGGCCGCGGGCCGCGACATCCGTCGCCACGAGGATGTCGAGCTTGCCGCTCTTCAGCTGCTCGACGGTCCGCTCGCGCTGCACCTGCGCGATGTCGCCGTTGATCGCCGCCGCCTCGTAGCCGCGCGCCCGGAGCTTCTCGGCGAGCTCCTCGGTCGCGTTCTTGGTGCGGACGAAGATGATGACGCCCCCGAAGTCCTCGACCTCGAGGATGCGGGTGAGCGCGTCGACCTTGCGGGCGTGGGCGACGACGAGCACGCGCTGGGTGATGTTCGCAGAGGTCTGCGTCTTCGTCTTGACCGTGATCTGCTCGGGGTCGTTGAGGTACTGCTCAGACATCCGGCGGATCGCGGCGGGCATGGTCGCCGAGAACAGCGCGACCTGCTTCTCGTCGGGGGTGTCGGCGAGGATCGTCTCGACGTCCTCGGCGAAGCCCATCTTGAGCATCTCGTCGGCCTCGTCGAGCACGAGGTACTTGAGGCCCGAGAGGTCGAGCGTGCCCTTGTCGAGGTGGTCGATCACGCGGCCGGGCGTGCCGACGACGATGTGGACGCCGCGGCGGAGCGCCGACAGCTGCACGCCGTAGCCCTGCCCGCCGTAGACGGGCAGGACGTGCAGGTCGGGCAGGTGCGCCGCGTACTTCTCGAACGCCTCGCAGACCTGGAGTGCGAGTTCGCGGGTCGGGGCGAGCACGAGCGCCTGCGGGCTGCGGTCGGAGGTGTCGAGCCGGGCGAGGATCGGCAGTGCGAACGCGGCGGTCTTGCCGGTTCCGGTCTGCGCGAGGCCGACGACGTCGCGCCCCTCGAGGAGCGTCGGGATCGTGGCGGCCTGGATCGCGGAGGGCGTCTCGTAGCCGACGTCGTCGAGCGCCCGGAGCACGGCCCCCTCGAGTCCGAGGTCGGCGAAGGTGGGCGTCGTGGGCTCCTGGGGAGCCTCTGCCTCGATGGCGATGTCGTCGGAAGTCACGCTTCAGGGTAGTCCTCGCGGCTGGACGACGGCAGGGTGCCGGGTCCGAGGCGTCAGCCGGACGCCGGGGCTCCGGCGGCTCGGATCACGTCCGCGTACACGCGCAGGTACGCGTCGACCATCCGCTCGACGCCGAAGCGCGCCGCGGCGCGGGCGCGCACCTCCGCCCGGTCGAGCAGCGCGGCGCGGTCCACGGCCGAGGCGGCGGCTGCGGCATCCGACGGCTCGACGGCGAACCCCGTGACGCCGTCGTCGACCACCTCCGGCATCGAGCCGCGGCGGTACGCGACCACGGGGGTGCCGCACGCCATCGCCTCGACGACCGAGAGGCCGAACGGCTCGTCGAAGTGGATCGGATGCAGCAGCACGGCGCTCGAGCCGAGCACGCGCGCTCGCTCGGCGGAGCCGACCGAGCCGAGGTACACGACCCGGTCGCCGTCGAGCCGCGGTTCGACCTCGTCGGCGAAGTAGTCGCGGTCGTGGACGGGGCCGCAGATCACCAGCCGCCGCCGGGCGCGCCGGGCGATCTCGATCGCGTCGACGATCCCCTTGTCGGGGTGGATGCGGCCGAATACCGCGAGCGATTCGCCCGGCGATCCGGTGAACGGGAACGCGTCGACGTCGATGCCGTGGTGGATCGTCGCCGCGTAGTGCAGCTCGGGCGCGCGGTCGGCATCCGAGATGGCGACGTACGCCGAGTCCGACGCCCGATAGGCGGGGAGGATGTCCGGCCCGCTGAAGCCGTGGATCGTCGTCACCATCGGCGCCCGCCACGATCGCGAGAACGCCAGCGGCAGCCAGTCGAGCTGGTTGTGGATCACGTCGAACGACGCCGATCGTCGCAGCGCCTCCGCGACGTGCATCGCCTCCCAGACGCGGCCGTCCATCGCGGGGTCGTCGCCGTACCCGTGCGGTGCGACCGACTCCAGCCGGGCCGAGGTCATCGAGTCGGCCGTGGCGAAGAGGGTGACGTCGACCCCGCGGCGCACGAGCCCCTCGGTCAGCAGGCTCGTGACCTGCTCCCACGGCCCGTAGTGCACCGGCGGGGTGCGCCAGGCGATCGGCCCGAGCATGGCGACCCTCACGCCGACCGCCCCCCGGTCGGCTCGAGGGCGTCGAGCAGCTCGTCGAGGTCGATCGCGGCGGCGCGCACGCGCTGGTCGCCGACGCCGTAGGGCAGCCAGAGCGTGCCGTCGTGCACGATGCCGCCGCACGAGTAGACCACGTTGGGCACGTAGCCGTCCTGCAGATCGCCGTCCGGTCGCAGGAGCGGCGACGCGAGGTCGGCGAGGACGCGACGCGGGTCGTCGAGGTCGAGCAGGATGGCGCCGATCGAGTACCGGCGCATCGGTCCGACGCCGTGCGTGATGACGAGCCATCCGCGATCGGTCTCGATCGGCGACCCGCAGTTGCCCAGCTGCACGGTCTCCCAGAGGTGCCGGGGCCGTCGCACGACGCCCGCCGACTCCCAGCTGCGGCCGTCGGCCGACGTGGCGATGGAGATGTTCTCTCCGTCGGTGCGGGTCAGCGCCCAGTGGATGCCGTCGATCGTGCGCGGGAACAGTCCCATCCCCTTGTTCGTGGCCGCCGGCCCGAGCAGCCGGTGCATGCTGTACGACCGCAGGTCGCGCGAGACGAGCAGGCGCGGCGCGATCGACCGCCCGTCGTACGCGGTGTAGGTCGCGCGGTACTCCTCCGTGCCGTCGGCATCGGTGAACGACACGAACCGGGCGTCCTCGATCCCGTTCGACTCCTCGTCGCTCACGGGCATGAGCACCCGCTGGCTCAGCCGGGTCTCGGGGGCGAAGCTCGCCGAGTACGCCGACCACGCCATCGTCCGGATGGTGTCCAGGTCGCCGTGCGCCTCGCGGCGCCGCGTGAGGTCGGCGGGCACGGCCCCGATCGCCGTCTCCAGCTCGGAGGTGCGGAACTCGTCGGGGAGCGCCCGGATGACGGCGCCCGAGAGCTCGTTGAGTCGATGCTCGCTCTCCAGCGCCTCCCGCAGGCCCTCCCTGGTCCAGGTGCCGTCCCCGATGGCCGGGGTCGCCATCGGGGATGCACGCGGCTCGAACTCCCACCGTCGACCCGGGCCGATGACGGCCGAGGCGAACCCGACGGATGACACGTGCCCCTCGCCGATGCATCGCAGCGCGATCGCGAGCCGCAGCTGGTGCTCGTCGAGCCCGGACTGGTCGGGGTGCACCATGGCGCTGGGGTTGCACAGCGCCGCGGCCTCGACCGCGTACTCGGCCGTGAACGCGGCCCCGAGCACGACTTCGAGGGCCGGCTCCGGCCGGAGGTCCGTCGGGGTGCGGAACGCCACCGTCTCGGCATGCCGCGCGAGCTGCTCGTCGAGGTCGTCGTGGCGATCGCCGAAGGCGGCGACGAGTTCGTCGGATGCCGCGCGGATCTCCGCGCGGCTCAGCGCGGTGATGCGCGCCACCACGTCGGCCGCGCGGGATCGCGTCGGAGTCAGGCCTTCCCCGGGGAGGAACAGGCGGAGGATCACGCGGGTCGCGTCGAGGACGAGCTCCGCGCCGAGGTCGGCGAGCCGGGGGGTCACGAGCGGCCGGTTCGAGGGGAGAGCCCGACCTCGCGGGCCCGCTGGAACGTGCTGAGGGCGGCCAACGTGGACTCCGCGCCGCGATTCTCGTTCCGCCCGCCGGGCTCGAGCCCGTCGAATCCGGCACCGGTGAGCGGGTCGGTCATCGCGATCCCGAGGTCGTTGTCGCCGGTGAACCACCCCAATGCCCGGGCCACGCCGGCGCGCCAGTACGGGTCGTCGGTCAGTCGGAAGGCCCGCGCACAGGCATCCGCCATCGCCGCCGCCTCGATCGGCTGCTGGTCGAACCCGGGCCCGATCCCGTCGGGCCCTCGGCCGCAGTGGCCCGTCACGGAGAGGTGCCCGTCGCGGGTCTCGAGCTCGAGGAGGAACCGCAGGAACCCGAGCCCGCGATCGACGGCGTCCTCGTCGCCGAGTGCGCGGCCGGCCACCATGAGCGCCTCGGGAAGGGAGGCGTTCGCGTAGCGAAGGCGCGGCTCCGGCCAGTCCCATTCGGCGATCCGATGCCGCGGCAGACGGGCCAGGGCGTAGGTCAGGAACTCGCGAGCCAGCGACGATCGCGGGCGCACGGCGAGCAGGTCCGCGGCGCCGACCACGGCGAACGAGAGCGTGCGGACCTCCGTCGGCCGTTGCGCGAGGGCGTGCTGGAGCGCGCGCGTGGCGCGCAGTCGTGCGGTCGGGTCGGACGGGTCGGCGACCACCGCCCCCAGCGCAGCAACCGCACGCCCCCACCAGTCGCCGATGCCCGGCTCGTCCGTCCACTCGCCCGCCTCGTTCATCCGGTTGTGGGCGCGTCCATCCGCGATCACCGCCCCTTCGACGAAGCGGAGGTAGGTCTCGCCCAATCGCTGGACGACGGGCCACGACGACTGCGCGCGAACCACGACGACGAGCGCGCGGGCGACGTCGTCGACGCAGTACCCGTGGGCGCGGCGCGGCTGGGCGTAGAGCGCGTGCTCGAACAGGCCGCGCCCGTCCGTCATGTCGACGAGGTGCGCGTACGGCAGCCCGATCGACGGCGCCTGCGTGCTCACGCGGATCTCGCGACCCGTGCGGCGACCAGCGAATCCGCGAGCGAGCGGAACCGGCCCGCCACGGCCGTCCAGCTCATGCCCTGTGGCCGGGCCTCCACCGGCTCGGCGCGCGCGATGGCGGCTCGGACGGCGGCGCCGATCGACGCGGGCGACTCGTGCGCGACGATCATCCTCGGGTGCAGCAGCTCCCGCGCGTGCGGGAACCCGGTCGCGATGACCGGCTTCCCCGCGGCGAGCGCCTCGACCAGCACGCCCGACGTCACCTGGATGCGGGAGTCGTAGGGAAGCAGTACGAGATCGGCCGCGCCGACCCGTCCGGCCAGGGCGTCGGCATCGAGGTAGCGCGAGTCGAACGCGACCCGGTCGGCGACGCCCAGTTCCTCGGCGAGCTGCTCGAGCCGTTCCCGGTACGCCTCGCCCTCATGGGCGACGACCTTCGGGTGGGTCTCGCCGAGGATCTCGTAGTGCACCGCCGGCGCGACGTCGCCGAGCGAGGCGATGGCGCGGATGCCCCATTCGAGTCCCTTGCTCGGTCCGATCAGGCCCCATGTCAGCACCGTCGTGCGGTCGCCGGCATGGCCTGCGGCCGGGGTCGTCCATTCCGGCACGCCGTGCGGGATGACCGAGACCCGGCTCACGTCGACGCGGAAGTGGCGGATCAGCAGCGCGCGCGCCGCCTCCGTCATCACGACCACGGCGGTCGCCGCCGCGACCACCCGCTCGAGCACCGCGCGCTGGCCGTCCGTCGGCGCGGCGAGCACCGTGTGCAGCACGACGATCGAGGGCGAGGTGAGCGATTCGAGCACGGCGATGACGTCGCTGCCGTCGTCGCCGCCGTAGATCCCGTACTCGTGCTGCACGATGACCACGTCGGCGGCGCTCAACAGCCGAGCGGTCGCCTGCGTGCGATCGGGACGGTCCACGTGCAGCTCTCCGACCACCGCGATCCCCGCGGCGAGTCCGGGGCTCGGCGCGTCGAGGTCGTCGACGGCTCGGACGATGCGGATCGGGTCCGAGCCGATCGCGAGCAGCGCGTCGGCGAGCGACCGGGAGAAGGTCGCGAGGCCGCACCGCGTGGGCGGGAAGGTGGAGAGGATGCTGAATCGGGGCACGGATGTCGCTCTCGATCGGACGGAGTCGAACTCCGCGATGCGAGACGTCTGCCGGTCGGCACCTCTCGTGGGATCGCGCTGCGTCGAGCCATCCGGTACCCGAAGTCACTCGGGCCTTCGCGCAGGCTAGCCGACGCGGCTGGGAGCGAGCCCCGCTCCTCGACACTGCGGCGGCGCCTACCTCCAGTCGCGCGCGCTCCGAGCCGACCAGTAGTGGGCGGGGGCTTCGGCGAGCGCGCCGAGCGCCCCGGCATCCGTGGACGGCGCCGGCGCGCGCGAGGCGAGGTTCGCGTCGAGCTGCCCGGGCGTCATCGCACCCGAGAGCACGACGTCGGCCCACGGCTGGTCGCGCGCCGCGCCGATGGCGAGCGCGTCGAGCGCCTGGCCGTCGGCCGCGGCGAGCGCAGCGGCATCCGTCTCATCGCCCGCACTCGTCAGCCGGCCGTTCGCGACGGCCTCCTTCACGACCACGAACCAGCCGGCGGCATGCGCCCGCGCGAGGGCGGGTCCGACCGAGGGCTCGAGCAGGTTCCACGTCGCCTGCACGGTGCGGAACGGCGAGTCGGGCAGTTCGCGCGCCGCGTCGAGCGCGTCGGCCTGCTGGGGCCCGCTCGTCGAGACGCCGACGGCGACGCCGGATGCCGCGAGCTCGCGCAGCCGGTCGAGCAGCGCCTCGTCGGCGAGCGCCGGGCTGTCGGGGGTCAGCGAGTGCACGAGGTATCGGTCGGGCGCGCCGCCGAGCGCGGCGAGCGTCTCGGGCCACTGGAGCTCGAGCATGGCGAGCGAGTGCTCCTTGCGCTCGTGCACGTCGGCGTCCATGCGCCACCCGCCGACGTACGCGTAGCCCCACTTCGACTCGACCTCGAGCTCGGCGCGGCGCTCCGGATGCGCGGCGAGCCAGGACCCGAGGAACTCCTCGGCGCGCCCGTACGACCGGGCGGCGTCGATGAAGCGGATGCCGCGGGCCCACGCGACGTCGAGCATCGCGTGCGCACGCCCCCGCATCGCGTCGACGCTGCGGTCGTCGCCGAGCGAGGCGTCGCGGCCGGCGGTGATGTACGCGGGCCGGCCGAGCGCGGCGAGACCGAGGCCGAGCGGGGCGAGCGCGGCGCGCGACGCCGGGTCGTGAGCCGAGGGTTCCTGCACGATGCGTGAGCCTACGCGGCCCCGGCGACCGACGCAGCAGCGGGGAGTACGCTCGTCGAGGGTCGGGACGAGACGGAAGCGGAGGCCGGGCGTGAGCCGAGGGAGCGAGCAGCGTCAGGTCACCATCGACCGGCTGACGCGGGCGGCGCGCGTCGCACTCGGATCGGGGCGGGCGCTCGACGACCGCCTGATCGCCGACATCTGCGAGCAGAACGGCGTGCACCCGACGGCGTTCCGCCGGTTCTTCGCCACCGACGACGCGCTGCTCGACGCGGTGAACGAGCAGCTGGTCCACGACTGCGTGAACCGGCTCCGTTCGGCGGTCGACGCGTTCGACGCGATCGACCTCGCGGGCTCCGACGCCGATGCGGACGGCGCCGACGCGGCGGGCCCGGAATCGGACGATCCCGTCGGCGTCGCCGCGCGGATGCTCGCGGACTCGTGGCCGCTCGATCGCGGCGGGCTGATCATCCGCGCCCAGCGCCGACTGCGCGCGCTGACCTCGCAGGGCGGGGACGGCGACGCCGCGGCGGCGGCCGAGCGGTCGTTCGTCGAGCAGCTCGTCCCCGTCTTCGAGGACCTCATGGCCAAGCTCGACCGGCGCTTCACCTGGTCGCCGACGCTCGCGGTGCGCGTCGTCGTCGACACCTACGAGCGGTCCTTCGAGAGCTGGCTGCTGATGGGCAACCGCGAGGAGGACTTCGACGCGTCCCCCTATGCGACGCGCACGCTCCCCGTGCTGCTCCGGGGCACGAGCGAGCCGCTGCCGTCGGCCTGAGGCGACGCGCGCGGGCGCGAGGGTACGCGATGAGCGAAACGCGCGTCTCGGGGTGGCGTTCCTCCGCCCGATCTGGAAACGTGGCCGACTCGCGATCAGAGGAGGACGACATGCTGACACTGACCGACACCGCGGCCACCGTCGTGAAGGAGATCGTCGCCGGCAACGGCGCTCCCGAGGGATCGGGGCTGCGCATCGAGGCCGAGGACACGGACGCCACCCAGTTCGGCGTCTCGATCACGCCCGCCCCGGAATCGGGCGACGCCGTGGTCGAGCAGTCCGGCGCCCGGGTGTACCTCGGCGAGCGCGCGACAATCGCGCTCGACGACAAGACGCTCGACGCCAGCGTCGCAGAGGACGGACGCGTGTCCTTCGACATCCTGCCGCAGGCGCTCTGACGTCGCGCCCGCTCGCGCGGGCGCGCAGACGACGGGTCGGTCCCGCCGGACTCCGGTTCGGCGGGACCGACCCGTCTCGGCTGTTCCGGGGTCACCGTCGGCTCGCCCGCCGTGGTGGTCGTGCACCGCTACGACGGCGTGCGCGTCTTCGATCCCTCCGAGCGGATCAGCGAGATCGCCACGATCGTGCCCACGACGCCGAGCGCCGCGTCGACGAGGAAGGCGTTGCGGATGCCGACCGTGAACGTGGCGGCGGCGAGCACGATCGCCGTGTTCACGCCCAGTCCGAGGGACCCGCCCGCGACGTTGCCCATGTAGACGATGCCGCCCGCCAGGCTCGAGTCCTCCGGTCGCACGGCCGTGACGGCGGCCGTCGTGACCGCGGAGAAGTACAGGCCGACGCCGATCCCGCAGAGCACGAGCCCGGGCACGAGCGGCAGGTAGCCGGTGCCGATGACCAGGGCGATCACGAGCACGCCGGCTGTGAGGCAGGCCGCCCCGATCCCGATGACGAGCCGACTCCCGATGCGGTGGTACAGCGGCCCCGCCGCGAACGACACCGTGGCGAAGACGAGCATCATCGGCAGGAGACCGGCGCCCGCCGCAAAGGCGCTCCACCCCAGCTCCTTCTCCAGGTACTGGGGGACGTAGACGAGCACCCCGAAGAAGACCGAGCCGAGGAGCAGGATCGAGATCAGCGCGCCGCTGAACTGCCGGCTGGCGACCACGCGGCGCGGCACGAGCGCGTCGTCGCCCTGCCGCCGCTGGATGAACACGAAGACGGGCAGCAGCAGCACCCCGACCGCGATCATGCCCAGCACCCACGGCGATCCGAACGTGTTCGCGCTGCCGACGTCGAGGGCGACGAGCACGAGCACCACGGCGGCCGACAGGCTGGCGATGCCGGCATAGTCGACGCGGACGCCGCCGCCGCGCGTCGACTCCGGGACGTTTCGGAGCACGACCAGCACCGCGAGCAGCGCGACGGGCACGTTGACGAAGAAGATCCACCGCCAGCCGAGGGTGTCGGTGAGGATCCCGCCGAGCAGCGGCCCGATCGAGTTGCCGAGCCCTGCGACGCCGATGATGAGGCCGCCCGCGAGCCCGCTGCGGGACTTCGGGACGATGTCGTAGACCATGCCGAGCACCGATGGCCACATCATCGCGCCGCCGATGCCCATGAGCGCCCGCGCCGCGATGAGCAGTCCGATGTTCGGCGCCAGTCCGCCGAGCAGGGAGAACGCGCCGAAGACGAGGGCACCGATCACGAACACTCGACGCCGCCCGAAGAGGTCCGCGAGCCTGCCGCCCGTGACGATGAGCACGCCGAACACGACGGTGTACCCGTTGATGACCCACTGCGCACGGTTGAGGCTCGTGTCGAGGTCGTGCTCGATGCTCGGCACCGCGACGCTCAGCGCGGTGAAGTCGTTCGCGACGACGAGGATGCCGAGGGACAGCGCGACGAGGGTGACGACGGCGCTCCGGTCGAGCCGGTCGGACGTGCTCGCCTCGGTCATGGAGTCAGCCCGTCGACTCAGCGTCCGCCGCCTCGGCGCCCTTCGCCGGCGGATGGTGCACGCCGCGGTGGATCTCGACCACGCGAGTGCCGTCGGTCCAGGTCGGGTCGTCGATGATCGGCAGGTCGTCCATGAAGCGCCGGATGATGTGCGCCAGCGCGCGCGCGTGACTGAAGTTGATCGCGTGTGCGGCACCCTCGATCGTCACGGCCAGCACGTGGTTGTCGATCTGCCCGGCCACCTCCTGGACGCGGGCGGGACCGGGCATCAGCGGATCGCGATCTCCGAGGACGACGAGCGACGGGAGCTGGAGTTCGAGCAGTCGCTCGAGCGACGGGTACTGCGTGAGCGCGCGGAACAGCTTCAGCGTGCTCGGCACGCCGAACCGCGCGTAGTCGGGCACGGCGACCCGAGCCATCCGAGGGGGCTCGCGCGTGCCGTCCTGCGCGAGCTGGCGCATCGCCCGCGACAGGGGGCGGTTGAACACCCCGCCCGCAGGCGAGACGAGCACGGCGCGGTCGATGCGGTCCGGGAAGCTGGCGGCGAACTCGAGGATCACGGGGCATCCCATCGAGTTCCCGACGAGGGTCGCCTTCTCGATCCCGCGATCGTCGAGGAACCGGGCGGCCGCCCGCGCGAGGTCCGGGATGTCGAGCCCCTGGGGATGCCGACCGCTGCGGCCGAATCCCGGCAGGTCGGGCACGAACGTGTGGAATTCGTCGGCGAGCAGTTCGGCGGTCGGGACGAGGTATCGGCCCGACATGCCGAACCCGTGCACGTGCATCATGACCCGGGCATCGGGCGGAGGGTCCGGTGATTCCCGGTAGAACACGTCGACGCCGTCGACCACGGTCCACCGCTCCTGGAGACGGGAGACCGCGCGGCGCGGTGTCCGGCGCTCACGCCACCGCTCCGCGGCAGCCGCGCTCGTCTTGGCCATCGACGCACCCCCTCGTCGGGCGTATCAGACCACGAACGGGTCATCCCCGTTGGGACCTCCGGCCCACGGCGTGTCGGGGCCCGGGTCAGGCCGCCGTCGTGGGTCCGACGGCCTCCGCGGGCTCCGCCGGTCGATGCTCGATGTCGTCGACGTGGGCACTCGGCATGGCCACGGCGCCGGCGATGGTCGCGACGGCGGCGATCGCCACGCCGATGAACACGGCCGCCGACGCGGCCTGGATGGCCGCGGCCGAATGCGCGCCGAGCCCCGAGTCGGCGATCACGCCGTTCGCCACGGCGCCGAAGATCGCGACGCCGACGGCGCTGCCCATCGATCGCAGGAACATGTTCGCGCCGGTCACGACCCCGCGCTCCGACCACGCCACCGAGGACTGCGCGGCGATGAGCGTCGGCGACGCCACGAGGCCGAGCCCGAGGCCGACCACGAAGCAGGCGAGGGCGGTCGTGACGGGGTTGGGAACGAACGTCGCGGCCACGAGCCCGGCCGCGCCGAGCACGGTGATGCCGAGCCCGAGGAACGCGGTGTTCCGGAAGCCGACGCGCAGGTACAGCCGGCCGGACTGGGAGGCCGAGATGGGCCAGCCCAGCGTGAGGGCCGCGACCGCGAGACCCGAGACGATCGGCGTCGCCCCCGCCGACACCTCGAGGAAGGTCGGCACGTACGAGGTCAGCCCGATGAGCACCGCGCCGACGCCGAGCGAGATGAGCGACGTCGTGACGATGAGTCGCCGCGAGAAGAGCCAGAGCGGGAGGATCGGCTCCGCAGCCCGCCGCTCGATGAGGACGAACACGACGAGGAGCAGGGCGGCGACGCTGAACGCGCCGATGCTCTGCCACGAGTTCCACGCCCAGGCCTGGCCGCCTTCGAGCACCGCGAGGATGAGGAGGGTGAGCCCGACGGTGAGCACCGCGGCACCGGCGATGTCGATGCGGTGCTTCTTCCGCTCGACGGTCTCGTGGTAGTTGCGGATCAGCATCCACGCCGCGATGAGGCTCAGCGGGATGTTCACGAAGAAGATCCACCGCCACGAGAGGAACTCGGCGAACAGTCCGCCGAGCGAGGGGCCGATGACGGATGACGCGGCCCACACGCTCGCGATGTACCCCTGCACGCGCGCGCGTTCCCGCACCGTGTAGATGTCGCCCGTGATCGTGATCGAGACGGGCAGCACCGCGCCTGCGCCGAGCCCCTGGATCGCCCGGAACACGATGAGCGAGGTCATGTCCCACGCGAATCCCGCGAGGATCGAGCCGACGAGGAACGCGCCGATGCCCACCAGCATGATGGGCTTCCGCCCGACGGTGTCGGCGAGCTTGGCGTAGACCGGCACCGAGACGGCCTGGGCGAGCAGGTAGATCGAGAACAGCCACGGGAACTGCGCGAACCCGCCGATGTCGGCCACGATCGACGGCACCGCAGTGGCGAGGATGGTCGCCTCGATCGCGACGAGCCCGGTGCACAGCATCAGGGCGGCGAGCACCGGCCCGCGCTCGGAGCGCAGTCCGACGGCGGTCTGTCCGGTCACGTGCCCTCCTGGGTACCGGGGAACCTCGGCGCGAGCCTCCCCTGAAACCCAACGCACGGAGCCTTCGTCCATTCCCGATTCGGACGGGCCACCGGAGGTGCGACCCAGACCAGAACGCCCGCGGCCCGGCCGCGGTGAGTGGTCCAGAATCGGCTATTGACGGGCAGGTTCGCCGGGTCCATAATTCGCTTGTCCGGGGCTGCAGGTCATGCGGACGCAGGGGGAATGATCATCGTCACACCCGATCCCGCGGTGGGGGCCGCACGGTCGACGTGTCGATCGCGCCGCGACGCGGAGCTTGGGCCGTAGTCCGTCCAGGACGGCCGCTGGGGTGACGCTTCAGTCGAATCGAGGTGCCAGATGAACGATTCCGGACAGCTCTCCCGCGCGCTGAGCGCGGACGAGGCGAGCGCGTACGAACCGCCGCCCGGTTCCGAGGAGGAGAGCCCGACGACCGCTCGCGCCGATGAGGGTCGCGAGTCCACGGCCGAGGTGCATCGTCCCGGTGTCCTCGAACCCGATGCGGCCACGGCGGACGCCTCGGACGCCTCGGACGCCTCGAACCCACGCGCGATCGAGGAGCGATGAGATGGCCCTCTACGTCCACAACGGCACGGCGGCCACCGCGTACGTCGCCCTGGCATACCACTCGCCCGGCTGCGAGGGCGACAACTGGGCCAAGAAGGGCTGGTGGGCCATCGGGCCCGGCGGACGCGCGACCGTCCGTGGGGGCGCGTCCAACGGCGCGAAGTACTTCTGGTTCGCTGAGAACGACCAGGGGCTGCAGTGGGCCGGCCCCTTCACGACCCAGCTGCCGAACCGCGCCTTCGACTGGTGCTGGCGCACCGGCAGCACGGACAGCCGGATCCTCGGACTGCGGATGCTGATCGTGCCGACGACGAGCTTCAACCACTCCATCGTTCTGCAGCAGTGATCGCGGCGCGCGAAGCAATAGCTCGCGCGTAAGGAGTAGGACTGTGTCATGCGGTAGGGGGCTGTCATGGTGCAAGGCATCGCGGTGTTCTTCGATATCGGCGACACGCTTGCGAGCCCGATCGTCGAGCACGGCCGGCTCGTGGCGCTGGCGATGTATCCGCTCGTCCCCGACGCCCTCGGATCGGCCCGGATCGCCGGCGGCGGCGACCTCGAGGTCGCCATCGGCCTGATCTCCAACACCGGCGACGAGACCTTCGGGACGATGATGAACGTCCTCGCGACGTCGGGGCTGGGCGCCCTCGTCGATGAGGACCTGTGCCTCTTCTCCTCGGTCGAGGGCATGGACAAGTCCCAGCCCGCCCTGTTCACTCGCGCGCGGGACCGCGCCGATCTGCCCGCGGCCCGATGCATCTACGTCGGCGAGGACCCGACGGAGCGGGCGACCGCGCGGTCCGTCGGGTTCCGCGTCAGCCCGCAGCCGCTCCACGCGCTGCACCTCATCTCGACGGAGTTCGCCCCGAACCCGCCCCCGCACTGACGACCGAAGGAGCACCCGATGCCCAGTGAACCGAACACCGGCAATGGCCTGAATGCGTTCTCGATGCACGCGTGGGACGACTCGTCGACCGGTGCGCTCCGCCAGTTGCGAAGTGAGCGAGCGGCCCATCTCGGGATGGCTCCCGAGGGCCTCTCCGACCTGACGAACGTGGACCCGGAGACGGCAGCGCGCATGTACCTCAGCCAGGCCCTGGAAAGCCCCGCCGCGCCGACCTTCACCGCCCCGGAGTCGCAGGGTGCAGCGAGCGTGTTCAAGACGATCGACACCGAGACCGTCCCGCTCACCGGCACACGCATCGTGAAGTTCCGCCAGACCCTGAACGGCATCCCGGTCTACGGCTCGCTCGTGAGCGTCGAGGTCGACGAGGCCAACGACCTGGTGGCCATCGACTCGGCTCTCGGCGAGCCGTCGGGTGTCGAACCCATCGCGGCGATCTCTCCTTCTGCGGCGCTCGAGACGGTGAGGGGAGCGCCCGACGGCTACGCTCCCGCCCTGGACGGCGTCGTCCCGCAACTCCAGTACTACTTCGACCGAGAAGCCGACACGTGGCGGCTCGTCTACTTCCTCGAGGACGTGCCGGTCGCGCTGTCCGACGAGGAGCGAGCTGCCGACGCCGAGTACGAGCTGGAACCACCCCATTTCGTCGACTTCGTCGTCGACGCGCACCACGGCAACGTGGTCGCGGTACTGCCGAGGACGCCGAGCGCTGTCGCCGCCGACACGCAGACGGCCGTCGACGCATTCGGTCAGCAGCGCACGATGCTCGCGTCGACCGACGGGGAGCGGCTCGTCCTCCGCGATCCGGTGCACAACGTCGAAACCTATGACTTCCGTTTCGGGGATCCGGACATGAACTCCCACCTGCTCCCGGGGGAACTGATCGTCAATCCCCCGACCTGGTCACCGGCGGCCGTCAGTTCGCACGCGAACGCCGCGGCCATCTCCGAGTTCATGCGCACCGTCCTTCGTCGGAACAACATCGACAACCTCGGCGGGGCGATGGTCTCGACCGTCAACTGCGTGGTCGCGGCAGACAGCCGCGGCAACAACGAGTGGCGGAACGCGTACTGGAGCCCTCGAGCGAGGCAGATGGTGTATGGACAGGTGTTGCGGGGAAACGAGCTGAGGTCCCTGGCGGCGAACGTCGACGTGGTGGCCCACGAGATCTTCCATGGCGTCACCGACCTCACCTCCCGCCTGGAGTATGCCTTCCAACCCGGCGCATTGAACGAGTCCTACTCGGACATCTTCGGCACGATCATCGCCAACTTCGACAACGATGATCCGCGCTCATGGGATTGGCAGCTCGGCGACCGGCTGCTTCCTGGTGACGAGCCCTTCCGTGACCTCTCCGACCCACCACGCTTCAATCAGCCGGATCACATGGACGACTTCAGGGTCTTGCCGAACACGCGCCTGGGTGACTACGGCGGCGTCCACATCAACAGTGGGATCCACAACAAGGCAGCCTTCAATCTCCTGACCGCCCGAGGCGAGGACGATCTCCCGACGCTCACGACGACGGAGGTGGCAGCCGTCTTCTACCTCGCACTGACGCAGCGGCTGTCGCGTACCTCCCAGTTCGCCGACAGCCGACGCGCGGTCATCTCGAGCGCGCGCAGCCTCTTCCGCGCGCTTCCCCTCGATCAGCAGACGAAGAAGCTCTCGGCAATCGAAGCCGCCTTCGATGAGGTCGGGATCGTCTGAGCCGCCCAGCACGCCGATGCGGAGGAGACGTCCGCGATGAGCCCCTGACCCGGGACCGGCCGTGGAATGGGATGGCACGATCGACGCACGACGGCGGGCAGAGACGACTGCGGGTGGGCGTGTCCGACTGCCGAGAGACACAAGTCCGGCGCGGGTTCGACCGCCGTGCCTCGTCGATAGCGACAGATTCGCCCCTCAAGCGGATGGCCGCGCCTACAGTCCGAACATGACTGATTTCCGTCCGCCCGTCGCCGACCTGGCGTACACGCTCGCGCACGTCGTGGGCTACGACCGGGTCGCCGAGCTTCCGGGCTTCGAGCATGCAGACCTCGACATGGTCACCGAGATCCTCGGGGAGGTCGGCGGCTTCATGGCCGAGGTCGTCGCACCCACCAACCGCGCCGGCGACGTGGAGGGCGCCCGCCTGAACGCCGACGGCACGGTGACGACACCCACCGGGTTCCGGGAGGCGTACGCCGCCTATGTCGAGGCCGGCTGGGGGTCGGTCCCCCTGCCGGAGGCGTTCGGCGGCGGCGACTTCCCGCGCACGGTGGGCCTCGCCATCCAGGAACTGACGATGGAGGCCAACATGGCCTTCTCGCTCGCGCCCCTGCTCACGCAGGGCGCGATCGAGGCCCTCCTGCACTACGGCAGCGATGAGCAGAAGCAGGCCTGGCTGCCCAAGATGGTCAGCGGCGAGTGGTCCGGCACGATGAACCTCACCGAGCCGCACGCCGGCTCCGACGTGGGCGCCCTCACGACGAAGGCCGTCAAGCGCCCCGACGGCACGTACGGCATCACCGGCCAGAAGATCTACATCACGTTCGGCGACCACGACCTGAGCGAGCAGATCGTGCACCTCGTGCTGGCCCGCACCCCCGACGCGCCCGCCGGCACCAAGGGCATCTCGTGCTTCATCGTGCCGAAGTTCCTCGTGAACGACGACGGCTCGCTCGGCGAGCGCAACGGCGTGCACACGCTCGGCGTCGAGCACAAGATGGGCATCCACGGCTCCCCCACCTGCGTGCTGTCGTACGAGGACGCCACGGGGTACCTCATCGGCGACCAGAACTTCGGCATGCGCATCATGTTCGTGATGATGAACAGCGCGCGCCTCTCGGTGGGCACGCAGGGGCTCGCGGTGGCCGAGCGCGCGTACCAGCAGTCGCTCGACTACGCGAAGGATCGCATCCAGGGCCGCGCGATCGGCGCCACGGAGGACTCGCCGATCATCGACTTCCCCGACGTGCGCCGCATGCTCATGACGCAGAAGTCGTACATCGCCGCGCTCCGCCGCATGATGCTGCTGAACGCCGTGCACGTGGACATCTCCACCCACCATCCGGATGCCGCGACCCGCGCCCGCGCCGACGAGATCGTGGGACTGCTCACCCCCATCTGCAAGTCGTTCGGCACCGACCTCGGCAACGAGCTCACGTCCCTCGCGCTGCAGGTCCACGGCGGCATGGGCTTCATCGAGGAGACCGGCGCCGCCCAGCACTACCGCGACGTGCGCATCGCCGCGATCTACGAGGGCACGAACGGCATCCAGGCCGCCGACCTCGTGGGGCGCAAGCTCGGCGTCCGCGGCGGGGCATCCGCCCTCGAGTTCATCGCCTCGATGCGCGACCTCGACGGCGAGCTCGCGGCGGCGGGCGATGAGTTCGCGTCGATCAGGGCGCAGCTGAACACGAGTCTCGACGAGCTCGAGCAGACGACGGCGTGGATGCTGAACACCGGCGCCTCCGACCCGAACTCGGTGCTCGCGGGCTCCAGCCCGTACCTGCGCATGTGGGGGCTGGTGGTCGGCGGATGGCTCCTCGCGAAGTCCGCGCTCGCCGCCCGGGAGCTCGACGGCGACGCCATCGGCGCGACGCAGCTGCCGCTGGCCCGGTTCTACGCCGAGCAGCTGCTCCCCGCGGTGTCCGGCCTCGTCGGCCCCGCGACCGCCGGGTCGCGCGACCTGTTCGCACTCGACGCCGACGCGCTCGGCGACGTGGTGCGGCGCACGGCGCGCGTCTGACGCGTCGCCGTCAGAGGTCACCGGGGGTCGCGCCGATCGGCGCGGCCCCCGGCTCCGTTCGAGC
Organism: Agromyces binzhouensis; assembly: GCF_042672355.1. Taxonomy (NCBI): domain Bacteria; kingdom Bacillati; phylum Actinomycetota; class Actinomycetes; order Micrococcales; family Microbacteriaceae; genus Agromyces; species Agromyces binzhouensis. Next base: position 62,870 of record NZ_JBHXVJ010000004.1, on the reverse strand, counting down.
GGACGTCGCGCGTGGCGCCGACGCCGCACGCTCGGTCTCGGTCTCGGTCTCGGCGTCGGCCTCGGCCTCGCGACGCCGCTCCACGGGCTTCTGAAGGAAGTATGCGCCGAGCGAGCCCGCGAGCGTCGCGAACACCACGACCGAGTACACCGACAGCACCACGTGCAGCATCCGGGTGAGGGTCGAGTCCCCGTCGAGCGGAGCGCCCGTGACCGTCGCGAGCGCGGTCTGGTACAGGGCCTCGCCGTAGCTGATGCCGACGCCGGTGAGGTAGTGCAGCTGGCTGGCCGCGAGGATGACCACCGCCGTGACGGCGGCCAGCACGGCGATCCGATCCGACACCAGCCGCCCGGCCGACCGTGAGCCGCGGACACCGGCCGAGAGCACGCCGCCGAGCCGCGCGATCGGCGCGACGCGGAAGAACGTGAGCACCCGGAAGAAGCGGAGGAACGGCACGGCGAGGAACAGGACCTGCCACCAGTTGCGCCGCCAGAACGCCGCCGACCGGGCGACGAACGCGCGCAGGGCGAACTCCGCCACGAAGATCGACCAGAAGATCCATCCCAAGACGGAGAAGACCGTCGTGAGCGTCGGATCCTGCGCGAGCACCTGCCCGAGCACCACGAACAGGAACAGGATGCCGAGGATGCCCATCGGGCGGTCCAGGCGCTTCGCCAGGCGCTCGGCGGCGTTCATGCGCTCCGCTTCGGGCCGCTCGCGCGGGCGCGCCGCGGCGAGCGCCTCGCGGCGGGTCGGCGGGTCGGCCTCCGCGCGAGCCGGGGCAGCGACCTCGGCCCGGACCGGCACCGACGACGTGCCCGTGTCGGGTTCGTCCGTCACCGTGGACCGCGCCGGGTCCCGCCGCCTGTCCATTCGAGCGCACCTCCCCCGACACGGTAGGTCGGCCGGCAGCCCGGCGCACGTGGTCGACTCGAGGCGGCGGATGCGCTAGAGGGCGTGGAGTCGAGGGGTTCCCGCCTGCCGCGAGGCCGCATCGGGAAGCGAACGACCCAAGTTGTCTTTCCTCGCGATCCGGAAATCTCGTGTCGTCTCGGATTGGACCGGGATTCCTTGAGAGAACGGATGCCGCGCGAGCCACTCCACTCGAGGCGGCTGGGAACGTCTCGGACGGCATCGAGTGCATATTCCGGTCTGAGCAGTCCGACGCCATGACGCTGTGGCAGGGACGACCGGCACGGGAATGGCAGCCGCCGAGGTATGGTTGTAGGTACAACCAAATCGATACCCGCGGAGGCCGGCATGACGACGGAACCGAGTCCAGCCCGATCGAGCGCGGCGCCCGACCGCACGCTCAGCGCAGCGACCGGCATGGCCGCGGTCACGTTGCGGGTCGGCGACCTCGAGGGGATGTCGTCGTACTACACGAACGCCCTTGCGCTCGCGCCGCTCGAGGAGCGCGCTCGGGGCGCGGAGGTGCACCGCGTCCTCGGGCGCGGGAGCACGCCGATGCTGCGGCTCGTCAGCACGCCCGGACTTCCGGCCGGGAGCCCGCGGGAGGCCGGGCTGTTCCACACCGCGTTCCTGTTCGACGATGCGGCGACATTGGCCGCGACGGTACTCCGTGCGGCGCAGGACCCGCGCTCCCGTTTCGCAGGGTCGAGTGACCACCTCGTCAGCGAAGCGTTCTACTTCACCGACCCCGAGGGCAACGGCATCGAGCTGTACACCGATCGCGCCCGCGACCAGTGGCGGTACGTGAACGGCGAACTGCAGATGTCGACGCTGCACCTCGACCCGAACGCGTACCTGCAGAAGCACCTGACGAATGCCGCGATCGGTGCCGTCGGCGAGGCTCACGGCCGGGTCGGGCACGTGCACCTGCAGGTCGGCGAGCTGTCAGCCGCTCGCACGTTCTACGTCGACGCGCTCGGGTTCGAGACGACCGTCGCCACTTATCCCGGCGCGCTGTTCGCGTCCGCCGGAGGCTATCACCATCACGTGGCCATGAACACGTGGAACAGCGCCGGGGCGGGCCCTCGCGCAGCGAGCCTCGGACTCGGCGACGTCGCGATCGCGGTACCCACGCGCGAGGACCTCGACGCGCTCACCGCGCGACTCGCCCATTACCGGCTCCCGTTCGCCGACCACGGGCAGCAGGTCGTCCTCGCGGACCCCTGGGGCACGCAGGTCACCGTGGCGTTGCCCGGCGCCGGCATCGAAGAGGTGCTCGCACGATGACCCTGCGCGCGCTCGCCTCGACAGACCTCCGCGAGAACCCCGCCCGCGTGGCGCTCTTCCTGCACGGGTACGGCTCGAATGCCCGGAACCTCACCGGGCTCGCCTCGGCCCTCCCGGCCGGGATGCCCTGGGCGTCGCTCGAAGCGCCGATCCCGCTGGCCCCGGGAGCATCGGCCTGGTTCCACATCACCGAACCCGGCGACCCGGATCCTGCCCCCGTCGGAGCCGCGACCGACGCGATCTGGTCCTGGGTGGACGACGTGCTGCCCCCTGAGACCACGCTCGTGCCGATCGGGTTCTCCCAAGGCGGCCTGATGGCGACGCAGCTCCTGCGCACCCGGCCCGACCGCGCACGCACTGCGGTCGTGCTCGGCGGGTTCGTGCAGGCGGCCGCGCAGCCCGCGGACGCACTGCTGAGGGAGGAGCGCCCCGAGGTCTTCTCCGGGCGGGGCGAGGACGACCGGGTCATCACCACCGCCGCCGTCGAGCGCACCGACGCCTGGCTGCGGGAGCACGCCACCGCGACGTCGCGGCGCTACCCGGGCCTCGCGCACGGCATCGACGCACGGATGCTGGCCGACGTGCAGGCGTTCCTGAATCCGGCGACGCCGTGAACGACGCGTTCGAGATCGGCATCTTCACCTTCGGCGAGCTCTCGGGAGGTGCGCACGACCCCCGGACGCGGCTGGAGCAGGTCCTCGAATGGGCGCGGGTCGCCGACGAGGCGGGGCTCGACGTGTTCGGGGTGGGCGAGCATCACCGGCCGGACTTCGCCGTCTCATCCCCGCAGGTGATCCTCGCGGCCGCCGCCCGCGAGACCGAACGCATCCGGCTCACCAGCACGGTCACGGTGCTCTCGAGCGCGGACCCTGTGCGCCTGTTCGAGGAGTTCGCGACACTCGACCTCCTGAGCGGGGGTCGCGCCGAGCTCACCGCGGGGCGCGGCGCGTACCTCGAGTCGTTCCCGCTGTTCGGGCAGGATCTCAGTCGATACGACGAGTACTTCGCCGACCGGCTCGATCTCCTGCTCGAACTGCGCACGTCCGATGTCGTCTCCTGGGAGGGCACGACTCGGCCGGCGCTCCACGAGGCCGGAGTATGGCCGCGCCCCCTCCAGGACGAGCTGCCCGTGTGGCTCGCAGTCGGCGGCACTCCGGAATCAGCGTTCCGCGCGGGCGCCCTCGGGCTGCCGATGTACCTCGCTGTGCTGGGCGCGCCGGCACGCTTCGCGCCGCTCGCGGCACTCCACCGCGAGGCCGCGGCGCACGCTGGCCACCCCGCTCCGAGGCTCGGCGTGACCTCGCACTTCTTCGCGGCCAGGACGACGAACGAGGCCCGGGAGACGTTCTTCCCGCACTACGCGGCGTACTTCGCCCAGAACATGCCGCGCACCTCCCGACTGGACCGGGAAACGCTCGACGCGTGGGCCGGCCCCGGCGGTGCGCTCTTCGCCGGCAGCCCGTCGGAGATCGTCGACAAGATCCTCTGGGAGCGAGAGATCCTCGGACACTCCAGGTTCCTCGCCCAGGTCGGGCTCGGCGGGCTTGGTCAACGCGAGACCCTGAAGTCCATCGAGCTGCTGGCGACGGAGGTGCTTCCCGAGGTGCGGCAGGCATTGTGACGCTCGTCACAGCGCGCCGCCAGCTCCGACTCCTCCGCCAGGGTGAACCGAGCCCGGGTACAGCACCTCGTGCGTGCGCTCGGTCCGGTCCGGTGCGGTGGCCACCACCGCGAGGGTGAACGCGGGCAGGCGCGGCACGCCGGTGTCGAGGTCGTAGGACTTCGTCGCGCCCGACGCGAGCTGGCCGCCCCCGACCGTCCCATAGGGCGACCGGATCACGACGTCCACCGGCGTGGCTCCGTCATTCGCCGGGGTCATCGTGAGCACCTGCGATCCTCGGACCTTCGTGCCGGTCACCGCTATCGCGAGGTCACCGTCTCTGCGCGTTCGAGTGTCACGCACGCGGTGTCCACGACCTCGACGCTCGGCATTGTTGCGCGCTCGAAGGCAAGCCCGCCGGACGTCGAGCAGTCAACGTCACCGTCGGGGTCATCGGCCCGTGAGCTTGGTCGGCTCGGCCGGACGATGCGCCGGCGAGGGGGTCGACCGGAACCCGGACCGCCCCCTCACCGACGCTCCGCGGATTGGATCAGGCAAGTCCGATCTGCTGATAGAACGTGAGGTTGTCCCAGAACAGGAACTCCTCGTCCATCGTGCCCTGCCGATTCCAGATTCCGACCGTGGCCATGTTGATGGCGTAGGCCTTCCCGTTCGGCTGGATGAATCCGCCCTTGCCATCCGGCATCGGGCGCGTGAAGGTGCCGCGCATCACGCCCGTCACCGCGGTGAGCTCGTTGGTCGCCAGGCGGAAGGGGTGCTCCAGGATCCGCGTGTCCGGTGCCCAGACGAACAGCGCGGCGAGGTCTGCGATGTGCGTGTCGATCCCGTCCGTGTAGTGCCCGTCGGGCCAGTGCACTCGGATGTGCTCGGCGTGGCTCTCGCCGAGACGATCCCAGTCCGCGTGGGTGAAGACGTCGAAGTCCAGCGCGTCGAACGTCTCGAGGTTCGAGCGCTCGGCGCTGCTGAGCCCCTTCGGGAAGTCCGGGTTGGGCACCGGGTCGGTGGCGGGGTCTCCGATGGGGCCGCCCCATGCCGTCTGGGCGGCGCCTCCTCCGTCGGCGACGGAACCGAGCGCGACCGCGCCGAATGCCGCGGCCGATCCGTACTGCATCAGTGTGCGACGACTGAGCATGTGTTCTCTCCTTGATCGTGGCGGCCTCCTGCGGGTCGCCGAGGATGAGACAGTATCCATTCGTTAGTGCTTACTGCAAGTGAGTGCTGCGATTCAGTATGTGCATTCTTTTGCGAAGCACTCTCTGCTGGGTATACTGCAACGGTGAGGATTGACGGCGAAGATCCGAGCGCCCCGGAAGGCGGCGAGCAGGAGTACGACGTCTTCGCGCGGACGTGCCCGTCGCGGCCGACGCTCGAGCACATCACGGGCAGATGGGGGGCGCTCGTCCTCGGCGCACTCAATGACGGGCCCCTGCGATTCAACGAACTCGGACGCCGCGTCGATGGCGTGAGCCAGAAGATGCTCTCGCAGACCGTGCACGCGCTCGAGCGCGACGGCTTCGTCGAGCGAGAGGTGATGGGGACCATCCCACCCCACGTCGAGTACAGCCTCACGCCGATCGGTCGGCACACGTCGAAGATCCTCGTGGACCTCTTCTCCCATCTCGAGGGACACATGCCGAATGTGCTCGAGGCCCGCCGAAGGTACGACGAGCAGCGCAGGGCCTGAACTCCGTGACGGACGCATGGGCCGGCGATGTTCACCCCGACGATGGTGGGGGGCTCCGGAACTGTTGCGGGCTCACGTTCCGCCCCTCCGATCGAGTCGTGCGGCACGTATTCTCCCGCGAGCATCGCAACGAGCGGGTGCCCACGGCGAGTGTGGACGCCGTGCGCGCCAGTTCGCGTAGCTCTTGAACGACGAAACGTCGCGTCGGACGTCTTCGATCCAGGCATTGGCCGCGTCGTCGCTCTAGACCCACGTGTCGGGCCGTGCAGAGATCATCGAGCTAATGCGCGACACTCTCGGTCAGTATGTGGTCAGGCGAATCGAGACGAGCGGTCTACGTTCGGCCCGAAGGGCCTGAGATCCGCGAGATTCTGCTGTTGTAGCGAGGGCGGGACTCGAACCCGCGACACCACGATTATGAGCCGTGTGCTCTAACCACCTGAGCTACCCCGCCGCGAGGCTTCTCCGGCGAACCGGAGGAACCAGAGCCCCGAGTCAGGATTGAACTGACGACCCCTTCCTTACCATGGAAGTGCTCTACCACTGAGCTATCGGGGCGTGTGCCGCTGTCGCGGCAACCACACGAGAATATCACCTCGGCGCGCGTGCGTTAAATCGGTGGGCGGCCGCTCGATCAGAGGCTCGTCGGCACCCCGGAGGAGTACGCCGCGCCGGCGAAGATCGCCACGATGAACAGCACGTAGAGCACGATCGCGAGGCCCATTCCGATGGTCAGGACGTAGCCGAAGATCAGTCCGGTGAGCGCCGCTCCGGCGCCCTGCTCGCCCGTGCGGCGGATCTGTGCGCGGGCGATGTGCCCGCACACGATCGCGGCGATCGAACTGATCGGACCGAGCATCAACGCGCCGAGCCCCAGCCCGAACGCGACCCAGGCGAGCACGTTCTGCGGGGCCGCGACGGGAGGCGTCCACGGCACGGGCGCCGCGCCGTGCACGGATCCGTAGGCCGGAGCCGCGGGGCCGTAGGCGGACGCGGAATCGGCGTAGCCCGTGTCGCCGGGTGCCGCCATGAGCGGCGCGGTACCGTACGGCAGCGTCGCGGCGTCGGATGGCCCTGCGGGCGGGACCGGGGGCGCGGGCGGGACGGGCGGGGGCGTGAGGGCGCTCATGGCAGGGCTGCTCCGGGGTTCGGATGACGGGAGGACGCGCGGGTGGGTCAGGCCGCCATGCTATCGCTCGGAGCGAGGGCGAGCCGGAGGCATCCGTCGCCCCAGCGGGTCGCTCAGGGCGGCCGCGTCTGCTGCCACGCTGCTGCGCGCCAGCGAGACCAAGTGGGACCGACCGTGAACGTGGATGGACGGCGGCGAATGTCGTCAGTTTCGGTGGGTACGACGGGCTTCACACCCGCCGATGGTGACGACGTTCCCACCCGGCAGCGGAGCCCGGAAGCGGTCCGTCGGTGACGCGCCGACGATCGGGGGGCGCTCGGAGTTCCGCAACCCCACGCGCATCGCCGCTCCGCCCGGAGCGAACCGCCTCGCCGACCGCACGACGGGACGGCCGCGTCCTGAGCTCCGGACGCGGCCGCCCCGCGCGGCACCGCCTGTGGCGATCGGGCGCGCCTACTTCACCGCGCCGGCCGAGAGCCCGCCGACGATGTACTTCTGCAGGTAGAGGAAGAGCAGCACGACCGGCAGGGCCGCGATGACGGCGCCCGCCGAGAACGCCGCCCAGTCCGCGTACCGCGGGTTCGAGACGAGCTTCGTGAGGCCGACCGCGAGCGTCTGGTTCTCGGTGTCGATCAGGATCACGGATGCCACGACGTACTCGTTCACCGAGAAGATGAACGAGAGCAGCGCGACGACCGCGAGGATCGGAGCGACGAGGCGCAGGATGATCGTGAAGAAGATGCGCGCGTGACCGGCGCCGTCGATCTTCGCCGCCTCGTCGATCGACGCCGGGATCGTGTTGAAGTACCCGTACATGAGGTACGTGTTCACGCCGAGCGCTCCGCCGAGGTACACCATGATCAGGCCGATGTGGGTGTTCAGGCCGATCGCCGGGAACCAGTCGCTGATCGCGCTCATGACGAGGAAGATCGCGACGACGGCGAGCATCTGCGGGAACATCTGCACGACGACGATCGTGATGAGGCCGAACCGGCGGCCCGTGAACCGCATGCGCGAGAACGCGTACGCCGCGAGCGCACCGAGGAACACCGTCAGGATCGCCGTGATGCCCGCGATGATCAGCGTGTTCGCGAACCAGGTCGTGAACGGCACCTGCGGGTTCGTCAGGATCCGCGCGTACGCGTCGAACCCGATCTGCGAGAACAGGGCGTTCGAACCGGTCAGGGTGCCGTTCGGGTTCAGCGACGAGGAGATCACGAACACGACCGGGAAGAGGGCGAACGCGACGACGACGATGCCGACGAGGTGGCGCCATCCGGTCGCCGCGAACCACTTGCCGAAGCGGAATCGGCGCTTGGGGTGTGCAGGCTGACCGTGATCGACGTGCTCGACAGACTTCGGTCCCGGGATGATCGGCGTCTCACCCCAGAGCAGGCCGTCATCGGGCCCGGGAAGCGTCTTCTTCTCGGCCATCAGTTGATCTCCTCGAGCGACTTGGTGCGGCGGAACGCGATGATCGAGATCACCGCGACCACGATGAAGATGATGATCGAGTACGCCGCGGCGAGGCCGTAGTCGCGGTTCTGGCCGGTGAAGGCCACCTTGTAGACCATCGAGATGAGGATGTCGGTGAAGCCGACCGGGATCGGCGCGCCGGTGTCGCGCGGCCCGCCGTTCGTCAACATGTAGATGACGTTGAAGTTGTTGAAGTTGAACGCGAACGACGCGATGAGCAGCGGCGCGACGGAGACGAGCAGCAGCGGCAGCTTGATGTGACGGAACGTCTGCCACGCCGAGGCGCCGTCGATGCTGGATGCCTCGTTCACGTCGTCCGGGATCGACTGCAACGCACCCGTGCAGATGAGGAACATGTACGGGAACCCGAGCCAGAGGTTCACGATGATCACGGAGAGCTTCGCCATCCATGGATCGGTGAGCCATGGGATCGAGGCCCCGCCGAAGATCACCTGGTTGATGAAGCCGAAGCTCTCGTTCATCATCCCCGCCCAGACGAGCGCCGAGAGGAATGACGGGATCGCGTAGGGGATGATCATCGCGACGCGGTAGTAGCGCCGGCCCTTCATGCGCATGTCGTTGAAGACGATCGCGAGGAACAGGCCCAGGAAGAACGTGGTGGCGACCGAGATGAGCGCGAACGCGAAGGTCCAGAGCGTGACGTACACGAGCGGCCCCGCGAGGCGGGTGTCCGTGACGGCGCGGACGAAGTTGTCGAAGCCGACGGTGATCTGCCAGCCGGGAAGGATCTCGGTGCCGTCCTCGGCGGTGAAGGCGCCCGTGCCGATGTCGGAGTAGACCGTGCCCGTCGAGAGGTCGGTCATGGTGCCCGCGGCCTCGTCGTATTCGAGGTTCGACGTGTAGAGGTAGCCGTTCGATCCGTCGGGGGTTCGGATGGCTCCGTCGTTCGGGTCGTCGGAGAACGGCACGGCGAGCTCGGTGATCTCGTTCGTGCGGGCGATGACGTCGCTGAACTGCAGAGTGGTCCAGCCGTCGACCGCGACGGCCTTGCCGCCGTCGACCTCGGTCGGGTCGACGGGCTGCAGCGGCTGCTCGGTGGTGCCGAGGCTCGCGTCTCCGTCCGGGTCGGTGACGAGCAGGCCGAGCGTGCCGAGCTGGTCGACGACCGTGACCTGGTAGGTGGGCGAGTCGGGCACTCGCTCGAGCGAGGCGGCCATGAGCGAGCTGACCGCCTGCTCCTTGGAGCCGTTGTGCCCGGTTCCGTAGTTGGTGAACGCGATGTAGCCCGTGTAGACCAGCACGAACACCTGGAACAGCACGAGGAAGATGACGCCCGGCGTCAGGTACTTCGCCGGGAGGGTGCGCCGCGAGAAGTAGATCCAGTTGACGAGCGCGGTGACGCCGACCACGATCGCGAGGATCAGCCAGTCCTGCGAGAGCGCGAGGACGAGGATCGCGTAGACCGCGATCGCGTCGACGATGCCGAGCAGCAGGAGCTTGACCAGGATGGAGCGGATGCCGCCTGACGCGGCGTCCGCGATGCGTGCGGCACGCTTCTGCCGCTTCGTGGGCGGAGTCGCCGAGCCGGTGGCGACGTCCTCGTCGATCGTGGTGCTCATCTGCTGCTCTCTCGTTGAACGCTCGGGATGCGAGTGGCTCCGGGCCGGATGCGCGGCGGCATCCGGCCCGGAGCCTCAGGCGTTACTTGGCGTCGATCGCAGCCTGGACGTCGGCGGCGAGCTTCTCCCAGGTCGCCGTCGGGTCCTCGCCGTTGATGATCGAGGCCTCGGCGATGCCCCAGTACTGCCACACCGAACCCATGGCGGGGATGGCCGGCATCGGAACGGCCTCCTGGCCGACGGCCGCGAAGCCCTCGATGATCGGGTCGCTCGAGGCGGTCTCGGCGGCGGCCGAGAGCGCGGGCAGGATGTTGCCCGCCTCGAACAGCTCGAGCTGGACGTCCTCGGTGCCGATGTAGTTCACGAGGAAGTCGTTCGCGGCGACCTTGTTCTCCGACTCGGACGAGACGAAGAAGCCCTTGACGCCGGCGAACGGCGAGGCGGCCTCGCCGGTCGGGCTGGGCACGGTGTCGATCGCGACGTTGAGGCCGGCGTCGATGGCCGAGCCGACGTTCCACGGACCGGTCAGCCAGAAGGCCGCGGTGCCGTCGAGGAAGGCCTGCTTGGCGATGTCGCCGTCGATGTCGGTGTTGAAGACGCCGGTGCCGTTCTTGCCCTGGCCGGCGAGCCAGTTCGCGAACTCCACGCCGCCCTCGTTGCCGAGCTGCAGGTCGCTGGGGTCGTAGCCCTCCGCGCCGCTGCCGAAGACAGGTGCGCCGAACGCCGTCTGGAACGGGTAGAGGTGGTAGGGGTTGCCCTCGGCGCCCTGCTCGACGACGAACGGCTGCTCGAGGCCGGCGGCCTCGCCCTTGGCGATCATGTCGTCGAAGCTCGTCGCGGCCTCGGTGACGAGGTCGGCGTTGCGCAGCACGGCGATGTTCTCGACCGCGTAGGGGAGCATGTAGACGGTGCCCTCGTAGGTCGCCGCGTCGATCGCGACGGGGAGGTAGTCCGCCGACGAGTCGCCGAGCTCGAGCGGAGCCACGACGCCGTTGGTCGAGAGCTCGCCCAGCCAGTCGTGCGCACCCATGGTGATGTCGGGGCCCTCGCCCGTCGGCACCTGCTGGATGAAGTCGTCCTTGATGGTGGCGTTGTCCTTGCCGACGAGTTCGACCTCGACGCCGGTCTCCTCCGTGTAGGCCTCGGCTGCGCCCTTCAGCGCGTCGACGCGCTCGGCGTCGACCCAGACGGTCAGCGTGCCGCCGGCCGATGCGCCGTTGTCGCCCTCGCCCGAGTCGCTGCCGGCGCAGCCAGCGAGACCCAGGGTCGCGACGACGGCGACAGCGCCGGCCGCGAGGAGGCTCTTCTTGTTCACCCGCATTGGTGTGCCCTTCTCAGTGTGCGTGAGATCGGCGCCTTCGCCTGGTGGGGAGTTCCGCGCACCGTGCTCGAAAGGCCGTTCTTCCGTATGTGGTTGCCCGCGATGTGATTGCAAGCGGTTTCAGGTATACCTGCTTCGCGTCACATTGACAACTCGGCGTTACATGATCGATACCGGCTTGGTAGGCTCCTGCGGGGCGCCTGAACGTGCAAGCGCTTCCAGATCACTGAGATTGGCTTAAGGTTTTCTCCATGACTTCCGAATGGTGGCGCACCGCCGCGATCTACCAGATCTACCCCCGGTCCTTCGCCGACGCGAACGGCGACGGCATGGGCGACCTGGCCGGCATCCGCTCGCGCCTGCCCGAACTCGCCGACCTCGGCGTCGACGCGATCTGGCTCTCGCCCTTCTACACGTCGCCCCAGAAGGACGCCGGCTACGACGTCGCGGACTACTGCGACGTCGACCCGCTCTTCGGCACGCTCGCCGACTTCGACGACATGCTCGCCGAAGCCCACCGACTCGGACTGAAGGTCATCGTCGACCTCGTCCCGAACCACTCGAGCGACCGTCACCCCTGGTTCCAGGAGGCGCTCGCCGCCGCCCCCGGCAGCCCCGAGCGCGCCCGCTACATCTTCCGCGACGGGAAGGGCGAGCACGGCGAGCTCCCGCCGAACAACTGGGAGTCGGTCTTCGGCGGGTCGATGTGGACCCGCACCACGAACTCCGACGGCACCCCCGGCCAGTGGTACCTCCACATCTTCGACAGCTCGCAGCCCGACTTCGACTGGGAGCAGGAGGAGGTCCGCGAGGAGTTCCGCCGCATCCTGCGCTTCTGGCTCGATCGCGGCGTCGACGGGTTCCGCGTCGACGTGGCGCACGGCCTCATCAAGGCCGACGGGCTCCCCGACTACACCCCGCCCGCCGACGCCGGCTCGATGGGGGGCAACCAGCACGGCCTCGAGGGCGGTGTCGCGCTGGAGCCCGAGATCCACGACGAGAACGTCGGTGCGCCGTACTGGGGCCAGGAGGGCGTGCACGAGGTCTACCGCGACTGGCGGAAGGTGCTCGACGAGTACGACGGCGAGCGGATCCTCGCCGCCGAGGCGTGGGTCGACCCGCTGGCGCGCGTCGCGAAGTGGGTCCGCCCCGACGAGATGCACCAGGCGTTCAACTTCGCCTACCTCGAGACCCCGTGGGAGGCAGCGCCGCTGCGCTCCGTGATCGACCACTCGATCGAGACGTTCGCGGCGGTCGGCGCACCCTCGACGTGGGTGCTCTCGAACCACGACGTCATCCGCCACGCCTCGCGCCTCGCGCTCACCGCCGACAGCCTGCAGGGCCACGGCATCGGGCCGAAGAGCCCGGGCCTTCCCGACCCCGTCGTCGGCCTTCGCCGCGCACGGGCGGCGACGGCGCTCATGCTCGCCCTCCCCGGCTCCGCCTACATCTACCAGGGCGAGGAGCTCGGCCTGCCCGAAGCCGTCGACCTCCCCGACGAGGCGCGTCAGGACCCGACCTGGTTCCGCACCGACGGCGAGCGCTACGGCCGAGACGGATGCCGCGTGCCGCTGCCCTGGGAGTCCGACGCGCCGTCCTACGGCTTCGGCCCGACCGACACGACCTGGCTCCCGCAGCCGGCCCAGTGGGCGGAGTTCGCCCGCGACCGCCAGCGGGGCGTCGCCGGCTCGACGCTCGAGCTGTACCGCTCGCTCCTCGCCGAGCGCCGCGCGCGCTCGCTCGCGACCGGCGACCTCGAGTGGATCGAGGGCTTCGGCGACGACGTCCTCGCCGTCCGCAACGGGAGCGTGCTCGTCGTGGCGAACACCGGAAGCGACCCGGTCGAGCTCCCCGCGGGCGACGTGATCCTCGCGAGCGCCGTCCTCGACGGCCGCACGCTCCCCGGCGACACCACCGCCTGGCTCGCGGCGTAGCCGCGCGCCGGGCGTCGGGCGACGCGCGCCCCGCGGCGCCCGACCGCGCGCGTTCGCAGGATGACACGCGCCATCCCCTCCGCCCGGGCACCCAGGCGCCCCTCATCCTGCGAATTCGATCGGCCCGGCGCGCGCACGGCCGGGCACCGTCGCGAGTTCGCAGGATGAGCCGCCTCATGCCCGCCGTAGGCGCCACGTGAGCCGCGTCATCCTGCGAACTCGGCGGGTGAGTCACGCGCCGGGATGCCGCCGCGCGAGCGAACGACGCACATCGCGCTCGTGCTCGCGCGCCCGCGCGCCCCATCGGTGCTCACCGCGCTCGACGAGCGCGAGCAGGCCCTCGCGCACGGCGGGCCATTCGTGCATCACCATCGAGTAGCTCACCCTGAAGACCAGGTACCCCCGCATGGCGAGCTCGAAGTCGCGACGCCGGTCGCGCTCGAACTCGGGACCGGTGTGGAATCCCTCACCGTCGATCTCGACGACCAGCCGATCCCCCACGAGCACGTCGACGTACCCGACACCCGCGATCCATGCCTGCGTTCGATGCGGCACGCGGCGTCCACGCAGCAGCAGGCGCACGATCGTCTCGGTCCCGGACTGGCATCCGGCGTCGGCCTCATCCGCGATCCGCCGACGACTCGCACCGAGCATGCCGCGGAGCACCCCGAGATCGTCGCGCGTGATCCTGCCGAGCGAGAGTGCGGAGTCGACCGCGATCTGCGCGTCGAGTCGTGGCGCGCACACCGCCATCTCGGCCAGGGCGAGCACCACTCCGTCGCGCGCGGTCGAGCGGCCCGGAACCGTCCGGTAGTGCACGCAGACGCCATGAGCCGTGCGGTCGAGCGGATTGCGGCGACCGAGCGCCGGCACCGGCGATGGCGACCACAACCGCCCCGCCGTGCGAGGAACGCGCACGTGCAGCCGCCGATCGTCGCGGATCCAGAGCCCCTCGAGCCGTGCGACGGACGCCGCCGTGAGGCTCCCGCCGACCCGGACCGCTCGGACGACGTCGTCCGGCGCATCCGGCACGGCGAACCACCGCTCCCGAACCTGCAGGAGCCCTCCGTCGCGGACCGCAGCCCGGACCGCGGTGCGCGGCACGCCGAGTTCATCGAGGGTCCGGTAGGGCAGCGCTCCGCCGTGGGTTCGGATCGCGGCGGCAGGGTCGACGGACGGAGAGTCGGGCACGCCCCGCAGTCTGGCCGAACGGAGTCGATGCGGAGCCGCCCTGTGCACAACCCACGCGCACCGCGCCCGGCGGGCTGAGCCGTGGGCGAGTTCGCAGGATGCCACGCGCCATGGTCGCGCGAACCGGGCCGACCTTCCGTCTCATCCTGCGAATCCGCGGCGGGCACGGCCCGGGCCGTCATCGACCGGATCGAGTTCGCAGGATGAACGCGTCCATGCGGCTGCCGGGCGGACCGAGACTCGCCTCATCCTCCGAACGCACGGCACGAGCCGAGCCGAACCCGCAACGGCCGGGCCGCAGACGCCCGCAGCGGCCGGGCCGTGGAGACGCGCGGAGCGGCCGCGCCGCCGACGCCGGATGCCGCGTCAGTTGGTGTTCGCGTACAGCCACTCGAGCGGGTCGACCCAGTACCCGTTGATCCCGCCGATGCGAATCTCGAAGTGCAGGTGCGGGCCCGTCGACATGCCGGTGTTGCCGGTCGTGCCGAGGACGTCGCCGACCTCGACGGTGTCGCCGACCTCGAAGCGGCGCGAGCCGTACTCCATGTGCGCGTACACGCTCGTGATGACCTGGCCGTCGATGACGTGGTCGACCATGGTCACGACGCCGAGCGAGCCGCCCGAATCGGTCGAGTTGGACACCACGCCGTCGGCGATGGACTGGATCTGCGCGCCGAGGCCCGGGTTGAAGTCCTGGCCGTGGTGGTCGGACGAGCAGCCGTAGCAGTTGCGGTAGCCGAACCGGTCGCCGATGTGCACGCCCACCGCGAAGGGCCACTGGATCGTGCCGAGCGGGTTGTTCGTGAAGGTCGCCTCGGCGCGGATGCCCGCGGCCTGCGCGTACTCCTCGATGGTCTGCGCCTGGTAGTCCTCGCGGCCGACGCCCGCGGCGAGCGCGCCGCCGGAGATGTCGACGCGCTGCCCGTCGAGCGTGGTGCCGGTGTTCTGCGAGAGCGCCATCGCCTGCACCTCCGCGGGGGTGAGCAGCGAGAGCGAGGGGACGGATGTCGCGACGGCGAGCATCGCGACGAATCCCATGGCGACGACGCTCGCGAACCGCGTCGTCAGCGCGCGCTTCCGAGACGGGCGCGGCGCGGCCTTGGACGAGAAGGGCCCGTCCTGAGCGCGCCCCTCGGGGCGCTGCGGCGCGCGACGATCGGCCGGGGTCCGTCGGCCGACGGGCGTGCGGTGGGCGGATGCCGCGGGGCGCCCGGATTCGTGCGGACCGGCGGACGACGGGGCGGTCCGACCCTCTCGGCGAGCTGCCTCGAGGCTCGCGTCGATGTCCCGGTCCTCGCGGTGGCCGAGCCCGAAGAGGTCGCTCACGTCGGTCGCGGTGATGACGGCGGGGTCGGATGCCGCGGATCGGCGGGCCTCGGCGGGGAGCGAGTCGAGCCTCGGGGCCGGCTGCCCGGCGCGGCGCTCCACGGCCCGGTCGCCGGGACGGCCGGCACGCGGCTCGGAATCCGTCCGTGCGCCGAGTCGGGGGTCACGAGGTCCGGCGGGCGCGTCCGTCGCGGGGCGCGGGGCGCCCTGGCGCTGGGGCGCACCGGCAGCGCGCTCGGGACGGGCGGCTCCCGGGCCGATGCGCGGGTCGGCCTCTGGATGACGGAGCGCACCGGTCTGCCGACCATCCGGCGACTGGGGGGTCGGCCTGCGACCGGGCATCGGACCACGGGGCGCGGCATCGGGCGCGTGGGGCCGCGTCCGATCCGACGGCACCGGACCGGCGGCGCCGTTCGAGACCGGACGCGAGGGCGGAACCGGTCGAGGGGCCGGCGCACCCGTCTGCCCCTGCTGGGGCCGTCGCGGAGCGTCCTGGGGCTGCGGGCCGACGCGCGGGTCGCCGGGGCGGGCGACGACGCCGGCGCCGGTCTGCTGCGGTCGATGCGGAGCGCGCTCCGGGTGCGCAGTGGGCGCGGGACGCGCAGCCGGGCCTCGCAGGTCGGCCTCGCGGGTGCGGGCCGGGTCGGGGCGTCGCTGCGGCGTCCAGTCGGGCGCCGGTGCGCCCGGCTCGGGCCGGTGCGCCCGGTCGGCAGACGTCGGAGCAGGGACCGCAGCGCGGCCGATCCCGCGAGCGGCGGAGGTCGGACCGGCGGACGGCGAGTGCGCGGAGTTCGTCGGAGCCGAGGAAGGCGGAGCCGAGGAAGGCGGAGCCGAGGAGGGCCGTGGTGCGGAGCCGGGCCGGTCGGCGCGAAGCCCCGAGCCCGGGACGTCGACCGGTCCGGCGGCCGCACGGCGGCCGGTCCGCAGCGCGGGGTTCGCGGGTGCCGCCTGGGCGCCGGTCGGAGGCGGAGCGGCCGGCAGGGCGGGGCTCGCCGGCGGGGCTGCGGAGGCGCGGCGGGCGGGGGCCGGCTCCTGCGCGGGTAGGGGGTCGCGCCGCAGGCGGCGCGACTCCGTCGGGGCGACGGGCTGCGTCGCCGGGCGGTCAGCGCGGGACGGGAGGTGAGCCGGGCCGGCATCGACCGCCGCCTCGCGGCGATCGCGCGGACGCAGCGGCCCCGTGGCATCCGCCCGCCGCCTGGGCTCGCTCGCAGGGCCCGCCGCCGATGCCGAGGCGCCACCCGACGGCAGGTACGACTCGAAGGAGATGCCTCCGGATACGCCGACGGCCGAGTCGCCGACCCGCCGGTCGGCCGGCTCGGCCGGGGAGGAGGATGCGGAGCGGTCCCGCAGTTCGCGGCGCGTCGGCGTGCGTTCGGACCGCAAGCGGTCTCTGGTGCCTGGCGCTGAATGGTCGGGCACGAGGGGGGACTCGGGCACGTGGGGGACTTTCGCTCGTTCGAGAGGGGCTGACGGGGGGCTCGTCATCTCCGGGCGGGCCGAGATCACGGATTGGTAAAGCGTAACCGGTCGATCACCGGATCGCCATGTCGGGCGGAATGCGGAGATGGTCGTCCGGATTCCCGGCGCGGGCCACGGGCGGATGCGACGACGGCACTGCCCGGGCGTGTCGCACGGCCCGCGGAGACGTCAGGCCCCGGCCTCCTCGAGCAGCGCGGTCAGGTCGTCGAAGAGCGACGGCGCCGCCGCGACGAGCATCCGATCGCTCTCGCCCGCCCCGCCGAGCCCGCCGACCCGTCCGCCGGCCTCGCGCACGATCAGCGCGCCCGCCGCGTGGTCCCACGGGTTCAGGCCCTGCTCGTAGAACGCGTCGAGGCGGCCCGCGGCGACCGCGCCCAGGTCCAGCGCAGCCGACCCGATGCGACGGATGTCGCGGATGCGCGGCAGCACGTCGACGAGCACCGCCGCCTGGCCGGCCCGCCGGTCGGCCGCGTACCCGAAGCCGGTCGCGACGAGCGCCCGCGACAGGTGCACGTCATCGTTCACCCGGAGCTCGCGCTCCCCGAGCCCGTCGACGAGCCGGGCCCCACCGCCGACGCTCGCCTCGAACACCTCCCCGGTCACGGGGTTGACGACGATCCCGGCGAGCGCGTGCCAGTGCCCGGGGTCGGGCGGGCCGTCGACCACCGCGATGCTCACCGACCACGCCGGGATGTCGTAGAGCAGGTTGACCGTGCCGTCGATCGGGTCGACCACCCAGTTGAGTCCGCTCGAGCCGACGTGCGTGTCGTCCTCCTCGCCGAAGATGCCGTCGTCGGGGCGCGCGTCGAGGATCATCGAGCGGATGCGCTCCTCGGTGTCTCGGTCGACGGCGGTCACGACGTCGGTCGGCGTCGACTTCGTCGCGGCGACGCTGATGCCCTTCCGGCGTTCCTCGAGGGCCGCCTCGGCCGCCGCGAGGGCGATCCGGCGGGCGATGGCGAGCAGGTCGACGGATGCCGCAGCGGCGGCGTTCTCGGTCATGCCCCCACGCTACTGCGGACCGCGTGCGGGCCGGGCGGCGGTGACGCGCGAGGTCGCGGCATCCGCCCCCGGAAACGGAAGAAGCCCCGGAGAACCGGGGCTTCGACGTGGTGGCGAGTGAGGGATTCGAACCCCCGAAGTCGTAGACAGCTGATTTACAGTCAGATCCCTTTGGCCGCTTGGGTAACTCGCCGAACGCCCGACCACGTTGTTCACATGACCGGGGGCCACACAAGGATACCCGCGGTCGGCCGATGCGAGAAATCGAGCCCGGTGCGGCCTCGACGAGCGTCGGAGCCTGCGTCAGAGCCGCTCGATGGGGACGGTGTCGTTCGGCCCGAGCCCGTCGGCGCGCTCGCTCGTCGCGGGCGAGAGCCGCGGCGCCGCGCCGGTCGCCGACGACCCCTGCGAGCCGCCGCCCCCCGCGCCGGGCCCGCCGCCCAGCGGCACCCCCGTCGCCCGGTTGAGCGGCCCGCGCAGGCCGGCCCGGGCGATGACGCGCTGGATCGTGAGGTCGCGCTCGTTCGGCGATCCCACGTAGCGGATCTCGTTCAGCCCCTGGCGCTGCGCGGCCGACTCGAACACGATGTGGCCGAAGCCGAAGATCCGGCCGAGCACGGGCCGGTGGACCGAGATGTCGAGGATCCGCGAGAGGGGCATGGTCGCGATGTTCTGGGTGAGGATCCCGTGCACCCGGAACACGCGCATGTTCGTGATGACGAACCGGTCCATCTGCGCCTGCAGGATCCGCCAGAGGCAGAAGCAGGCGAGGCCGATCGCGAGCGCCGCCGGCAGCCACCACGCCTGCGGCGGCACCACGAACGCGAGCAGCAGCAACGGCACGGATGCCACGAGCCCGAGCACCGGCTTGACGATCGCCGCCCAGTGCTTCGCGACCTCGTCGACGACGACCTCGCCCTCGTCGGCGATGAGGAACCGCTCGACGCGGGGGTCGAAGATGCTGCGGGCGTCGGCGGTCACGTGCGCTCCGTCAGGATGCGAGCGAGGTGAAGAAGCGGCCGACCGCCTCGGCGGCGCCCCAGACGGCGGCGAAGGCGCCCTGGACCGCGTTCGCGGCATCTTCGGGCCTCGTGATCGTGTAGAACAGGGCGAACCCGATGACGAGCCCGATGGCGATGCGCTTGACCCACTTCACGGCGGTGGTCCCTTCGAGTAGAGGTGGGTGTGGGCAAGCCAGGCCCCCCGAAGGCCCGCCCCGGACCCGCTCATTTCTACCGCACGCCGGGTCGGCCCTCAACGCGCCACTCCGCTCGGCGATAGGATCGGCTGGCCCGGTCCGCGCTCCCGGCGGACGGCGTCAGGCGAGGAATCCATGGTCGGCATCGAAGAGGTGGCCAAGCTCGCGGGGGTCTCCACCGCGACGGTCTCGCGCGCCCTGAGCGGTCGCGGCCACGTCTCCCCGGCTTCGAAGGCCAAGGTGGTGGATGCCGCGGCGCAGCTCGGGTACGTCGTCTCGTCCAACGCGTCGAGCCTCGCGTCGGGTCGCACGCGCAACGTGGGCGTCGTGATCCCGTTCCTCAACCGGTGGTTCTTCGCATCGGTGCTGGAGGGCGCGCAGCAGGCGCTGCTCCGGCACGGCTACGACGTCACGCTGTACAACCTGTCGGGCGACGGCCGCGAGCGCTCGAGCGTGTTCGAGCACTTCCTGCTCCGCCAGCGGGTCGACGCCGTGGTCGCGGTCTCGCTCGAGCTCACCGAGCACGAGGTGCAGCGCCTGCACGACCTCGGCAAGCCCCTGGTCGGCGTCGGCGGCCCGATCCCGGGCGTCCGCACGCTCACGATCGACGACGCCGCGGTCGCCCGGCTCGCGACCGAGCACCTCCTCGCCCTCGGGCACCGCCGTATCGCCCACATCGGCGGCGACCTCGAGTTCGACCTCGACTTCCACCTGCCGACGAACCGCCGACTCGGGTACGAGGCGGCGCTGCGCGACGCGGGCGTCGACCCCGACCCCCGCATCTTCGCCCCGGCGGACTTCACGATCCAGGGCGGCTACCACGCCGCCAAGCAGCTGCTCGGGGTTCCGCACGATCGGCCGACCGCGATCTTCGCCGCGTCCGACGAGATGGCCATCGGCTCCATCCTCGCCGCGCGCGACCTCGGCATGGTCGTGCCGCGCGACGTCTCGGTCATCGGCATCGACGACTACGACCTCTCGGAGTTCTTCGGCCTCTCCACGGTGGCGCAGTTCCCGCGCGGCCAGGGCGAGAAGGCGGTCGAGATCCTGATGGAGCAGCTCGAGCCGGGCCCGGATGCCGCGCCGCCGGCCGCGACTCCCCTGCCGTTCGAGCTCCGCGTGCGCTCCTCCACGGCGGTCCCGCCCGAGCGCTGACGCGCGCGCCTCCGTGGAGGATCCGAAGTCGGATCGGCTAGCCTGCGCGGATGCCCGAGCCCTCGCCGGCGCGCGGCACCCGCTGAACGATCCGGCCGTCCGCTCCAGAGAGGAAGCCGTCATGACCGACGCCACGCTCGACGACGCCACCGTGCTCGCCGCCGACCCCGACTGGTGGCGCCAGGCCGCCGTGTACCAGATCTACCCGCGCAGCTTCGCCGACGCGAACGGCGACGGCATCGGCGACCTCCGCGGGATCACCTCGCGCATCCCGTACCTCGTCGAACTCGGCGTCGACGCGGTCTGGCTCTCGCCCTTCTACCCGTCGGCGCTGGCCGACGGCGGGTACGACGTCGACGACTACCGCGACGTCGATCCCAAGATCGGCACGCTCGCCGAGTTCGACGAGATGATCGCGGCGCTGCATGCTGCAGGCATCCGCCTGATCGCCGACATCGTGCCGAACCACTCGTCGAACCGGCACGAGTGGTTCCGCGAGGCGCTCGCGTCGCCGCGCGGGTCGGCGGCACGCGGGCGCTACATCTTCCGCGACGGCGAGGGCCCGGATGACACCGAGCCGCCGAGCGACTGGCAGTCGATCTTCGGCGGGTCGGCGTGGGAGCCCGTGGGCGACGGACAGTTCTACCTTCACCTGTTCGCGCCCGAGCAGCCCGACCTGAACTGGGCGAACCGCGAGGTCCGCGACGACTTCCTCCGCACCCTCCGCTTCTGGTCGGACCGCGGCGTCGACGGCTTCCGGGTCGACGTCGCGCACGGCCTCGCGAAGGACCTCACCTACCCGCTGCGTTCGCACGCCGAGCTCGAGGCCACGAAGCTCTCGACCGAGGGCTCCCACCCGCTGTGGGATCGCGAGGAGCTCGACGAGATCTACGCCGAGTGGCGCACGGTGTTCGACGAGTACGACCCTCCCCGCATCGCGGTCGCGGAGGCGTGGGTCGCACCGACCCGCCGTCACCGATACGCGGCGCCGACGAGCCTCGGGCAGGCGTTCAACTTCGACCTGCTGCGCGCGAACTTCGACGCCGCGGAGTTCCACGAGATCGTCGACCGCAACATGGCGTTCGCGGCCGAGACGGGCTCGTCGAACACCTGGGTGTTCTCGAACCACGACGTGGTGCGGCACGCGACGCGCTACGGCCTCCCCGACGACCACACGTTCGAGTACGACCTCGGCAAGGCGTGGCTGCTCTCGGGCGGGGTCTCGCCCGTGGTCGACGCGGCACGCGGGCTCCGGCGAGCGCGCGCCGCGACGCTCTTCCTCCTCGCCCTCCCGGGCAGCGCGTACCTCTACCAGGGCGAGGAGCTCGGGCTGGCCGAGGTCCCCGAGATCCCCGATTCGGAGCGCCAGGACCCGTCGTTCTTCCGCAACGCCGGCGTCGAGGTCGGGCGAGACGGATGCCGCGTGCCTCTGCCCTGGATCGCCGACGCGCCGTCGTTCGGCTTCGGGCCGGCCGGTTCGGATGCCGCGCACCTGCCGCAGCCGGCGTGGTTCGCGTCGTACGCGGTCTCCGCGCAGGAGTCGGACCCCACTTCAACGCTCTCGATGTACCGCCGCGCGCTCGCGCTGCGCCACGAGCTGCAGGGTGCCGAGAAGCTGGCCTGGATCACGCTCGAGGAGGGTGCCGGCGGGGCCGACGCAGCGGCCGACGTGCTCGCGTTCCAGCGTCCGACCGGATGGACCGTGGTGACGAACTTCGGAACGACGCCGTTCACGCTCCCCGCGGGCCTCGCCGGCCTCGACGTCGTCCTCTCGAGCGCCTCGGACGCCGCCTCCGGCGCCGCCGCCACGCCCGCCCCCGCCGCCATCCCGCCCGAGACCACCCTCTGGCTCCGCTGAGCGCGCCCCGCGCCCCGCGCCCCGCGCGTAGACGGCCGACTTGTGCACTGGCGGTCACCCTCGGATCGACCTCGAGTGCACAGATCTCACTTCTGCGTGAGCAGACGACGTGGGCGACGTGTCTTGGGGAGACCGGCGGCGGTCAGGTAGTGGTCGATCGGGTGACGACGCATCGCCTCAGCCCAGTCCCAGCGGGCGAAGCCGCGCACACGGCGACGGATGGCGTCCTCCCGGCGCTTCTCGTCGATCACCGTCGCCGCGGCGAGCGCGGCCGGATCACGCGTGCCGCTGGCGCCCGATGCCGCCGCCCGGGTGCGGCCGCGATACTTCCCTCGGCCGTCTGCTTCACCGACGACGCCGTGGTCGGGCCACCAGAAGTCGAGGTACGCGTCTCGCTCGAGCTCGTCCAGCCTGAGGCGGTGCTGCAGCACGGGTTGGGGGAAGCCGAGTTCCTCGATCACGAGGCGGCTCAGGGTCTCGAGGGGCGTGGCAGCGCCATCCGTCGCCCGTCGGAGCACTTCGTCCATGCGTCGGCTCCCCGGGTACGGCAGCAGCCGCTCGTGTTCGCGGCGGAGTCGGTGGATGGTGGTCCGCGGAACAGCGCCGCCCCACGGCGGCGCGTACAGCGCGGCGTCGGTCGCAGTGAGCGCCGCCTCGAGTGGAGCGCGCCGCGCGAGCTGGATCAGCGAGAACTCGATGGACGTCATCGCGATGCCGGCGCGCACCGTGATCGGGACGTCCGCAGTGCGGGCGATCGTCACGACACCGCGACGGCGGCTGGCCGTGCCGTTCCTCGAGAGCACGAACACCTCGTCGGGCCACGGGCCGAGGATCGGCATGCCGGCGAGCGCGATCGCCGAATGACCGGTGAACACCGGGCGATCGAGCTGCGCGGCTGCCGCGCGGACCATCATCCGGTAGCGGCTGCGATCGCGTTCGGCGGGCGAGACCCCGGGGTCCGTCGGCGGCCTCGATCGGTAGGCGCCGGGCCTGAGCCGCTCCATCGTGCCGGCCTTCGCCGCCGCGTAGAGCTCGCGCTCCCGGCCGACGCTGCGGAGGTCGAGCGCGTAGACGAGTCCGTGGTCACGGGTCGGGAACGGTTCGCGCATGCCTCGATGCTGCGCGGTCGGGCGCGCAGCGGCACCGGCGATCGACGATCCGTGCAGTCCCCTCGCGGGGCCCGCCCTGCGGAGGAGTGCTCGCTCCCCCACCCCGCCTCGCCTCGCCTCGCCCCGCCTCGCAGGGACGCCTCGCGCGGACGGTCGATCTGTGCAGCGCAGGCCATCCTGCATCCGACCGCGAGCGCACAGCCCGACCGCGGGTGCGAGGGCGGGCCGGTTCGGGCGCGGCTGGCCGGGCGGGGCTGGCCGGGCGGTGCTGGCCGCGCGGCGCGGGTCCACGCCGCGCCGGGCGGGATGGGGCGGCGTGGGTGCGAGGGGGGGCAGGCGGGCCGTGGCATCCGCTGGCCCCCTCGCTAGACTGGCGCGCATGGCTGATTCGACGTTCGACATCGTGAGCAAGGTCGACAAGATGGAGGCGGAGAACGCCGTCAACCAGGCCCGCAAGGAGGTCGAGCAGCGCTACGACTTCAAGGGCGTGGGGGCGTCGGTCGAGTGGTCGGGCGAGAAGATCCTGCTGAAGGCCTCGACCGACGAGCGCGTGAAGGCCGTGCTCGACGTGGTGCAGTCGAAGTTCATCAAGCGCGGCATCTCGCTGAAGTCGCTCGACGCGGGCGAGCCCTACCCGTCGGGCAAGGAGTTCCGCATCGAGATCGGCCTGAAGAACGGCATCGACCAGGAGCACGCGAAGAAGATCGGCAAGCTCATCCGCGACGAGGCTCCGAAGACGGTGAAGTCCCAGATCCAGGGCGACGAGCTGCGCGTCTCGTCCAAGAGCCGCGACGACCTGCAGGAGACCATCCGCCTGCTGAAGGCCGCCGACCTCGACGTCGACCTCCAGTTCGTCAACTTCCGCTGACGCGCGACGCGCCGACGCACTGACCCACTGCCGCGCCGACCCGATCATCACCGCATGACGAGCGAGAACGAGCGGATGCCGCGGGCCGGCGTCGCAGCGGAGACGCCCGCGCCGCTGCCCGGCGTCGACGTGCCCGATCGTCGTGGGCGCACCGGCCTCGACCGGGTCGGCCGCGACCTCGACCGCAACCCGCGCGTGCGGGTCCGCGACGTTCGGGTGCTCACCTCGAACTGGTACGTGACGCGTGCGACGACGTTCGACTTCCAGCACGCCGACGGCTCGTGGACCCTCGAGGAGCGCGAGACCTACGACCGCGGCGACGGCGCCACCATCCTGCTCTACGACCGCGAGGCGCGGACGGTGCTGCTCACGCGGCAGTTCCGCTTCCCGGTCTACGTCAACGAGCACCCCGACGGCATGCTCATCGAGACGGCGGCGGGCCTGCTCGACGATGACGATCCCGAGACCGCGATCCGCCGCGAGGCGGAGGAGGAGACCGGGCACGTCGTGGGCGAGGTTGAGCACGTGTTCGACGTCTACATGAGTCCCGGCTCGGTGACCGAGCGCCTGCACTTCTTCGCGGCGCCGTACGTGCGCGGGTCGGTCGCGCCCGGCTCTCGGCGCGGCCTCGCCGACGAGGGCGAGGACATCGAGGTGCTCGAGCTCGACCTCGACGACGCCCTCGACCGCATCGGCGCCGACATCGTCGATGCGAAGACGATCATGCTCCTGCAGTGGGCGGCGCTTCGCGGTCCGTTCCGGGTGCATACCCCTCGAGCCACCGCGTGACCGCGGCGTAGGCCGCCGCCCGCGCCGGTTCCCGCGACAGGAACACGTCGTGCAGCGCCCCGTCGATGCGCGCGACGGTGACGTTCGGCCCGAGCTTCAACGACTGGCGCGCGATCTCGTCGACGACGAGCACGATGTCCGACGTGAGCATCGCGTCATCCCACGTCGCCTGCAGCACCGACCGCGCCGACACGAGGGTCAGCACGGGCGCGCCGACGTCGATGCCGGCCGCGACGGTCGCGTGCCCCGCGAGGATCGCGGTGAGCCACGCCGGGTGCGTGCGGAAACCGCGGTCGGGCCGCCAGGCGTGGTCGTACTCCCACTCGCCGTCGAGCTCCTTGGCGATCGACCGCGTGTAGAAGCCGAGGTCGACGTTCGGCAGCGGCCCCATGGGGTCGAGCCGCGCCCGGAACCCGATGACCGGCTGGATCGCCTGCCGCCCGATCCCGCTCAGCTGGAACTCCAGCCACGGGCTGTTGAGCACGAGTGCCGCCGCGCGCCCCGGGTTGCGCGCCGCCCACAGGCTGAGCGTGAGCCCCCCGGTCGAATGCCCCACCAGGATCAACGGCCGAGCGGATGCCTCCGGCCCACCCTCGCGCGCGATGGCGCCGAGCGCCGCCTCGATGTCCTCGTCGTACACGGCCAGGTCGGTCATGTACCCGGGCGTCTGCCACTCCCGAAGGCTCCGCCCGTACTTCCGCAGGTCGAGCGCGTAGAACCGCGCCCCCGCATCACTCCAGAACCGCGCCAGCTCGGGATTGAAGAAGTAGTCGCTCCACCCGTGCACGTAGAGCACGTCGCATCCGGATGCCGCGGGCTGAGGTTGTGGTTCGGGCTCGTGTTCCCACGGCCAGCGCCAGCGGCGCGGCGACGGCGGCGCCCCGTCGCCGTTCGCCCCGCCGGTGTACCGCACGAGCGTCGCGACCACCTCGCCCTCGTCGTCGGGCGCGAGCGGCAGCGTGAGTTGCTCGAACCCGGGCCCGAGCACGTCGGTCACCCAGCCCTCCCCCGCGTCGGGCCGTTCCCGGTGCCCCTCGGTCGTCGCCGGGTCCATGCGGCCAAGCCTAGGCGTCGAGGACCGCGGCGCAGCGGCGTCCTCGTCGACGATGGGAGGCGTGGAATCGAGGGCTGGGCGAATCCCGCCCAGGCCATCGATCGCGGCAACGGTCCGGATATGATCGAGCCCACGTCGCCGAAACTCGCCGCCACGGCTCCGGCACGTTCACCAGACGCACCGGAGGGGTCATGCGGCTACGCGAGCAGTTGAAGACGATGGACGTCGAGCGCCTGATCCTCCTGCCCATCATGGTGTTCCTGCTGCTCCTTACGTCGTTCACGCTCTTCACCAACGGTCAGCGCGAGGCCGCATCCGGATTGGCGGACTTCCTCCACGTCGCATATCTGATCCTGCTGACTGCGTTCTACCTCGTCGCTGTGTTGCTGCTGATCATCAGAGCACCAGCCAGCGCTCGGCGCAGCGGGTTCGCGCCGACCGCGGCGGCATATGTCGGAACCTTTCTTCCCTTCCTGTTCGCGTTTCTCGGAGGCTCCGAGGTGCCGGCCGGCGTGGAGCTTCTTGCGGTAGCGCTCATGGCCGTCGGAATGACGTTCAGCGTCTACTCACTCGTCACGCTCGGTCGGAGCTTCGGCGTGGAAGCGAAAGTCAGGCCGCTCGTCCAGCACGGCCCGTATAGGTTCATCCGGAACCCGCTCTACGTCGGGGAGATGATCACCCTCACCGGAGCTGTCTGCTTCTCCCCGAGCTGGGCCAAGGTCGGGATCCTCATCCTGACCGGTTCTGTCCAGGTGTACCGCGCAATTCAGGAAGAGCGCCTGCTAGAAGAGCACGTCCCTGAGTACGCGGCGTACAAGGTGCGCACGAAGCGCTTCGTGCCAGGGCTGTTCTGATCGGGCTGGCGAATCCGGTCAGCCGAACGCCGCCATCATGCCGATCACGGCCGGCGTCAGGATGACGATGAAGAGCACGGGGAGGATGCAGAAGACGAGCGGGAACACGATCTTCACCGGGATCTTCATCGCCTGCTCCTCCGCCCGCTGACGGCGCTTGACGCGCATCTCGCCGGCCTGCACGCGAAGCACGTCGGCGATCGCGACACCGTAGGCATCGGCCTGCTGGACGGCCCGGACGAATCGCCGGAGGTCCTCGCTGTTCGTGCGCTGCTCGAGGGCGGCGTATGCGTCGCGACGCGTGCGCCCGATGCTCATGTCCTGGAGGGTTCGGATGAGCTCCTCGGCCATCGGCCCGCGGCCGTTCCGGCCGGCCTTCGCCATCGCCGCGTCGAACCCGAGCCCGGCCTCGACGGCGATGGTCATCTGGTCGAGCGTGTCGGGAAGCGCGCGCTGGATCGCAGTCTGCCGGTCGTGGGCACGACTGTTGATCAGCACGTCGGGAAGGAAGAACCCGAGGACGAACGCTGCGATCACGAGGATCACGCGGATCGGAGCGGGGTCGGACGCGATGAACAGCCAGCCGAGGACGAACGCGGTGGAGACGAGGATGGTCTTCCAGACGAAGATCCGGGTGATCGACCAGCCGGCCGGTCGTGCAGCGTAGGTGATCTGGCGTTCCAGCCAGCCGATGTAGCCTTTCGGGGCCGCCTTGACCAGGCTCTCGGAGAACGAGGTTCGCTGGACGGCGGTCGCGGCCGATTCCTCGACCCCCGTCTCGGCTGTCCTGGCCCTGCCCGCTCCGATGAGGAACCAGGCCACGAGGCCGATGGAGATGCCGACGGTCAAGGCGGCGACGAGTCCGATCGCGTTCATGAGCTCTCCTAGAACTTCACGCGGACGGTGAAGAACATCCAGATAGTGCCCCCGGCGAGGAGCAGGAACGCGATGAACAGCGCGATCCACCCGATGAGGCTGGTGAACATGGGCGCGAAGTAGCCGGGTTGGACCCAGAGCAGGAAGAGGAAGACCGCGACCGGAAGCACGACGAGGATGATTCCGGACAGGCGCCCCTCGGCGCTCAGTGCCCGTACCTGCCGTCGAATCTGATTGCGCTCGCGAATAGTGTGGGCGACCTGATCGAGCACCTCCGAGAGGTTGCCCCCGGCCTCGCGGTTGATCGCGATCGCCTGCGCCACCCACGAGAAGTCGTCGCTCTGCATGCGCTCGGCCGTCACGCCGAGGGCGTCACCGAGGTCTCGCCCGAGCCGGGTCTCGTTCACCACGCGTGCGAGTTCCTCGGACGTCGGTGCATCGGCTTCGCGCGAGACGGAGTCGATGGCTCGCAGCAGGCTGTGCCCCGCACGCAGACCACCGGAGAGGAGTTGCAGGGTGTCGTCCAACTGGTACTCGAACTTCGCGCGTCGCCGACTCGTCCGAACCGCGACGATGATCCGCGAGCCCACGAACGCGAGTGCGCCGAAGACCAGGGCCAGCGGAATCGACCAGAACGTGCCCCATCCGAGGACGAACCCGAGCATCGCGAGCACGACGGCCGCTGAGATGGTGACCACCGTGAACCCGGCCGGCTCCATCTTGATGCCGGCCTGCTCGAGCCGGTAGCGCCGCATGCTGTCGTCGCGCCCGCGGGTCGCCGATTCGACCGCCGAGACCGTCCGCCCGGCGATCCGGCTGAGGGCGGTGTCGATCTCCTCCCCCGGCGCGACGCGACGGCTCTTGCTGATCCGCGGTGGAGCAGGGAAGAAGACGAAGAGCACCAGCACCAGGAGCGCGAGGAGGGCGATGGAGACGCCGAGGACCAACGTGATGGGGCTCATCAGAACTCCCGGGCCGTGCGGAACTCCGGCTGGAAGACCGACATCGGCAGCGGGATCCCGACGTCCGCGAGGCGCTCAGCGAATCTGGGCCGCACACCAGTGGCGGCGGCGTGGCCAAGGAAGCGTCCGTGCTCGTCGATGCCGGCCGAGTAGTCGAAGGTGAACGCGTCCTGGAGCGTGACGATGTCGCCCTCCATGCCCTGCACCTCGGTGACGTGCGTGATGCGACGGGTCCCGTCCTTCAGCCGCCCGATCTGGATGATGATGTCGAGCGCGGAGGCGATCTGCTCGCGAATGGCCCGCAGTGGCAGGTCCATGCCGGCCATCAGCACGAGGGTCTCCATGCGCGAGATGGCGTCTCGAGGCGAGTTCGCGTGGATGGTCGAGATGGAGCCCTCGTGGCCCGTGTTCATGGCCTGGAGCATGTCGAGGCTCTCGCCGCCTCGAACCTCGCCGATGACGATTCGGTCCGGACGCATGCGCAACGAGTTCCGGACGAGGTCGCGAATGGTGACCTCGCCTCGTCCCTCGATGTTGGACGGGCGCGACTCGAGCCTGACCACGTGGTCCTGCTGCAGCTGCAGCTCGACGGCGTCCTCGATCGTGATGATGCGCTCGCTCGTGGGGATGAAGGCTGACAGCACGTTGAGCAGCGTGGTCTTGCCGGTGCCCGTGCCGCCCGAGACGAGGATGTTGAGTCGTCCGCGCACCGCGGCGTCGAGGACGGTCGCCATCTCGCGACTCATCGTGCCGAAGGAGATCAGGTCCTCGACGGTGTACGGGGTCCGCGCGAACTTCCGGACGGTGAGGGACGGCCCGTTGACCGCCAGGGGCGGGATGATCGCGTTGACACGCGATCCGTCCTCGAGGCGTGCATCGACCAGAGGTGACGACTCATCGATTCGCCGTCCGACGCGCGACACGATGCGGTCGATCACGCGGCGGAGCTGCGCCTCGCTCGTGAATCGCAGCGAGGACTCCTGGAGGCGTCCGCTGCGCTCGACGTAGATCTGGTCGTGGCGGTTGACCATGACCTCGGTGATGGTCGGATCTTCGAGCAGCGGTTCGAGCGGCCCATAGCCGAGCACATCCGCCGCGATCTCGTCGATGAGGCGATTCCGCTCGGCGCTCGTGAGCGCGGTCTGCTCGGTGGCGACGATCTGGCTGAGTTCGGCCCGGGCCAGCGCGTGCAGCTTCTCCTCGGTCATCGAGGAGTCGTTGAGGCGGTTCCCGATCCGCGAGAACAGCTCCTGCGCGGCCGACTCCTTGAATCCGGCCAACGGGTCGGCCGTCGGTTCGATGTGCGCTGCCGGGATCGGGACGATCTCCGGTTGGACGTCATCATTCCGCCCGACGGACGGCTCCAGCTCGTCGATCTCGTCGACCACGGGGCTCTCGGGAGCAGGCGGGACATCCGGAGTGCGTCGGATGCCCCGCGCGGCGTCGAGTCGTTCGTTCAACCTCATTCTGCGGCCGCCCTTCTCATGGTGCGTCGGCGTCGGGCATGGGCTTCGGGGTCGATGCGCAGCGCGAGGTCTCGCAGCGCAACTGCGGCGTGATCCCTCGGATCGCTCACGACAAGCGGGACCCCGCGATTGCTCGCGAGCAGCACGGCGCTCGATCGGGGCATGACCACGTTCATCTGGACGCCCGCGATGCGCTCGGCGTCCCGCACCGTGAGGCCGCTGTGCCGATCCGTGAAGTTCAGGACGAGGTGACGGTTCGAGGGCAGGAGCCCGACCTGCTGCAGGAGCTCGAGCTCCGTCCTCATGGCGCGGAGGCTCGGAACCCCCATGTTGGTGACGAAGACCCCGTCCGTGGCATTCTCGAGCACGGCGAGCGTGTGCTCGCCGAGACCCGGCGTGGTGTCGACGATCACGTACCGGAAGATGCCGGCGAGCCGACGGAGGAGTGCACCGAGCTGCTCCGCCGAGACTTCGTCTCCGGCCTCAGGGGAGGCGGCCCCGGGTATGACGTAGAAGCCCTCCGGATGACGGAGGAGGTAGGTCTTCAGCGCCAGCTCGTCACCGCTCGCGGCGACCTGCACGGAGTCGACCAGCGTGTGGGTCGGCTCCAGGTCGAGCGCCGTCGCGATGTCGCCGAACTGGACGTCGGCATCGACGAGCACCACCGAGTTCGGCGCGGCTGAGGCGAGCGCCGCCGCGAGGTTGACCGAGACGGTCGTCTTACCCTGTCCTCCCTTCGGAGCGACGACGGCGAGCACATCAGTTCTGGCCCCTTCGGGCAGTTCCGCCGGGAAGAGCCACTCGGGTTCCGGCTCGGGTTCCGGCTCCGGTTCCGGCTCCGGTTCCGGCTCCGGTTCCGGCTCCGGCTCGTCGACCGCCTGCGGCTCGGGCATCGACTCCGCCTGCGTCAGGGTGGAGCCAGCGACGAGGCGGCGCAGGAGGTCGTCGTCCCCAGCTGGACCGGCAGCCTCCTGAGCCGGCTCCTGTACCGGGACGTAGGCCCGATCGCCCCAATCGCCGAGGGTGGTGTCGATGTCGTGCGCCTGTGCAAGCCAGTCACGCAGTCGGGCGAAGAGCGCCAGCGAGACCGCCTCGCTCGCATCGGGTGCGAGCACGGCATGCAGGCGCATTCCGTCGACCCAGTCCTCGAGGTCCGCCCGCTGTTCACGAACCACGATGATGCCGACGTGCGGATACTGCTCGAGGAGGGACTCGACGAGTTGCCGCGACTCCTCGTAGTTGACCACCGGACCGACGAGGACGATATGCGGCACCTGGCCCGGAACCTGGGCCAGGACCTGATCGACTCCGAAGCTCAGGTACTCCCCGGCGACGCTCGCGAGCTCGCTGCCGAGCATCGAGCCGAGGCGGGACTCGTACTCGACACTGCGACTGATGAGCAGGTATCGGGTCACGGCAGGATGTTGGCTGGTCCGATGAGCTGCGAGCCGTCGATGCTCGTGTCCTCGTTCTGCAGGGTGAGCCAGACTCCAGCGATATCGTCCTCCTGCATCTCGCGTGCCCAGACGAGCTTCTCGATCTGCGGGGCAGTCATCGCCACGGTGACCATGATGTTCTGCACGGCGGTCGTCGTCTCTTCTCCGTCCGCTGGGGTGAAGGTCGAGCCGGCCTGAACCCGTGTGACGAGCACCTGGTTGTCGATGAACCGCGTCGCGGGCGAGGTCGTCACCGTGCCCTCCGCGTTCGGCTGGCCTGGCTGGATTTTGTTGGTGACCACGATGCCGATCCGGCTGCCGGGCTGGATCGCGCCGCCGACCACGCGCTGCACCTCGAGCGCCACGGTGACCTCCTGCATACCCTCGGGCACCGGCACCTCGCCCTGAGCCGCGAGGACGGCCGGGTCCACGAACCGCTCCTCACGCAACTGGTCTCCTGGGAGCAACTCCGCTGCCGTGACCAGGCCCTCGAGATCGGCGAGGTCGGTGACCCGATCCTCTGCGACCGAAATGGCCGGCAACTCGGTGAGCGAGATGAACTCCTCGATCTGGGCCGCCGGCGTGCCTTCGGGGATCGACTCGTCGACGACGTACACGTCGACGAACTCGGCCCCTTCGGCGGCCCGCTGGTCGGCCCCCCGGACGTATCCGACGAGCACGACGGTGCCCACGATTGCGAGGACGAGGGCGACGAGGGCTCCGATGATGCGAGTCTTCATTGTGGGATGCTTTCGGGTCGGGCGGCGGGGGTTCCCGGGTCGTCGGGATCAGTCGAGCAGGTCTGCGAGTTGGCTGTCGGTGATGACGAGTCGGACCACGTCGACTCCGAAGTCGGGACCGCCGACCTCCCAGTCGGCTCCGAGGTCGACCCACTCCGTGAAGTACCCCTGGATGCCCCGGCAGGCGCCGACACAGCCGGGCGAGAGCGGATCGGGATTGTTGAACACGCCGGGCCCGCCACCGGTGAGCTTCCAGCCGGTGACGACGAAGGCGGCGAAGGCCATGATGTGGAATTCGCCGTTCTGGCCGTTGATGTCGTTGCCCCCGTCGTAGACCGGCACGAGCACGGTCTCTCCCTCGAGGTCGTTGAAGAGGTAGGCGCATTCGGCTGCCGGATCGATGCCGGGATCGCTCCCGACGAAGCCGGTGTCGAGGTCGATGAACGTCTCGCACTGGCCGCCCTCGAGGTCGAGCCAGCCGAACCCGCCCTCGACGGGCTGGCCGTCGGAGCGGGTGCAGTCGTTCTCACTTGTCTGGTGGTACTCGATGAGCACGCGGATCTCGAGCGTCGGGTCCTGGAACTCACAGAGCGAGAGTGCGAGTGGGAGCACGACGCCCGAGTTCGGGCTGCCCCACTCGGCCGAGCTGACGGCCTGGACATTCGTGGAGTTCGTGCCCGTGAGGACCGAGGCGAGCGGATGGCTCACGGCGTTCTCGGTCGTGACGGTCACCCGGTTGGCGTCGTAGTCGATCTGCGGTGCGAGCGCAGCGGGGCTCGAGATGGACGAGTTCTGCAGCACGAACTCGCTCGCGATGCTGCCTGCGTTCGCGCCGCAGGCGGATTCATCGGCGGCGCATGCGGTCGCGACGGCCATCGCAGCACCGTCGGCACCGTTCTGCTGAGCGGCGCGTTCGGCGTACAACGCACCCACGTCGACGGCGATAGCGGTGGCGCCGATCAGGGGCACGATAAGCAGTCCTACTAGCACCGCGCTCGCGCCACGCTCAGCGTGCCGAAGTCGTTCGATCACCCGCCGCATACCATCTGCCCTTCCGCTTGGAGATCGAACGTAGTGCCGGTCGCCCACTCCCAGAACCCTGGGACAATTAAGTCGACGGTGTAGGTGATGGTCGCGTGTACCGGAGTACCTTCGTCGAGATCCTCGCAGGTTCCGACGCTGAGGAGCACCTGACCGGGGTCGATGGCCGGGTTCAACGCGGGCGCGGTGGCGACCGCAGCCGATTGAGCCTCGCCGACGTTGTCGCGGATCGCCATCACCCGTGCGGCCTCGCGTGCGGCGTTCGACAGCTGGATCTGGATGTTGAAGAGTCGTCCGAACTCGAAGATGCCAAGGATCAGGGCAAGCAGGATGGGTAGGACGAGGGCGAACTCGACCGCCGCAGCGCCTCGCTCCTTGCGCAGGGACACAATCCTCACCGTTCAGCACTCCTCAGGAAATGTCCATGCACTGGAGGCCGTCGTGAGACGACCTCCAGTGCATGAAGACGCGAAACAGACTCGCGGCGCTGAATCAGGGGGTAAGCGCAGTCCCGACCAGGTCGAAGATGGCGTCGAGGTTCGTACCGATGAGGGTGACCGCGGCGATGATCACGACGGCGATTAAAGCGACCATGAGGCCGTACTCGACGGCGGTCGCCCCCTCCTCCTTGGCGCGGATCTCCGCGATGCGGCTGATGGCCTTGGCCTGGGCCTTGGCGAGAAGCTTGGACATGAGAGACACCCTTCGGGTCGAACAGTTTTCGGGTGCCGCCCACCTCGGCAAGCGGCCAGTGAACCGTATCGATGCGAACGAATCCACCGCTATGCCCCATTTCGGGGTACCCCTTCACTGGGGACACGCAGGGGGACAAACGTGATCCCCGCGTAACCGAAGACCACTCACTTCAGTGCTAAAGTCCGCGATTCGGGGTACACCTCGCCGATCATCAGGGGACACGAGGCACCGATCCGGAGTCTCGGACCCGATTCACGCCCCGAAGGCGACGATCGCCAGCACCGCCCCCGCCACCATCGACGGCCCGAACGGCACCGACCCCTTCAGCGTCACGCGCCTCAGCACCAGCGCAATGATCGCGACGACGCCGCCGACCAGGAACGCCCCCATCAGCCCGGCGATCCACATCACCCACCCGAACCAGCCGAGCACCAACCCCAGCGGCAGCGCGAACTTCACGTCGCCCATGCCCATCGCCTTCGGCGAGATGAGGGCGAGCACGAAGTAGAAGAGGAACATGCCGGCGGAGCCGGCGGCCGCCCACGCGAGGCGGAGCCACTCCCCCGTGAGCGCGGCGCCCACCACGAGCAGCACCGCGACCACGAGCAGCGTCGGGAACACCATGGCGTTGGGCAGCCGCTTCTCGGTGAGGTCGACGATCGAGAGGGCGACTCCGGCGGCGGCGAGCGCCAGGAGCGCCGGCAGCACGGGGTCGAGGCCGAACCGCCAGGCGAGCACCCCGAACAGCAGGGCGGTCGTGCCCGCCGACCAGGCGCGGAGCGCGCGGAGGGGCATCCGCTCTGCTGCGTCGCG
This sequence comes from Agromyces binzhouensis, assembly GCF_042672355.1. NCBI lineage: Bacteria > Bacillati > Actinomycetota > Actinomycetes > Micrococcales > Microbacteriaceae > Agromyces > Agromyces binzhouensis. The sequence continues at coordinate 28,013 of NZ_JBHXVJ010000004.1, read as the reverse complement.
ACGGATGTTGCGGGCGGCCCACGCCGCGAGCGGCCACCAGCCGAGCACGGCGCCGAGGAGGGCGGCCCCGACGGCGAGGGCGACGGGGGCGAGCGGCATGATGTGCAGCGTAGCGCGGCGCGCGCCGCGCGTGCGGCGTAGGCTCCCCACGACGGCACCGATGAGGGGGATGACATGGACGAGGCCCAGGCGACCTTCGATGCGGTCACCGAAGAACTGCTCCAGGACACCGACTACGACGTGGATGCCACGCCCGACGGGCTGCTCGTGAAGGGCCACCTCTTCGCGTTCCTCGAGGGCGGCGACCTCGTGGTCGAGCTTCCGGAGGCACGGTCGTCCGACCTGCAGCAGCGCGGCATCGCAGTACCGTTCCATTCGACGCGCGGCGGCGACAGCCGCACGTGGGTCCGCGTCGCGGACCGCGAGCTCTGGTCGGAGCTCGCGCGCGAGGCGCACGAGTACGTCGGCGAGCCCCCGGTCGGGCGACAGTCGTGACGGCCGACGCGTCGAAGGTCGGCACGGTGCGCGTCGGTGTCCCCGAGCGCCCGGAATCGGTCGCCTAGACCTCGCCCCGCGAGATGCCCACCATCTCGTCGCGCGGCACGACCTTGATGCGCTTGCGCTCCTCGGCGGCGCCGAGCGCCTGCTCGTGCTCGTCGAGGCGGTGCCATCCGTCGAGGTCGGTCCACTGGATGCCTCGGGACTCGAGCAGCTCGATCACCGACTCCTCCGACGGCGACTCGGGCCGCCACCAGTTGCCGAGGTCGTTGATGAGGTGCTTGATGGTCTCCATGGCGTCGGACTTGGTGTGGCCGATGAGGCCGACGGGCCCGCGCTTGATCCAGCCGGTCGCGTAGACGCCGTACATCTGGCGCGACTGTCCGGTCTCCTTGTCGCGGATCAGCACCTGGCCCTCGTGGTTCGGGATGACGCCGAACTTCTTGTCGAAGGGGATGCCGGGCAGCGGCGACCCGAAGTAGCCGACCGCGCGGTAGAGCGCCTGCATCGGGATCTCGCGGATCTCGCCGGTGCCGACGACCCCGCCCTCGCCGTCGGGCGCAGTGCGCTCGTAGCGCAGCGCCCCGACGCGGCCGTTGCCGTCGTCGACGACCTCGAGGGGCTTGGCGAAGAAGTGCAGGTGCAGCCGACGCGACGCCTGTCCGGTCTCGCGCTTGCGCCACTGCTGCAGCACCTTGTCGATCACGAAGACCTGCTTGTTGCCCGCGACGGCCGCGCGCGCGGCGTCGTCGTAGTCGAAGTCCTCGTCGTAGACGATCATGTCGACGTCGCGCAGCTCGCCGAGCTCGCGCAGCTCGAGCGGCGTGAACTTCACCGAGGTCGGGCCGCGACGGCCGAACACGTGCACGTCCGTGACCGGCGAGCGCGACAGTCCCTCGTAGACGTTCGCGGGGATCTCGGTCGGCAGCAGGTCCTCCGCGTGCTTCGCGAGCATGCGCGCGGCGTCGAGCGCGACGTTCCCGTTGCCGATGACGCCGACCGACTGCGCGTCGAGCGGCCACTCGCGCGGGTAGTCGGGGTGCCCGTCGTACCAGCTGACGAAGTCGGCCGCCCCGTAGCTGCCCTCGAGCTCGACGCCCGGGATGTTGAGGTCGGCGTCCTTCACCGCGCCGGTGGCGAAGATGACGGCGTTGTAGTGCTTCTTCAGGTCGGCGAGCGTGATGTCCTCGCCGAAGCGCACGTTGCCGAAGATGCGGATGTCGCCGCGGTCGAGCACCTCGCGGAGCGCCGTGATGATGCCCTTGATGCGCGGATGGTCGGGGGCGACGCCGTAGCGCACCAGCCCGTACGGCGCCGGCAGGTGGTCGAACAGGTCGATCGACACGTCGAAGTTCCGCTCGGACTTGAGCAGGATGTCGGCGGCGTAGATGCCGGCCGGGCCCGCGCCCACGATGGCCAGGCGCAACTTGTTCCTCGTCACCGTCGGTGACCTCCTGTCGTCGTCGAAGGAGCAGGGCTCAACTCGAGCGCTCCACGATGGTGTCGGCGAAGCGCGTCAGCGCCTTCTTCACGCTGCCCTCGGGCACGGGCGCGAGCGCCGCGACGGCCTCATGCGCCCAGCGATGGGCCTCCGCGAGCGTCGAACGCGTGGCCTCGTGCTCGCGGAGCTCGTCGACGATCGCGTCGACGGTCGCCCGCGAGGGCATGATGCGGGCGGCGAGCGTGTTGGTGTCGAACGGATCGCCCGCCTCGTCGGCCGGTGCCGGGAGCACGTCGCGACGGATGCGGTCGAGGAGGTCGGCCGACGAGGCATCCGCCTTCGCCAGCTCCTCGAGCCGCAGCAGCGGCAGCGTCACGACGCCCGCGCGCAGGTCGGTGCCGGGGACCTTGCCCGTCTCCTCCGGCTGGGGCGACAGGTCGATGACGTCGTCGATGAGCTGGAACGCGACGCCGATCTTCTCGCCGAACTCGATGATCGGCGCCTCGAGCGCCGGATCGGCGCCGCCGAAGATGATGCCCGACTGCGCGGCCGCCGCGATCAGCGAGCCCGTCTTGTCGGCCAGCACCTGGATGTAGTGCTCGATCGGGTCCTCGTCGGGGTCGGGCCCGACGGTCTCGTTGAGCTGGCCCAGCACGAGGCGCTCGAACGTGTCGGCCTGCATGCGGATGGCGCGCTCCCCGAGCTTCGCCATGAGCTGGCTCGCCCGCGCGAAGAGCAGGTCGCCGGTGAGGATCGCGACCGAGTTGCCCCACACCGTCTGCGCGCTCGGCACCCCGCGGCGGCGCTCCGACTCGTCCATGACGTCGTCGTGGTACAGCGAGCCGAGGTGCGTGATCTCGATCGCCATGGCCGCAGTGACCACGTCGTCGACCGAGCCGTCGCCGAGCTGCGCGGTGAGCAGCGTCAGCATCGGCCGCACGCGCTTGCCGCCCGCCTCGAGCAGGTAGCGGCTCGTGACATCCGCCACCGTGTCCGCGAAGCGGACCTGCTCGGCCAGCCCCGCCTCGACGCGCTCGAGCCCGTCGTCGATGGCCCGGGCCATGGCACGGTCGGCCGCGGAGGCGAACACGCGCTCGCTGAGGCCGAGATTGGCCGCGAGCGAGGAGGCGCGACGGACCGTGTGGCTCGGATTCACGAGCCCCAGCCTACCGAGAGCCGGCCGAGCGGATGCTGCGAGCTTGTCGAACGCGCGGCGCTCACCTCTCCGCGGCGGCGATCGGCTTGCGCGCCCGATGCAGCGCGACGATGCCCGCCGTCAGGTTGCGCCACGCGACATCCGCCCACCCCGCCTCGCGGATCCAGCCGGCGAGCGTCGGCTGGTCGGGCCACGCGTGGATCGACTCGTTGAGGTAGTCGTAGGCGTCGTCGTTCGAGCTCGACAGCTTCACGAGCGGCGGCATGACGACCTTCTGGTAGAAGTCGTAGCCCGCGCGCACGACGCCGACGGGCGGGTGCGAGAACTCGCACACCACGAGGCGTCCGCCGGGCTTGGTGACCCGCAGGAACTCGGCGAGCGCGACCTTCGGCTCCTTCACGTTGCGCAGGCCGAACGAGATCGTGACCGCGTCGAACTCGGCGTCGCCGAACGGCAGCGCCATGGCGTCGGCCTCGACGAACACGAGGTTCGGCACGTGCGCCTGGCGGCGGCGACCGACCTCGATCATGCCCGGCGAGAAGTCGGCGGCGACCACGCTCGCGCCCGACTTGGCGAGGCTCGCGCTCGAGGTGCCGGTGCCCGCGGCGACGTCGAGGATCCGCTCGCCCGGCTTCGGCGCGACGGCCTTCGTCGTGGCGACGCGCCACAGTGCGGCGTTGCCGACCGAGAGCACCGCGTTGGTGCGGTCGTAGCGCGCCGCGACCCGGTCGAACATCGCCGAGACGTCACGGGGGTCCTTGCCGAGGTCTGCGCGCGTCATGCCTGCGAGTCTACGGTCGCCGGGCTGGGCGGGCGCGGTGAGGGCGGGGCGGTGAGCGCGGGGCGGCGAGGGCGGGGCGGTGAGCGCGGGCCGGTGACGGCGGGCGAGCGGATGCCGCGGCGCCTGCCGCACTCGCGCTCGAGCTCGCACCCGCGCTCGCGCCCGAGTTTGCAGGATGAGACGTGCCATCCACGCTGCTGGGCGACCATCGCCCCGCTCATCCTGCGAACTCGGCGAGCTGACTCGCATCCCACCCCCCCAGCCCCGCATCTCGCGTGCGAATTCGCAGGACCACACGCCGCATCCCCCTCAACGAGCACCCACCGCGTGTCTCATCCTGCGAACTCCTGGGAGCGGGCGCCGCGGGCGCACGAACCTGAGAGTTTCCATGCATCGGGATGGAAACTCAGCGTGACGGCGTTGGATCGTGGTGGACGGCGCGGCTGCGCCATCCGCTCGGAGGAAGGGAACGGCATGAAGGCGATCTGGAACGGCACGGTCATCGCGGAGTCCGACGACACCGTCGTGGTGGAGGGCAACCACTACTTCCCGCGTGAGGCGATCCGCCCCGAGTTCTTCGTCGCCAGCGACAACCGCAGCGTGTGCCACTGGAAGGGCACCGCGAACTACTTCCACGTCGAGGTCGACGGCCAGCGCAACCCGAACGCCGCCTGGACCTACGAGACGCCCTCCGACGCGGCCGCCGAGATCCGCGAGCACGTCGCGTTCTGGCGCGGCGTCGACGTCGTCCCGGCCTGAGCCGGCACACGCTCCGGCGTAGGCTGGTCCGGTGACGCGAACGGATGCCGCGGCCCCTCCCGCCGCCGACACGAGGTTGCGCGTCCGCACCGTCGCGGTCGATGAGACCGCACCGCTCGTGCCGCGCCTCGACCCGAGGCATCCGCTGCTCTGGATGCGCCGCGGCGAGGGAATCATCGGCCTCGGCGAGGTGCTCCGCATCGAGACGCACGGGCCGAACCGCGTCGCCGACGCCGCCCGCGAGTGGCGGCGCGTGACCGGGCTCGCCGACGTCGACGACCGCGTCGGGCTTCCCGGCAGCGGCCTCGTCGCGTTCGGCGCGATCGCCTTCGCCGACGAGTCCGCCGCGACGAGCGTGCTCGTGGTTCCCGAGATCGTGCTCGGCCGTCGCGACGGGCGGGCGTGGGTCACCCGGATCGAGCTCGTCGACGGGGCGTCCGCTGCGCCGACCGCCCCGGTCGAGCTGCCCGCACCTGCACCGAAGCGCGACGTGCCGCGCGTGCGCTTCGCGCCCGGCGCGCTGCCGCCCGAGGCGTACACCGATGCCGTCGCCGAGGCCGTGCGCCGCATCGACGACGGACGGTTCGAGAAGGTGGTGCTCGCGCGCGAGATCGTCGGCACGCTGCACGAGGACGCCGGACTCCGCGCCGCGCTCGCGAAGCTCGCCGACGACTACCCCGACACGTGGGTGTTCGCCGTCGACGGCCTCATCGGCGCGAGCCCCGAGACGCTCGTGCGCGTCGACCACGGAACGGTCTCGGCGCGCGTGCTCGCCGGCACCGCGTCGCGCGGGCAGGATGCGGCATCCGACCGCGACCGGGCCGCGCGGCTCGCCGCCTCGCACAAGGACCTCGCGGAGCACGCCCTGGCCGTCGAGAGCGCGGTCGCGACGCTCGCACCGCACACCGCCAGGCTCGATGCGAGCCCCGAGCCGTTCACCCTGCAACTGCCGAACCTGTGGCACCTCGCGACCGACCTCAAGGGCACGCTGGGCGACGGGTCGAGCGCGCTCGACCTCGTGCGCGCGGTGCATCCGACGGCGGCGGTGGCGGGCACGCCCCGGAACGTCGCACTCGCCGCGATCACCGAGCTCGAGGGCTTCGACCGCGGGCGCTACGCCGGCCCGGTGGGCTGGGTCGACGCCGACGGCGATGGCGAGTGGGCGATCGCGCTGCGCTGCGCGCAGGTGTCGACCGACGGCACGGTGCGCGCGTATGCCGGGTGCGGCATCGTCCACGACTCGGTGCCGGTCGACGAGCTCGCCGAGACCGACATGAAGTTCCGGCCGATCGTCGAGGCGTTCGGCGCTCCGCCGCCGTCGCCGCCCGTGCCGTAGCCGGCAGCGGTCGCCGCGCGCCCTGCCCGCGCTGCCCGCGCCGCGGGCCGTCCGCCCGCTCAGCCGGTCGCGAGCCGCGCCTTCTGCTGCTCGATGTCGTAGTCGGCGAGCGGCCAGTCGAGCTTCATCGACTCGAGCGCATCGATCAGCAGGTGCTGCACGGCGAGGCGCGCGTACCACTTGCGGTCGGCCGGGATCACGTACCAGGGTGCGTACGGCGTCGTCGTCCGGTCGAACACGAGCTGGTACGACTCGCGGTACTTCGGCGCGAGCATCCGCTCGTCGATGTCGCCCGGGTTGAACTTCCAGTGCTTGTCGCGCCGGTCGAGCCGCTTCAGCAGTCGCTCGCGCTGCTCGTCCATCGAGATGTGGAGCATGACCTTGATGATCACGGTGCCGGATGCCGCGAGCTCGGCCTCGAACTCGTTGATCGCGTCGTAGCGCCGCTCGATCTCCTCCGGCGGCGCCAGTTCGCGCACGCGCGCGATGAGCACGTCCTCGTAGTGCGAACGGTCGAACACGCCGATCATGCCCGGCTCGGGGACCTCCTTGCGGATGCGCCAGAGGAAGTCGTGCTTGAGCTCCTCCTCGCTGGGCTTCTTGAAGGTGGCGAGCTGCACGCCCTGCGGGTCGACCGCGCTCATCACGTGCTTGACGATGCCGCCCTTGCCGGCGGTGTCCATCGCCTGCAGCACGAGCAGGACGCGCCTCGGGTCGTCGCCCATCTGGTGGCCCGCGAACAGCTGCTCCTGCAGGTCGGCCAGGATGGCGGCGCCGATCTCGAGCGACTTCTTGCCCTCCTTCTTGCCGCCCTCGAACCCGGGCTTGCCGTGGGGGTCGAGGTCCGCCAGCAGGAAGTCCTGCCGCACGCGCAGCACATCCATCGGATCGCTCGCCCAGTACTTCTCCAGCCCCACGGTGCTCCCCTCATGACCGCGTCCGCCGCGGCGCTCCCCAATCATCGACGCGCAGCGGATGCCACGGCAAGGGGTGGCGCGCCGCGACCGGGTCGTGCGACGGCGTGCGCCGCTCGGCGCCGGGCGCGGCAGCCGCCCGGGTGCGGGGCTCCAGCGCACGCTCAGCGCGCCAGCGGCACCTCGAGCAGCGTCGGTCCGGTGACGGTCGTGCCGAGCGCCTCGTCGAGCTCGCCCCGCGTCGCAGCACGGCGGTACTCCCAGCCGTACGCGCTCGCGAGCGCCGACAGGTCGACCGACTGCGGGGTGTACTGCACGCGGTCGAACGCCTCGGCCGGGGCGGATCCGGCGACCTCGAGCGCGTCGAAGATCGTGCCGCCGCCGTCGTTGCCCACGATGACGAGCACGCGCGGACGCGTCTCGCCGGTGCCGATCAGGAGCGAGCCGACGTCGTGGAGCAGCGTCAGGTCGCCGATCAGCGCGCGCGTGATGCCGGTCGCGCTCGTGCGGGCGGGCGCGGTCCCGGCGGCGTCCGCCGCAGCGGCATCCGTCTCGGCTCCGGTCTGGGCGGCACCCGGCGCCGCCGACTGGCTCGCGATCGCGATGCCGATCGCCGTCGCGACCGTGCCGTCGATGCCCGCGAGGCCGCGGTTCGCGTGCACGGCGATGCGGCGCCCCGGCACGTTGCGGTCGGCGTCGCGGATGAGGCGGGAAGCGCCGAACACGAGCCGGTCGTGCGGCCAGGTCGCCGCCCAGAGCGCCTCGACGAGCATGCGACGGTCGACCGGCTGCCGGATGCGCGCGAGCTGGTCCTTCAGGTACGCGCGCTGCGCGGCGTAGTCGCTGACGTGCCCGGTCTCGTCGACCCCGCTGCGCAGCCCGCCCGAACCGGCGTCGTCGACGCCCGCCTCGTCGCGCCGGTCGAGCAGGATCCGACTCGCCCGCACCCACCGGCCGGTCCACGCGCGCTCCTCGGCCGTCGGTTCATGCGGCTCGACCGACACGGCGCGCTCGAACCGGCCGACCGCGTGCCCCGGGTCGAACCACTCGACGCCCCACGGCGCGACCGCGATCGTCTCGACGCCGTCGCGCCGGACCAGCGCGAGCACCTCCCGCGAGAGCGTCGGGTGCCCGAACACGATCGCCCGCTCGACCTCGTCGCCGAAGCCGGGCTCGCGCAGCAGCTCGCGGTACGCGACCACGAGGTTCGGCCCGAACCGCGCGCCGCTCGTGACCTCCGCGATGAGCGGCCAGCCACCCGCACGCGCCAGTTCCTCGGCCTCCGGACCGGCGCCGGCGCCGGCGATGACGACCGTGCGCGGGCCGTGCCCGATCGCCGCGACCCGCGCGTCGCCACGCGCGGCGGCGGTGATCTCGTCGACGGATGCGGCGGCATCCGCCCCGCGCAGCGGCGGGGCGTCGAGCGACACCGCCGACGAGAGCGGCTCGCGGTACTGCAGGTTCAGGTGGACCGGACCCGGACCCGGGTGCGGCACGAGCACGCCGTCGGCGTCGACTCCGACCGCGGCCCGCACCGCGTCGCGCGCGAGGCGCGCCGCGGCATCCGCCTCACCCGCACGGCCTTCGGGGGGGGTGACGTCGCGCTCGAGGCGCACCGCGCCCGCGAAGATGCCGGGCTGCATCGTCGTCTGGTTCGAGCGGATGCCGCGCAGCTCGGCCGGCCGATCGGCGGTCGCGACGATCAACGGCACGCCCGCATGGTGCGCCTCGAGCACGGCGGGGTGCAGGTTCGCGACCGCGGTCCCGGACGTCGTCACCACCACCGCGGGCCGCCCGGTCTCGACGGCGAGCCCGAGCGCGAGGAACCCCGCGCCGCGCTCGTCGATGCGCACGTGCAGGCGGATGCCGCCGACGCGCTCCAGTTCCGACGCGGCGAGCGCGAGCGCCTGCGACCGCGAACCCGGCGCCACGACGACATCGGTCACGCCCGCGCGCACCAAGTGCGCGAGCAGCGCGATCGCGGCTGCGGTGGCGGGACTCGCGACCGACCGGCCCTCAGCCATTCGGCAGACCCGAGGGTCCGGGTTCGCCGGGGCCGTCGGTTCCGTCATTGCGTCGTCGGTCGGTGCCGAGCGGGTCATCGCCCCGCGGCCGGGCGGCCGGGCCGTCCTCGTCGGCGTCGGCATCGAGCTCGTGGTCGAGCTGCTCGAGCTCCTGCTCCAGCCGGCGGATCCGCTCCTGGTGCTCGGCGTCGGCGCGCAGGCGCCGCAGGAACTCGGGGTCGTCGTCGGGCGCATTGCTGTGGGGGTTCACACGACCCACGCGAATGGCCCGACCACGGCCGACGATGAACCAGAGCGCGGCGCCGATCACCGGCACGAGCAGGATCACGACGATCCACCACCCGCGCGGGAGACCACGGATGCGAGTGCGATCGAAGAGCGCGCAGTCCACCGCCGCGTAGATCGTGAAGACCACGGCGGCGACACCGGCGATCAACCAGAGGCGGACCATGCACCGATTCTAGGCGTGTCGCATCACGTTCGGCTGGGAGCGGGCACCCAGACTGCGCTGCCTACACTGAACGGGTGAAGGCCCTCCCCGTCTGGCTCCGCTACACGCTGCTGCGCGTGCTCCTCTTCGCCGCACCGCTGGTGGTGCTGCTGGTCGCGGGCGTCACGCCCTGGATCTCCGTGATCGTGGCCGCGCTGTTCGGATTCAGCGCGTCGCTCATCTTCCTCCGCAGGCAGCGCGAGGAGCTCGCGCAGGGTATCTACGAGGCCCGGCACCGCGAGCAGCCGGTCGTCACGGTCGACGACGAGGCCGAGGACTCGGCGGTCGACGAGGCCGAGCAGCGTCGGTCGGAGTAGCGGCGCGCCGCGGCATCCGCCGCCCCGCGGCACCCGCCCCGCGGCATCCGCCCCTCAGTACGCGAACGCCAGGCCCATGCCGACGCCGTAGGCGAGTGCGGTCACGCTCGCGAGCTGCAGGCCGATGATGAGTTCGCGCGGCGTGCGCGCCCAGCCGACGATCGCGCACGCCGGCAGCGCGGCGAGCAGCGCGAACAGCACCAGCCATGCCGGCGGGTAGAGCAGCGCCCAGAACACCGTGACGGCGAACGGCGCGAGCATGAAGACGGCGAACAGGATCCGTCCGACGAGCGGACCTACCAGCACGGCGAGCGTGCGCTTGCCGGCGATGCGGTCCTGTTCGACGTCGCGGAGGTTGTTCGCCATGAGCACCGCGCACGCGATGAGGCCGACGCCGACGCCGCCCGTCCACGACTCGAGGTTCACGCCGAGCGCCTGCACGTACGTCGAGCCCGCCGTCGCGACCAGGCCGAAGAACACGAACACGAACAGCTCGCCGAGCCCGGAGTAGCCGTAGGGGCGCTTGCCGCCCGTGTAGAACCAGGCGGCGACGATCGCCGCGGCGCCGACCGCGAGCAGCCACCACTGCTGCGTGAGGACGACGAGCGCGAGCCCCGCGACGGCCGCCAGGCCGAAGAACGCCAGCGCGACCGTGAGCACCTGCCGCGGCGTCGCGGCGCCCGACCCCACGAGCCGCGCCGGTCCGACGCGGTGCTCGTCGGTGCCGCGCACGCCGTCGGAGTAGTCGTTGGCGTAGTTCACGCCGACCTGCAGCGCGAGCGCGACGACGAGCGCGAGCACCGCGCGCCACGGATGGAACGGCTCGTCGAGGTAGCCGAGCATCACCACCCCGGCACCGGTGCCCAGCGCGACCGGCGCGATCGCGAGCGGAAGCGTCCGCAGGCGCGCACCGCCGACCCAGTCGCGGAAGGTCGCGGGGCCGCGCTGCGCGCGCGGCGCCGCCGCGGCCGCCCTGGCCGGGTTGCCGGAGCGTCCGTTCGTGCGAGGCCTCGACGGCTTGGCGGCCTGGGCCGGCTGGGCGGACGGGGTGCGAGGGGTCTTCGGGCGTGCCACCCCGACATGCTATTCCGCGCGCCTCGTCGTCGGCTCCGCCATTCCGCCGGCAGCCCGCGCGCGGATTCGCATGATGAGACGGCCGATGCGCCCCGGTCGCGCGCCGCATCGACCCGATGATCCTGCGAACGCGGCGCGGAGCCCGCGCGATCGATCGCGTCAGGCGGCGCCGGCGTCCCGGGCGAGGGCGGATGCCGCGACGCGGTCGGGCTTGCCCGAGGCGAGCCGAGGGAGCTCGTCGACCACGACGACGCGAGCGGGGCGACCGGCCGGGGGCAGCCCCGCGGCATCCGTCGCCGCACGCAGTGCCTCGAGCGCGCCCGCGGCGCGCGGCGCCGACCCGGTGCCGACGACCGCGGCGCGCTCGCCCCACTCGGGGTCGGGCACGGCGACCACGACCGCGTCGGCGAACCCGTCGACGCCGTGCACCGCGCGCTCGACCTCGCCGAGCACGACCTTGACCCCGCCCGACGTCATCACGTCGTCGGTGCGCCCGGTCACCCGCAGCCGGCCGTCGTCGCCGATCGAACCGAGGTCGCCCGTGCGGTACCAGCGCCGCCCGTCGGCATCGACCGCGAAGGCGCGTGCGGTGCGCTCGGGGTCATCGAGGTAGCCCTCGGCGAGCATGCGCCCGGCGAGCTGCACCTCGCCGTCGACGATCCGCACCTCGACGCCCGGCAGCGGCGTCCCGTCGTAGACGCATCCACCGGCGGTCTCGCTCGACCCGTACGTGCGGTGCACCCGGGCGCCGAGCGCGGTCGCGCGCTCGACGAGTCCGACGGGCGCGGCCTGGCCGCCGAGCAGGATCGCCTCGAACGACCCGAGCGCGGCGCGAACCGAGCGATCGGCGTCGGCGGCGTCGACGAGGCGGGCGAGTTGCACGGGCACGAGCGAGGTGAACCACGGCCGGTCGGGGTCGAGCGTGCGGGCCGCGTCGACGAAGCCCTCGGGCGTGAAGCCGCCCGCGGGCATGACCGCCGGCTCGGTGCCGGCGACGAGCGAACGCACGAGCACCTGCGCGCCGGCGATGTAGGTCGCGGGCAGGGCGAGCAGCCACTGTCCGTGCACGCCTCCGAACCACCGCGAGGTCGCGCCGGCGCTCGCGCGGAGCGCGGCTCCGGAGAGGCCGACCCGCTTCGGGGCATCCGTCGACCCGCTCGTCTCGATCACGAGGGCGACCTCGTCGGGGACGAGCGCCTCGATGGGGTCGTCCGGCTCGTCGTCTCCGGAGAAGGGCAGCACCGCGAGCCCGTCGAGGAGCACGGCCTCGCGCAACTGCCCCATCAGCCTCGCGACGTCGCCGACGGGAACCCTGATGAGGGGTTTCATGCGGACCCTCGACACCGGCACGTCAGGTGTCGCTGGCCGGCGCAGCGCGCCGACGCGATCAGTAGTGCCACGGGTACGGACCCCAGTCGGCTTGTCGCTTCTCCAGGAACGAGTCGCGCCCCTCGACCGCCTCGTCGGTGCCGTACGCGAGCCGCGTCGCCTCGCCCGCGAACACCTGCTGGCCCACGAGCCCGTCGTCGACGGCGTTGAACGCGAACTTCAGCATCCGGATCGCCGTCGGCGACTTCGTGAGGATGGTGCGTGCCATCGCGATCGCCTCGCGCTCGAGGTCGGCGTGCGGCACGACGCGGTTCACCGCACCCATCTCGTACGCACGATCGGCCGAGTACTCCTCGGCGAGGAAGAAGACCTCGCGCGCGAACTTCTGCCCGACCTGGCGGGCCATGTACGCCGACCCGTAGCCGGCGTCGAAGCTGCCGACGTCGGCATCCGTCTGCTTGAACCGCCCGTGCTCGCGCGAGGCGATGGTGAGGTCGCAGACGACGTGCAGCGAGTGCCCGCCGCCGGCGGCCCACCCCGGCACGACCGCGATGACGACCTTCGGCATGAAGCGGATGAGCCGCTGCACCTCGAGGATGTGCAGTCGCCCGGTCGCGGCCGCGGCGGCCGGGTCGCGGACGACCTCGCCCTCGGCCGCCGAGTACTGGTAGCCGTCGCGACCGCGGATGCGCTGGTCGCCGCCGGAGCAGAACGCCCAGCCGCCGTCCTTGGGGCTCGGCCCGTTGCCGGTGAGCAGCACGACGCCGATGCGCGGGTTCGTGCGGGCGTCCTCGAGGGCGCGGTACAGCTCGTCGACCGAGTGCGGGCGGAACGCGTTCCGCACCTCGGGGCGGTCGAACGCGATGCGCGCGATGCGACCGTCGGCCGAGTGGTGGTAGGTGATGTCGGTGAAACCGCCTTCGCCGGTTACGGATGCCGCGGCATCCACCCACACGCTCGGATCGAACAGTTCCGACACCTCGACTGCCATGGCCTCCAGCCTAGTTCGGCGCGGCCTGCGCTCCCGTTGCCGAGATGACGCGAACGGCTCGTCCGCGCACGTGCGGCAGCAGTTCCCGTCACCTCACCGCACGGCCGAGGCACGGCCGGGGTGGCAGACTCGACGCATGAGCGCCGTCGCCCTGCCGCCCCTGCACGACCTCCTCGCGACCGCTCGGGTGGTCGCACTCCCGCTCGTCACGCGCTTCCGCGGCATCGAGGTGCGCGAGGCCCTGCTGATCGAGGGCCCCGAGGGCTGGACCGAGTTCGCGCCGTTCGCCGAGTACGACGACGAGGAGGCGGCGACCTGGCTCGGCGCCGCGATCGACTTCGGCTGGAACCCGGCGCCGGCCGCGCATCGCGACCGCATCCCCGTGAACGCGACCGTGCCCGCCGTCGACGCCGATGCCGTGCCGGCCGTGCTCGAGCGGTTCCCCGGCTGCCGGACGGCGAAGGTCAAGGTCGCGGCATCCGACCAGACCCTCGATCAGGATGTCGCGCGCGTGCGCGCGGTGCGCGAGGCGATGGGCCCCGAGGGGCGCATCCGGGTCGACGCGAACGGCGGATGGAACGTCGACGAGGCCGAGCACGCCATCCACGCGCTCGCGCCGTTCGACCTCGAGTACGTCGAGCAGCCCTGCCCGAGCGTGCCCGAACTGGCCGAGATCCGCACGCGCACGAAGTACATGGGCATCCCGATCGCCGCCGACGAGAGCGTCCGCCGAGCCGACGACCCGCTCGCGGTCGCCGCGGCGGGCGCCGCGGACCTGCTCGTCGTGAAGGCCGCGCCGCTCGGAGGCATCCGTCGCGCGCTCGACGTCGCCGAGCGCGCCGGGCTGCCGATCGTCGTCTCGAGCGCGCTCGACACGAGCGTCGGACTCGCGATGGGCGCGCACCTCGCCGCGGCGCTCCCGACGCTCGACTACGACTGCGGGCTCGGCACGGCCTCGCTGCTGGCGGCGGATGTCTCACGCGACCCGCTGCTCCCGAGCGGCGGCGCGATCGACGTCCGCCGCATCGATCCAGACCCGGCACTGCTCGACCGGTACGCCGCCGACGGCGACCGCGCGGCCTGGTGGCTCGCGCGGCTCGAGCGCTGCTTCGCGGTCCTGACCGGCGTGGCGATCGAAACCCCCTGATCACGAGGCGGTTCCCGAACCATTCGAAGAACTGAGGATACCCCCGTTTCTGGGGGTATCGGCGGACAATACCGGGGAGCACCCTGAGTCCATCAACGCCGATCGCGTGCATCGTCGGATGCGACGACCCGATCGACGGTCGTTTCTACCCGAATCGAAGTGGAGCAAGGATGTTCTCGAGAACGATGACCAACATCGGCGCCGGGGTGGGCCTGGCCGCCGCGCTCACGCTGGGCAGCGGCATGGCCGCCTACGCCCACGAGTGTTTCAACCCCAATCGATCCGAGAAGGGCAACGCGGGTGCGTCCAACTCGCAGGCGTGGTTCACGGTGTACTTCGAGGAGCTCACCGTGGGCCTGGAGCCGGACGACGCGGAGTGCGTGACCGACGCGTACGCGGCCACCGGAGCGCCGATGTCGTTCACCATCCACGTCAAGGGCGCGCACGGCAACGACGGCGTCGTCGCCGGGAACAACCCGAACGAGGCGAAGGCCGCCGACGGCAAGGGGATCGACGAGATCTTCGCCGCGCACGGCGCCGACCTGTTCTCCGCGTTCGCCGGCTGCGGCGTCGACATCCCGCTCTAGCGGCCGATCGGCCCACGGCCGACGACGATGCCCGGCGCCGGGGGGGCGCCGGGCATCGTGGTGCGCGCGCGTCGGCGCCCCGGACGAACTCCCGGGCGCCGATGCGCACTGTCCGGGCGAGGCGGCGCACACCCGCCTCGCCCGGCGACCTCAGGCCCTGACCCGCGAGCGCCGCAGGCGCGGCGCAACCACGATCAGGGCTGCGGCGAGCGCGGCGACCCCGAGCAGTGCGGCGAGCGCGCCCTGCGTCGCGGTGAGGCCGAGCGGACCGACCACGGTGAGCTCCGCGACCGCCTCGGCACCGGAGGCCACGCCGATCAGCCGCACGTGGTGCCCGTCGATCTCGGTCCCCTCGGGGATCGTGACGTCGAAGGCCACCGTGCCGTCGGCACCGGCGGACTGCGCCTCGAGGAGACGCGGGGTCGACTCGAGCCACACCTGGACGAGCTCGCCCGAGTCGAAGCCGGAACCCGCGACCGCGAGCGCCGAGCCGACCTGCACCGAACCGGCGGCCAGGCGCACGACCGGAGCGTCGGACGTCGGGGCGGTGGTGGCCGCCGCCGATCCCTCGGCCGTCTGGGGCGCGGCCGCGGCCGCGCCCTTCGCCGGGCCCGTCACCTTCTGGTCGTCGACGAGCACCGCAGCCGTGCGCGCCGGGATCGTCAGCGTCCCGGTCTTCGCCTTCCACTTCGTCTCCTTGACGGTCTCGTCGATGCCGTTCTGCAGCGGCTTCGCGAGCTTGAAATCGCGGCCCGAGAGCCCGTCGACCTGCTCGGTGATCGCCTCGCCCGAGGCGTTGAACACGACCAGGGCACCCTCCAGCTCGGGGTCGACGTCGTCACCGACGAGGTCGTCGATGAGCATCACGATGAGGCCGTCCGTGGCATCCGCCCCGCCGTTCGGGAACGAGACCTTCTGCTCGATGAGCTCGGCCGAGCCCAGCTTCAGCAGGTCGACGCTCGATCGCACGCGCAGCAGGTCGAGCGCGGCCGCCTCGGCGGAGGCGATGTCCTCCGCGGTCGGCTTCAGCGCCTCGTCGCCCAGCAGTTCGGCCATGACAGGCCAATGGTCCTCGTTGTCGGCCTTCATCGGCAGGCCCGACCCGAAGGTCGACTCCTGGCCGGTCCAGTCGATCCGGTTGAACCAGTCACCCGAGTTGTAGCTGTTGCGGTCGAGCGACTTCGAGCGCAGCAGCTCGGTGCCGGCGTGCCAGAACGAGGGGCTCTGCGAGAACGTCACGGTCGCGAGCGACAGCGTGTTCATGCGGATCCGGTCGGCCATCGACGTCTCCTGCGGGAGCTTGAGCACGCCGAGGTCGAACAGCGTCTCGTTGTCGTGCGCGTCGACGTAGTTGATGACCTCCTCCGGGTGATCCGCGTAGCCGGCCGGCGAGCCGTTGTAGTCGACCTCGGCGCCCGACTTCACGACCCCGTCGGAGCCGGTGAACTCGAAGTCGCGCAGGTTGCCCGCGAGGCCGACCTTCACCAGGTCGGTCTGCTGGCCGAGGTCCCGGATGCCGTCGCGCACGGGACGGCCGTTCGGCTCGCCCGCGAGCCCGGTGCCGAAGCCCTGCTCGTACTTCGAGTCGCCCGAGACCGGGCTGCCGCCGTGCACGCCGTCCCGCAGGCGGTCGTTGAACGTCGCGATCCCGGTGCCGCCGAGCTGACCCTGGGAGGCCTGCTCGAACCGGGCGTTGTTCGCGACCTCGCCGAAGTTCCAGCCTTCGCCGTAGAGGAACACCTTCGAGCCGTCGACGCCGTCCTCGGCGAGCGTGAGCTCGTCGAGCGCCTCGCGGATGGCGAGCATGTTCGCCTTCGAGTGGTGGCCCATCAGGTCGAACCGGAACCCGTCGACCTTGTACTCCCTCGCCCAGAGCACGGTCGAGTCGACCATGAGCTTCTCGGCGACGGCGTGCTCGGTCGCGACGTTCTGGCAGCACGTCGAGGTCTCGACGCCGCCGGTCGCGTTCAGGCGGTGGTAGTAGCCGGGCACGACCCTGTCGAGCACCGACTTCTCGCCCTGGCCCGACTGGGCGGTGTGGTTGTACACCTCGTCGAGCACGACCTGCAGGCCGGTGGCGTGCAGGGCGCCGACCATCTCGCGGAACTCCGCGACGCGAGCGCCGCCCTCGGGGTCGACCGCGTAGGAGCCCTCGGGCGCCTGGAAGTGGTACGGGTCGTAGCCCCAGTTGAACCCGTCGAGGTCGCGGATCGCCTCGATGCAGGCCTGCTGCTCCTCCGACGCCGGGCCGAAGGTCTCGAGGTCGCAGTCGGGGGTCGCCTGCTGGTCGCGGCGCTCCTCGATGGTCGCGATGTCGAATGTCGGCAGCAGGTGCACCGTGTTGATGCCCGCGGCCGCGAGCTCGCGGAGCTGCGCGGTGCCCGCGCTGTTGCGGGTGAACGCACGGTAGGTGCCGCGCTCGTCCTCGGGCACGGTCTCATCCGTGATCGAGAAGTCGCGCACGTGCAGCTCGGTGATCGCGCGGTCGACCTGGCGCTCGACGAGCGGCGCAGGCGTCTCGGCCCACAGCTCGGGAGCGAGTGCCGGGTCGTCGAGGTCGACCACCACGGTGCGCGCCGAGTTCACGGTGAGCGCCGCCGAGTAGGGGTCGGTCACCGAGTTCTCCTCGACCTCGCCGGTCGTCGGCGCGTAGACCTCGATGAGCCAGCGGTACTCGTCACCGGCGTCGACGCCCTCGGCCACCGACCACGCACCGGATGCCGCGTCGAACGTCGCCGGCAGCACCTGCGGGTCGCCGGTCGAGCCGGTGTCCCACACCTGGGCCGAGACCGACTTCGCGGTCGGCGCCCAGACGGAGAGCGTCGGTGCGCCGTCGTCGAACGAGGCACCGAGCGCAGCGGATGCCACGGCGTCGGCGTACAGGTCGTCGAGCACGCCCGGCAGCTGCACGCCGGTCATCGCGGTGAGCGCGTCGCCGCTGCGCTGCGCGACCTGCAGCTCGCCGGTGACGAGCTCGGCGATCGCGTCGCGGTCGAGGCCGACCGGGCGGAGCGCCACGTAGCTCGCCAGGTGGGGGAAGGTCGCGGCGAGCTCATCGCCGATACCGCCCGACTGGAACTCGAGCTCGACCGACTGGTCGGCGCCGGTCACGGCGCTGCCGGCGGTGCCGAGCCCGCCGTCGGCCGCGAACTCGAGCGTGTACGCCAGGTCGGCCGCGTTCCCGCCGCCGAGCAGCGACGCGGGCCACGCGAGCGTCTCGGCGTCGAGCCAGTACGCGCGCTGCTGGCCGATGCCGGCGAGCGGCGGATCGGCGACGACGACCTCGAGCACGTGCGTCTCGAGCGTGTAGCGGAACGTGACGAACTCGCCGTCGGTCGCGACGACGAACTGGATGTTGCCGCCGTTGCGGACCCCGTCGACGCCGTAGTTCTCATCCCACGAGAGGCCGTGGGCGACCTTCACCTCGTAGGAACCGGCGGGCAGGCCGTCGGTGGAGAACTCGTGGACGCCGTCCTTGTCGCCGTCCTGCGCGAAGGTGACCATGCAGTCGGGCTGCCAGTCGCCGGGGCAGCCGAGCTCGGACTGCAGGCTGCCGGGCAGCGTCACGATGGGGCCCTCGGCAGTCGACGAGAACACGTTCGTGCGCGGGTCCCAGTAGAACGTGACCGGGCCGCCCTCGGTCGTGTAGGTGACGTTCGGGCCGTCCTGCACGCCGTTCGCGCCGTAGTTCAGCGCCCAGCTGCCGTTGATCGCGACCTTGTACTCGTAGGTGCCGGCGGGCACCTCGAACGTGCCGGCGTAGATGCCGTCGGCGCGCTTGGTGAGCTTCGCGGCCTCGCAGCCGGGCTGCCAGTCGCCCGGGCAGCCCATCTCCGAGTTGTGGCTGCCGGGCACGGTGACCAGGCCGATCTCGGGCTCGGGCTCCTCCTCGACGACGAGGTTCACGGCATTGCCGACCGAGGCGTAGGTCGAGGCGGCGGCGCGGTTGCCCGCGGCATCCGTCGACACGGCCCGGTACTCGATCAGCGTGCCGTTCGCGAGGCCCGCGGTGTCGTGGAAGACGCGCGGCGTGGTGTCCTCGGCGGTGCCGAGCGGCGTCCACTCGGCGGAGCCGGCGACGCGCCAGGCGAAGCTCGTCTCCTGCCAGGTGCTGTCGGCGACGTCGGCCGAGACCGGCGTGACACCGGTGACGCCGGCGCCCGCAACGGGCACGTCGACGGCGATCGCAGATGCGGCCTCGGGGGCGGTCACCTGCCGGTCGGCCTTCCACACCACGGCTCCTAGCGCCGGCACGGTGACGGATGCCACGCCGTCGGCGTTGGCAGTCAGCGCGGATGCGTCGCCGTAGAGCACCTCGAACGCGCCATCCGCCGTCAGCGTCGGCACGTCGACGGTCTTCGACTCGTTCGCGTTGTTGACGGCGACCAGGTACTCGACCTTCTCGTCGCGGTCGACGCGGCTGAACGCGTAGACGCCCGCGCCGTCGGTGACGAACCGCTCGACCTGCGCGCCCTGCTCGAGCGCCGGGTGCGCCTCGCGCAGCTCGGCGAGTGCGGCGATGTGCGTGTAGAGCGGCGCGCCCGTGTCGTAGCGGTCGACGCTGCCGGCGTTCTCGCCGGTGACGAGCGGCTGGTTCACGTACTCGTCGACCTGGCTCGCGAAGAGCGTCTGGCGTGCGTCCTTGTCGCCGCCGGTGCCCGCGAACCCCTGCTCGTCGCCGTAGTACACGACCGGCTGGCCGCGCGTGAGGTACATGAGCTCGTGGGCCAGTTCGTCGCGCTGCACCGCGGTGTCACCCGAGTTGGCGAGGAAGTAGCCGATGCGGCCCATGTCGTGGTTGCCGAGGAAGGTCGGCAACGCGGTCGCCGAGGAGTCGGGCGTCGTGTAGTAGTCGTCGCCGGCGAACAGCGACTGCAGGTTCTTCGCCGAGTTGCCGGCGGCGAACGACACGGCCTGCGACTGGAAGGTGAAGTCGAGCACCGAGTTCATGTCGCTGTTGCGCACGTACGGCGAGAGCTTGACCGGGTCGGCGTCGTAGACCTCGCCGAACATGAAGAAGTCGGGCTTGCCCTGCGCGTGCGCGTAGTCGAGCACCTCGGTCGACCAGGTCTCCCAGAACTCGAAGTTCACGTGCTTGGCGGTGTCGATGCGGAACCCGTCGATGCCGAGGTCGACCCAGTCCTGGTAGACCTGCACGAACCCGTCCACGACGGTCGGGTCCTCGGTCATGAGGTCGTCGAGGCCGACGAAGTCGCCGAAGGTGACCGACTCGCCCGCCCAGGTCGAGTCGCCGCGGTTGTGGTAGACGGTCGGGTCGTTCAGCCACGCCGGCACCTTGACGTCGGCCTCCTCGGCCGAGATGGTCGGCGTGTAGGGGAAGCTCGTCTCCGGGTCGAGGTCGGGGAAGTCGGGGCTGCCCGCGATCGCGCTCGGGTCGAACACCTCGCCCGCGGCGTCGCGGTACGGGCTCGTGGCCTTGTCGATGTAGGAGTACTGGCCCTCCTCGTACGAGATCACGTCGGCCGTGTGGTTCGTGATGATGTCGAAGTAGACCTTGATGCCCTTGGCGTGCGCCTCGGCGATCAGTGCCTCGAGCTCGGCGTTGGTGCCGAGGTGCGGGTCGATCTGCGTGAAGTCGGTGATCCAGTAGCCGTGGTACCCGGCGCTCGCGTCGTCGCCCTCGCCCTGCACGGGCTTGTTCTTGAAGCTCGGGGTGAACCAGATCGCGCTCGTCCCGAGGCCCTCGATGTAGTCGAGGTTGTCGCGGATGCCCTGGATGTCGCCGCCGTGGTAGAAGCCCTTGTCGGTGGGGTCGAACCCGTGGTCGAGGCGGTCGCCCGCGATGCCGGCGGTGTCGTTCGACGGGTCGCCGTTGGCGAACCGGTCGGTCATCACGAAGTAGAAGTTCTCGGCGCTGCCCGGCTGGCGCACGGGCGGCAGGACGAGCGCGGCATCCGTCGCCTCGTCGTAGGGGCCGCGCACGTCGAGCAGTTCGAGGCCGACGCGCTTCTGGGTGTCGTCGAAGACCACGCGCACGTCGGCGTCGCCCGCGACGGTCAGCGGGATGTTGTCGCCGCCGCCGTTCAGGCCCCAGCTCGCATCCCAGGAGTCGTTCGCGGCGACCTTGTACTCGTACGTACCCGCCGGCAGGGTGAAGTCGGCGGCGTAGACGCCGGCCGTATCGGTCGGGAGCAGTTCGGTGTCCGCGCACGCGGGCTGCCAGTCCTCCGAACACCCCAGCTCGGTCTGCAGCGAGCCGACGAGGGCGAACGTATCGCCCTCCTCGGCCGCGGCCCCGATCGGTACGACGGCGAGAACGGATGCCGCGACGGCGCCCGTCACCCCCAAAGCCAGCAAGCTGCGAGCACGCGCCCGTTGCGTCATCCTTGACTCCCGATTCCGGCACGACGACGTGCCAACTGACATTGAGCGCGACCTTACCGGCTGGCGAGGCAAGATTGCAAGCGCTTGCATTAACTCGACGCGAGGCCATGAGACCGCGCGATCATCCGCCCCCATCCGCGCCGGGTGTCCTGCAGGCCGACGGGATTCCGCATGGATCCTGGTCTGGTCGTGCGCGACATCATCGTGCGCCGGGAGCATTCACCCACGCCCGAGACGTTCACCCGCGTGGTTCCATCGACGGGCTCGCACGGACGCTCCGCAAGCGCTTGCGCAGCGCCTCGGAGCAAGGGCACCGGCGGACGCCACGGGACTGCCACGCCCTCGCCGCACCGTGGCAGAGGGGCTACAGTCGGTCCCAGGAGCACCGATGTCCGGGTTTCTCGTACTGGGTGGACTCACCGTCACCGCCGAGGGGCGTGAGGTGGCCGTGGGCGGGTCGCGCCAGCGCCGCCTGCTCGCCGTGCTGCTCATGCACCACGGAACGATCGTCTCCGCCGACCGATTGATCGAGGTCGTGTTCTCGAGCGCACCGCCCCCGGCGGCCGCCACGACCCTGCGCAGCTACATTGCTCGCCTGCGTCGCGTGTTGGACGTCTCCGGCGGCGCGAGCATCATCACGCGGGCACCGGGCTATGCCCTCCACCTGGATGACGACGAGACGCTCGACGCTGCGCGCTTCGAGCGTCTCGTGCATGCGGCATCGGCGATGCTCGATCGCGAGGGGGCCGATCGTGCGGCCCAGGCGTGCCGAGAGGCGCTCGCCCTGTGGCGCGGCGACCCGTACGCGGAATTCGCCGACGAGGACTGGGCGCATCCCGAAGCCCAGCGCCTTCGGGAACTCCACTTTGTCGCGTGGGAGCGGCTCGTCGACGCGGAGTTGGCGTGCGGGCGAGCGAGCGAGATCCTCGCTCGCCTCGAGGCGCTCGTGGCCGAATCCCCGCTCCGCGAATCGTTCCGGGTGCAACTCGTGATCGCCTTGCACCGATCGGGGCGCCAAGCCGACGCTCTCGAGTCGGTGCGCGTCTACCGTGCACTGCTGGCCGATGAGCTCGGACTGGATCCCTCGCCGGCGCTCGCGGAGCTCGAGCACCAGGTGCTCACGCACGACCCGACCCTCTCGCGGTCCGCGGACGTCGGCGAGCGCATCCGCGGCTACCGGTTGGACCAACGCCTCGGCGCAGGGCCGCGAGGTGTCGTCCATTCGGCACACGCCGACGGCGACGATCGCGATCTCGTGATCCGCGCCCTGCCCGTCGACGTGGCGAACGCCCCCTGGTTCGTCCAGTCGTTCGAACACGCCGCCCGGCGCGTGTCCGCGCTGCGGCATCCGGCCGTCGTCCCCCTCCTCGACCATTGGCGTGATCCCGGCGGCGCCTACCTCGTGACGCCCCGGCTGCCCGGCGGAAGCCTGGCCGATCGACTGGCGCGCGGCCCGCTGGCGACCTCCGCTCTCCGGTCGCTCGTGGAGCGCGTCGGCGGAGCGCTCGCAATGGCGCACGCCGCAGGGGCGATGCACGGGGGCATCACCGCGGAGAGAGTGCTGTTCGATCACCGAGGCGATCCGAACCTGGACGGATTCGACGTGGGAACGGCTCGGCCGGCGCCACGTCCCGCAGACGATGTCCGAGCGATGGCGAACCTCGTGGGGAAGTGCCTGCTCGACGCAACACCCGGGATCCGGACGATCCTCGACCGGGCCGCGATGGGCGGCCCGCCGATGGACGAGTTCATCCGCGAACTCCTGATCGCGCTCGACGGCGTCCCAGCGGAGCCCCGCATGGACAACCCCTACAAGGGGTTGCGCCCCTTCGATGAGGCGGATGCAGCCGACTTCTTCGGGCGCGGCGCACTCGTCGATGCGCTCGTGGCCCGCTTGAGTCGCCGGCGGCTCGTCGTGGTGCTCGGGGGCTCGGGGTCCGGCAAGACGAGCCTTGTCGGGGCGGGCCTGCTGCCCCGAGTGAGAGCGGGGATCATCCATGGGTCGTCGCAATGGTTCGTCACGACGATGCGGCCCGGCCCCCGGCCGCTCCGATCGCTCGCCGAGGCGCTGCGCCATGTGGCCGTGGCAGAGGTGCACGGCCTCGTCCGGCGCATCGCCGACGACCCGTCCGCGCTCGATGGTGCGATCCGCGATCTCACCCCTGACGGAGCACAGGTGCTCCTCGTGATCGACCAGTTCGAAGAGCTGTTCACACTCGCCGATGCCGACGAGCGTCGGGCGCTCCTGGACGCGCTCGTCGATGCACTGCGCGCACCCGACGCGCGCCTCCGCGTGGTGGCGACACTTCGGGCGGACTTCTCCGACCGGGCGCTTGCGGTCCCCCGGTTCGCTGCCCTCATGCAGGATGGCGCGGTCCTCGTGCCCGCGATGACCGCGGCCGAGTTGGAGTCCGCGATCACCGGGCCGGCCGCGCGCGCGTCGCTCGCCGTCGAACCGCCGCTCGTGGCCGAGGTCGTGAGCGCTGTGGTCGACCGGCCGGCCGCGCTGCCCGCCCTGCAGTTCACACTCCAGGACCTGGCGGAACGGACCGCGGACACCCTGACGCTCGCGGCGTACCGGGAGCTCGGCGGGGTCGGTGGCGCGATCGCTGCGCGGGCCGACGGGCTGTTCCGCGCATTGCCCGACGAGAGCAGGGCGGTGGCGCGCGCGCTGTTCGAGCGGCTCGTCACGCTGACCCCTGAGGGTGAGCCGACGCGCCGGCGGCAGACTCGCGCCGAGCTCGCCGATCGCGACGACGGAGGTGAGATGGATCGCGCGATCGATCGCTGGGCGGATGCCCGACTTCTCGCCCTCGACCGCGACCCGCACACGCGTGCGCCGACCGTGGAGATCGCCCACGAGGCGCTGCTGTCGGCGTGGCCGCGCCTGCGAGACTGGATCCGCGAGGACCGGGCGATCCTCGTTTCACTCGGCCGACTGCGCGACGCCGCAGCCGAGTGGGAGGGGTTCGGTCGGGATCCGGGTGCGCTCTATCGCGGTGCGCGACTCGAGCTCGCCCTGGAATCCGCCACCGCGCATCCCGAGACGCTGGGTGTCCCGGAGCGGGCCTACCTCGATGCCGCGCGCGAGGCACGCGACCGGGAACGTGCGGCCGACGCCGCACGCGCTCGGGAAGGCGCCCGCACCACGCGGCGTCTTCGACTGCAGCTCGCGGTGATGGTGGTCGCGCTGATCGGAGCATTCGTCGGAGGGTTCGTCGCCGTCGCCCAACGCGGGGGCGCCGAGAACGCGCGCATCGTCGCGACCTCGCTCGCGTTCGCCGCTGCCTCCGACGCCGTGCTCGCCGACGACGCGGAACTGGCGACGCTGCTGTCGCTCGCTGCGGTCGACGCCCCCATGGACCTCGGCGTACCGGTGCCCCGGGCCGCCCAGGAGTCGCTGCACCGGGCAGTCACCGCATCCCGCGTGCTGCAGACCGTGACCGGGAGCGGCGGAGCCCTCGACTGGAGTCCCGCGGGTGACTCGTTCGCCACGGACGGCCCCGGGCGTTCGGGGATCCTGATGCTGCACGACGCGACGTCCGGTGCCGTCACGAGGGGCGTGCAGGCGCACGACGGTGCGATCGACGAGATCGAGTACAGCCGGGATGGCTCGCGGCTCGCGACCGCCGGCATCGACGGCGCAGTGCGTGTGTGGGACGCGTCCTCGGGGACCCTGGCCTTGGTGCGAACGGTCCAGAACGGCTCCGAGGCGGCAGCATCCGCGACTGGGATGTCGGTCAGCCCCGACGGGAGCCGGATCGCCTTCGTCCGGCCCGACGGTGTCCTGCGCGTCACGGATGTCGTCACCGGCGACGTCGCGCTCGCGGTCCCAGCGCCCGTCGGGCCGACGTCCTTCAGCCCCGATGGCGCGTTCGTCGCCGTCGGCGGCGAGCACGTCGAATCACCGTCCGTCACGGTCTTCGAGATCGACACGGCGGCCCGCCGATTCGAGTCCGGGCCTATCGACGACCCGATCCTCACGGACATCGCGTGGAGCCCCGATGGACGCTGGATCGCCACCGCGCACGGCGATGCGACTGTCCGCATCTGGGATGCCGAGACCGGCGAGCGCCTCTACACGGTCAGCGACCACAGCGATCGAGTCACCTGCATCGACTGGGCCGCGACGGGTGGCGTGCTCGTCTCGGCGAGTGACGACGGGACGGCGATGCTCACGGCGATCACGCCGAACGGCATTCGGCACTTGCAGACGTACGCCGCCCGTGGCACGCGGGCCGGGCTGGACGGGGCGGCGGTGTCGCCCGACGGCACGCGAGTGGTGACGGGCGACACCGCCGCCACGAGTGTCCGCATCTGGGACGCCGGCACCGCAGGGGGCGAATGGACGAGCATTCCGAGCATTCGGCCTTCGGGCTCCGGGGAGCGTGCAGTCGTGTTCCTCGCGGACAGTCGCCGGCTCGCCGTGGTCGATCCGTCCGGCCGTGTGGTGGTCACGAACACCGAGACCGGACGGCACATCGGGGAATTGGACACCCGTCTGCCGGGCCGCCAGGACCCGGGTGTCGTCCACCTCGACGTCAGCACCGAAGGAGCTCGCGTCGCTGCTGGCAGCCGGCTCGGACTGCTGGCACTTTCCGACCTGGGCGCCCGCGGGCTCTTCACGGCCGACACGACGTCTCACGAAGGCCGGGATGCTGTGTTGTCGAGCATCGACCTGAGCGACGACGGCGACTACGTGGCGGTCGCCGTCACCGGTGATCACGACTCGGTCTCGGTCTACGACGCATCGGGCGACGTCGTGCTCACCCTTCCCGCCGAGCCCGGCGGCTCGTTCGGCAACGTGAGCTTGAGCGCACGGGCTCGGCTGGTCGCAGCCGCGCGCGTGCCTGCCGTCGGCCACGATCCTTCCCAGATGGCAGTGCTGATCTGGGACCGCGCGTCCGGGGACCTCGTCCAGGAGATCCGGACACCGGCCGATCGCGTCGCCTTCGACCCCAGCGGAGATCGGATCGCCACGATCACGGTGACGGGGGCGGATGTCACGGTCTGGGACGTCCGGTCGGGTGCACGAATCGTGTCACTCGAGGCGGACGCGGCGTTCGAGGATCTCGCCTTCAGTAGCGACGGTGGTTCCATCGTCTCGGGACATCGCGACGGCACGATCCGTCTCTGGGATGCCCGGAACGGCGTCGAGCACCTCGCCGTCGGCGGCGGCGGCGGGCCCGTCGCGCAAGTCGCGCTCAGCCCCGACGGCTCGAAGGCAGCGTCGGCGGGCGAAGACGGAGTCGTCAAGGTCTGGGCGCTCGACGTGGACGACCTCGTCGTTCTCGCGCGTCAGCGTCTCACGCGCGGCTTCACCGACGACGAGTGCCGGCGGTACTTCGACCGCCCGACCTGCGGCTGATGCCAACGTGGTGCAACGCGTCCGCCACGCCGCTGCCACACGCGCGCGCGACCCTTCGGGTATCAGCTGCATCGCGCGGCCGGAGCAAAGGAGCCGTCATGGACACCTCAGTACACGAGTCCGCAGTCCAGGACGTGGACGTCCAGCGGGAGCGCGTCGGAACCGAAGCGGGAGCTCGCCGCAGTCGCCGTGCCGGCCCCATCCTCGGATGGGTCGCCGCCGGGGCTGCCTTGCTGGCCACCGGATACCTGCTCGGCGCGACGCTCTCGCCGCAACGGAGCGGGGACGGCCCCGTCGCCGTCGACTCTGCCGAGGCCCCTGGCGGTTCGACGCTGCCCGAGGTGATGAGCGTCCGAGGTGTCGAGTACGGCAACTCGCAGGGCAACGTCGACTACAGCGCGGCCGAGTTCCTGCCCAGCGGCCGACACATCGCGATCATCGAGATCGACGGCGCGGTGTCGACATATGAGATCGCGACCGGAGTCCAGGTATCGACGATTCCCGCACCCGTGGGCATCGGTCGGCTCGAGACGGGTCATCTCTCCCTCGGGCGCGAAGGCGCGTTCACCGCGACGGCGAGTTGGAAGGGTCAGGAACATCTCTTCCGAACGACGACGGGCGAGGCGCTGTTCTCGACGCCGGCACTCGAAGAGGGATGGATCTGGGGCATGGACCTGAGCACGGACGGGGAACGTCTCGCCACCGTCGTCCAGGGCGATGATCCGCGCATCGAGATCCGAGCTACGTCGGGCGAGGTGATCGCGAACTACCCCGCGCCCGATGGCACGCAGTACGTAGCCGTCGCCTTCAGCCCCGATGCGAGCCTGCTCGCCGCCACGCGCGTCCTCGACCACGACGCGGAACCGGCCGAGGATGGCCCCGCAGCGTCCGAGGTCGTCGTCTGGGACGCCGCGACGGGCGCGCAGCGCCAGGTCATGGTGACGCCGGCGATCAAGGCCGAGTTCGATGCGGCCGGTGAGCGCGTCATCGCGACCGACCCCGAACTGCCGGAGGCAACGGTGTGGGACGTTCGCACCGGAGAACGACTCATGACGCTCTCGGCGGACTCCCCGTTCGAGACGGCGTGGTTCGCGCCCGACGGATCCGCGATCGTCACCGGGCACTCGGATGGCACCATCGCGATGTGGGATGCCGAGAGCGGCGCGGAGCAGCTCTCGATCCCCGGGGACGGGCTCCAGCGCATCGCGCACGTCCGGATCAGCCCCGACGGGCGCTACCTCGCGGCGGTCCAGAACAACGGCATCGTGCATGTCCACAGTCTCCGCGGGTGACACCGATCTGTGGGGTGGGTGTTAAATGCAGAAGAGCCACCCTGTTCGGGGTGGCTCTTCTGGAATGTGTGTCCGGCGGTGTCCTACTCTCCCACAGGGTCGCCCCTGCAGTACCATCGGCGCTGCGAGTCTTAGCTTCCGGGTTCGGAATGTGTCCGGGCGTT
>NZ_JBHXVJ010000003.1:0-430054 GCF_042672355.1 Agromyces binzhouensis | reverse complement strand
CGGCCGTCCTCGACGAGGACGGCCGCGTCGCGCACGATGCCGAGCGGCGCGCCCTCGCGGTCGGCGCCGGGATCGTTCGTGACGAGCTCGCCGATGTTCGTCAGCAGCATCCGCCGCCCCGCACCTCTGTCGGTCATGCGTCCATCATGGGCACGTTCAGGCCGCGGTCGCGCGCCACCTCGACGGCGCGGTCGTAGCCGGCGTCGACATGACGCATGACGCCGGTGCCGGGGTCGTTCACGAGCACGCGTGCGATCTTCTCCGCGGCGAGGTCGGTGCCGTCGGCGACGACGACCTGGCCCGCGTGGATCGACCGGCCGATGCCGACGCCGCCGCCGTGGTGGATCGACACCCACGTCGCGCCCGACGCGGTGTTGAGCAGGGCGTTGAGCAGCGGCCAGTCGGCGATCGCGTCGGAGCCGTCGGCCATGGCCTCGGTCTCGCGGTATGGCGAGGCGACGGAGCCCGAGTCGAGGTGGTCGCGACCGATCACGATGGGTGCCGAGAGTTCGCCCGACGCGACCATCTCGTTGAACTTCAGGCCGGCGAGGTGGCGCTCCTTGTAGCCCAGCCAGCAGATGCGCGCGGGCAGGCCCTCGAAGTGGACCTTCTCGCCGGCCTGCTCGATCCAGCGGCGCAGGTGCGCGTCCTCGGGGAACAGCTCGAGGATCGCCCGGTCGGTCGCCGCGATGTCGGCGGGGTCGCCCGAGAGCGCCGCCCAGCGGAACGGGCCCTTGCCCTCGGCGAACAGCGGCCGGATGTAGGCGGGCACGAAACCCGGGAAGTCGAAGGCGTGCTCGTAGCCGCCGAGCTCGGCCTCGCGGCGGATCGAGTTGCCGTAGTCGAAGACCTCGGCGCCGCGCGCCTGGAAGCCGACCATGGCCTCGACGTGCGCGGCCATGGACTTCCGGGAGAGCTCGGTGAACTCGTGGGGGTCGGATGCCGCGAGCGCATGCCACTCCGAGACGGAGACGCCCATCGGGAGGTAGGACAGCGGGTCGTGCGCGCTGGTCTGGTCGGTCACGATGTCGATCGCGACGCCGCGCTCGAGCAGCTCGGGGAACACCGACGCCGCGTTGCCGACGACACCGACGCTGAGCGCGCGCCCCTCGGCCTTCGCGGCGAGCGCGCGCTCGACCGCGTCATCGAGCGACGGCGCGACCTCGTCGAGGTAGCCGTGCTCGACGCGACGGGTGAGCCGCATCTCGTCGACGTCGACGATGAGCACGGCTCCGCCGTTCATCGTCACGGCGAGCGGCTGCGCGCCGCCCATGCCGCCGCAGCCGGCGGTGAGCGTGAGCGTGCCGGCGAGCGAGGCGGTCGCGACCTCGTCGGCGCTCGCGCCGCGCTTCGCGGCGAGCGACCGTGCGACAGCGCCGAACGTCTCGTACGTGCCCTGCAGGATGCCCTGCGTGCCGATGTAGATCCACGACCCCGCGGTCATCTGCCCGTACATGGTGAGGCCGAGCTGCTCGAGGCGGCGGAACTCGGGCCAGGTGGCCCAGTCGCCGACGAGGTTCGAGTTCGCGATGAGCACGCGGGGCGCCCACTCGTGCGTGCGGAAGACGCCGACCGGCTTGCCCGACTGGACGAGGAGCGTCTCGTCGGGCTCGAGCTCGCGGAGGGTGCGCGTGATCGCGTCGAACGCCTCCCAGTTGCGGGCGGCCTTGCCGGTGCCGCCGTAGACGATGAGGTCCTCGGGGCGCTCGGCGACCTCGGGGTCGAGGTTGTTCATGAGCATGCGCAGCGGCGCCTCGGTCTGCCAGCTCTTCGCCGAGAGCTCGGAGCCGCGTGCGGCGCGGACGGTGCGGGGGCCGGCGACGGCGTCGGCCTCTGTGGGTGCGGCAGTGGTCATGTTCCGATCCCACACCCTCGCGGGGCCGCCGACAACGGATGCCACGTCGCCCGTGTCCGGGATCCCGGACACCGTGCCCCGGCGCGCCGGAGGCCCCGGCTTCGAGGTGCGGCGTCGCCCTCGGGACTCAGCCGAGGCTGACGCCGCGGGCCGCCATGAACGGGATCGCGTCGGTCGCAGTGCCGTCGATCCGGATCTCGTAGTGGAGGTGGCAGCCCGTCGAGGCACCGGTGCTGCCGACCGCGCCGATCAGTTCGCCGGCTTCGACGACCTGGCCCTCCGCGACGAGGATGCCGCCGTCGCGCAGGTGCGCGTAGCCCGTCGTGACGCCGTCGCCGTGGTCGATGAGGATCCAGTTGCCGTAGGACCCGCTCGCGCCGGCCACGACCACGACGCCACCGGTCGCGGCGAAGACGCCGGTGCCGCACTGCGCGGCGATGTCGGTGCCGCGATGGAACTCGTTCACGCCGGGCAGAGGCTTGTCGGGGCGAGGGCCGAAGCCGTCGGTGATCGACCCGAACACCGGCGATGCCCATCCCTGCTCGCTCAGCTGACCGCCGTCGATCGGGACGGTCTCGAAGGTGGCGACCAGGTCGGAGGCCGCGAGTCGCGTCTGCGCGCCGTTCAGCGCGGCGCGGGCCGCGGCGACGACGCCCTCGGCGACGACCACGTCGTTCTCGAACCGATCGATCGGGATGGCGTCGACCGCCTCCCAAGCGGCGGCGGCGCGCTCCTCGGCGGCGGTCGCATCGGCGTCACGTCGCTCCGCGATCGCGCGGAGCCGTTCGGAGTCCCCGGCGAGCTTCTGCACGCGCTCCATGCCCGCCAGTCCCGCGAGCAGGTCCTTGCCCGAGCCCATCGCCGCGGCCATCGATCGCAGCGCCGCACCGTCGCCCTCGACCGCGTCGAGGTAGACGCTCGCGGCGGTCTCGGCGACGTGGCGGGCCTCGGCCGCCTGCTCGTCGAGCCGTTCGGCCACCGCACGCGCGACGCTCCGCGTGCTCCGCGCCGAGGCGAGGGCGGACTCGGCGCTCCGGAGTTCGGTCATGGCGCGGTCGAGCTTGGTTCGGAGACCGGCGACCGCCGCCGTCTGCGACGAGTTCGTGCCGACCGTCGTGACTTGCAGCATCCGCGCGACGGGGCCGTCTCCGACGAGCACGAAGGGCGCCGTGACGCCCGAGCTGTACTGCGTCGGCGATGGCGACGGGCTCGGAGTCGGCGTGGGCGTCGGGGTGGGCGTGGGCGTCGGGGTGGGCGTGGGCGTCGGGTCCGGCGTGGGCGTCGGGTCCGGCGTGGGCGTCGGGGTCGGCGTCGGCTCGGGAGTCGGATCCGGGGTCGGCGCGGGATCGGGCGTCGGCTCGGGATCGGGCGTCGGGTCGGGCGACGGTGCCGGCTCGGTCGGCGCGGGCTCCGTCGGCGCGGGATCCTCCGTCGGGGTCGGCTCCGGCGTCGGGGTCGGCTCCGGCGTCGGATCGGCGGTCGCCTCGGTCGTCGACTCCGAGGTGGCGGTCGTGCCCTCGGCCTCGCTCGAGACCGACGTCGTGTCGAGTTCCTCGGCGGCGGCCGGCGCGACGGCTGACATGCCGAACAGCAGGCCACCGGCGATCACCGCGACCGCAGCGGTGCACCTCCGGGCGGGCCTCGCTCGGAACGGGTCTCGCTCGTCGACGTCTCGGGTATGGAACATAGGGCTTCCTGGGTCCGGCAACCATGCCGGCACCCCCCAAGTCTGCCCTGCTTGCCGGAGGGCGCACAAGGACCGGATTGCCCTCGGTGGTCCCCCGTTCGGGGCGCAGGCCGTCCGTGGGGTCAGGCCACCGTCGTGACGGCTCCTGCGCGATCGAGCACCGCGCCCGACCGGACCGCCTCGACGACGCGCTCGATCTCGGGCGAGAGGAAGCGATCCTCACCCGGAATCGCGCCGGTCGAGGCGACGAGGTCGACGACCGCGCCGTTCGCCGTGCCCGGCTCGAGCGGGGCCCGGAGCGCGAGGCCGCGAGCGGCCGTCATGACCTCGATCGCGACGACCCGAGTGAGCCCGTCGAGCGCGCGGCGGAGCTTGCGCGCGGCGGCCCAGCCCATCGACACGTGATCCTCCTGCATCGCCGATGAAGGGATCGAGTCGACCGACGCGGGGGCGGCGAGCCGCTTGAGCTCCGACACGATCCCGGCGGCGGTGTACTGCGCGATCATGAGCCCCGAGTCCACGCCCACCTCGTGCGCGAGGAACGGCGGCAGCCCGTGGTTGCGGGCCTTGTCGAGGAACCGGTCGGTGCGTCGTTCGCTCATCGAGGCGACGTCCGCGACCGCGATCGCGAGGAAGTCGAGCACGTACGCGACCGGAGCGCCGTGGAAGTTGCCGTTCGACTCGACGCGGCCGTCGGGGGTCAGCACGGGGTTGTCGACGGCGCTCGCGAGCTCGGCGTCGGCGACGGATGCCGCGTGCGCGACCGTGTCGCGGGCGGCTCCGTGCACCTGCGGCGCGCAGCGCAGCGAGTACGCGTCCTGGACGCGCGTGCACTCGGGGCCCTTGTGGCTCGCGACGATCGGCGATCCCGCGAGCAGGTGCCGGATGTTCGCGGCGGAGACCGCCTGGCCGCGCTGCGGCCGGAGCGCGTGGAGGTCGGCGGCGAACACGGCGTCGGTGCCCATGAGCCCTTCGACGCTCATCGCGGCGGCGACGTCGGCCGTCGCGAGCAGCATCCGCAGGTCGTGGATCGCGAGCGCGAGCATGCCGAGCATGCCGTCGGTGCCGTTGATGAGGGCGAGGCCCTCCTTCTCGCCGAGGTGCAGCGGCGCGATGCCGGCCGTGGCGAGTGCCGACGCGGCATCCGTCGGCGCGGTGTGCGGGCCGTCGGACTCGGTGCCGCGCACGCGCACCTCGCCCTCGCCCATCGCGACGAGGGCGCAGTGGGCGAGCGGCGCGAGGTCGCCCGAGCACCCGAGCGAGCCGTACTCGCGGACGACGGGGGTGATGCCGGCGTTCAGGATCGCGGCGTACGTCTCGGCGGTCTCGCGGCGCACGCCGGTGCGACCCGTCATGAGCGTCGAGAGGCGCAGCAGCATCAGGGCGCGCACGACCTCGCGCTCGACCTCGGGGCCGGAGCCCGCGGCGTGCGAGCGCACGAGGCTCGCCTGCAGCTGCGCGCGGCGGTCCTCGGCGATGAAGGTCGTTGCGAGCGCGCCGAACCCGGTCGAGATGCCGTAGTGCGGCTGCGGGTCGGCGGCCAGGTCGTCGATGATCGCGCGGCTCGCGGCGACCGCGTCGAGCGCGGCGGGGTCGAGCTCGACGCGGGCGTCGTGGCGGGCGACGGCGACGACGTCGTCGATCGAGAGCGGTCCGACGCCGACGGTGACGGATGCCGCGGTGCGGGCGGGTGCGGGCGCGATGGTGCTCATACGTCCGATTCCACACCGTTCCCGCGCGCTCCGGGACGCGGGAGAGTACGCTGCCGTCCGGGATACCGGACGGAGGGACGTGGAGCATGTCGGACGCATCGAAGGTGCCCGCCGCAGACCAGGTCCTGCGGATCCTCACCCACCTCGCTGCGCAGCGCGGGCCGGTGCCCGCCGCGTCGATCGCGACCGCGCTCGGACTTCCGCGCTCGACGACCTACCACCTGCTCGCGGTGCTGCAGGAGCGCGGATTCGTGGTCCACCTGCCCGAGGAACGACGGTACGGGCTCGGCGTCGCCGCGTTCGAGCTCTCGAGCGGGTTCAGCCGCCAGCAGCCGCTCACGCGGCTCGGCCGCCCGCTCGTCGCGGCGCTCGTCGACCGCCTCGGGGAGTCCGGCCACCTCGCCGTGCTGCACGGACGCGACGTGCTCTACCTCGTCGAGGAACGCGCCCCGCGGCGGCCGTCGCTCGTCTCCGACGTGGGCGTGCGACTGCCCGCGCACCTGACCGCCTCCGGCCGCGCGATGCTCCAGGCCCTGCCGCCCGCGCAGCTCCGCGCGCTCTACCCCGACCGCGCGGCCTTCGCCGACCTGCCGTCGACGACGGATGCCGCGCCCTGGACGTACTCGCGTCTGAAGTCCGTGCTCGCCGAGGCACGCGCGGCAGGAGTGGCGGGCGAGCACGGCGAGGTCACGCGAGGGCTGGCATCCGTCGGCGCGCCCGTGCTCGACCACGTCGGCTGGCCGGCCGCGGCGATCGCGGTGACCTTCGCCGAAGGCGCGCCCGACGAACTCGTCGACACCGCGGGCGCGGCGGTGATCGATGCCGCGGCGACGCTGTCGCGCCGGATCGGCGCGCGCTGAGCGGGCCGGAGGCCGGCGATCAGCCCGCTCGTGACGGGACGAGCCAGCCCCGGAGCATCCGCGTCACCCGCGGCAGCACCCAGTACGTCATGATCGGCGTCAGGACGAGGGTCGTGACGAGGACCCGGAGCACGAGCGGCACGTCCTCCCACCACGGCGCGAGCGCGATGAGGAGTGAGAACGCGAGGTTCACGGGGAAGAACCCGAGCCAGATGCTGACGGCCTGCTTCCAGCGCGGCGGGGCGGGCGGGAGCGCCCCGTCAGCCGACCCCGGGTCATCCGCCACCGCCGGGACCGAACCCGTCGCCGGGTCGTCGAACCAGCCCTCGATGCCCGTCCGGCGCTTCGCCTTCTCGGCGCGCACGAACCCGCGGCCCATCTCGAGCCACCAGGAGCGCTCGGGCGAGCGCTCCCACGCCTCGAGGGTCTCCTCGTTCGCGAATCGGTAGAGCATGTGCCACACGTCGGAGTCCTCGCCCGCGCGCACCCAGCCCGAGCCGAGGAACCCCGGATAGCGGTTGGCGAGGTTCACGCCGGTCTGCACCCAGACCGTCGCCTCCGCGATGCGGTCGGGATCGACCTCGCGGCGGATCGACACGGTGATCGGTTCGGTGGCCATGCGTCCATCACAGCGCATGCGTGTGTCGTGCGCATCGCACGTGCTCGTGGAGGCCGGATCCCCCGCGCCGGAGGGGCGGTCAGCCGAGGTGCGCGTGCAGGAAGGCGGCGACGCGTTCGCGCAGGCCCTCGTCGAGGATGCCGATCGAGTGCGCGTCGCCGGGCACCACCGCGAGCTCGACCTCGACGGCCGACGCGCCCAGCGTGTCCGCGAGCCGCTGCGACTGCGCGAGCGGGACGACCTCGGATTCGGCGTGCCCGATGAAGAACGGCGGATCCGTCGGGTCGACGTGCGCCGTCGCCGACGCCTCGATCGCCTGCGGGCACGCCTCGTCGGGCGTGCCGGGCTCGCACGCGAGGAACTCGCCGACGATGCCGCGGAGCCAGTCCGATGCGGCATCCGCATCGAGCTCGGGCAGCCCGAGGCCCACCGGGCCCGAGAGCTCGGCCACTGCCGCGACCCGCGAGCCCACGTCGAGGGGCCCCTCGCCCAGCGTGCCGAGCAGCGCGGCGAGGTGGCCGCCGGCCGACCCTCCGAACACGCCGATGCGCGCAGGATCGAGGTCGAACCGCTCGAGCTGGTCGGGCTCGCGCAGCCACGCGACCGCGGCGGCGACATCGTCGACCTGCGCCGGATACGCGGCGTCGGGCACGAGCCGGTAGTTGACGGATGCCGCGACGAATCCCTCGCTCGCGAGCCAGAGGCACACCTTCCGCCAGTCGGAGTTCGCCTTGTCGCCGCGCGCCCAGCTGCCCCCGTGGATCGAGACGACGGCGGCGTTCGAGCCGGCGATGGCGGATGCCGCCGGGCGGCACACGTCGAGCGTCAGGACGGTGCCGTCCTCGGCGACCGCGTACTCGAGGTCGGCGTCGACGCGCAGGTCGGTCGGCGCCTCGAACGTGCGGATCCCGATGATCTCGCTGCCGGCGACCTCGCTCGAGGCCTGGCGTGCGCTCGGGTCGAGTTCGCGCAGCGGCTGGTGGAACGCCGAGGCCACGGCGGCGACCGCGAGGGCGGCGCTCACGGCGAGGGCGATCCGCACCGGCCGGCGACGCCGGCTGCCGCGGAAGCCGGAGAGTCGGGTCATGGGTGGGGGCTCCGGGTTCTGGGTGAGGCGATGCTACCCCAGCGCCGCCGCCCGGAAGGCACCGGCCCGAGCGGTGTCGGACGCACCGGCACGCGGCGTCGGCCGGCGTCGGCGCGCGCCGCTACGCTCGACGGGGCCTGCACGGCCGCCGGCCCGGACCCTCGACCCGCACCGTTCGGCCGCCTCTCGGCCGACCCGCTCCCGACCCGATCCCGAATGGACCCGTGACCCGACTCCGCCGAACCCCCGCGACCCCGAACCGCCCCGCACGCCGGACCCTGGGAATGCTCCTCGGCGTCGGGCTCGCGCTGTCGCTCAGCGCCTGCTCGGCGGACGAGCTCGTCGACGTCCTCGACGCGATCGTCGTCGAACTCGACGGCGAACCCGCGATCCGGCCGGCCGATGCGCCGGGGGACCCGGACGCGTCCGACGCGACGTCGGTCGAGCGGGGACTGACGGCGGCCGAGTGGGAGGCGGCGCTGTCGGACCTCGCGTCGTTGCCCGTCAAGGGACGCGCGGCCATGACCGGCTACGAACGCGACGCGTTCGGCCACGGGTGGATCGACGTCGACCGCAACGGGTGCGACACGCGGAACGACGTGCTCGCGCGCGACCTCGACGACCCCGACCGGCCCCAGGGATGCCGCGTCCTCTCCGGGATCCTCGACGACCCGTACACCGGCTCGCTCATCGAGTTCGTGCGCGGCGAGGGCACGTCGCAGCTCGTGCAGATCGACCACGTCGTCCCCCTCGCGAACGCCTGGGTGACCGGCGCGCAGCAGCTCACCGAGGAGGAGCGCGTCGCGTTCGCCAACGACCCGCTGAACCTGCTCGCGGTCGACGGTTCCGCGAACCAGCAGAAGGGCGCCGGCGATGCGGCCACGTGGCTGCCCGCGAACCGCTCCTTCCGATGCGAGTACGTCGCACGCCAGGTCGCCGTCAAGGCCGCGCACGACCTCTGGGTGACGCCGCCCGAGCGCGATGCGATCGAGCGCGTGCTCGACGGGTGCCGTCCGGCGGCGTGAGGCGGGCGCCCGGCCGGGCCGGCGCTACTCGCCCACGGCGAGCGGGCGTTCGTCGAGCAGGTCGGCGCCGAAGCCGACGAGGGACTTCGCCATGCAGATGCTCGCGGGCGCGCCGACGTAGCGGCCGAACGGTGCCACGCGACGGTAGCCGTGCTTGGCGTAGAGCGCCTGCGCCGGCAGGTGCTGCGTGCCCGTCTGCAGCACGAGCTCCCGGATGCCGCGCGCACTCGCATCCGTCTCGACCCGATCGAGCAGGCGGCTCGCGATACCGGTCCCGCGCGCGGGCTCGTCGACGTACATGCGGGCGATCTCGGCCCGCCCGGCGCCGTGCGCGCCGTCGTCGATGAGGGCGATCATGCCGACCGCCGTGCCGTCGTCGTCGCGGGCGACGTACACCGTGACCCCCGGCCGGGTGAGCTCGCCCGCGTCGAGCTGCAGGCACCCGTCGCCCGCGGGGTAGAGCGCACGCGAGTACGACGATCCGGCCTCGAGCAGGCGCGTGACTCCGGCCGCGTGCGGCGGCTCGACGGAGATCGACGGCGGTGTGGTCACGACGAGAGCGTACGGCAGTCGCGTTACCGCTCCGTTACGTTCCTGCGGCGGAATGCGACGTGAAGGGGATTCACAGGAGGGTGTCCGGTATCGTTGGGAGGTCGGTTCTGGACACCGTGCACGTCGCACGGATGGGTTTGTGAGTCTCGAGGGCCGGTTCCACGCGCAGTCCGCGCGCGGATAGACACCGTATGTGAACGGCCCCGGTCGACGAAGCTCCCGGGTTCTCAGTCGTGCCGCGCGATCGCGCGGCCGGTTGCCATGTACACGCAATGCAACCCAGGAAGCCCCGATGCCCAAGAACAAGAAGCCCGCCGGCGGTCGCCCCGCCAAGAACTTCGACCCGTCGTACGCGAAGAGCTCGCGCCGCAGCACCCCGCGTGCCGGCGGTGCGCAGAAGCCCGGCTCGCGCAGCCCGGGCCACCGCGGGTACCGCCAGGAGGAGGCGGCGCCCAAGGAGCGTTGGACGCGCGATGAGCGCGTCGCGAGCGGCCGGGCGCCGCACCGTGCGGAGCGTGCCGGACGCGACGAGCGCGTCGGACGCGACGACCGCGCGCCGGGTCGGTACGACCGTGACGACCGCGCGCCGCGTCGTGACGACCGTGCGCCGCGCCGGTACGACCGCGACGAGCGTGCGCCTCGTCGTTTCGACCGCGATGAGCGCCCCGCGCGTTCCTTCGACCGCGATGACCGTGGGGCCCGCCGGTCCGACCGTGACGAGCGTCCCTCGCGTCGCTTCGACCGTGATGACCGCCCTGCCCGCTCGAACGGTCGTGACGACCGTGCGCCGCGTCGCTTCGAGCGCGACGAGCGTCCCGCGCGTTCCTTCGACCGCGATGACCGTGGGGCCCGCCGGTCCGACCGCGACGAGCGTCCCTCGCGTCGCTTCGACCGCGACGACCGCGCGCCCCGCCGATCCGACCGCGACGAGCGTCCCTCGCGTCGCTTCGACCGCGACGACCGCGCGCCCCGCCGGTCCGACCGCGACGAGCGTCCCGGCCGATCGTTCGACCGCGAGGAGCGTGCGCCGCGCCGCAGCCGCGAGTTCGACCGCCCCGGCTTCCGCGACTCCGAGCGCCGTCCGTCGTCGTTCTACCCGGCGAAGGACCGGGCGGAGCGCAGCGATCGTACCGAGCGCTTCGCGCCGTCCGACGACGTGGTGCTGGAGCGCCTCGAGGCCGACGCCATCCAGGCCGGGCAGGTCGACGGCGTCCGCTTCGCCGACCTCGGCCTCGGCGGCAACATCGTGCGCGCCCTGAGCGACCTCGGCGCCGAGTCGCCGTTCCCGATCCAGGCGGCCACGATCCCGGTCGTGCTCGAGGGCCGCGACGTCCTCGGACGCGGACGAACGGGCTCGGGCAAGACCATCGCGTTCGGCGCGCCGACCGTCGAGCGCCTCATGCAGGACTGGGCCGCCGCCGGCAAGTCGGGCGGCAAGCGCCAGATGGGGCGCAAGCCCCGGGCCCTGATCCTCGCGCCGACGCGCGAGCTCGCCCTGCAGATCGACCGCACCGTGCAGCCGATCGCGCAGAGCGTCGGCCTCTTCACGACGCAGATCTACGGTGGCGTGCCGCAGGGCCGCCAGGTCGGTGCGCTGCAGCGCGGCGTCGACATCGTGATCGGCACCCCGGGTCGCATCGAGGACCTCATCGAGCAGGGTCGCCTCGACCTCTCAGAGATCAGGATCACCGTCCTCGACGAGGCCGACCACATGTGCGACCTCGGGTTCCTCGAGCCCGTGCAGCGCATCCTCCGCCGCACCGCCGAGGGCAGCCAGAAGCTCCTCTTCTCGGCGACGCTCGACACGGGCGTGGCCGCGCTCGTCGACGAGTTCCTCGTCGACCCGGCCGTGCACGAGGTCGCGGGCGAAGACCAGGCCTCCGGCACGATCGAGCACCGCGTGTTCGTCATCGACAACCGCGACAAGCGCGACATCGTGGCCCGCCTCGCCGACCGCAACGGCAAGACGCTCATCTTCTCCCGGACCCGCGCGTTCGCCGAGGACCTGACGATGCACCTCGAGGACGCCGGCATCTTCGCCGTCGCCCTGCACGGCGACCTGAACCAGGCCAAGCGCACGCGCAACCTGCACCAGCTGACGAGCGGCCGGGTCGACGTGCTCGTCGCGACGGACGTCGCCGCCCGGGGCATCCACGTCGACGACATCGACCTGGTCATCCAGGCCGACGCGCCTGACGAGTACAAGACCTACCTGCACCGCTCCGGCCGCACCGGCCGTGCCGGTCGCGAGGGACGCGTCGTCACGCTGACCCCCCGGAACCGCCAGCGTCGCCTCGCCGAGCTCCTCGACCGCGCCGAGATCGAGGTCGACTTCGAGGACGTCCGTCTCGGCGACGAGCTGCTCAGCGACCTCGGCCCGATCCGCACGGCGGCCCCCGCCGCCGCGGTCGCCGCGGCCGACGAGGACGCGCCCGACGGAGCCGACGCCCCCGTCGCGTAACGCCGCTCCGCGGCATCCGCCTGCCCCCATCGCACGAAGGCCCCGACCCCCCGGTCGGGGCCTTCGTGCTTCCATGCGACGCGCAGTCCATCGGCACGTCCCGATCGAGCGGGCAACGGCGCACCGCGCCGGGCAGGCACGGCGATACACCCTGAACAGGGGATGCGGCAGCCTCGGCGACTCCCTAGACTTCGGCCACGCGAATCCGTTGCGGGTCGCATGATCGAGGGGGCGGCGATCATGGTCGTCGAACAGCGTGGAGCCCGGGCCGATGGGCGAGCGTCCGGCTGACGGCGCTCGACGGCTCGTCGTCGCGGGGGACCGGGGCGGCGAGGTCATCGTCATCCCGCCGAGGGTGTCCCTCGTCGGTCGCGACGAGACGGCGGACATCCGGCTGCCCTACCAGGGCGTGAGCCGGCGCCATCTCGTGATCGATGCGACCGGACCTGCGGTCGTCGTCGTCGACCAGCAGTCCCGGAACGGCACCTGGGTGAACGGTCGACGCCTCGAGGGGCCGTCCGTGCTGCGGTCCGGTGACCGCGTGACGGTCGGCACGGTCCAGTTGCAGTACGAGGTCGGCGAACCCGGGTCGCCGGGAGCCGGCGGGCCGCGCCGCGCCCAGCCGGGATCAGGTGACGTCTACGCCTCGACTCGAGACCAGTTCATCGCCGCGGGGAACCAGACATGGAACCAGACCATCCACGTCCGGGCCGATGACGATCCGAGCGACGAGATCTTCCAGGGCCGCGGGCCGGGCAGGGTCATCGCGATCATCGGCATGATCGTCTCGCTCGGGGGGTTCGGCTGGGCCGCCTTCACGCTCTTCTCCACGGCGGCCTACGACGGCCCCGGCATCCCGGAGTTCCCGGTGCAGTTCGGGTACGCCTTCGGGCTGTTCGCCCTCGGAGGTCTCATCGCGAGCGTCGGCACCGGGATCTCGCGCGCTCAGCGACGCAGACAACAAGAGAGGGGATGATGACGATGGGTGCATTCGAGGGGGCGAGCTTCCACGCCGGCCGCGACCAGTACATCGCCGCGGGGGACCAGCACATGACCGTGCAGTCGATCACGGTCGAGTCGACCCTGGCCGAGATGCGGCCCACCATCGACTCGCTGCGTCGCGACGCCGAGCAGCTCCTCCCGCCCGATGCGTACGGCCGCGTGAGCGAGGAGCTCGACGGCATCGCGAAGGACATGGACGGCCCGGAACCCGACCGTGCGAAGGCCGCCTCGCGCCTCGACAAGGTCGTCGAGACGGTGAAGAAGGGCGGAGCGTTGGTCGAGGCCGGTACGTCGATCTTCGAGAACATCGTGAAGGTCGCGACGTGGATCGGCCCGCTCGCGGCGGGCGTGCTCGGTCTCCTCAATTGACGGCATCGGCCTCCTCGGCCGCGAACCGCGGGCTCGACTCGACCGGTCGACGCGCCGGCCGACTGGCGGACGGGGCATCCGTTCGGCATACTTACTGACTGAACGGTCGGTTGTGAAAGCAGCCGGAACGGATGACGCGGACGCCGCCGGGCGGCGTGCGGCGGTCCCGACAACGCGGTCAGGAGCAGAACATGGCGGACGCCTATCTCGTCGGCGGAGTGCGGACCCCGGTGGGTCGGTACGGGGGCGCGCTCGCGGGCGTGCGACCCGACGACCTCGCGAGCCTCGTCGTCGGCGAGGCGATCCGCCGCGCCGGACTCGAGCTCGACGCGATCGAGGAGGGCGCGATCGACGAGGTCATCCTCGGCGCCGCGAACCAGGCCGGCGAGGACAACC
The DNA here is from genome assembly GCF_042672355.1 of Agromyces binzhouensis. NCBI lineage: Bacteria > Bacillati > Actinomycetota > Actinomycetes > Micrococcales > Microbacteriaceae > Agromyces > Agromyces binzhouensis. Next base: position 416,429 of record NZ_JBHXVJ010000003.1, on the reverse strand, counting down.
GCAACGTCGCCCGCATGTCGGTGCTGCTTGCCGGACTCCCCGACTCCGTGCCGGGCATCACCGTGAACCGCCTCTGCGCGTCGGGCATGTCGGCGATCACCATGGCCGCGCAGGCGATCCGCGCGGGCGACGCGGACCTCATCGTCGCCGGCGGCGTCGAGTCGATGACCCGTGCGCCGTGGGTGCAGGCCAAGCCCGAGAAGCCGTGGGCGAAGCCCGGCGACGCCTACGACACGTCGATCGGCTGGCGCTTCCCGAACGCGAAGCTCCTCGCCCGCGACAAGGCCACCTTCTCGATGCCGGAGACGGCCGAGGAGGTCGCGCGTGTCGACGGCATCACGCGCGAGGACGCCGACGCCTTCGCGCTCCGCAGCCAGCAGCGCGCCGCCGCCGCGATCGACGCCGGCCGCTTCGAGGCCGAGATCGTCGGCGTGCCGACGGCGCGCGGCGAGGTCCTCGTGGACGAGGGCCCGCGACGCGACACCTCGCTCGAGGCCCTCGCCGGACTCCGCCCGGTCGTGAAGGGCGGCAGCGTGGTCACCGCCGGCAACTCGAGCTCGCTGAACGACGGCGCGAGCGCGATCGTCGTCGCGAGCGCGTCGGCCGTCGAGCGCTACGGCCTCACCCCGCGCGCGCGGGTCGTGGTGGGCACCTCGGCCGGCCTCGCGCCAGAGATCATGGGCCTCGGCCCCGTCCCCGCGACCGAGAAGGCGCTCGAGCGCTCCGGCGTCTCGCTCGACGACATCGGCTCGATCGAGCTCAACGAGGCGTTCGCGACGCAGTCGCTCGCGTCGATGCGCCGACTCGGACTCGACCCCGAGCGGGTCAACGCCGACGGCGGGGCCATCGCCCTGGGGCATCCGCTCGGCTCGTCGGGTGCCCGGCTCGTCGTCACGCTGCTCGGCCGCATGGAGCGCGAGGGCTCGCGCTACGGTCTCGCCACCATGTGCGTCGGCGTCGGGCAGGGCAGCGCCCTGATCGTCGAGGGGGTGCGATGAACGCGCCGGATGTCGCGGCGTCGCCCGACGCGCCGCAGCCGCTCCTCGTCGAGCGACGCGACGACCGCGTCGTCGCGACCCTGAACCGACCCGACAAGCGCAACGCGATCGACCAGGCCACGATCGACGCCGTCCACGCGCTGTGCGCGGAGCTCGAGGCCGAACCGCGCATCCTGATCCTCACCGGAACGGACGGCGTGTTCGCGTCGGGCGCCGACATCGCGCAGATGCGCGAGCGCACCGCCGCCGACGCCCGCGCGGGCATCAACGCGAACGCGTTCATCCGCATCAACGAACTGCCCATGCCCGTCATCGCCGCGGTCGACGGCTGGGCGCTGGGCGGCGGCGCCGAGCTCGCGTTCGCGGCCGACATCCGCATCGCCACGCCCGACGCGAAGTTCGGCAACCCCGAGACCGGACTCGGCATCATCCCGGCGGCCGGGGCGACCTGGCGGCTCAAGGAGATCGTCGGCGAGGCCCGCGCGGCCGAGCTGCTCCTCACCGGGCGGATCGTCGACGCCGCCGAGGCGCTCTCGATCGGGCTGATCACGGCGGTGCACCCGACCGCCGACCTCCTCGACGAGGCGCACGCGATCGCCGACCGCATCGCGAAGAACGACCCCGCGGCGACCATGGCGACCAAGCGCGTCATGCGAGCGCCGCGCACCGACCACCCGCACGTCGACCTCGAGGAGCAGGCGGTGCTGTTCGAGAGTCCCGAGAAGCACCGCCGCATGACCGAGTTCCTCGAGCGGCGGTCGAAGAGGAGCGCGAAGTGAACGACACGAACACGACGGCACCGCAGCGGGTCGGCGTCCTCGGAGGGGGCCGCATGGGCGCGGGCATCGCGCACGCCTTCCTCCTCGCGGGATCCAACGTCACCGTCGTCGAACGGGACGCGGACGCCGCCGAGGCGGCCCGCACGCGCGTGCTCGACTCCGTGGCGGCATCCGTCGCCCGGGCCACGACCGACGAGACCGCCGACGCGCTCGGCGCGCGGTTCGGGGTCGCGACCGACGTCGCCGACTTCGCCGGATCCGACCTCGTCGTCGAGGCGGTGCCGGAGGACCTCGACCTGAAGGTCGACGCGCTCACCCGCGTCGAGGCCGTGCTGGGGGCGGATGCCGCGCTGGCGTCGAACACGTCGTCGATCTCGATCGACGGGCTCGCGGGCCGGCTCGATCGACCCGAGCAGTTCCTCGGCCTGCACTTCTTCAACCCCGTGCCCGCGTCGGCGCTCGTCGAGATCGTGCGCGGCGCCGCCACCGACGGCGCGCTCGTCGAGGAGGCGCGCGGCTGGGTCGAGGCGATCGGCAAGGCCCCGATCGTCGTCCACGACGCTCCGGGCTTCGCGTCCAGCCGGCTCGGCGTCGCGCTCGGCCTCGAGGCGATCCGCATGCTCGAGGAGGGCGTCGCCTCGGCCGAGGACATCGACACCGCGATGGTGCTCGGCTACAAGCACCCCGTGGGCCCCCTGCGGCTCACCGACCTCGTCGGTCTCGACGTGCGGCTCGGCATCGCCGAGTACCTCGCGGGCGAGCTCGGCGACCGATTCGAACCGCCCGCCCTCCTGCGACGCATGGTCGCCGAGGGCAAGCTCGGTCGCAAGACCGGCGAGGGCTTCCACCTGTGGGACGCGCAGTGACGCGCGTCGCCGCCACGACCGACACGACCGAGGAGACCCAGATGACCGGCATCCTGCCCAGCTACGTCCGCGACGCATGGTGGACGCCCGACGCGTCAGCCGAGGCATCCGCCACCGAGGTGCGCGACGCGTCGACCGGCGAGCTCGTCGCGCGCGTCTCGACCGAAGGGCTCGACCTCGGCGCCGTGCTCGAGCACGCGCGCACCGTCGGCCAGCGCTCACTGGGCGAGCTGACGTTCCACCAGCGCGCCGTGCTGCTGAAGCAGATGGCGCTCGCGCTCACCGAGCGCAAGGCCGAGCTCTACGAGGTCTCGGCCCGCGCCGGCGCCACCAAGCGCGACTCGTGGGTCGACATCGACGGCGGCATCGGCGTGCTCTTCACCTACTCGTCGAAGGGGCGTCGCGAGCTGCCCAACGCGAAGGTCGTCGTCGACGGACCGGTCGAGCCGCTGTCGAAGGACGGCTCGTTCATCGGCCGGCACGTCTACACGCGACTGCCCGGTGTCGCCGTGCAGATCAACGCGTTCAACTTCCCCGTGTGGGGCTCGCTCGAGAAGTTCGCGCCCGCGTTCCTCGCCGGCGTGCCGACCGTCGTCAAGCCCGCGACGCCGACCGGCTACCTCGCCGAGGCGTTCGTGCGCATCCTCGTCGAGTCGGGGCTCCTGCCGGCGGGCTCGCTGCAGCTCGTGTCCGGCAGCGTGCCCGACCTGTTCGACCACCTCCGCGTCGGCGACCTCGTCGGCTTCACCGGGTCGGCGTCGACGGCCGAGCGCCTCCGCGCGCACGACTCGGTGCAGACCGGCGGCGTGCGCTTCACGAGCGAGACCGACTCGATCAACGCCTCGGTGCTCGGCACCGACGCCGTGCCCGGCACGCCGGAGTTCGACGCGTACGTCGCGCAGCTCGTCGTCGAGATGACCTCGAAGGCCGGGCAGAAGTGCACGGCCATCCGCCGTGCGATCGTGCCCGCCGGATCCGTCGACGCGGTCGTCGACGCCGTCCGGGCGCGACTGGCCGCGAAGGTCGTCGTCGGCGACCCGCGCACCGAGGGCGTCACCATGGGCCCGCTCGCCTCGCTCGCACAGCGCGACGAGGTACTCCGGCAGGTGCGCCGCCTCCAGGAGGCCGGCGGCGAGCTCGTGATCGGCTCGACCGACACGCCGGAGGGCGTCGACGCCGACGGCGCCTTCGTCGCGCCGATGCTCCTGAGCTTCACGGATGCCACGGCCGACGCGGTGCACGAGGTCGAGGCGTTCGGCCCCGTGGCATCCGTCATCGCCTACGACACCATCGACCAGGCGGTCGACCTCGTCGCCCGCGGAGGCGGCTCGCTCGTGACGAGCGTCGCCACCCACGATCCGGACGTCGCGGTCGCACTCGCGTCCGGGATCGCCGCGATGAACGGCCGCCTCCTCTTCCTCGACCGCGACGACGCGCGCACGTCGACCGGCCACGGCTCGCCCGTGCCGCACCTCGTGCACGGCGGCCCCGGCCGCGCCGGCGGCGGCGAGGAGCTCGGCGGCATCCGCGCCGTGCACCACCACATGCAGCGCACGGCCGTGCAGGGCTCGCCCGCGATGCTCACCGCCCTCACGGGCGTCTGGCATTCGGGCGCCGAGGCGCGCCCGTACGCCGAGACCGGTGAGGCGCACCCGTTCCGGAAGTCGCTCGCGGAGCTCCGCATCGGCGACCAGGTCGCGTCGGCCTCGCGCACCGTGACGCTCGAGGACATCGAGACGTTCGCGCAGTTCACGGGCGACACGTTCTACGCGCACATGGACGAGGCGGCCGCGGCCGCCAACCCGTTCTTCCCGGGGCGCGTCGCGCACGGCTACCTGCTCGTGTCGTGGGCCGCCGGGCTCTTCGTGGACGCCGCGCCCGGGCCGGTGCTCGCGAACTCGGGACTCGAGAACCTGCGCTTCATCACGCCGGTGTCGCCCGGCGACGAGATCCGCGTCGAGCTCACGGCGAAGCAGATCACGCCGCGCGAGACCGACGAGTACGGCGAGGTGCGCTGGGACGCGGTGCTGAAGAACCAGCGGGACGAGCTCGTCGCGACGTACGACGTGCTGACGCTCGTCGCGAAGGAGCAGGCGGACGAGGGCGAGGCCGAGGCCGACGACGCGACGGTCGAGGCGGGCGCCCAGCCGCAGCCGGCCTAGTCCCCTCGATCAGCCGCGCAGCGCGAGCGCGAACGGGAGCACCTCGGTCGCGCCCGCCCGGCGGAGCTCGCGCGCGGCGATCGTGAGGGTCCAGCGACTGTCTGCGAGGTCGTCGACGAGCAGCACGCCGCCGGCGGGCACGTCGAGGCCGTCGGCGGAGAAGCGGCTCCAGACGCCCGCGAGCCGGAACGCGCTGTTGCCCCCCGGGCCGCCCGTCGGACCGCCGTCGACCGGGGCGAGCTCGCCGAGGTACGGCAGCCGACCGACCTCGGAGAGCCCGCGTGCGAGCGACCCGACGAGCTGCGGGCGCGAGCGCGAGGGCACGGATGCCACGGCCACGGGCCGCTCGCTCCAGCCCCATTCGGCGAGCACGCGCACGCACGCGTCGAGCACGCGCGGCGGCAGTGGTGCATCCGGCGCGTTCGGCGCGAAGAGCTCCCGCAGCGTCGACCCCCAGCCGAGGTCGGTCAGCCGCGCGAGCGCGCGGCCCTCGGCGGCCTGCTCGCCCGGCGCGATGCGCCCCTTCACGGGCACGCCGAGCCGGTCGGCGCCGGTCGGCCACGCGCGGCGCGGCTCGATCGGCACCCCGACGCGGTCGAGCGCGCTCGCGGCGGCGGACGCGGCCTCCGCATCGACCTCGCCCGGGTACCAGGCGCCCGCGCACCGGTCGCAGCGCCCGCACGGCGCCGCCGTGTCGTCGTCGAGGGATCGCTGGAGGAAGGCCATGCGGCATCCGTCGGTCTGCTCGTACTCGAGCATGTGGCGCTGCTCGGCCTCGCGCTCCTCCGCGATGCGGCGGTAGCGCTCGGCGTCGTAGCTCCACGGCGCACCGGTCGCGATCCAGCCGCCCTGCACGCGCCGCACGGCGCCGTCGACGTCGAGCACCTTCAGCAGCAGTTCGAGCGGGGTGCGGCGGATGTCGACGCGCGCCTCGAGCGCGGGCGTCGAGAGCGGCACATCGGAGAGCTCGTCGATCACGCGTCGCGCGCGCTCCTCGTCGGGCATCGACGCGGTCGCGAAGTAGTGCCAGATCGCCGGGTCCTCGCGACCGGGCAGCAGCAGCACGTCGGCGTTCTCGCTCGCGCGACCGGCACGGCCGACCTGCTGGTAGTACGCCACGGGCGACGAGGGTGCGCCGAGGTGCACGACGAAGCCGAGGTCGGGCTTGTCGAAGCCCATGCCGAGCGCGCTCGTCGCGATGAGCGCCTTGACCTCGTTGCGCTTGAGCATGCCCTCGGACTCCTCGCGCTCGTCGGGGTCGGTCTGCCCGGTGTAGGCACGCACGTCGTGGCCGCGCTCGCGCAGCACGCGCGCGGTGTCGACCGCCGCCGAGACGGTGAGGGCGTAGACGATGCCCGAGCCGGGGAGGTCGTCGAGGTGGTCGATGAGCCACGCGAGCCGGCCGGTCGAGTCGGGCAGTCGGAGCACGCCGAGCCGGAGCGAGGACCGGGCGAGCGGCCCGCGGATCGTGAGCACGTCGGTGCCGAGCTGCTCCGCGACATCCGCCACGACCCGGCTGTTCGCGGTCGCCGTCGTCGCGAGCACGGGCACGTCGGCCGGGATCTCGGCGATGAGGTCGCGCAGGCGACGGTAGTCGGGCCGGAAGTCGTGACCCCAGTCGCTGATGCAGTGCGCCTCGTCGACCACCAGCATGCCGAGCCGGCGCACGAGCGAGGGCAGCTGCTGCTCACGGAACGACGGGTTGTTCAGCCGCTCGGGCGAGACGAGCAGCACGTCGACCTCGTCGGCGTCGAGGCGGGCGAGGACCTCCCGCCACTCGTGCGCGTTGGCCGAGTTGATCGAGACGGCCCGCACGCCCGCGCGCTCGGCGGCCGCGACCTGGTCGCGCATGAGTGCGAGCAGCGGGGACACGAGGATCGTCGGGCCCCCGCCGCGGCGGCGGAGCAGCAGGGTCGCGACGAAGTACACGGCCGACTTGCCCCAGCCCGTCCGCTGCACGACGAGCGCCCGTCGGCGGCCGGCGACGAGGGCCTCGATCGCCTCGAACTGGCCGTCGTGGAACTCGGCGTCGTCGCGGCCGACGAGCTCGCGGAGGGCGGCGAGCGCCTCGGCGCGGAGGTCGGTGGTCGTGGTCGGGTCGGGGGAGGGCATGCGTCCAGCCTTGCGCATGCGGCTGACAGGCGCGCGAGGTCGGCCGGCAGGCGGGCACCGGGTCGCGCGGGCTCGACCGCGGGCGACCACCCGCTGGCCGGTCCGCGGACCTTGCCGACCTCAATGTTAGTGGCTAACATTATGTCGTGACCACGACCACCACCCCGACGCCGAGACGCCTCCGCACCCGCCAGCGCCTGATCGACCACGGGCTCGACCTCATCGAGCGGCAGGGGTACGACCAGACCTCCGCGGCGGAGATCGCGCGGGCTGCGGGCGTCACCGAGATGACCTTCTTCCGGCACTTCGCCACGAAGGAGCAGCTCGTGCTCGAGGACCCGTACGACCCGTTCCTCGCCGAGGGCATCGGCGACCAGCCGCGCGAGCTGCCGCCCCTGCACCGCGCGGCGCGCGGCATCCGCTCGGCCTGGCGGATGCTGCCCGAACCCGAGCAGCCGGAGATCCGGCGGCGGGTGCGGATCGCGGCGCGCACGCCCGCGCTGCGCGGCGCCATGTGGCGGAGCACCGGGAACACCGAGCAGGCGATCGCCGCCCGGCTCGAAGCCGACGGAGCATCCGCGTTCGAGGCCCGCGCCGCCGCATCGGCCGTGATCGCCGCGCTCGTCACCGGCCTCTACGCGTGGGCCGACGGCGAGGTCGACACCCTCGGCGCGGCCATCGAACGCGCCCTCGACGTCGTGGCGGGCGACGCATGAGCGCCGCGCCCCGGTTCGAGGCCCGCGGCGTCGCGCGTGCGTTCCGCGGCGGCGCGGGCGTGCACGGCATCGACCTCGACGTGGCGGCGGGCGAGATCCACGCGCTGGTCGGCCTGAACGGCGCGGGCAAGACGACGCTCATGCGCCTGCTCCTCGGCATGCTGCGGCCCGACTCGGGCGCGGTTCGCGTGCGCGGCGTCGACGTCACCCGAGCGGATGCCTCGACCTGGGCGCGCGTCGGCCACCTCGTCGAGCACCCGCTCGCCTACGCCGAGCTCACCGGCCGCGCCAACCTCGAGGTCGCGGCGCGCCTGCACGGGCTCGACCGGGCGGCCGTGGCCGCCGCCGTCGACCGGGCGCTCGACGAGTTCGACCTCGGGCGATACGCGGGCGTGCGCGCGGTCCGGCTCTCGCTCGGCAACCGGCAGCGCGTCGGTCTCGCGGGCGCGTTGCTGCACGGGCCCGAGGCGATCGTGCTCGACGAGCCGACGAACGGGCTCGACCCGGCCGGCGTCATCGTGCTGCGCGAGTCGCTGCTGCGGCGGGCCGCCGCCGGTGCCGGCATCCTCGTCTCGAGCCACCACCTCGACGAGGTCGCCCGCGTCGCCGACCGGATCACGGTCGTCAACGACGGGCGGGTCATCGGGTCGCTCGACCCGGGCGGCTTCGACCTCGAGCGCGCGTTCTTCGCGCTCGTGCACGACGACGACGAGACCCGGAGGGCCGCCGCATGAGCGGAGCGGGGCTCGGCGCGGCGGTCGCGGTCGAGGGGCGCAAGGCGATCGCCTCCCGCGTGATGGCCTCGACCACGGTGCTCCTCGTCGTCGGCGTGGGCGTGCTCGCGCTCGGGATGCTGCTCGCCGCGGCATCCGGCGACGCACAGGTGCTCGCCAAGCTCGGTCCGCTCGCGGGCGTGCCCGGCTGGGCCGGCCTCGTCGGCGTCGTGCTGCAGATCACGGCGGCGGCCGGCGTGCTCGCGTTCGGCGTGGCCCTCAGCTGGATGTTCGGCCGCGAGTTCGCCGACGGCACCGCCGCGGCGCTCTTCGCCCTCCCGGTGTCGCGCCCGGCGATCGCGCTCGGCAAGCTCGTGGTCTACCTCGCCTGGTCGGTGGCGGTCGCCGTCGCCCTCACCGGCGTCGTCGCGACCGTGGGCGTCGCGATGGGCTACGGCACGACGGATGCCGCCGGCGTCGCCGCGCTCGCGCGGATCCCCGTGCTCGTGGTGCTCTCCGCGCTCATCGCCGTGCCCGCCGCGTGGGTCGCGACGATCGGGCGCGGACTGCTGCCCGGCATCGCCGCGACGGTCGGCATCATCGTGGTCGCGCAGGTCTCGGCGATCGCGGATGTCGGGGCGTGGGTGCCGTTCGTCGCGCCCGCGCTCTGGGCGATCGCGCCCGAGTCGGTGCCGGCCGCGGCGCTGCTGACCGTGCCGACGGTGCCGCTCGCGTTCGGCGCGCTGTGCGCGCTCACATGGTCGCGGCTGCAGTTGGACCGCTGAGGGGCGTCGGCGCCGCCGTGCCGCAGGGTTCGAGCACGCCGCGTTCGAGCCCGCACGGGGCCGCCCGAACTTGACCGGGCCCCCGCCGCCGGTCACGCTGGACCGCATGCCCCACCAGCATCCGCTCCACGCCGACGTCGACGTCCCGTGCCTCTGCTGCGGGAGCGTGCAGCGGTTCCGGTTCGCCTCGGCGTCCGACCAGGTGGTGTGCGGGCACTGCCGCTCGCACCTCGGCCCCGAGCGGGCGGAGCAGCGCGACCGCGAGCACATCGCGCTCTGGCGCGGCATCCTCGAGGCGCACGATCGTGACGCGCGGGCGGCGTCCGACGCGGCGACGGAGGCCGCCGCCGAGGCGGCCGAGACGGTCGCCCGGCTCACCGCCGAGCGCGACCAGTTGCGCGCCGGAGCCCTCGACGGCACGACCGAGGCCGGTGCCGCCCTCGGCGAGCAGCTCAGGGACGACCGTGTGCGTCGCGCCGAGCGGGCGACGCAGCTCACCGCGAAGCGGGTCGACACGGCGATGGTGGCGCTGTGGCGGCTGCAGGCGTTCCACCACCCCGACCCGCGGAAGCAGGGAACGTGCACGTGCGGACGTTCGCTGCCGGCGTGCGGCGAGAGCCGGATCCTCGAGGGCGTGCGCCAGGAGATGCTCGACTGGGAGCGACGCAACCTCGAGCTGCTCCGGGCGGGCAAGCGCCACGGCCTGCCGCCCGAGCATCCCGAGGTCGGCGGCGGGGCTGCGGGCGCGCGCTGAGGTGGGTGTCGTCGGTATCCGCGGGTGCGGGGCGGCGGCGACCCGCCGAAGCCGACGACGATCCTCGGCGGGGCGACCGCTCCGGGGGTCAGGCGCGCGGCGCGCCCGCCGGCACGCGGAGCCCGTCGAGCGCGACCGCGACGACGTCGTCGGCCAGCCGCGCGGCATCCTCGCGCCCGCCGGGCCGGTACCACTCGACGATCGAGTTGATCATGCCGAACAGCAGTCGCTCGACGATGCGCACGTCGATGTCGGAGCGCAGCGAGCCCTCGGCCTGCGCCTCGGCCACGAGCGCGGTCACGCGCTTGTCGAACGCGCGCCGGCGGGCGAGCGCGCTCCGCTCGACATCGGTGTTGCCGCGGACGCGCAGCAGCAGGGTCACGTAGGGCAGTCGGTCGACGAGCACGCGAACCGCGCCGCGGAGCACGCCGTCGAGCCGGTCGGCGGCGCTGCCCCCCGCGGCCTCGGTCGCGTCGAGCACGCCCTCGAGCGAGGAGAGCGCCTGGTCGAGAGCGCGCTCGAGGATCTCGTCCTTCGAGCTGAAGTGGTGGTAGATCGCCGACTTCGAGAGGCCGAGCCGGTCGGCGAGCACGCCCATCGAGGTCGCGTCGTAGCCGTACTCGTTGAAGGCGGCGACGGCGACCTCGAGGATGCCCTGCTGGTCGTACCCGGGGCGGCCTCGTCGGAGCGTCGTGTTCGGTGACATCCGCTTCAGTCTGTCACCCCGGCCATGGCCCGCATCAGCGCGGCTCGCGCAGGTCGTACACGCGCTTGTACTTGCCCTCGCTGCGCGGGAGCGTGCCGGGCTCCTCGAGGCGCACGGACACCGACGAGCCGATGAACTCCTTGATGCGCCCTGCGAGCACGACGGTCGCCGCGCGGCACGCCTCGACCTCGAGGTCGGGGTGGCGCTCGATGCGGACCGTGAGGTCGTCCATGTGGCCGGTGCGCGTGAGCTCGAGGATGAAGTGCGGCGTCAGGTGCTCGATGCCGAGCACGAGCTCCTCGATCTGGGTCGGGAAGAGGTTCACGCCGCGCAGGATGATCATGTCGTCGTTGCGGCCGGTGATCTTCTCCATGCGTCGCATGCCCGGGCGGGCCGTGCCAGGCAGCAGGCGGGTCAGGTCGCGGGTGCGGTAGCGGATGACCGGGAAGGCCTCCTTCGTCAGCGACGTGAAGACGAGCTCGCCCATCTCGCCGTCGGCGAGCTGCTCGCCGGTCTCGCCGTCGATGACCTCGGGCAGGAAGTGGTCCTCCCAGAGGTGCGGGCCGTCCTTGGTCTCGACGCACTCGTTCGCGACGCCGGGGCCCATGACCTCGCTGAGGCCGAAGATGTCGACCGCGTCGATGCCCATGCGCTCCTCGATGCGGCGGCGCATCTCGTTGGTCCACGGCTCGGCGCCCAGGATCGCGACCTTGAGCGAGGTCGAGCGCGGGTCGATCCCGGCCTCCTCCATCGCGTCGGCGATCGTCAGGAGGTAGCTCGGCGTGCACATGATGGCGTCGGGCTCGAAGTCGCGGATGAGCTGGACCTGGCGGGCGGTCTGGCCGCCCGACATGGGGATGACGGTCGCGCCGAGCTTCTCGATGCCCGCGTGCGCGCCGAGCCCGCCCGTGAACAGCCCGTAGCCGTAGGCGTTGTGCACCTTCATCCCGGGGCGGACGCCGCTCGCACGGAGGCAGCGGGCGACGAGCGTCGCCCAGCGGTCGAGGTCGCCGTGCGTGTAGCCGACGACCGTGGGCCGACCGGTCGTGCCCGAGGAGGCGTGGATGCGCGCGACCTGCTCCATGGGCACGGCGAACATGCCGAACGGGTAGGTCTCGCGCAGGTCGGCCTTGGTCGTGAAGGGGAGCTTCGCGACATCCGTCAGGGTCTGGATGTCGTCGGGGTGCACGCCGTGCTCGTCGAACTTGCGGCGGTAGAGCGGCACGTTCTCGTAGGCGTGGCGCACGGTCCACTGCAGCCGCTCGAGCTGGAGCGCCTCGATCTCGGCGCGGCTCATGCGCTCCTCGGGGTCGAGCTCGTCGCGGGCGGCGGGCGAGAGGCCCGACACGATGGGGGACTGCGGAAGGGTCGTCGTCGACACGGTGGCTCCCGGGGGTCAGATGGTTCGGTTGGTGGAGATCGAGCGGCCGCGGAACTCGGCGACGGCGTCGCCCTGCTCGTCGACGACCGTCACGTCGTAGAGGCCGGTGCGGCCGCTGCGGGCGCGTCGCACCGCGGTGGCGGTGAGCGTCTGCCCTGCGACGGTGGACTTCAGGAAGGTGATGTCGGCGCCCGCTGCGACGGTGACGCGGTGGTCCTCGTTGCAGGCGATCGCGAAGGCCGTGTCGGCCAACGTGAAGACGAGCCCGCCGTGGGTGATGGCGAACCCGTTGGTCATGTCCTCCCGCACGCGCATCGACACGACCGCGTGGCCGGGGTCGTCGCGTTCGACGACCATGCCGAGCATCGCCGAGGCGAGGTCGCGCTGCATCATCTCGCGGTTGAGGCGATCGGATGCCGCGGCATCCGCCTGCTCGTCGGCGGTCCGGCCGGCGTCCTGGCGTTCGGTCGCGACATCCGTCATGCGCTGCTCCTCATCGAGTGCGGGGAAGTCGCCGGCGGCCCTGATTGCCCCGGCGCAGATCCTCAGCATATACTAACTGAACGATCGGTTGGTAAAGTGTCCTCACCCGCCGCCGGTCCCGAGAGCATTGGAGTCGACGATGACCGCACCCGCCGAGCTGAGCGTGGCCAGCATCGATGAGCACCGTGACGTCGAGGCGCAGGCGCGCTTCGACGACCTCATCGCGCAGGACTCGCGCATCGAACCGCGCGACTGGATGCCCGACGCCTACCGCAAGACGCTGATCCGGCAGATCAGCCAGCACGCGCACTCCGAGATCATCGGCATGCAGCCCGAGTCCAACTGGATCTCTCGCGCGCCGAGCCTCAAGCGCAAGGCCATCCTCATGGCCAAGGTGCAGGACGAAGCCGGCCACGGCCTCTACCTGTACTCGGCCGCGCAGACGCTCGGCATCGGGCGCGAGGAGATGATGCAGCAGCTCATCGAGGGCCGCGCGCGCTACTCCTCGATCTTCAACTACACGACCCCGACCTGGGCCGACATGGGCGCCATCGGCTGGCTCGTCGACGGCGCCGCGATCTGCAACCAGGTGCCGCTGTGCCGTGCGTCGTACGGGCCCTACGGCCGCGCCATGGTCCGCATCTGCAAGGAGGAGTCCTTCCACCAGCGGCAGGGCTTCGAGATCCTGCTCGAGCTCATGCAGGGCACCGAGGAGCAGAAGCGGATGGCGCAGGACTCCGTGGACCGCTGGTACTGGCCGAGCCTCATGATGTTCGGCCCGCCCGACGACGAGTCGCCGAACTCGGCGCAGTCGATGGCGTGGAACATCAAGCGGTTCTCCAACGACGACCTGCGCCAGCGCTTCGTCGGCATGCTCGTGCCGCAGGCCGAGGTGCTCGGCGTGACGCTGCCCGACCCGAACCTGAAGTGGAACGAGGAGCGCCAGGCCTACGACATGAGCGAGATCGACTGGGACGAGTTCCACGAGGTGCTCGCCGGCCGCGGACCGGCGAACGCCGAGCGGCTCCGCCGCCGCCGCGAGGCCCACGAGGACGGCGCGTGGGTCCGCGAGGCCGCCGCCGAGTACGCCCGCAAGCAGGCCGCGAAGGCGGCGACCGCCGCCTGACGGGCGGCACCACCACTGGACCCCCGATCCGCGACGGAGCGGACCGAGACGAGGAGACGAGATGAGCACCCCCGGCGAGACCGGCACCGAGGCCTGGCCCCTGTGGGAGGTCTTCGTGCGCGCCAACCGCGGCCTGAGCCACGTGCACGTGGGATCGCTGCACGCACCCGACGCCGACATGGCCGTGCGGAACGCCCGCGACCTGTACACCCGACGCAACGAGGGCGTGTCGATCTGGGTCGTGCCCGCCGACGCCGTCACGACGAGCGACCCCGACGCCAAGGGCGCGTTCTTCGAGAGCCCCGCGGGCAAGAACTACCGCCACGCGGTCTACTACACGAAGTCCGAAGGGGTGAAGCACCTGTGAGCGGCGACCTCGATCCGCACGGCGACGTCACGGTCGACCGCGTCGCGCTCGCCGAGGAGCTCGCCGGCGAGTCGGCCGGCGCGGGCCGCGCGGCATCCGCCGATGTCGCCGCGTACGCGCTCGGCCTCGGCGACGACTCGCTCGTGCTCGCGCAGCGGCTCGGCGACTGGATCACGCGGGCACCCGAGCTCGAGGAGGACGTCGCGCTCGGCAACATCGCGCTCGACCTGCTCGGCCACGCGCGCTCGCTGCTGCACTACGCGGGCACGCACGACGGCCGCAGCGAGGACGACCTCGCCTACTTCCGCGACGAGCCCGACTTCCGCAACGCCTGGTTGTTCGAGCAGCCCAACGGCGACTTCGCGCACACCATCGCGCGGCAGCTGGTCGCCTCGACGTACCTCGTCGAGCTCTACCGGCACCTCGAGTCCTCGACGGATGCCACGCTCGCGGCGATCGCCGCGAAGGCGTCGAAGGAGGTCGACTACCACCGCGACCACGCCATCCAGTGGACGCTCCGTCTCGCGGGCGGCACCGACGAGTCGCGTCGCCGCATGGTGCGCGCCGTCGAGCAGACCTGGCCCTACGTCGAGGAGCTGTTCCGCGACGACGCCGTGGTCGCGAGGCTCGCCGACGAGGGCGTCGCGCCGCTGCCGTCGTCGCTGCGCGACGCGTTCGACGCCGTGATCGACCAGGTGTTCGCCGAGGCCGGCCTCGCCCGGCCCGAGGGCCGCACGGCGTTCGTCGTCGACGGCCGCGGTCGTGAGGGCGAGCACACCGAGCACCTCGGTCCGATGCTCGCCGAGATGCAGGTGCTCGCGCGAGCGCACCCGGGGGCATCGTGGTGACCGCGGCCGAGACGCGGCCCGGCGCTGGCGTCGAGGCGGATGCCGCGGCATCCGTCGCCCGACCCGTGCCGAGCGACCCCGCCGCACGCGCCGCGTGGGACGTCGCCGCGACGGTGACCGACCCCGAGGTGCCCGTGCTCACCATCGAGGACCTGGGCGTGCTCCGCTCGGTCGCCGTCGACGACGACGGCGCCGTCCACGTCGAGCTCACGCCCACGTACAGCGGATGCCCCGCGATGGACGCCATGCGCGACGACGTCGTGCTCGCGCTCACGCACGCCGGCTACGACGAGGTCGACGTGCGCATGGTGCTCGCGCCCGCGTGGACCACCGACTGGATGAGCGAGGCCGGAAAGGACAAGCTCCGGAAGTACGGCATCCAGGCGCCGAGCGGGAACGCGCCCGTCCGCGATGCCGGGCCGATCCGCCTGCAGCTGGCGGTCAAGTGCCCGCGCTGCGACTCCCTCAACACCCGCGAACTCGCCCGCTTCGGCTCGACGTCGTGCAAGGCGCTCTACGAGTGCCGCGACTGCCTCGAGCCCTTCGACTACTTCAAGGTGCTCTGATGGCCGCGATCAACCTGGGCTCCACGGGAGCCCCGCCCGCCGTGTCCGGCTCGCTCGCGACGGATGCCGCGATCGCCGACGCGTTCCTCGCGAGCGCGGTCGGCGGCGACACCGCGCCGAAGCGCCGGCGCGCCCGCTTCCACTCGCTCGAGGTCGCCGAGGTGCGGTCGCTGACCGACGACTCGGTCGAGGTGACCTTCGCGGTGCCCGACGAGCTCGCCGACGACTACGCCTACCTGCCCGGCCAGTACGTCGCGCTGCGGCGCGACTTCGACGGGCACGAGCTCCGCCGGTCGTACTCGATCTGCCGGCCGCCCGTGCGGGGCAGCGTCTCGGTCGCGATCAAGCGCGACCTCGGCGGGCGGTTCTCCACGTGGGCGAACACCGAGCTCGCCGCGGGGGACCGCATCGACGTGATGAGCCCGCAGGGCACGTTCACCTCGGGGCTCGACTCCCTCGACGGCAAGCACGTCGTCGGCATCGCGGCCGGTTCGGGCATCACGCCGCTCATGGCGCTCGCACACACCGTGCTCGCCCGCTCCGACGACGCGCGCTTCACGCTCGTGTACACGAACCGGTCGACGCGCGACGTGATGTTCCTCGAGGAGCTCGCCGAGCTCAAGGACCGCTACCCGTCCCGGCTCGCGCTGCACCACGTGCTCTCGCGCGAGCAGCGCACCGCCCCGCTGCTCTCGGGCCGCATCGACGCCGAGAAGCTCGAGCGCATGCTCGACGCGCTCATCCCGCCTGCGACGGTCGACGAGTGGTTCCTGTGCGGGCCGTTCGAACTCGTGCAGCTCGCACGGGACACGCTCGAGGCCCGCGACGTGCCCGCCGGCCGGGTCCGGTACGAGCTGTTCACGACCGACGCCGACCGGGCGACCGAGCCGCGGCACGGCCGACCCGTCACCGTCGAGCGCGGCGAGCCGACCGTGGCGATCGAGTTCACGCTCGACGGGCTCTCGTCGAGCGTCGACAGCCCGGTCAGCGCCAACGAGTCGATCCTCAACGCGGCGCTCCGCGTGCGGTCCGACGTGCCGTTCGCCTGCGCGGGCGGCGTGTGCGGGACCTGCCGCGCGCGGGTCGTCGACGGCAGCGTGAACATGACCGAGAACTACGCCCTCGAACCCGAGGAGCTCGAGCGCGGGTACGTGCTCACCTGCCAGTCGCACGCCACGTCCGACCGCGTCGTGGTCGACTACGACGTGTGAGGACGATGAGAGGAACGCGATGATCGAGCTCGAGATCCGCGACGGCGTCGCCGAGATCACCCTGAACGCCCCCGCGAAGCTCAACGCGCTCGGCGAGGCCGCGCTCGCCGAGCTCGGCGAGGCCTACGACCAGGCCGAGTTCACGGGCGTGCGCGCGCTCGTGATTCGCGGCGAGGGCCGGGCGTTCTGCGCCGGGCGCGACATCGCGGGCGTCGACCCCCGCGACGACGACGTGCAGGGCTACCTCGGCGGCCGGGTCGAGCCGCTGCTGAAGCGGATGTCCCGTTTCCCGGCCCCCACGTTCGCGGTCGCGCACGGGGCGTGCCTCGGCGTCGGCCTCGGCCTGCTCATCGCCAGCGACATCGTGTACGTCGCCGACACCGCGAAGATCGGCTCGCCGTTCAAGAACCTCGGCGCGACCCTCGACTCGGGCGGCCACGCGCTCTTCGTCGAGCGGCTCGGCGCGCACCGGACGATGGACCTGATCGTCACGGGCCGTCTGATGTCGGGCGCCGAGGCGGTCGCCGCGGGCCTCTTCTCGCAGGTGTTCCCGGCCGACGAGGTGCTCGAGGCGACGCGTGCCGCCGCGCACGAGGCGGCCTCCGGCCCGACCCAGGCGTTCATCGCGTCGAAGCGGCTCGTCGCCGACCTGCGCGACCACCGCCACGGGCTCTGGGCGTCGATGTCCGACGAGAACCGCGCGCAGGCCGCGCTCTGCGACACCGACGACTACCGCGAGGGCTTCGCGGCGTTCCAGGAGAAGCGCACGCCGCAGTTCACGGGGCGGGGCTGAGCCTCAGGCCGCGACGCGCGCGAGGTCGGCGATCGCCGACGGCGTCCACCTCGGGCGCGCGCCCGTGAGCGCCGCGAGGTACCTCCCGACGACGGCCGGCGGCCAGCCCCTCGACTCGCGAAGGCCCGCCGCCATCGTCCGCAGGTAGGCGGCGGACGGCGCGGCGACATCGCGTTCGTGGTCGGCGGCGAGCGTGACCAGCGGGATGCCGCGCCGAGCCCCGACGCGGACCAGCGTGCGGTAGCGGCCCGGCCCCAGGTGCAGCCGCCCGGTCGCCGGATGCATCCGGTCGAGGTCGAGGCCGTCCTCGACCGGGGTCCGCGTCTCCTGCGCGACCACGTCGGCGAGCTGGCCCACCGTGAGCAGGTACGCCCGCCCCGCGACGCTGCCGCGGACGTGCGGGTCGTACGTCGCCATCCCGCCGCCCCACACCCGGGAGCGGCCGCCGAAGTAGACCGCGCCCGGAAGGTCGACGGGTGCGTCCGCCGCCGGCTCCGTGCGATCCCGGCAGCCGACGTAGGTCCGCGCCCCGCCCTCCGGACGCCCGCCTGCGACGTAGCAGCGGAAGCGCGCGGAGCTCAGGTTCGAGCCGTAGGCGACGTACCAGACGCGATCCACCGGGCCTCCGATCAGTCGGGCAGCGCGAGCGGCCGACTCGCCGCGCGGGCCTCGTCGAGCAGCACGCGCGACGCGCGCTCGTAGAGCTCGGACGCATGCTCGGCCGAATCGCCGACCGCGGTCATGCCGACCCGGCCGTGCTCGGTGATCGAGCTGATCATGTGGAAGACGATACCGGCCCGGCTCGACGGGTCGAAGTGCAGTCCGTGCCGGGCCACGACGTCGAACAGGTCCCCGACCGACAGGGCGCGCAGGTCGTGCGCCTCCAGGTGATCGGTGGCGACGAGGTGCTTCTCCACGCCGTCGGGCGTGAGGAAACGGCCGGAATCGGCGTCGTAGCGTCCGTCCGTCAGGAACTGCAGGGTGAGGAACGGATGCGTCGTGCCGCCCTTGCGCAGGTTGAGCTCGATCGCGTACGCCGACCACCGCCCCGCGGCATCCGGGCTGACCACGAAGTCGACGGCGAAGCGACCGAGCACGCCCTCTGCGGCGAGCCGCTCGCCGACCGTCATCGCCGCCTCGCTGATGAGACGCGAGTACGCCGGATCGGCCGGGAACCGGCAGCCGAGGTAGCTCTGGCCGGACGGCCCGCCGAGCAGTTGGTCGTGCGTTGAGAGGAGCTCCACCGCACCGCCCGGCAGGGTCCGGAGCTGCACGCTCGGGCTCAGCAGGTCCTCGCCGACGATCCGCTCCTCCACGATCCCGCCGTCGGCGACGAGCTTCGCGACGTACGCGTCGAACGGCGTCTCCGGCAGCTCGAACCGCATGCCGCGCACCCGCTCCCAGATCGCGGCCCGACGAACGGGCTCCGGAAGGTCGCCGACGCCGCCCAGGTCGACGAGCGCGTTGCCCGCCCCGGAGACGCCCTCGTTGAGCTTCACGATGACCTGCTCGGGCGAGGGGTGCTCGCCCATGAGGCCCGCGATCGCGTCCACGACCTCGTCGAGGCCGTGCAGGTCCTCGGCGCCGCGCGGATGCGGGATGCCGACGGCGCCGAAGATGCGGCGGCAGCCGGTCTTGCTGCCGAGTGCCGACAGGCGGGGGTCCGCGCCGTACATCGGGATGCCGAGCGTCAGCGCCAGGTCGCGCTCGAGCTCGGTCGTGTTGTACGGGATGAGGTGGCTGCGCGTCCGATCGGGGATGTGCTCGGCGATCCTCGCGAGCAGCGCCGGTCGTTCGAGCAGCTTCGCCGTGAGCGGGCGCGGGCTCGAGTCGCCGACCGGGACCAGCGTCAGCCTGGCGAGGGCATGACTCGGGATCACGCCCGGAAGCAGCGCGAGGTAGTACTCGATGATCCTGGGGTCGATGGGCGTCGAGGTGACGTAGACCATCCGCAGGCGCGGCTGGCGCAGGAGCAGGAGGAGGAACAGGTAGCGTTCCTCGAAGGCCTGCGCAAGGCTTCCCGCCCGCTCGACCGTCGGGCTCAGCGAGACGGATGGCACGACGACGACCGATTCGCCGTCGAGGTCGAGCCGCATCGCGTCCCACACGGCCGCCATGCGTTCCTGCAGCATCGCGAAGCGCGCGTTCCGCGCATCCTCGTCGAGCTCGGCCAGGGTGACCCGCCGGCCGTCGACGTCCGGCGCCGCGACCGCTGTTCCCCTCGTGGTGGTCATGGGCCCGTCCTCGATTCCGCCGAATCCGGTCGCGCTGCGGATGCCGTCGTCGTCGCGATCCCCGACACCGCGAACGCGTGGACCGGTCGGCTGAACCCTTTGAGGTCGAGCTCGCCGATCGGCTCGCCGTCAGCGAGCCCCTCCGTCGCGGCGAACACTCGCTGCGCCACGAGGATCTGGCCGGCGCGGGCGGCCGCGCACAGTCGGGCGGCGAGGTTCGTGACGCTGCCGATGGCCGCGTAGTCGGAGCGGCCGCTGAACCCGATGCGGCCGAGCGTCGCGTAGCCCTGCGCGATGCCGATGCCGAAGCCGAGGTCGTTGCCTCGCCGACGCCACGCCTCGGCGAGCTCGCCCACGCGATCGCGCATCTCGACGGCCATCGTGACCGCCCGCTGGGGTGCGTCGTCGCAGGGCAGCGGGTCGTTGAAGAACACCATCAGTCCGTCGCCCGTGAAGCGCTCGAGGGTGCCTTCGAAGCGATGGATGAGTTCGCCGAGCACGGCGTGGTACTCCGCGAGGACGCCCATCACCTCCTCCGGCTCGCTCGACTCGGCGAACGCGGTGAACCCGCGCAGGTCGCAGAACAGGACGACGATCTCCCGGCGGTGGCTGTCGAGGACGTGCTCCTGCTCGCCCGAGTCCATCACGAGGTCGACCACCTGCGGGGCGAGGAAGCGACGCAGCCGGTTGACGCGCTGGAGTTCGTCGACCTGCTCGCGCACGCGGGCCTCGAGCCGGGAGTTCCATTCGCTCAGCTCCGCCGCCTGTCGTTCGATCGTGTCGTGGTACCGCTTGACTCGCGCCAGGGAGGCGACGCGCGCGAGCAGTTCTCCCTGATCGAACGGCTTGCTCACGAAGTCGTCGGCGCCTGCCTCGATCGCCCGGCGCTTCTCCTGGTCGCCGCTCGCGGTGATCATGACGACCGGCAGGAACTCCAGCCCAGGGGTGCTCCGGATCCGGCGGCAGACCTCGTAGCCGTCGATGCCGGGCATGAGGATGTCGAGCAGCACGAGGTCGGCGCCCGATGCCGGCAGCAGGTCCAGCGCCTCCTCGCCGGAGGAGGCCGTGATCACGCGGTAGCCGCGAGGCGTCAGGACGGCGTCGAGCAGGCGGAGGTTCTGCGGCAGGTCGTCGACCGCGAGCACGGTGATCGGGTCATCGGCCATTCGCGCGGCCCCGCTCCAGGAAGTCCCCCACCTGCGACGGAAGTGCCGGGACGCTGATCGGCTTGCCGAGGTAGCCGTCGAAGCCCTCGCGCGACGTGCGCTCGCGGTCCTCCTTCATGGCGAACGCCGTGACCGCGACCACCGGCACCTCCTCCAGACGCGGATCCCGCCTCAGCCGGCGCAGCGCCTCATAGCCGTCGATGCCCGGCAACTGCAGGTCCATGAGCACGAGGTCCGGGTCGCAGGTGCCCGCCAAGTCGACCCCCTCCTCACCCGTGTGCGCCTCGACCACGTCGTAGCCGGATGCCGCCAGCACGTCGCGGACCAACTTGAGGTTCAGCGGGTTGTCCTCGACGACGAGGATGCGACGACCGCCCATCAGACCGCCCCCTCCCGTGGTGCGTCGATCCCGCCCGTGCTCGGGCGCGGGCCGTCGAAGGCGATCGCGCCGGCACGTCGCAGCGCGCCGACGAGCTGGTCGCGGCTGACGGGCTTGATCAGGTAGTCGTCGGCGCCGAGGGCGAGCCCGCGCGAACGCTCGTCGAGGATCGACACGACGATCACCGGGATCCGCGCCGTCGCCTCGTCCTCGCGCAGCCGGGACAGGACGTCCCATCCGCTCAGGCGGGGAAGCCGGATGTCGAGCAGGACGGCGGCCGGAGCGGTCGCCCGGACGCGCTCGATCCCCTCCTCCCCGTCGCGCGCGTGCACCACGCGGACGCCGAGGCCGTCGAGGTACGCCGTCATCAGGTCGAGCGACGCACGATCGTCGTCGATGACGACGATGGCCGGCAGGTGCCCCTGGTCGTCCGCGGGCGCGTGCTGCGCCCTGATCCCCCCGCTCAACGGCACCGTGAAGCCGAACGTGCTGCCCACCCCCACCTCCGACTCGAGCCACATCCTCCCGCCGAGCAGCGCGACGATCCGGCGGCAGAGCGTGAGCCCGAGGCCGGTGCCCTCCTCGCTCTGCGCTCCGCGACGACCCTGCTGGAACGACTCGAAGATCCGCTCTCGATCATCCGGCGGGATGCCGTTGCCGTCGTCGGCGACCGCGACCGCGAGGTCGTCGCCCTGGCGCCCGGCCGTCACCGCGATGCGGCCGCCGTCCGGGGTGAACTTCACGGCGTTGCTCAGCAGGTTGAGCAGCACCTGCTTGAACCGGAGCTCGTCGGAGTCGATGCCGTCGACGTCGGCAGCGATCTCGAGGGTGAGCGTGAGCCCGTGCATCGCCGCACGCTCGCGGACCATCGAGATCGCGTACTCAATGGCCGACCGGACCGAGAAACGGGACGTGGACAGCTCCATCTGCCCGGCCTCGACCTTGGAGAGGTCGAGGATGTCGTTGAGCAGCTGCAGCAGGTGGCGCCCGGAACTCAGGATGTCGCGCAGGTACTCGTCCTGGCGGTCATTGAGCTCGCCGAACATGCGCTCGAGCAGCACCTCCGAGAAGCCGATGACCGCGTTGAGGGGGGTCCGCAGCTCATGGGACATGCTCGCGAGGAACTCGGACTTGTGCTGGCTGACGACCTGGAGTTCGGCGGTCTTCGTCTCGAGCTCGCGGTAGAGCTGCGCGTTCCAGACCGCGAGCGCGGACTGGCTCGCGAAGGTCTCGAGGAACTCGATCGACTCGTCGGAGAACTCGCCGGGCGTGCGGCGACGCACGACGAGCGCGCCGATGATGCGGGTGCCGCGGAGTACGGGCACGGCGAGCACCGACCGCCATCCGTCGTCGAAGAGGATCTGCAGGTGCGGGTCGAGCGGGACCGCCGCGAGATCGGCGACCGCGATCGGATGTCCTTCGAGGGCTGCGCGGCCGACCAGGGTGGTGCCGAGGTCGACTCGGATCCCGCGGAGTCGGCGCAGGAGTTCATCGCTGCTCGCGTACGCGCTGCGAACCGAGAAGCTGCGCTCCTGCTCGATGTACTCCATGATCGAGCCGCCGTCGCATGCCGTGAACCGCACCGCGTTCATGATGATGTTCGAGAGCACCTCGTCGAGCACGAGGCTGGAGCTCACCGCCTCGCCGACCTCGCTCAAGGCCTCCAGCTGCTCGACGCGACGCGCGAGCTCGACGCCGCGCTCCTCGAGCTCGAGCACGAGGTGCACGTTCCGGACGACGATGGCGGCCTGCGCGGCGAACGCCTCGAGGAGCGCGATCGCGCGTTCGTCGAACGGCTCGACCTCGGTGCGGACCAGCGAGAGCGCTCCGACCGCCTCGTCGTCGAGGAGCATCGGGGCCGCCATGGTCGTCCGGAACTTCTCGATCTGCTGGACGTCCTGCCGGCCGTACTCCGGGTCGGTCAGCACGTCGGCGATCTGGGAGATCTCGCGATCGAGTGTGACGCGGCCGAGGAGGGTTCCGCGGTCGATGCGGAAGGGGTGCTCGCCGATCCGGCTGACGAACTCGGGCGAGAAGCCGACGGATGTCGCGAGGGTGAAGTGGTCGCCGTCGATGAGGTAGGCGGCGGCCGCTTCGGCCCGACACAGGCGCCGAGCGCTCTCGACGACGCTCTCGAGCACCGCGTCGGGATCGGAGGACGACCGGCCGAGCGCGGTGAGCACCTCGTTCATCGCGGCGAACTGCTCGGTGGCGTCGGTGTAGTCCTGCTGGAGGCTCCGGTAGTCCTCCTCGCTGATCCGACGATCCCGCTCGGTGATGCTGGCCTCCTTCGTCAGAGACCGTCCGCGGCAGTGCGACCCGGGCGTATTCTCCTCGCGACCGGCCGGACCCGCAATGGCCCGGGACGCGGGAGGTTCGGCGCTCAGCGCGCCGGGTCGTCGTCGCGCTCGCGCTCGTACTCGGCGATGTCGCGGCCGAGGTCGTCGCGGATGAGGAGGTCGCGGCGCAGCGCGTCGGAGCGGTACGAGGCGCGGCCCAGCATGTGCGCGGTCATCGGCTGGGTGAGCAGCTGGAACGTCATGATGAGCACGACCGTCGACACGACGCCCCAGCTCGGCACGCGCAGCACGATCGCGAGGAGCACCACGGCGAGGCCGAGCACCTGCGGCTTCGTCGCGGCGTGCAGCCGGCTGAGCACGTCGGGGAAGCGAAGCGCGCCGATGCCCGCCGCCATCGACAGGAAGCCGCTGAGGAGGATGATGGCGCCCACGCCCACTTCGACGGCGCTCACGATCGGTCCTCCTTCCCGATGAACCGCGCGATCGCGATCGACCCCACGATGGCGAAGAGCGCGAGCACGAGCAGCACGATCAGCGTGTCCGTGTGCCGGTTGATCGCCATCTCGGCCGCGAGGCCGCACATCGCGATCGCGAGCAGCACGTCGGTCGCGAGGGCCCGATCGAGCGTCGTCGGCCCGCGGATGATCCGCACGAGCGCGGCGATCGCTCCGACGCCGAACATGACTCCGGCGGCGACGCCCATCACGGCGAGCGGGCTCATGCGTCCTCCTCCCGGTCCGGTATCTCGACGGGCTGGGTCTCGGACTGCGGCCGCCCCTGCGACTTCCGCTGCCGGCGAGCCTCGCGGACGGCCGCGGCCTGCTCCCGCGTGCCGATCGCGAGCACGATCCGCTCCTCGGTCGCGAGCACGTGCGCCGTGGCCTTCTCGAGGTCGGCCTCACTGCGCGTGGCGAACGCGTGCAGGTAGAGCAGGCCGCGCTCGCGGTCGATGTCGACGACGACCGTTCCGGGGACGACGGTGATCGCCTCGGCCGTGAGGGTCGTCACCAGGTCGGAGCGCGTGAGGAGCTGCACCGCGATGATCGCGTTCATCGGCTGCCAGCCGGGCTGCACGGCCCGGGCGGCGACCTGGATCGACGCGACCGTGACGTCGTACATCATGACGAAGCCGAGGAGCAGCCCGCGCCACGGGTTGAACCGCCCGCTGAGGAGCACCGGGGGCAGGTACAGCGTGCGCGTCACGACGATCGCGAGGATCACGCCGGTGGTCACGGTGAGCACGTCGACGTGGTCCCACAGGAACAGCCACAGCGCGACCAGCACCGCGAGCAGGGGCAGCTGGCGCCACACGACCTGCCAACGGGTGAGGTCCTCGCGGCGCGGCGGGGGCGGGGCGGCGGCACCCCGGTCGGCCGCGACCGGCTCGCGGGCGGCATCCGTCATCGCACACCCCCCGGGAAGACGATCGAGACGTACACGCTCGCATCGCGCAGGTTCTCGGCGGCACGACCCGACAGCTCGAAGAGCGGCCCGGCGAACACCGTGAGCGCGATGGTCAACGCGACGAGCGCGGCCGTCGCCGCGAGCATCAGGACCGGGGTGGTGCGCGTGGCCACGACCGTGGCGCCGGCGGGCGCCTCCTGCACCGAGTCGATGATCCGGGAGCGATAGCCCTCGAGCTCGGACTTCGGGCGCCAGAACGCGAGGTTCCAGAACCGCGCCAGGGCGTACAGCGTCACGAGCGAGGTCGCCGCTCCGATCGCGACCACGGTCCAGATGAGCCACGCGGGGCCGGGCGAGGACGTGCCGAGCGTCTCGGTCGAGGTCGTCCCGCCCGCGGCATCCGCCCCGGCGACGAAGAGGCCGACCTTGCCGAGGAAGCCCGAGAACGGCGGGATGCCGCCGAGGTTCATCGCCGGGACGAAGAACAGGACGGCGAGCATCGGCGACGCGCGCCGCAGCCCGCCGAGGCGGGTGATCGACGTCGACCCGCCGAACCGCTCGATGAGCCCGGTCGTGAGGAAGAGCGTCGTCTGCACGGTGATGTGGTGGATGACGTAGTAGATCGTCGCTGCGAGGCCGACGATGCTCGCGAGCCCGATGCCGAAGATCATGTAGCCGATGTGGCTCACGAGCGTGAACGACAGCAGGCGCTTGATGTCGGCCTGCGTGAGCGCACCCAGGATGCCGACGGCGAGCGTCAACCCGCCGATCACGAGGAACAGCGTCGACAGGTCGGACTCCGGGAAGAGCACCGTCTCGGTGCGGATGATGGCGTAGACGCCGACCTTGGTGAGCAGGCCGGCGAACACCGCCGTGACCGGTGCGGGCGCGGTCGGGTACGAGTCGGGCAGCCAGAACGACAGCGGGAACACGGCCGCCTTGATGCCGAACGCGATGAGCAGGAGCAGGTGCAGGATGAGCTGCACGTCCTGCGGCAGCTCGGCGAGGCGCACCGACAGCTGCGCGATGTTCGCGGTGCCGGTCGCGCCGTACACGAGCGCGATCGCGCTGAGGAAGAACAGCGACGACACGAGGCTCACGATGATGTACGTCACGCCCGCACGGATGCGCTCGCCCGTTCCGCCGAGCGTCAGGAGCACGTAGCTCGCCGAGAGCAGGATCTCGAAGCCGACGTAGAGGTTGAAGAGGTCGCCGGCGATGAACGCGTTGAACACGCCCGCCGACAGGATCAGGTAGGTCGGGTGGAAGATCGACACCGGCGTCTCACGGTGCTGGTCGGCGATGCCCTGGCCGACGGCGTAGACGAGGACGCCGAGCAGCATCAGCGCGGAGATGATGATCATGATGGCCGACAGGCGGTCGACGACGAGCACGATGCCGAACGGCGGCGGCCACGCCCCGACCGCGACCGAGATGCCCGAGCCCGACGCGTCGACCTGCGCGAGCAGCACCGCCGCGATCACCGCGACGGCGGCGAGGACCAGGGTGCTCACCGCCATCTGGGTGCGCAGGCGGCGGCCGAGCATGAGCGCGACCGCCGCGCCGAGCAGCGGCAGCAGCACCATCAGGGGCACGAGTGCGTCGGTCATCCGCGGCCCCCGTCCTCGTCGCTCGCCTCGAGCACCGCCTGCACTGCGCGGTCGTCCTCCTCGGAGCTGCGGTAGAGGTCCGCCGTCTCCTCGGCGTCCTCGGCCATCTCGTCCTCGTCGACGATGAGGTCGCCGCGCTCGCCGAGCTGCGCGAGCCACCAGCTGCGGTAGATGAGCGCGAGCATGAACGCGGTGATGCCGAGGTTGATCACGATCGCGGTGAGGACGAACGCCTGGGGGAGCGGGTCGGAGATCGCGTCGGGGTCGACGCCCTCGCCGAGGATCGGCGCCAGCCCGGGCGCCCCGGCCATGGTGAACATGAACAGGTTCACGCCGTTGCCGACGAGCAGGAACCCGATCAGCACCCGCGTGAGGCTCCGCTCGAGCATGACGGTGATGCCCGTGCCGAAGAGCACGGCGGCCACGATGACGAGGGTCAGCGATGCGGTCATGCGCCCACCCCCGCCGGGTCGGCCGGGACGGCGTCGGGGCCGGCCTCGTCGAGCTGCCGGTCGATCTCGGCGCCGAGCGTCCGGAGGATGTCGAGGACCAGCCCGACCACGACCAGGTAGACGCCGATGTCGAAGAGCGTCGAGGTCCCGATCGAGAGCGTGCCGAGCACCGGCACCTCGGTCTCGAACCAGCTCGACTCGAACACGGTCAGGCCGAAGACGAGCGAGGATGCCGCGGTGCCCGCCGCCACGAGGAGCCCCGTGCCGAGCAGCAGGCCCGCATCCAGCGGGGCGGCCTCGCCGAGTTCGTAGCGTCCGCCGGCGAGGTAGCGCGCGACCAGCGCGAGCCCGGCGACGAGACCGCCGGCGAATCCGCCGCCGGGGGCGTTGTGGCCGACGAACAGGAGGAACACCGAGACGACGATCGCCGGATGGAAGAGCAGGCGGACGAGCACCTCGATGAGGATAGAGCGGTTGCGCGGCGAGATCGTCCGGCCCGCGAGGAGCCACGTCTGGCGCGTCGCGGCGGCCGCGGACGCGGCATCCGTCTCGTTCTCGACGTCGGCGAGGCGCCGACGCGCCGAGCGCATGCTGTCGGCCTGCTCCGGCACCGGCCGGAAGCGACTCCGCCGGTCGACGCGGTCGAGGCGGGGCGCGCCGCCCTGGCGTCCGGAGACGAAGATCAGGCTCGCGACACCCGTCGCCACGGCGACCAGCACCGAGATCTCGCCGAGCGTGTCCCAGGCGCGGATGTCGACGAGCAGTGCGTTCACGAGGTTCTTCGCGTGCGCCTCCTCCGCGAGCGGGGGCAGCCCCTCGGCGATCGTCGGCTCCCTCCGCGCCCCGAGCGCGACGACGCCGACGACGGCCATGACGATCCCGGCGAGCGCGCCGAGCGCAATGCGCAGCGGCGCCCGCACGACCGCGCGGCGGTCGGTCACCCGTCGGGGGAGGCGTCGGAGCACGAGGACCACGACCACGATCGTGATCGTCTCGACGAGCGCCTGCGTGAGCGCGAGGTCGGGAGCGCCCGCCATGCCGAAGACCAGCACCATGCCGTAGCCCGTCGCGCCGACGAGGAGCACGGCCGTCAGGCGCTGCTGCACGACGACCGCGGCCGAGGCGGCGAGGATCATCGTGAACCCGATGAGGGGCTGCGCCCAGCCGTCGGCGAGGCGGATGCCGTCGGGCCAGACGCCGTTCGCCGCGGCCGCGCCGCCGAGCCCGAGAATCAGCACGGCGACGATGATCGCCAGGTATCCGGGCAGGCCGCCCGACTGGATCACGGTCGTCACGCGCGCCGCCCCGCGGTCGACCGAGCCGATGATCCGGAGGTAGCCGCGCTCGGCGTCGATGGCGTCGGGCAGGCCGGCCTGGGCGCGGGCGACGGCCTCGCGCTTCCAGACGAGCAGGGCGCCGACGCCGAACACCAGTGCCGAGATCGCGAGCGCGGGCTCGAGGCCGTGCCAGAGGCCGAGGTGGTACTCGGTCGGCCCGGGCAGGGCCGCGGCGTAGGCGTCGAGCAGCGGCTCGACGAGCGGGATGGCGAACGCGGTCGCGAGGGAGGTCGCCGCGAGGACGCCCGGAGCGAACGACATCATCGCGGGCTCGTGGTGCAGCGGCGTCGGCTCGGCGTCGCGCCTCGATCCGAACGCGCCCCACACGAAGCGCGCGCTGTAGGCGAACGTGACCATCGAGCCCAGCACGGCCGCCGTGAGCGCGACCCACGCCCAGGTCGCATCGGGCCCGCCGGCGGAGCCCGCCTCGAGCTGCGCCGTGAACACGGCCTCCTTCGCCACGAACCCGAGCAGGGGCGGCAGGCCCGCCATCGACGCGGCCGCGATCGTCGCGAAGGCCGCGAGCCACGGCATCCGTCGTGCGAGCCCCGACAGCCTGCGCTTGTCGCGCGTGCCCGCGGCGTGGTCGACGATGCCGACCGTGAGGAAGAGCGCGGCCTTGAACAGGGCGTGCGCGAGCAGCAGCGCGGTGCCCGCGAGCGCCGCGTCGCGGGTGCCCTGGCCGACGACGAGGATCAGGAACCCGAGCTGGCTCACCGTGCCGTAGGCGAGGAGCAGCTTGAGGTCGGCCTGCCGGAGCGCGCGCCATCCGCCGACCAGCATCGTGAACCCGCCGATGCCGATGACGATCGGATGCCACACCGCGAGCTCGGCGTACCCCGGCGCGAGCACCGCGACGAGGTACACGCCCGCCTTCACCATCGCGGCGGCGTGGAGGTAGGCGGACACAGGGGTCGGCGCCGCCATCGCCGCGGGGAGCCAGAAGTGGAACGGCACGAGCGCGCTCTTCGAGACGGCGCCGACGAGGACCAGCGCGATGCCGACCTCGGCCGCTGCGCCGGTGACCGGATCGGCGACGAGCTCGGCGAGGGAGGTCGTGCCGCCCGCGACCGTGAGCAGGACGAGGCCGACGAGCATCGCGAGTCCGCCGAACGTCGTGACCGTCAGGGCCTGCAGCGCGGCGCCGCGGGACTCCCGCTTCGTCGCGTCGTGCCCGATCAGCAGGTAGGAGAGCACGCTCGTGGCCTCCCAGAACGTGAAGAGCACGAACACGTCGTCGGAGGTGACCAGCCCGAGCATGACGCCCGCGAAGCCGAGCAGGAGGGCCGCGAAGCGGCCGAGCGACGGTTCGTCGTCGCGGAAGTACCACGTGCAGTACAGCAGCACGAGCGCGCCGATGCCGGTGACGATCAGTGCGAGCAGCAGCGACAGCGGGTCGAGCCGGAACGAGAGCGCGATGTCGAGCGACGGGATCCACTCGATGCGCTCGGTCACGACCTCGCCGCCCGAGACGGCCGGCACGAGCGTCAGCAGCCAGGCGAACACGATCGCCGGCACGAGCGCGATGATCGGGAAGACGCGACGGCCCAGGGGCCCTGCGGCGAACGGCGTGACGAGGGCCACGGCGGCGAACGCCACCAGGGAGAGGATCATCCGTACTCCCCCCGAACGCGCGCCGACCGTCCGAACAGTCTAGGCGAGGCGCGGCAGGAGGACCGGGCGCGGCACCGCCCGGACCGCGTCGGCCGGACGACCCGGCACGGCCGGGCTGCGAGGATGGCCCCATGCCGATCCTCATCGATCCGATCGACCTCGCCGCCCGGCTCGACGCGGAGCGCGGGGCGCCGGCCGGGGCGCCGCTGACGCGCGTGCTCGACATCCGCTGGACGCTCGCCGAGCCCGACGGGAGCCGCGCATACCGCGCGGGGCATGTTCCCGGAGCGGTGTACGTCGACCTCGACGCCGAGCTCGCCGACCACTCCGCGACCGGCCAGGGGCGGCATCCGCTGCCCTCGGAGCCGGCGTTCGAGCGCGCGATGCGGCGCTGGGGCCTGCGTGGCGGCGACACGGCGGTCGTCGTCGACGATGCGGCCGGCATGTCGGCGGCGCGCGCGTGGTGGCTCCTGCGGCACGCGGGCTTCGGCGACGCGCGCATCCTCGACGGCGGCCTCGCGGCGTGGCGCGCGGCGGGACTCCCGCTCGAGCAGGGCGACGTCGTCCCCGAACCGGGTGACGCGACCGCGCGGTTCGGCGCCATGCCCGTGATCGACCTCGACGAGGCCGACGCGCTCGGGGCCGCCGAGGGCGGCGTGCTGCTCGACGCGCGCGCGGCGGAGCGGTACCGGGGCGAGGTCGAGCCGATCGACCCGAGGGCCGGGCACATCCCGGGCGCGGTGTCGGCACCGGCGGCGGGGAACCTCGACGGCGACGGCCGGTTCCTCCCGCCCGACGAGCTCCGCGCGCGCTTCGCCTCGCTCGGGGTCGACGTCGACCACCCGGTCGCGGCCTACTGCGGCTCGGGCGTCAACGCCGCGCACGAGGTGGCCGCGCTCGCCATCGCCGGCATCGAGGCGGCGCTGTACCCGGGGTCGTTCAGCCAGTGGTCGAACCACCCGGAACGGCCGGTCGCGACGGGGGCGTCGCCCGGCGGCGACGCGTAAGTCCTGCTATCCCTCCGCGAGCCCGCCATCGACCGGGGCCTCCGGGCGACGGCCGATCCCGATGAGCGTCGTGATGTCGACGGATGCCACGCCGCGCTCCTCGATCGCCGCGAGGTAGCGGTCGCGCACGTCCTCGATCGCCGCCTCGTCGAGGTCGCCGAGCATCGCGCGCATCCCGGTCCCGACGACGAGGGCCCACGACACGTCCGGCGTGAGGTCGAGATGCCGCGGCACGGCCTCGGCGCGCACGTCGACGAGCCCGCGCTCGACGAGCCAGTGCGCGAGCCCGCCCGCCGTACCGGCGCCGGGCATGGCGGGTCGGTCGTCCTCGTCGAGGGTCGGCACGCGCGCGTCGTCGTCCGGCAGGACCGACGCGAGCACCTCCGGGAGCGGCTCGAACGCACCATCCGCCCACACCGTCACCGCGACCCGCCCGCCGGGTCGGGCGCACTGCACGAGGTGCTCGACGCCGGCCGCGACCTCGTCGAAGAAGAAGACTCCGAGCACGCACTGCACGAGGTCGTAGCCCGTGTAGGGCCAGGTCGACGCGTCGGCCACGTGGACCCGCAGCCAGGGCATGTGCTCGCCCGCGCGCTCGCGCAGGGCCGCCAGCATCTCGTCGGAACGGTCGACCGCATCGACGAGCCCGCCCGGCCCGACGAGCTCCGCGGTCGGCAGGGCCGAGGCACCCGCACCCGCGCACGCGTCGAGCACGCGCTCGTCGAACCGCGGCGCCGCGCGCAGCACCGTCGCCCGCGAGATCGGGTCCCACAGCACCTCGTCGAGCTCGGTGAACGTCGCGGCCGCCTCGCTGAACACGGCGGCGACGTCGGGCTCGGTTCCGACTTCCCCCATGTGCACATTGTCACTCCCGCGTCACGCATCCGTGAAGACTCAGGCAATCGAGACATCCGCCGTGCAGACTTGAGGTTCACGTCTGCTTTCGAATCTGAAACGAGTACCCTCCATGAATCGTGCCCTGCGTCGTGGCGCGCCCATCGCGCTCGCATCCGTGGCCGCCCTGCTCCTCGCCGGATGCGCGGGCGGCGGCGAGGCCCCCGAGCCCACGTCGACGGATGCCGCCGCGGCCTGCCTCGAGGTCGAGGCCGGCGAGCAGAGCGACGCCATCGAGGTCTCGGGCGACTTCGGCGCCACCCCGACCGCCACGTTCGACACGCCGCTGGAGGCGGACGAACTGCAGCGCACCATCGTGATCGAGGGCGACGGCGACGCGACCGTCCCCGGCGACCAGGTGAGCGCCCAGGTCACCGCGTTCTCCGGGAGCACCGGCGAGCAGATCTTCTCGCAGCCCGCCACGCTCGAGCTGGAGGAGGGCACGCTCTTCGACGGCTTCCGAGCGGGCGCCGACTGCGTCCCCGTCGGCTCGCGCGTCGTCACCGTCGCACCTGCCTCGTCGATCTACGGCGACGAGGGCAACGAGGGCATCGGCGTCGCGCCCGGCGAGACGCTCGTCATCGTGACGGACGTGCAGGAACTCGTCGAGCTGCCCGTGCCGAGCGAGTGGACCGAAGACGTCCCGACGGTCGAGTACGACGCCGACGGCGCCCCGACCGTGACGATCCCCGACGCCGAGCCGTCCGACGAACTGCTCGTGGCGGTCCTCGAGGAGGGCGACGGCGACGTCGTCGCCGAGGACGACGTCGTGACCGTCGACTACCAGGGCGTCGTCTGGGAGACCGGCGAGGTCTTCGACCAGAGCTTCGGCAACGCGCCCGTGCCGTTCTCGATCTCGGGCGTGATCCCGGGCTTCGGTGCGGCGCTCGTCGGCCAGCCGGTCGGCACGAAGCTGCTCGTCACCATCCCGCCGGCGCTCGGCTACGGCGAGGAGGAGTCCTCCAACGGCCTCGGCGGCCAGACCCTCGTCTTCTACGTCGAGATCACGGAGACCCGCGCCGACGGCTGACCCGTCATCGGCTCGCCGCGCCCGCGGCTCGGCGAGCCGACGCAGCCTGCTCGAGTTCGGCGGCGATGACGCTCACGCCGTCGACCTCGGCGATGCGGCGCGCCATCGCCCGGGCGCGCTCGCGGAAGGACGGCTCGGCGAGCACGCGGTCGACGGCGGCCCGGACGGCGGACGGCGTCGGGCTCCCGGTCCGCAGGGTCAGCCCGGTCCCCGTCCACTGGACCCGCATCGCGACGTCGGGCTTGTCCTCCGTGTCGCCCGCGGCGACGATCGGGACGCCGTGGCTCAGGGCGTACTGGGTGCCGCCGAATCCCGCATTCGTCACGAAGACGTCGGTCTTCGGCAGCAGCAGGTCGTAGGGCAGGAACTCGGCCGCACGGGCGTTCGCGGGAAGCCCGCCGAGTTCGGCGACCGGCCGTCCGCCCGTGGCGGCCACGACGAGCACGTCGCGGTCGGCGAGTGCGTCGAGCGTCGGGCGGATCAGTCGGGTGAAGTCCTTGTTGTCGATCGTGCCCTGGCTGACGTGCACGACGGGCCGGTCGCCGTCGAGGTCGGGCCACCAGTCGGGCAGCCCGGCGGGCGCGGGCGACGGCGGCAGGACGGTGCCCGCGAACCGCACGTTCGGGCTGAGATCGCTGCGCGGGTACTCGAACTCCGCGGGCGAGAGCTGCAGGAAGCGATCGCACCGTGTCGTGAAGTCGAACAGGAACTCCTCGAGTCCCGGCCGGCCGAGCTCGCGCACGGTGCGATCGGCGAGCGCCTGGGTCCTGCGGAAGACCACCTTCGCGACGAGCGCGTTCAGGACCCGGTTCCGCAGTCGCCCGACGGCGTCGGAGCGGGGCGGCAGGCCGAGCCCGCCCGGCGCGGTGTCGACGCTGCGGTGCGAGAGCGGGATGACGCCGACGCCGATGACCGGCGGACGTGAGGCGGGGTCGTCGAGCAGCAGCGGGATGACGCCGGTGAAGGCGGCCTCGTGGAGGATCGCGTCGGGTGCCAGCTCCACGATGAGCGCTTCGAGCGAGCGGAACTGCTCCGGCATGGGGCGCACGAAGATCCGCTGCACGTCGTAC
Organism: Agromyces binzhouensis; assembly: GCF_042672355.1. Lineage (NCBI taxonomy): Bacteria > Bacillati > Actinomycetota > Actinomycetes > Micrococcales > Microbacteriaceae > Agromyces > Agromyces binzhouensis. The sequence goes on along the minus strand of NZ_JBHXVJ010000003.1, from coordinate 382,566 downwards.
TCGAGCTTCGCGATGCCGTGGTGCCGGTCGCGCTCCGGCAGGTGGTCCTGGATGACCCGGTCGTCGAAGTCCGCGACGCCGGTGAGCGCACGGTGGCGCGCGCCCGCCGCCTCGACCGCGTCGCGGAACCGCGAGCCGGTGAGCACGGTGACGTCGTGGCCGCGCGCGACGAGGTCGTGGGCGATGGCGATGACCGGGGCGGCGTGACCCTGGATGGGGCTCGCGCAGAGCAGGTACGTGGACATGGTCGGAGACTTCCTGGAACGACGGGATCGCCCCGCAGGGCGGTCGTGCCGGCATCGTTCGACGGCACCCGGCCGACGCTACGGCTGCGCGTCCAGCGGAGGATCAGGGATATCCATGGAGATCCGGAGGGTTGCCACCGAGACTCGGGAATGCCCCGGTCAGCCCGGATGTTGTACCTGTATCCGGCACCCCTATGGCCGGACGGAATGGAGGACGAGTGGGCATCAGCTACGTCGAGTTCGAAGACGATGCCGGCATCCTGCGCCGATACCGCAAGCACGTGAACGGTCGCGGCCTCGTGGCGACGACCGCGAAGGTGGACGCAACGGCATTCGTCGACCCGACCGCATACGTCGATCCCGGCGCGGAGGTGCAGCGGGGCGCGACCCTGTCGCACGGCGCCTGGGTGGAGCAGGACGCGATCGTCGCGGAGAACGCGACGATCGGCGTGAACGCGCGCATCGGCCGCGGCGCCGTGATCGGCCGCTTCGCCGTCGTCGGGCCGTACGCGGCCGTCGGCGCCGGAGCACGAGTGCAGAACGGCGCACGCGTGCCGCGCGAGGCGACCGTCGCCGAGGGCTCCGAGCATCGGGCCTCGGGCGACGACCTGCGCCGCCTCGGCCTCGCGGCCTGAGCCGCGCATCGAGCAGCGGATGCCCCGGGCGCACGCCCGGGGCATCGTCATGTCCGGCCGATCCGCGCGACCCGACTCGCTCGACGGACGGATGACGTGACGCGCTCGGCCTGCGAGGATCGGGGCATGGCGAACGAACGCGAGCCCAGGCATCCGTCGACCGCCCCGGACTGGTGGAAGTCCGCCGTGGTCTACCAGGTGTACCCACGCAGCTTCCAGGATTCCGACGGCGACGGGATCGGCGACCTCCGCGGGATCCTCCAGCGCCTCGACCACCTCGAACGCCTCGGCGTCGACGTGGTGTGGCTCTCGCCGATCCACCGCTCACCGCAGGCGGACAACGGGTACGACATCAGCGACTACCGCGACATCGACCCGACCTTCGGCACGCTGGCGGACTTCGACGCGCTCGTCGCGGCGATGCACGAGCGCGGCATCCGCCTCGTCATGGACCTCGTCGTGAACCACACGTCCGACGAGCATCCGTGGTTCGTCGAGTCGCGCTCGAGCCGCGAGAACCCGAAGCGCGACTGGTACTGGTGGCGCCCGCCGCGCGAGGGCGCGCACGGCGGCGATCCCGGCGCCGAGCCGACCAACTGGGAGTCGTTCTTCTCCGGCTCGACGTGGGAGTGGGACGAGTCGACGGGGGAGTACTACCTCCACCTCTTCGACGTGAAGCAGCCCGACCTCAACTGGGAGAACCCCGAGGTGCGGCACGCGGTGTACGAGATGATGCGCTGGTGGCTCGACCGCGGCGTCGACGGTTTCCGCATGGACGTGATCAACCTCATCTCGAAGCATCCGCACCTGCCCGACGGTCCGGTCCGCGCGGGCCGGCGCTTCGGCGACGGCGGCGCGGCCTACACGAACGGGCCGCGCCTGCACGAGTTCATGCAGGAGATGCACCGCGAGGTGTTCGACGGGCGCGAGGGCCTCATCACGGTCGGCGAGACGCCCGGCGCGACGATCGAGGAGGCGATCCTCTTCACCGATCCCGAGCGGCGCGAGGTCGACATGGTCTTCCACTTCGAGCACGTGGGCCTCGACCACGGCGCGACGAAGTTCCACCCCCGGCCGCTCGCGCCAGGCGAGCTCGCGGCATCCCTCGCCAAGTGGCAGGAGGGCCTCGCCGACCGCGGGTGGAACAGCCTCTACCTCGAGAACCACGACCAGCCGCGTTCGGTCAGCCGCTTCGGCGATGCCGAGGCGCACTGGTACTCGTCGGCGACCGCGCTCGCGACCGTGCTGCACCTGCAGCGCGGCACGCCGTACGTCTACCAGGGCCAGGAGCTCGGCATGACGAACGCGCCGTTCGCGAGCCTCGACGAGTACCGCGACGTCGAGTCGCTCAACGCGTACGCCGAGGCCGTCGCGAGCGGCACGGCGGTGGCCGACGCGCTCGACGGGCTGAGCCTGATGAGCCGCGACCACGCCCGCACGCCGGTGCAGTGGGATGCCACGCCGAACGCGGGCTTCACGAGCGGCATCCCGTGGCTCGCGGTGAACCCGAACCACGTGACCATCAACGCCGCCGCCCAGGTCGGCGACCCGGGGTCGGTGTTCGAGTACCACCGGCAGCTCATCGCGCTCCGACACGGACGCCCCGTGGTCGCCCACGGGTCGTTCGTGCGGGTGGACGCCGGGCACCCGGCGATCTTCGCGTTCGAGCGCGTGCTCGACGAGGACCGCCTGGTCGTCGTGGTGAACCTCTCCTCGGTCGAGCACGACCCGGTCTTCGCCGAGGGCCTCGCGGATCGCTGGCGGGACTCGCTTCCGGTGCTCACGAACACGCTGCCCGACGCGCCGGGAGCGTTCGACGCGCCGCTCGGTCCGTGGGAGGCGCGGGTGAGCTCACTCGCCTGAGCGCCCGGGCGCCCCGCGCCCCGACTACGCGGCGAGGCGCTCGGCGAGCAGCTCGAGCGTGCGGACCCGGCCCGGCGCGACGTCCGCAGACTCGGCGGCATGCGCGCCCGCGATCGGCGCGACCATGACCTCGTCGATGCCGTGGCGCTCGGCGAGGGTGCGCACGGCGGATGCCGCGGCATCCGCCTCGCCGATGACCCACCGGGTGCGCATGCGCGCGATCACGTCGTCGGAATCGGAGTCGCGCGGTGAGGCCTGCGCCTCCTCGACGGTCTCGAGGGGACGCATCGGGCGGTTGAGGCGCAGTCGCGCCATCGCGCGCAGCTGCGGCAGCGCGCGGGCCTCCGCTTCGTCGACCGTGTCGGCGACGACCGCATTCAGCGTGAGGATCGTCTGCGGCGACGGATGCCGCTCGCTCGGGCGGTAGCCGGAGCGGTAGAGCTCGAGCGCCTGCTCGAGGCCCTCGCCCGAGAAGTGGTTGGCGAACACGTACGGCAGGCCGAGCTCGGCCGCGAGCCTCGCCGAGTAGTCCGAGCTGCCGAGGAGCCACAGTTCGGGCACCGCGGTCGCCGCGGGCGTCGCCTGGATCGGGTACTCGCGGCCGCTCGTGAGGCGCAGCGTCGCTCCGTCGGGCGAGAGCAGGCTGAGGATGTCGGCGACGTGGTCGGGGAACCGGTCGACGTCGGCCGTCGGGCCGCTCACGCGCAGGAGCTGCGTGATCACGGGATCGCTCCCCGGCGCCCGCCCGATGCCGAGGTCGATGCGGCCGGGTGCGAGCGCCTCGAGCGCCGCGAACTGCTCGGCCACCACGAGCGGCGCGTGGTTCGGCAGCATCACGCCGCCCGAGCCGACGCGGATGCGCTCGGTGCGCGCCGCGGTCGCCGCGATGAGCACGGGCGGCGTCGTCGACGCCACCGACGGCATGTTGTGGTGCTCGGCGAACCAGTAGCGGGTGAAGCCGAGCCGGTCGGCGGCCTGCGCGAGGCCGACGGATGCCGCGACGGCCTCCGCCGAGGACTGCCCGCTCCGGACGGGGACGAGATCGAGGACCGAGAGGCGCGGCATGAGAGACATCCCCACCTGCAACCGGCCCCGCCGGCGCGCTATTCCGCGGGGTCGAGGGGTCGGCGGATCGCGTCCGGAAGCTCGGGATAACCCTGAGCGGATCGGCGGGATCGTCCTGATCCTCGTCCTTCGTCGGCGCCGTTGTATGGAACCTGCGTCGCGAGCGCCCCCGGTCATCCGGGCGGCCGTCGGACCAGGCCGTGACGGCCGCCGCCCGGCCCGCGACCCCTATCCCGTGAAAGGACCACCAGTGAACCCGCTTGCCTCCGAGACCGTCGCGGCCGAGACCGCGGCGGCCCCCGAGACCACCGCCCCGGCCGTCCAGGCCGAGTCCGCCGCGCCGTCGATGTCGCTCCGCGAGTCGTTCGCGATCCTCGCCGAGCGCCTCGACGGCCGCCTCTCCCTGCCGGGCGAGCCCGACTACGACGCCGACCGCCTCGCATGGAACCTCGCCGTCGACCAGCGTCCCGCCGCGGTCGTCGTCGCGGCATCCGTCGCCGACGTCGCCCGCACCGTGCGCACCGCCCGCGAGCTCGGGCTCGGCGTGGCGCCGCAGGCCACCGGCCACAACGCGGGACCGCTCGTCGAGGGCCACGGCCTCGCCGACGCGATCCTGCTCCGCACGCACGAGCTGCGCGGCGTCGAGGTCCGCCCCACGCAGCGCATCGCACGCGTCGAGCCCGGCGTGGTCTGGGGCGACGTCGTCGCCGCGACCGCCCCGCACGGGCTCGCCGCGCTCGCCGGATCGAGCCACGACGTCGGCGTCGTCGGGTACACGCTCGGCGGCGGCGTCTCCTTCCTCGGTCGGGCGCACGGCCTCGCGGCGAACCACGTCGTCGCCGTCGAGCTCGTGACCGCCGACGGCGAGTTCCGTCGGGTCGACGCGCAGCACGACCCCGAGCTGTTCTGGGCCGTGCGCGGCGGCGGCGGCGACTTCGGCGTCGTGACGGCGCTCGAGTTCGGGCTCTTCGAGATCGAGCAGGTGGTCGCCGGTGCGTTGTTCTTCCCGATCGAGCGCACCGAGGAGGTGCTGCAGGCGTGGGCCGAGTGGACGCGTTCGGTGCCCGACACCGTCACCTCGGTCGGTCGCGTGCTGCGCTTCCCGCCGATGCCGGAGCTGCCGCCGTTCCTCTCGGGGCAGTCGTTCGTGCTCGTCGAGGCCGTGATCCAGGACTCGGCCGACCGCGCCGACGCCCTGCTCGCGCCGCTCCGGGCCCTGGGGCCCGCGATGGACACCGTGCACCCGCAGGCGCCGGCCGAGCTGCTGCAGCTGCACATGGACCCGCCCGGACCGACGCCGGGCCACGGCGACGGGATGACGCTCGCCGACCTCCCCGCCGAGGCGGTCCGCGCGTTCGTGGCGGCCGTCGGACCCGACGCCGACACCGCGCTGCTGTCGGCCGAGATCCGCCACCTCGGCGGGGCGTTCGCGCCGTCGGCCGCGCTCGAGGTCGCCGCCGATCGCGGGCTGCCGATCCCCGGCGCGGTCGGGGGCTTCGAGGCCGAGTACCTCGTCTACGGCGTCGGCGTCGCCGTGCCCGAGACGATTGAGGCCGTCGTCGCCTCGCTCGGACGGCTGCTCTCGCGCATCGAGCCGTGGCGTGCCCCCGTCGAGTACCTGAACTTCGTCGAGCGTCGGACGACCGGGGCGCGGTTCTTCGGCGACGAGGGCCGGCTCGCGCGACTGCGCGCGATCAAGCACGCGGTCGACCCGACGGGGGTCATCCGCTCGAACCACCCCGTCGGCCGCTGACGCGGCGACGCAGCGTACGGGCCCGGCGATCGCGCCGGGCCCGTACTCGTGCCGGCCCCGGGTCGGCGCGACGAATGGGTCTGTCGGTTCCGCGCCGAGGTTCCTAGGCTGGGGGACACGCGACGACGTCGTCGCCGGACCTGGGGGAGGGACGCATGACCGTTCACCATGAACTGCCCACCACGACCGATTTCTCGACACTGGCGGGCGAGCACCATCCCGCGATCACGATCTACGCGGCCACGTCGCCCGTGGTCAGCGAGCGCGAGCGCGCCGAGGTCGCCGTGAAGAGCGCGTTCGACGAGGCCATCGACCGGATCCGCAGCGACGGCGCCGACTCGGCCGAGGTCGACGCGCTCAAGGCCGAGCGCGACGCCGTGCTCGCCGACCGCTCGCTGTGGGCCGGGCTCTCCCGCTCGCTCGCGATCTTCGTCGCGCCGGGCTTCACCGACGTCTACGTGCTGCCGAACCGCCTCGACGACGCGATCCACGTGGGCTCGCACTTCGTGCTCGGGCAGCTGCTCCGGGCGCCCAGCCAGGATCAGGAGGCCTTCGCGGTCACCCTGTCATCGAACGAGTGGGCGCTGTGGCACGCGCTTCCGACCGCGCGCGCCGAGCAGATGCCGCTCGACCCCGAGCTGCCGCGCAACCTCGACGATGCGGCGAACCGCGAGGCCGGCGAGGGTCTGCGCCGTCGCAGCGGCGGCCACGGAGATCGGGGGACGAACGAGGGCGACCGGCGCCCCGAGATCCACGACCTCTACGCCAAGCGCGTCGCCGACGCGGTGTGGCACGAACTCCAGGAGCACGACCCCGACGCGAGGGTGCCGTTGTTCGTCTTCGCCGCCGAGCCGCTGCTCACCTCGTTCCTCGACCGCGCCCACAACGGGCGGCGCGTGGTCGGCGTGCAGGGCGGGCCCGACCGGCTCGGCGCCGCCGAGATCGACGGGGAGCTGCGCCAGCAGCTCGCGCAGCTCAACGTGAACGAGGCGAGGAGCGCGCTCACCGGCCTCGCCGACGGCAGCGCCGGGCGCGTCGAGCGCGACCTCGCGGCCATCGGGCGCCTCGCCGCCGACGGGGCCGTCGAGCGGCTGTGGTTCGACTTCACGACCTCGGTCAACGGCACCCTCGACCACGAGTCGGGTGCGATCGAGTTCGCGACCGACCACGGCAACGGCGATGCCCTTTCCGACGGCCGGCGCGCCGGGGACCTCCTGCCGCAGATCGCGATGCTCGTCATCGCGCGCGGCGGCAAGGTCGTCACGGTGCGCGGCGACGACCTCGAGCACGCGGTGTGGAGCGGGCCCGCGATGGCGGAGCTGCGCTTCGCGCTGGCCTGATCCGGCCGCCCGCCCACGTCGGCCGCACTGCGCCGCGTGGGCGGCGTCGCCCGTCGTTCAGACGGCGACCGCGAGCCCCGGCGCGAGCGTGGCGAGTCGCGTGCGCAGCGCGTCGATCGCGCCGCGCGCGGCATCCGTCATCGCGTTCGCGCCCACTGGCATCGCCCGGCTCACGGGCATCGCGCGGCCCGCGACGCCGACGCGGCGCCGCGCCGTGGCGCGGGCTCCCGCCCCGAACGAGTCGTCGGCCTCGAGGACCGGAAGCACGACTGCGGGCTGGCACTCGAGGTGCACCTCGACCTCGTGCGTGCGCTGGTCCTCGATGATCGCCTCGAACGGCACGCGGACCGTCCGGAAGCGGCCGCGACGACGCGGCGGCGCGGACCGCAGGCCGATGGCCAGGCGGTCGGTCGGCGCACCGGCGAAGGGCGCGCGCGCGACCGCGACGACGTCGACCCTCCACAGTTCGCTGGGACAGGTCGCGACACCCGAGAGATGGATGACGCGGATGCCGCCGCTCGTGACCGCGACGGCGGCGAGGTCGTCGACGATGACGTGCGCGTGATCGATCGTGTGGGCCATGTTCGCCGACGCTACGGATGTCAAGGCCCCCCGACATCAGTGCTGGCGCTGAGAACGGCGACCATAGGCTGGCCGGATGCGATTCGGATTCTTCGTTCCCCAGGGCTGGCGTCACGACCTCGTCGGCATCGATCCCGCCGACCACTGGTCGACGATGCACGGCCTCGCCGCCTACGCCGACCGCGACGGCTCGCCGTGGGAGTCGATCTGGGTCTACGACCACTTCCACACCGTGCCCGTGCCGAGCGAGACGGAGGCGACGCACGAGGCGTGGTCCCTCATGGCCGCGTACGCCGCGTCGACGTCGCGAGTCCGCCTCGGCCAGATGTGCACGTGCATGGCCTACCGGAACCCGGCGTACCTCGCGAAGGTCGCCGCAACCGTCGACGTCATCTCCGGTGGCCGCGTCGAGATGGGCATCGGCGCCGGATGGTACGAGCACGAGTGGCGTGCCTACGGGTACGGGTTCCCCGACGCGCCGGCCCGGCTCCGGATGCTGCGCGAGGGCGTCGAGGTCATGCACCAGGCATGGACGACCGGGAGGGCGAGCCTCGACGGCGAGTTCTACACGGTCGACGAGGCGATCGTGCAGCCGCAACCGCTGCAGCAGGGCGGGATCCCGATGTGGGTCGCCGGCGGCGGAGAGAAGGTCACGCTGCGCATCGCGGCGAAGCACGCCGCGTACACGAACTTCTACGGGAGCCCCGAGGAGTTCAGCCACAAGAGCGAGGTGCTCCGCGGGCACGCCGATCGCCTCGGTCGCGACTTCGGGTCCATCGTGCGCAGCGCCAACTTCAACACCGTGATCGGCGAGACCGATGCCGACGTCGAGCGCCGGCTGCAGGCCATCGAGGCCCGCCTGGCGGGCTCGGCGGGCCCGAAGGCCGCGGCGAAGTTCATCCACGAGTTCCGCTCGGATGCCGCGATCGCCGTCGGCACGCCGGACCAGGTCGTGGAGAAGCTGCTCGACATGCGCGAGCGCGGGCTCGGGTACGCCATCCACTACTTCCCGGAGGCGGCGTACGACCGCTCGGGCCTCGAGCTCTACGAGCGCGAGGTCGTGCCGGCGCTCGCCTGAGTGCGGCGGCGCCGCGCGTCAGGCTGCGGCGCCGTCCTGCTCGCGGTCGACCTCGTCGAGCTTCGCGTCGAGCTGCGCGTCGGTCGGCTCGGTGAAGTGCGTGCCGTCGGGGAAGACGACGACGGGGATGTTGGTGCGGCCCGAGATCGCCTTGGCGCGGTCTGCGCCGTCGGCGACGACCATGAGGTCGACGTACTCGTAGTCGACGCCGCGGCGGTCGAGCAGCGCCTTGGAGCGCCGGCAGTCGCCGCACCACTCGGCGCCGTACATCGTGATTCGGGCGGGGTTCAGGTCGGTTGCAGTGGAAGTCACCCCGATAACCTACGCGGGTATCCTGTGCGGCATTCCCAGCTGCGCGGATGCCTCGGTCAGGGGCTCCGTCTTCGGCCGGTCGGGCGCTACCCGACCGGCTCGCGATCCCACGCCGGGAGTTCGACGCCGACGAGCCGTGCGAAGGCGCTGAGCTGCGCGACCCCCTGTGGCGTGCGCGGAAGCGCGTCGAGGAGGCCCGGCGAGTGGATGAGGTAGGCGGCGACCTGCGCGCGTGAGATCGCGACGTTCAGACGGTTCTTGAGCAGCAGGAACTCGACCCCGCGCGGCGCGGCAGCGGCGGATGACGCGGCCAGCGAGACGATCGCGACCGCGGCCTCCTGCCCCTGGAACTTGTCGACCGTGCCGACCGGGACCGCGGTGTACCCGGCGCGATCGAGTGCGTCGCGAACGACCGCGAGCTGGGCGTTGTAGGGCGTCACGACGATGACGTCGGACTGCTCCAGCGGCCGGGGCCGGGCGCGGTCGGGTTCGCCGTCGCCGTGCGCGATGTCCGTGAACGCGCGGCCGAGCAGCGACCCGACGATGCGGACGACCTCGGCGGCCTCTTCGATCGACTCCGTCGTGTTGCCCTCGTGCTCGATCGGCACCGGCGTCAGGCCCGGCTCGACGCCGTCGATGCCCCGAAGCGCCGCGGACGGGTGAGACGCCAGTTCGCCCTCGTACGACAGGGCCGAGACCGACGCCGCCAGGGCGGGGTGCATGCGACGGCTCTCGGCCAGGAAGTACCCGAACTCCGATGGCAGCACGTCATGGCCGTCGGCGACCCAGCCGAGGGCGGACATGTCGACGGGTTCGGGGTGGGTGCCCTGGCTCACCTGCGGCAACTGCTGCGGGTCGCCGAGGAGGAGGAGCCTGCGCGCCGCGACCGAGGCGGCGATGGTCGATGCGAGGGAGAACTGGCCCGCCTCGTCGACGACGAGCACGTCGAGCGCACGTCGAGCGACCCGGTCGGCGTTGGCGAAGTCCCACGCGGTCCCGCCGACCACGAAGCCGTGATCGCGGTTGGCCGAGATGAACGACGTCATCGCGTCCTTCTCGATCGCGGTCCAGCCGCGCTCGGCGCCATCGCTCCGATCCTTCGGCGCCTTGGCGATGCGACGCGGGTCGAGCCCTGCGCCCACGACGGCGTCGAGCAGGTGCTCGACGACCGCGTGCGACTGCGCGACGACGCCGACCTTCCAGCCGTGGTGGCCGACGAGGCGCGCGATGACGTGCGCCGCGACGTAGGTCTTGCCGGTGCCGGGTGGACCCTGCACCGCGAGGTAGGAGTCGTCGAGGTCGCCGAGCGAGCGCACGACCGCGCCGACGTACTCGTGGTCGGGCAGCGGGGCGAGTGCGCCGGAACGCGTGCGCGGCGGGAGGCGGCGCAGCAGGTCGACGCCGGGGTCCTTCGGCCACGCCGGGTGCCGGTCGACGATCGGGCGCGCCCACTCGGCGATCGCCGCCTTCTGCCGGCCGGCGGGAGGCGGGTTGCCCGGGACGAGTGCGAACGGCAGGTCGCGCCACGTGTCGTCGACGGTCGACCGCTCCTCGATGCGGACGCCGTCGGGCGTCGCCTCGAGCACGGTCGCCTTGGCCCAGGCCCGCGAGCCGGGACGACGCGAGAACGACGGGAACGGGGCAGGCCAGTCGTAGAGCAGGTAGAGCTCGGCGCCCGCGCTGAACCGCGAGCCGGGGGCGATGCGGCCGCGGAGCAGCAGTTCGCGGCGGTCGAACTGCTGCCGGCCCTCGCGGTACCAGTCGTGCAGCACGACCGTGCGGGCCGGATCGACGACGAGCACGTCGCGGTGGTCCTCCCACGCCTCGAGCGGCTGCTCGACCCGGAAGAAGTGCCCCCACCAGAACGTCTTGAGCTCGCGTTCGTGGTAGTCGATCGCGGCGGAGGAGAGTGCGAGCGCCGTGCGGTCGGGGTCGTCGCGACGCTCGTCGGCACCGCCCGCGAGCGCGGACAGCGCCGTCGCGAGCGGACTCGCCGCGTACTGCTTGACGGTCGGCTCGGCGAGCAGGAGCGCCGGCACGGGCGCGACGCCGTTCGACCTGGCGAGGCCGAGCAGCCAGTCGCGCAGGCGGAGCGTCGAGACGCAGTCGTACTCGTTGTACTCGGCGAGGTCGTCGAGCACGAGCTGCGCCGCCTCCGCGTCTCCGGTCGCGGCGAGTTCGCGCGCGCGCACGTACTCCAGGATCGAGTCGCCGCCCGACTTCACGTCGGCCTCGCGGAGCCGCTCGCCCATGTAGAGGGGTTCGAGCTTCTTGATCGAGTACGAGCGGCTGCCGACGCGCACCGCGCGCTTGACGATCGGGTAGAGGTCGACGAGCACGCCGTCGGCGAGCAGCTGGTCGACCTCGGCCTCGCCGACGCCGTGGCGTGCCGCGATCGACGTCAGGTGCGTGCGCTCGTAGCTGGCGTAGTGGTAGATGTGCAGGTTCGGGTGCCGCTCCCGACGCTCCTTCACGAGGGAGAGGAACTGCACGAGCGCCTCGCGCTCCTCGGCGAACCCGTGCGCCCAGATCGGCGTGAACCGCTCCTCGACGTCGATCATGCCGAACAGGTAGTCGAGACCCCACTCCGTCGCGGCGCCCTCGGTGTAGAGCGGGTCGCCCTCGAAGTCGAAGAAGAGGTCGCCGGCGTCGGGCTCGGGGATCGCCGCGAGCGCGCCCGGCTCGCGCACCTCGACGGGCGGCGGCAGCGGCGGATCGTCGGGCGAGCGGTCGCCCGACGCCTCGGCGGCGAGCGCTTGGGCCTCGGCGGCGAGCTGCAGCCGGGCCTGCACCCGCAGGCCCTCGAGCGTGGCCTCGAGCACGCCGTCGACGGGCCCGGCGGATGCCGCGAGCTCGTCGATCGTGGTGATGCCGGCCGCATGGAAGTGCGCGCGCTGCGTGATGCGGAGCCCGGCGACGAGCAGGAGGTCGCGGTTCGCCTGCACCTCGAGGTCGCACGTCGGGCATCGCCCGTCGAGCGCGTAGCGCGGGTCGCCCCACGCGACCGGCCCGTCGTCGGCGAGCCGCTCCTCGACGATCTGCCGCAGCCGGTCGCGGCGGAGGAGGAACACCGGCTCGATGTCCTCCAGCCGGTGCGAACTGGTCGTGCCGTCGCCGAGCAGCAGCTCGACGGTGTCGGCTCTCGGGATGCCGATGCGGTCGAGCTGCGCCGCATAGGCGGCGAGCTGCAGGAGCGCCGTCACCCGCGCACGCCGCGCGAGCTTGGAGTCCTGGACGAGGTACCGCCCGTCGGGCTGTCGCACGATGAAGTCGGCGAAGCCGACGAACCCGTCGTCGACGAAGGTGGCCTGGAACACCACGGGTGCGCCCGACTCGAACGCCGCACGGGTCGCCGCGACGGCGGCCTCGAGCTGCTCGGGATCGCGCAGGTCGGGTCGCGCGATCTCGACGACGCCGTCGCCGAACTCGTCGCGATAGCGCTCGAGGACGCGCAACTCGTGTGCGTCGCCCATGCGACCGGCGCGCTCGAGCATGGCATCGGCGACCGGCTCGAACAGCGTCTCGCGCCCGAGCTTCACGTCGAGCTCGCGCAGGAACGCGAACTCGCAGTCGGACGCCTTCTTGAGGTCGCTCGCGCTCGTGACCACCGTGCCGTCGGCCAGGTACATCGGGCTCCCTCCGCCGTCGTCGTGGTGCCCACGCTAGCGGCGGCATCCGACATCGCGGCCGGCGCGGCGTAGGTGCGGCCTCCGACGACGGAGGCGAGCTCCGGCACGCGCGTGGTCAGTCCGGGACGGTGAGCGCACCGCGCTGGAGGCCGAGCATGCCCTCGACGGCCCCGTGGATCAGCGACCCGCGCTCGCTCGCGTCGCCCCAGCGCACGAGCGCCTGCGCGTTGAGTCCGTCGACCATGCCGAGGATCTGCCAGGCCGCGGCATCGACATCCGGTGCGCGGAACCCGGCGTGAGCGACTCCCTCCTCGATGATCCGGCGGAGGAGGGCCTGCCAGTCGTCCATCTGCGTCCGGACGGATGCCGCGAGCGCGTCGTTGCGACGGCCGAGCGCCCAGGCCTCGACCCACACGATCGTGACGTCGTCGCGTGTGCCGTCGAGCAGCGTGTCGAGCAGGGTGCCGAGGCGCTCGCTGGGTCCGGGGAGGGACGCGAGGAGGCCGGAGAGCTCGTCGAGCTCCTCTGCGACGATGTGCGCGAAGGTGTCCGCCACCAGCGCGTCCATGCTCGGCTGGTAGTGCGCCACGAGCGCCGGTGCGACGCCCGCGCGTGCGGCGATGGCGCGCAGGGTGACCGCCGTGAGGCCCTGTTCGAGCGCGACGAGGCGCGCGGCCTCGACGATCTCGGCGGATCGCTCTGCGGGGCTCTTGCGCGCGGCGCGGGTGCGGACGGGTGTTGACATCGTGCTGCCAGTCTAGGTAATCTCCCACCTTATTGATCGCATGATCAATATATCGATCCGCTCGATCGAACATCCCGCCGTCGAACGATGAGGTTCCGCACATGAGCATCCAGACCCCGGAGGAGATCCGCGCCGCAGACGCCGCGACGTCCTCCGCAGCGCCCGCCGCGACCGCGGCATCCGTTCCCGCCCCCGCGACCGACCGAGTCGGCCACGTCGAGCAGCACGGCACCGAGCACGTCCCCGCCTCCGAGCGCCACGGCCGCCCGTCCAGCCTGTTCTGGGTCTGGATGTCGGCGAACGTCGGCTACCTCTACTTCGTCGTCGGCGGCGTGCTGATGCTCCTCGGCCTCCCGCTCTGGGAGGCGCTCGCGATCACCGTCGTCGGCAACCTCTGGTGGGCGCTCGTCGGGTGGCTCGCGGTCAGCGGTCCCGCCTCGGGCTCGCCGAGCGTCGCGATCATGCGGGCGTTCTTCGGCATCCGGGGCAACAAGGTCTTCGGCGCCGGGCTCGGCGTGCTCATCGGGCTCTTCTACGAGGTCATCAACGTCGCGTTCGCGACGCTCGGCGCGATCGCGCTGCTCGCGCACTTCGGCATCGGGCTGCCGGCCGGCGGCGAGTGGATCGTCCTCGCCGTGATCGGCGTGCTCAGCTTCGTGATCGGCGTCTACGGCCACGCGACGATCCTCGCCCTCGCACCGTGGTTCTCGGCGGCGCTGGCCGTCGTGTTCGTCGTGCTCGCGGTCTTCGTGTTCGGTGCGGCCGACTGGGCGTACACCGCCGAGCCGCTGCCCGTCGCCGACCACTGGGCGCTCGTCATGCTCGGCTTCGCGATCGTCGCCTCGAGCCCGCTCTCCTGGGGCATCGGCGCCGACTACGCCCGGTACCTGCCGGCGGACGTCTCGAAGAAGGCCGTCGCCTGGTACACGGCCCTCGGCGGCTTCGTGCCCGCCCTGCTCATCGGCGCACTCGGCGTCATCGCCGGCACCGCCATCGACATGACCGATCCCGAGCTCACGATCGGCGAGATCGTGCCCGCGTGGTTCACGCCGCTGTTCCTCGGCATGATCGTCCTCTCGAGCATCACCAACAACGTGCTCGTCGCGTACTCGACCGGCTTCTACGCGCAGGCGCTCGCCGAGCGCATCTCGCGACCCGCGACCACGATCGTCACCGGGATCGTCGCGACCGCCGCGGCCGGCTGGGTCCTCTTCCTCAGCCCGAGCTTCCTCGATGCGCTGAGCGCCTCGCTCGAGCTGTCGGTCACGGTGTTCGGCCCGCTCGTCTCGATCTACGCGATCGACATCGTGCTCCGTCGCAACCGCTACCGCGGCGCCGACCTCGACGACACGCGCAAGGGCAGCCCGTTCTGGTACCGCGGCGGCTGGTTCCTCCCCGGCGTGGTCGCCATGGTCGGCGCGATGACGATCGCCGTGCTCTCGGCCAACACGACGCTCTACGTCGGTCCGATCTCGGCCGCCCTCGGCGGCGCCGACCTCTCCGCGCTCGTGGGCCCCGTGCTCGCCGCCGGCATCTACGCGATCCTGTGGCTGACCACCGACCCGTACCGCGATCCCGCGAAGCGGCCGGGCGCGGCATCCGCTGCCATGATCGAGACGGATGCCGCGGCATCCGCCCGCACCGAAGGAGTCGACGCATGACCTGGCGCATGCCCGCCGAGACCGCACCGCACGAGCGCACCTGGATGGCGTTCCCCCGCGAGGGGATCACGCTCGGCGCCGAGACGTCGGAGCGCGAGGAGGGCTACGCGGCCTGGACCGCCGTCGCCCACGCCGTCGCCGAGTTCGAGCCGGTCACGATGGTCGTCGACCCCACCGAGCTCGGCCGCGCGCGCCGGATGCTCGGCTCGCACGTCGACATCGTGGAGGCCCCGCTCGACGAGTTCTGGATGCGGGACTTCGGCCCGACCTTCGTGCTCGACGACGAGCGCCCCGGAGTGCTCGGCGCGGTCGACTGGGTCTTCAACGGCTGGGGCGCGCCCGAGTGGGCCGAGTGGAAGGTCTCGGCCGAGATCGCCCGCTTCGCTGCCGCGCACGTCGGCGCCGAGCTCGTGAGTTCCCTGCTCGTGAACGAGGGCGGAGGCATCCACGTCGACGGCGAGGGCACCGTGCTGCTGACCGAGACCGTGCAGCTCGACCCGCGGCGGAACCCCTACGCCGACCGGGCGCGCGTCGAGGCCGAGATGGCCCGCACCATCGGCGCGACCAAGGCCATCTGGCTCCCGCGCGGCCTCACGCGCGACTACGACGACTTCGGCACGAACGGCCACGTCGACATCGTCGCGACGATCACCTCGCCCGGACGCGTGCTCCTGCACCACCAGGCCGATCCGGCGCACCCCGACTTCGAGGTCACGCGCGCGCTGCGCGCGCAGCTCGAGGGCGAGACGGATGCCGCGGGCCGAGCGCTCGAGGTCGTCGACCTGCCCGCGCCCGCGACCCTCCGCGACGAGGAGGGGTTCGTCGACTGGAGCTACGTCAACCACCTCGTGGTGAACGACGGCGTCGTGGCGTGCGGCTTCGGCGAGCCCGAGGCCGACGAGCGCGCCGCGACGATCCTCGCCGACGCGTACCCCGGCCGGAGGGTCGTCACGATCGACGCGCGCCCGATCTTCGCGCGCGGCGGCGGCATCCACTGCATCACCCAGCAGCAGCCCGCGCTGCCGAACGAGGAGACGGAGCGATGATGAGCGACACCCGCACCGAGTCCCGCACCGACACCGGCTTCGACGTCGTCGAGGCCCCGATCGCCGACCTGCGCGCCGCGCTCGAGGCCGGCCGCACGACCGCGGTCGAGCTCGTCGAGGCGTACCTCGCGCGCATCGACGCCTATGACGGGCCCGACACCGAGACGGCGCTGAACGCCGTCGTCGTCCGCAACCCCGACGCGCTCGAGGAGGCGCGCGCCTCCGACGCGCGCCGCGCGCGCGGCGAGCTGCTCGGGCCGCTCGACGGGATCCCGTACACCGCGAAGGACTCCTACCTCGTGAAGGGGCTCACCGCGGCATCCGGTTCGCCGGCGTTCGCCGACCTCGTCGCGCAGCGCGACGCGTTCACGATCGAGCGGCTGCGCGGCTCCGGCGCGATCTGCCTCGGCCTGACCAACATGCCGCCCATGGCGAACGGCGGCATGCAGCGCGGTGTCTACGGTCGGGCCGAGAGCCCCTACAACGCGGCGTTCCTGACGGCCGCGTTCGGCTCGGGCTCGTCCAACGGGTCGGGCACCGCGACGGCGTCGTCGTTCGCGGCGTTCGGCCTGGGCGAGGAGACCTGGTCGTCGGGCCGCGCGCCCGCCTCGAACAACGCGCTCTGCGCGTACACGCCCTCGCGCGGCGTCATCTCGACGCGCGGCAACTGGCCGCTCGTCCCCACCATGGACGTCGTCGTGCCGCAGACGCGCACGATGGCCGACCTGCTCGAGGTGCTCGACGTGATCGTCGCCGACGACGTCGAGACCCGCGGCGACTTCTGGCGCGCGCAGCCGTGGATCGAGCTGCCTGCGGCTTCCGCGGTCCGGCCCGCCTCGTACCCGGCCCTGGCGACGGATGCCGCCGGAGCCCCCGCCGCGCTCGCGGGCACGCGCATCGGCGTCCCGCGCATGTACGTGAACGCCGACCCCGATGCTGGCACGGCTGCGCCCGGGGAGTCCGTCGGCATCGGCGGCGCGACCGGGCAGCGCATCGAGACCCGGGCGTCGGTCATCGAGCTCTGGGAGGCCGCGCGCCGCGACCTGGAGGCGGCCGGCGCCGAGGTCGTGCTCGTCGACTTCCCGGCCGTGACGAACTACGAGGGCGACCGCCCCGGCGCGCCGACGATCGCGACCCGGGGGCTCGTCTCGCCGGAGTTCCTGAAGCGCGAGATCGTGGACCTCTCGGCCTGGGGCTGGGAGGACTTCCTGCGGGCCAACGGCGACCCGGCTCTCTCGTCGCTCGCCGACGTGGACGGCGCGCGCATCTTCCCGCACCCCGAGGGGGCGCTACCCGACCGGTACACCGGCTTCGACGACGACATCGCCGAGTACCCCGACTGGGTGCGCGCGCACCCCGACGCGACGTGGGACGACATGCCCGAGCTCGAGGAGGGGCTCCGCGGCCTCGAGGAGACCCGCCGAGTCGACCTCGAGCAGTGGATGGACGAGCTCGGCCTCGACGCGGTCGCGTTCCCGGCGGTCGCCGACGTGGGTCCGGCCGACATGGACGTGAACCCGGCATCCGCCGACCTCGGCTGGCGCAACGGCGTCTGGGTCGCCAACGGCAACCTCGTGCCCCGGCACCTCGGCATCCCGACCGTGACGGTGCCGATGGGGCTCATGGGCGACATCCGGATGCCGGTCGGCCTCACGTTCGCCGGTCGCGCGTACGACGACACCGCCCTGCTTCGCCTCGCCGCCGCGTTCGAGGCGCTCGCACCACGCCGCACCGAACCGCCCCGCACGCCGCGCCTCGGCTGAGCGATCGCGCCCCCTCACCGCCCCGGTCCCGGGGCGGGTCAGGGGGGCGCGACTGCTCGAGGGCCCTGCGGAGGCGGGGCTTGTCGAAGAGCTGGAGCATGGTCGTCGAGATCACCTCCACGCGGAGGCCGAGGAGCCGCGACGCGACGTGCGAGAGGTCCCAGGCGGCCTGCCCGCCCTCGACGATGTCGGTCTCCGCGAGGAGCACGAGTCCCGCCTCGCCCGGTCCGGCGGGTCCCGTGTCGAGCAGGCGGATGCCGCCCGCCCCGTGCGTCGCGAACGCACGCACGAGTTCGGTGCGCCGAAGGGCGAGTCGCTGCAGCGGCGCCAGGTCGAGGACGGTCGGCCGAGCGCTCGCTCGGGCGTCGCCGGTGCCGTGGTCGCCGGGCGCCGCGCGCTCGCCGCCACCGTCCTGCGGGCCGAACTCGCCGTCACCGCCTCCGCAGCTCGCGGTCGTGGCCGTGAGGTATCGATCACGCTGCTCGGAGTACTCGGCGACCGCGATCGCAACGACGGCCTTCTTCGTGGTGCGCAGGAAGTACGCGAGCTCCGAGACCGTCCGATCGGTCGCCGCATCGACCTTGATCGGCTTCTCGTTCATCATGGGCGCTCCGCTTTTCTTCTCGGTCCTTCGTCATCGTCGCGGGGGAGGGCGACATCGTTTCCGGACTCGGTACCGAAGTACCGAAGTACCGGGCTTCGCCGGACACGGACAGCCTGCGCCGCGGCTCGACGTCGGGCCGGCGCGCAGCGGAGCCACGTGGAACGTGACGGCGTCGCCCGAGCAGTGGAGGAGGAGACGGCGCGAGGTCGTCAGCGGACGTCGAAGGTGCGCTCGTGGTGGCCGGTCGCACCGTCGGGGGCGACCGGGGCGCTCTCGGCCGTCTGGACCTCGCCGTCGGCGGAGATCGCCCGGACCCGGATCGTGTGGCGACCGGGCGCGGCATCCCATTCGTACCGCCACTGCACCCAGGTGTCGGCCGAGATCGCGGTGGCGAGGGTCGCGGGCTGCCAGGGGCCGTCGTCGATCCGGACCTCGACCGCCGAGACACCCGTGTGCTGCAGCCACGCGACACCGGCGACGACGACCGTGCCCGCCTCGACGGACTGGCCCGCGCGCGGCACGTCGATGCGCGACGAGAGCTTGATCGGGCCGCGCTCGCTCCAGCCGCGATCCGACCAGTACGCGCGGTCGCGATCGAACCTGGTGACCTCGAGCTCGGTCACCCACTTGGTCGCCGACACGTAGCCGTACAGGCCGGGCACGACCATCCGCACCGGGAAGCCGTGCTCGACCGGCAGCGGATCACCGTTCATGCCCACCGCGAGGACCGCCTCGCGGGCCGGGTCGGTGAGCGCGTCGAGCGGCGTCGACGCCGTGAACCCGTCGATGCTCCGCGAGAGCACCATGTCGGCGTCCGCGGTCGGGGCGGCCCGCGCGAGCAGTTCGCGGATCGGGTAGCCCAGCCACACGGCCGTACCGATGAGCTCGCCGCCGACCTCGTTCGACACGCACGCGAGCGTCGTCACGCTCTCGCCGAGCGGCAAGGCGAGCAGCTCGTCCCAGGTGAGCTCGAGCTCCCGGTCGACCATGCCGTGGATCCGCAACCGCCACTCCGCCGGATCGACCTGCGGCACGTTCAACGCGGTGTCGATGCGGTAGAACTCGCCGTTCGGCGTGATGACCGGCGCCAGCCCGTCGATGCCGAGCTCGGCGGATGCCGGAACCGACGCCGTCGTCGCGGGCGCGGGGAGCCGGAGCGCCTCGCGGACCGTGCTCACCGCGCGCGACCCGGCCGACAGCGCGGTCGAGGCGATCGCGGCGAGGACGCCGACCGCGGCCGTTCCCCCCGCCCACACGAGGAAGCGACGCCGGTCCACCCCGTCGATCGCCCCGCCCGGCTCGTCGGACGCGTCCGGATCGGCCGGCGCGCCGGCCGATGCCCCGGCCGGGACGGACGCCATCGCGGCAGCGCGTGCCGCGGGCAGCCGCGTCAGCAGCATCGACAGCGCGCCCATCGCCGCGAGCGCACCGACGGCGGCCGGCAGCACCGCGAGGAGCGACGCGCTCGCCCGGGTCGCCGCGGCGACCGCACCGAACACGCCGAGGAGCGCGAAGATCCCGCGACCCCAGCGCGGATGCCGCGACTCGAGCACGCCCGCGAGGGCGCCGACGACCACGAGCACCACGCCCACGCCGATGAGCAGGGCGGCCTTGTCGGCCGTGCCGAAGAGGGCGATCGCGGCATCCTTCGCCCACGGCGGGGCGAGATCGATGAGCAGGCCGCCGATCGACGTGAACGGAGAGGCGGTCGCTGCGATGATCGCCGCCGTGAGCTCGCCCGCTCCGGCGCCGAACGTCGCGGCCGCGACGCCCGCCAGCGCGGGACGCAGCCGTCCGCGGGGCGCACGCTCGGTCGGCATGCCCTCAGGCTACGTCGACCGAGCACGCACGGCGCCCGCGAGGGCGCCGCCGTAAGCGGTTCGTAAGGAGAACGGGTCGGGCCTCGAACCTCGACGAGGAACCGACCCCGGCTAGGGCAGCAGCGGGAGCAACTGATCGGTCAGGAACGCGAGCGACTGCGTGACCGCGCTCATGATCCATCCCAGCAGCACGACGGCGGCGGTGACAATCCAGGCGATCGTCTGCTCCTGCCGGGTGCCGATGACGCGCCGGCCCTCGGCGTCCTTCGCGGAGTTCGCGAGCGTGAGGACGAGGTCGACGAGCCACCAGATGCCGAACCCGCCGATGGTGAGCAGCTTCAGGATGCCGGTGCCGACCTTGCCGAGGTAGAACCGGTCCACGCCGAGCACGCCGAGCAGCCACGCGAAGAGCCACGTGGCGATGAACGCACGCTCCGAGGTCGCGGCCCCTGCGGCATATGCGACCTGAGGGTCCTGGCCCGACGCGGGCGCGGGCGGATAGGCGGTCATGGCGATCCCCCTTCGTCACCGTCCACGATGCCGTTCGGGTGGCTCGCTGTGCGGGGCCTAGGTCCTGCGGACGGGATCAGGTGTGCGCCGCGAGGAACGCGGCCACCCGCGGTGCGAGTCCGGCGCCGATCTCGGCGGCGGGGCGCTTCGCGCCCTTCACCTCGAACGAGTGGTTGGCGCCGTCGATCCAGTCGAGCACCGCCGACGGGGCGAGGTCGGCGACGAGCCGATCGAGCTGCTCGTTCGGGATCGCGAACGGATCGTTGCGGCCCTGCAGGAACAGCATCGGCACGCCGGCGAGCTGGGGGAAGTGCTCGTCACGCGACTTCTCGGGCCGCCCGGGCGGGTGCAGCGGGTACCCGAGGAACACCAGCCCGGCAGCGTCCATGCCGTCGGCGACGGCCATGGACGCCATGCGCCCGCCGAACGACCTGCCCGACGCCCAGACCGGCACGCCGTCGCCCGCTGCACGACGGGCGGCGTCCACGACCGCCCGCCAGGTGGCGATCGCGACCGGAGGGCGGTCCGGGAAGCGCCGCCCCGCCGCCCGGTACGGGAAGTCGAAACGCAGCGTGGCGACGTCGAGGTCGTCGAGCGCCCGGCAGAACCCGGTGAGGAACGGATGGTCCTTGCCGGCCCCCGCACCGTGCGCGACGACGAGCGTCGCGGTCGCGCCATCCGGTCGCCGCAGGACCGCCGGCACTTCGCCGATGCCGTCGCCGACGTCGATGGAGAGAGGCCGTTCGTCGTCGCTCATGCGTTCCATGGTGCCCGAGCGGGTGCCGGGCGCACGACCCGCGCGAGCCGGCATGACGACGGCGGGGCCGGGACGACCCGAAACGCCCCGGCCCCGCCTGCTGCGCCCCCGCGCAGCTCCGTGTCACCCGTGCCCGGAGGTCCCCACCCCTCGGTCGTCGCGCGTGGAGCGTCCGGCTCCGATCCGCGCGACGAGGGTGACCACGATCACGACCGACGCCGCGATCGCCGCGGCGATGCCGGTCGACGCCGACGCCGGTTCGTCGGTGAGCCTGCCCACCGCGACCCACGAGAGACCCCAGGCGAGCGACAGCGCCGGGGCGATCCGGCCGCGGCCCCACAACGCCAGCGCGACGCCGACCACGGCCGCGGCGGCGATCACGCCGATCGCCCACGCCTCGGCCGGGAGCCCCCACCCGTCGAAGCCGGCGGCCTGCAGCACGGCGGTCGCGTTCGCGGCGGTCGCGACGACCACCCAGCCCAGGTACAGCCCGATCGAGCCGTCGGTCACGACCGCGTCGACGACGCCGCTCGGAGGCATCCGTCGCAGCTGCACGAACAGCCACGCGAGGACGACGAGCAGGGCGACGATCACGGGCAGGCTCGCCCACAGCAGGTCGAGCTGCACGACGCCGATCCACACGGCGTTCAGCACGAGCGACGCCGCGACGGCGTAGCCGATCCGACGGTGCCGCGCGCTCGCGCGCTGGGCGGGCAGCACCTGGAAGATCGCGTAGGCGAGCATCCCCGTGTAGATCACGCTCCAGATGCCGAACGCAGACCGTGCCGGCGCGATCAGCGTGGAGTCGGCGTCGAGCCATCCGCCGGCGGCGTCCTGGATCGGCGTGCCGCCCGCGGCGCCGGATCCGATGAATGCGGCCACGATCGCCAGGAGCGACGTCACCAGTACGAGGATCTGGCGCACCGTGTCGGCGGCCGTGCCGCGTGCGCTCGGTCGGGTCTCGGAGCGGGTCTCGGTCGATGTCACGGGTGCCTCCCTCGGCCTGCTGCCGCGATCGTCCGACTCGTGGTCGAGGACCGATCGGGCGTTGGTGCGGCCAGCGTACGAAGGAGCGGCGGCGGCGGCGTCAACCGTTCGATTGAATCCGGCGGCCGCGGTCCCACGAGGGCCCGGGCGAGCGCCCGCCCATGAGGCCCGCGGTGCGGCCCGGGTCGGACGACGTGCTCGCGCGCGCGGTGATCGTCGCCGCGAACAGGCGCCGGAGGCCGGCGACCCCGCCCCGGTTCCACGCGGCGAGCTGCCGGCTCGCGCCCGTGCCGTCGCGGAGCAGGCGGCCGAGCAGCTGGCGCACGAGCTCGCGGTCGCCGGTTCGCTCGAGCGGCTCGGCGAGGTGCCGCTCGAGCCGGTGGACGAGGTCGTGGGCGGGCGCGAGCCGACCGCTCGCGGGATCGAACGCGCCGCCCGACAGGCCGGCGTGCGCCGCGTGCAGCGTCGCCGCACTCAGGAGCTCGGGCGGCACGTCGGGGTCGGGTTCGTCGAGCGACCGCAGTGGACGGGCGACCGCGGGGTCGGCGCCGAAGCGGTCGTGCTCGTCGATCGCCCGCATGACGAGGGCCCGGCACAGGGCCGCGACGAGCAGCGTGTCGTCCGCGGTGAGCTGCGCGTCGGCCATCCGGAACTCGATCGTCGGCACGTGCTCGGAGAGGCGCACGTTCCACGCGATCAGCGCGAGTTCGACGAGCCCGCCGAAGCCGAGCATGTCGTGGATGCGGCGGTCGTACTCCGCGGCATCCGCGAATCGGGGCGGGCACCCGGCCGTCGTCCACCGGCGCAGCTGCACGGTGCGCCAGCTCTCGTAGCCGGTGACGGCTCCGCGCCAGAGGGGCGAGTTCCCCGTCATCGCGGTGAGCAGCGGCAACCAGGGTCGCACGGCGTTCATCGCGGCGATGCCGTGCTCGCGACTCGGGATGCCGACGTGGACGTGGAGTCCGCTCATCTGGTGGTCGGCGATGATGCCGGCCATGTCGCGCACGATCCGGTGGTAGCGATCCGTGTCGGTGATCGACGGGAACCGGGGCGCGTCGGGCGAGGTGCCGATGCTCGCGACGCAGACCGCGTGGCGGCCCGCGTCGGCGTCGACCTCGCGGCGGAAGGCGACCAGCTGATCCGCCGCCTCGGCGAGGCTGTCGAACACCGGCGTCGCGAACTCGACCTGGGATGCGAGGAACTCGGGGTGGACGTGCTCGCCCCAGCGCGGGTCCGCGGCGAGCCGGTCGTGGACCTCCTCCGCGATGTCCGCGGGGAGCATCGTCTCAGGGTCGAGGAAGAAGAACTCCTCCTCGATGCCGAACGTCGTCATCGTCGCTCCCGTCTGAGGCGCATGCCGCCGGGAGCGGTTCCGTGCGCCTCATGCTCGCAGCGTGCGACGCGGCGCCCACGGTGTCAAGGGGCTATCCGCGGACGGTGCGGGTGTGCCTGCGGGGCGCGTCGACGGCACTCGTGGCACCCTCTTGTGCCGTCGCCGGCGGTCACCGGCGCCCTGCGTTCACCAGCCCTCCGCGAGCACCCGGTCGAGCATGGCGACGAAGAAGTCGGCGCTCTCGCGCGTCACCACGAGCGGCGGCTTCACCTTGAGCACGTTCTGGTGGTCGCCGGTCGGCTGCATGATGACGCCGAGCTCGCGCAGCCGGTCGCAGATCGCGGCCGTCTCCTCGGTGGCGGGCTCGAGGGTCGCGCGGTCGCGGACGAACTCGACGCCGAGGTAGAGCCCGAGGCCGTGGACGGCCCCGATGAGCGGATGGCGCTCCGCGAGCGCCTCGAGCCGCGACTTCAGGTGCGCGCCCGTCTCGGCCGCGTTCCGCTGCAGCCCCTTGTCGCGGAACGCGTCGAGCACGGTGAGCCCCGCGATGCTCGAGGCCGGGCTGCCGCCGGTGGAGGAGAAGAAGTACCCCTGGGTGCGGAACCGCGCCGCGATCTCGCGGGTCGTGATGACCGCGCCGAGCGGGTAGCCGTTGCCGGCGGCCTTCGCGACCGCGATGACGTCGGGCACTACGCCCTGCTGCTCGAAGCCCCAGAACCACCGGCCGAGCCGGCCGTACCCGGCCTGCACCTCGTCGGCGATCGCGAGCCCGCCGGTCTCGCGCACGGCCGCGTACACCTCGGCGAGGTAGCCGTCGGGCAGCGGGATGCCGCCGGCGTTGCCGTAGAAGGTCTCGGCGATGAACGCCGCGGGCGGTCGACCGGATGCCGCGAGCTCCCGGATGCGCTCGGCCGCCTCGGGCGCGTACCGCGCGGCCTCTTCGCCCCGGTACCGGCCGCGGAAGGGGTTCGGCGCCTCGACCGCGTGCACCCAGTCGGGCCGGCTGGCGAGCGCGTTCGGGTTGTCGGCCGTCGACGTGCTCACCGCGTCGGACGCGTAGGTCCAGCCGTGGTACGCCTCGAGCACCGAGACCACGTCGCGGCGCCCGGTCGCGGCCAGCGCGACGCGGATCGCGAGGTCGGTCGCCTCCGAACCGGAGTTGACGAGGAAGACGGTGTCGAGGGGGTCGGGCGCCATCGCCGCGAGGCGCTCGGAGAACTCGACGACTGCGCCGTAGTTGAACCGCGAGTTCGTGTTCAGCGTGCGCAGCTGCTTCGCGACCGCGGCGGCCAGCGCGGGGTGGCCGTGGCCGAGCGGCGTCACGTTGTTGACCATGTCGAGGTAGACGCGCCCGTCGGTGCCGACGAGGTGCTCGCGCCACCCGCGCTCGATGCGCGGCGGTGCGTCGTAGTAGTGCTCCTGGACCTCGGCGAAGGTGCGATCGCGCCGGGCGACCAGGTCCGCGGCGTCGCGCGCCGCGTCGCCGCGGTCGCGCGCGCTCGGCGCGAGGCCGATCGCCACGGCCGGGTCGGCCGTGAGGGCGAGCCACCCCGGGGCGACCTCGGGCCGCACGAGGTGCGGCACGTGGGCCGGCGCATCGGGAGCCTCGAGCCGGATCCGGGCGCGCGTGCGCGCCGGCACGGTGCCGTCGAGGATCGTCATGCCGTCGGCGGCCTCGACGACGAGCCGCGCGTCGTCGCCCCCGGCGGACACGCGGGTGGCGACCGCGAACCACACGTCGATGCCGGTCGGCACGGTCTCGGCGGAATCGGGTGAGTGCGTGCGGCTCGCGGTGAGGCGGGGCGTGGCCCGCTCGAGCCACGCCATCGGCGCGCCCGCGTCGAGCGCCGCCAGGGCGAGCCGATCCTCGAGGCCGGGCGCGAGCCAGGCGCCCGCGTCGACCTCGTCGGAGGTGATCGACACGTCGAGATGGACCGTCCGGGCATGGTCCGGTGCCGGGTCGAGGCCGATCCGG
Source organism: Agromyces binzhouensis (assembly GCF_042672355.1). NCBI lineage: Bacteria > Bacillati > Actinomycetota > Actinomycetes > Micrococcales > Microbacteriaceae > Agromyces > Agromyces binzhouensis. The sequence goes on along the minus strand of NZ_JBHXVJ010000003.1, from coordinate 356,863 downwards.
GTGGGGCGGTGGCGCGAGGCATCCGCTCGCCCGTCGGCGAGCTCGACGCCCAGCGCTTCGGCGATCAGCCGGGTCATCACGGCCGACGGAACCGAGGTCGCCTGCTCGAAGATGCGCCACTCGCGCTCGACGCCCTCGGCGGCGTACGCGTTCGCGCCGCCGTCGATCTGCACCTGCTGCTCGCCGCTCACGACGAGCACGGCGCCGCGGAGCACGACGAGCGGCCACAGCGCGCGCACCTCGGAGGCCGACAGCGGACGCAGCGCGTGGAACGCCCGCACGGCGGGCAGCACCGAGACCGGCTCGGCGCCGGCGTGGTGCAGCACCGACGAGATCGTGATCGCGAGCTCGGACACCGCCCAGCTGCGCGTCACGTCGCCGAAGTCGATCATCCCGTCGGGCAGGCGGATGCCGCGCTCGGTCGTGCACACCACGTTGTCGTCGGTGAGGTCGAGGTGCACGGCCTGCTGGGGGAGCTCGCTCGCGACGGCCTGCACGTCGGCCCAGGCGCGGGCCGCGGCATCCGTCACCCGCTCCCGCTTCGCGGGGTCGGGGTGGTAGCGGGCGAGCAGGTCGACCACGCGGTCGGCGACCCGGAGGTCCCACTGCAGCACGCGGTCGAGGCCGGGGTGGTCGAAGCCCGAGAGCGCAAGGCTCGCGTGCGCCGCGACCTCGCCCATGCGCGCCACGACCGCGCGGGAGAGGTACGTCGGGCCGGTGAGGGTGCCGCCCGGCAGGTACTCGAGGAGCCGGACGGCGAGCGGCCCCTCGCTCGTCTCGGCCACGATCGACCGGGGCGAGCCGTCGTCGGCGACGCTCGTCGTGGCGATGCGGAGGTGCGGCGCCGCGTCGGCGATGCGCGAGGCGGCGTGGTCCTGCGCGTCGAGCTCGTCCGCGGTGAACGCGGGGTTCGTGATCTTCACGACGCCGATCGGAGCGTCAGGCTCGCCCGCGTCGTCGGCGCGGTGCGCGGGCACGCGCGCACGAGCGAGGAAGTTCTGGTCCTGCTGGCTGCCGAGCCCGTCGAGCTCGACGTCGAGGCCCCAGTGCTCGCGCACGATCGCGACGACCTCGTCGGTCGGCAGCGCGGGGGCGGGCAGCTCGCCCGCCGAGAAGAAGTCGAAGCCCCGGGTGTTCGCGGGCTGGCTCATGTTGGCCCCTTTCCGCCTCGAACATAGTCAGGGCGGATGCCTTCGGCCGAGCGCCGCCGTGTCGATCCTCGTGCCGTTCGTCCACCGACCGGGCGACGCGCGGGACGCCTGCGATGGATGTCGGCGGTCGCTCGTACCGTGAGGGCCATGACGAACCAGCCGCTTCCGACGCTCGAGCCCGACGTGCTCGACGAGCCCTGCCTGCGCTGCGGCTCCGCCGCGGTCCGGGTCATCGTGTACGGCCCGCTCGATCTCGAGGTCGAGGCCGATCTCTCGGCCGCCGGCCTCTCCGGCGAGGCTCCGATCTTCGACTGCCGCGACTGCGGCTTCGAGTGGGGCGAGGCGGTCCGCGACCTGCTCGCCTGAGGTCCGGAGGTCGGAGGCCGGAGGCCGGAGGTCGGCGTGCCGGCTATCGGTCGTCGGCGCTGCTGCGGTCGGTCCGCAGGGTGAGGATCGCGGCGCGCGCCACGAATGCAGACCACGCGAGCAGTCCGAGCAGCTTCGCGCCGTCCTCCACGAGCACCGAGGCTCGGGTGGCCGGTTCGACGAGGACGTCGACGATCGCCGAGGTGCCGAGGCCGGCGAACATGGCCACGAGCAGCGCCGCGTCGAGGCGCTCCACGATGAGGTCGCGGAAGCGGAGGGCGAAGGCGAGGAAGGCGATCGCGTAGGCGGCGGCGAGCACGAGGCCCGATCCCGGCCCGAACGCGGCCGTCTCGTGGAGCAGGAGCAGGTCGTCCAACGCGACGACCAGCGTCAGCGTCAGGCTCCAGGCGAGCAGGCGGCGGACGTCCCGGCGGCGGGGACGGAGGAGGAGCGCCGTGCACGCGGCACCGGCGGCGAGCAGCATCGCCACGATGCCCAGGTTCGAGACCAGTCCGTACGCCGGGCTCGCGTTGCCGCGCGCGGCCGCGACGACCTGGGCGTCCCGGACGAGGTCGGTCGGCACCATCCACGGCTGGGTCGCCACGACCGCCATCGCGATGACCACGGCTGCGGCGATCGCCGCGAGGAGCCAGCCCGGGGTGCGATGGAGCGCGTCGCGGATCCGTTGCGGCGCGCGGGTCTCGGTCGTCGTCGTGATGGTGTTCCTTCCCACGCCGCGATCGCGGCGCTCCGACCGTGCGAGCGTAGTCGCGACCTGCGCAAAGGCGAAGTCCTTGACATCCGGGCCCCGGCGCGACATCGCGGGAGCGCGCGTCGTCGCGGGCGCGCGGCGTTCAGGAGTAGATGCGTCCGCCGAGGTACTTGAGACCGTGGTCGCAGGCGATGGTCACGACGCGGTGGCCGGCGCCGAGTTCGACCGCCAGGTCGATCGCGGCGCTGACGTTCATGCCCGTCGAACCGCCGGCGAAGATGCCCTCGGTGCGGGCGAGCCTGCGGCAGGTCTCGAACGCCCGCTCCTGTCCGATCGTGCGGATGCCGTCGAGCACGCCGCGGTCGAGGAACGGCGGGTCGGGGAACACCGCGACCCCCTCGACCGCGTGACCGTGCGAGACGCCCTCCGTCAGCAGGGGCGCCTCGGCGGGCTCGAGGGCGACGACCTGCGGTTCGAGGCCCGCGCCGTGGAGGCCGCGGAGCGTGCCCATGAGCGCGCCGCCCGTGCCGACGCCGGTGCAGAACACGTCGATGCCGTCGCCCAGCGCGGCGCCGATCTCCTCGCCCATGGAGGCGTACCCGGCGATGACATCGGGCGAGCCGAACTGGTCGGCGTAGTAGTGGCCGGGCTGCTCGGCGAGCGCGTATGCACGTTCCCGCATCCGGCCCACGAGTTCGGGCGTGATCCCGTCGCCGTGGCTCGCCTCGACGAGGACCTCCCCGCCGAACGCCTCCATCGCCTGCTGCTTGCTCGCGGAGAACGCGTCCGAGAAGACCGCGGTGAAGCGCAGCCCGAGCACGGCCGCGACGAACGCGAGCGAGGTGCCCGTGCTGCCGCCCGTGTACTCGACCACGGTGTCGCCGGGCGACACGTCGCCCCGGGCGACCGCCGCCGAGAGCACCGACACCGCCATGCGGTCCTTGTAGGACCCGGTCGGATTCGCGCCCTCGATCTTCACCCAGACCTCGGCGGCGCCGTCGGGAACGAGCGACTCGAGCCGGACGATCGGCGTGCCGCCGATCGCGTCGAGCACCCCGTTGTCGTCGTGCGCGTCCATGGCGCCTCCCGTGCGCAGGCTACTCCCGTGCGCGGCGCGCCGTGGGTTCCGGTGGGAGATCGTCCTCCAGGAGCTCCTCGCGGATGCGGCGGAGGTCCTCCATGAGCGAGCCGATGAGGATCCAGTGGTCCGACTTCGGCGGCGCGATCTGGAGCGGCGCCGTGAGTGCCGGGATCGCGGAGGTCAGGGGCTCGGGGTCCACCTCGGCGAGGTGCACCGCGAGCCGGATGTCGTGCGCGACCCGCTGCAGCTGCTCGGCGATCGCGCGGACGGTCGGTTCGGCGGCGAGGTCGTCGTCGTAGTGGTCGACGAAGGCCCGGGTCATCCCGCCGACCTGGGTCACGATGGGACTGAGCCGTGCCAGCAGGCGATGCTGCTCGACGATGCCGCTGCGATGCGCCGACCGTCGCGGGTTCAGGGTCAGCGACTCCTCGGCGTCCGCGATCGCGGCGGCCGCGGCATCCCGCATCGGCCGCATGAGGCGGACCTCGAGCATGAGCTCGGTCAGGTCGGCGGGGCGCTGCGGGGCGCGCAGCGCCTCGGCGAGTCGGTCGGTGGATGCCGCGAGCTCGCTGCCGAGCCGCGCGAGGTGCTCGCGGGCGGGGTCGACGAGCACGGGCGGAACGATGAGCGCGTTGACGACGATGCCGATCACCGCTCCGATGAGCGTCTCGAGCACGCGGTCGAGGGCGTACTCGGGCGAGGTGCCGCCGAGCGCGAGCACGAGCATCGCGCTGATCGCGACCTGGTTCGAGGTGCCGGCCGTCATCCGCAGCGCCCACGCGACGAGCAGTGCGATGAGGATGGCGGCGAGGATCACCCAGCTCGTCGGTCCGAATGCGAGGCCGAGGAGCGAGGCGATCACGACGCCCGCGATCACGCCGACGCTGCGCTCGAGCGCCTTGCCCAGCGACTGGTTGACGCTCGGCTGCACGACGAGGAGCGCGGCGATCGCGGCGAACACGGGCAGCGGACCGGGGATCAGCCACCCGGCGAGGAGCCACGCCGCGACCGTCGCCACCGCGGACTTCAGCACCTGCAGGATCGGCGCCCGCTTCGTGGCGCGGAACCGTTCGGACAACCGCATGCGACTCACGCTAGCGGTCGAGGGGAGGGCACGCCCGGTGTACGACGCGGGCCCGCGACCGTGCGGTCGCGGGCCCCGTTTCCCCCGCTCAGCTCGCGGCGGCCGTCTCGGTGCCGGCGGCGTCGCGCTTCGGCAGGCGCCATCCGGGCCGGACGAAGTGGCAGGTGTAGCCCCACGGGATGCGCTGCAGGTAGTCCTGGTGCTCGGGCTCGGCCTCCCAGAACTTGCCGGCCGGGGCGACCTCGGTCACGACCGGGCCGGGCCAGATGCCGGAGGCGTCCACGTCGGCGATGGTGTCGATCGCCGTGTCGTACTGGGCGTCGCTGGTCGGGAAGATCGCCGAGCGGTAGCTCGTGCCGACGTCGTTGCCCTGCCGGTTCTTCGTGCTCGGGTCGTGGATCTGGAAGAAGAACTCCAGCAGCTCGCGGTAGCTGAGCTTCGTCGGGTCGAACACGACCTCGAGCGCCTCGGCATGCGAGCCGTGGTTGCGGTAGGTCGCGTGGTCGACGTCGCCGCCGCTGTAGCCGACGCGCGTGTCGATCACGCCCGGCAGCTTGCGCACGAGGTCCTCCATGCCCCAGAAACAGCCGCCCGCGAGGACCGCGGTCTCGGCTCCGGGAACGGTGGTGATGGCGCCTGGGGTGGTCATGCGGTCTCCTCGGTGATGGTGACGAACAGGGTGAGGTACTCGCCGTAGCCCTCGGCCTCGAGGTCGTCGAGGTGCACGAAGCGGAGCGCGGCGGAGTTGATGCAGTAGCGCAAGCCGCCGGCATCCGTCGGCCCGTCGTCGAAGACGTGGCCGAGGTGGCTGTCGGCGCCGGCCGAGCGGACCTCGACGCGCTTCATGAAGAACGAGCGGTCGACGTGCTCGGTGACGGCCGCCTGGTCGATCGGGCGCGTGAAGCTCGGCCAGCCGGAACGGCTGTCGTACTTGTGCACGCTCGCGAAGAGCGGCTGGCCCGAGACGACGTCGACGTAGAGGCCGGGCTCGTGGTTGTTCCAGTACTCGTTTCGGAACGCCGGCTCGGTGGCGTCGTCCTGCGTGACCTTGCGCTGCAGCGGGGTGAGGCGGTCGAGCGCCTCGGGAGTCCTGCGATAGTCCTGTGACACGGTTGCTCCTTCTCCGGCGACACCGGCTGTGCCGCCCCGGACCGGGGACACCGGCTGTGCCGGTTACTCCTGCGTCCATGAGGAAGAACCCCGTTCGGGCGGCCGATGTTCCGCAGGATGCGCCCCCACGCTGTGGGTTCGCTGTGAGCGCCCGGAGCGCGCGCGACGGGTGCTCGAGGTGCCGGTCGTGCCGATGCGGGCGTGCCCTCGTCGGGCGGTGGTGGGAGGATCGGCGCATGGCCGACCGACTCATGCTCCTCGACACCGCCTCGCTGTACTTCCGGGCGTTCTACGGCGTGCCCGACTCGCTGAAACGGGCCGACGGCACGCCCGTGAACGCGGTGCGCGGGCTGCTCGACATGATCGCCCGCCTGGTGTCCGAGTTCGAGCCGACGCATCTCGTCGCATGCTGGGACGACGACTGGCGGCCGCACTGGCGCGTGGAGCTCATCCCGAGCTACAAGGCGCACCGGGTCGAGCAGGTCGTGCCCGCCGGGCCCGACATCGAGGAGGTGCCCGACCCGCTCGAGGCGCAGCTGCCCATGATCCGCGAGACGCTCGGCCTGCTCGGCATCCCGATCGTCGGCGTCGCCGCGCACGAGGCCGACGACGTGATCGGCTCGCTCGCGACGCAGGCGACCATGCCGGTCGACGTCGTGTCGGGTGACCGCGACCTGTTCCAGCTCGTCGACGACGACCGGGGCGTTCGCGTCATCTATACCGCCCGTGGCATGAACCGGCTGGAGCTCGTCGACGACGAGTGGGTCGTCGCGAAGTACGGCATCGAGGCGTCGCAGTACGCCGACTTCGCGACGCTCCGCGGGGACTCGTCCGACGGGTTGCCGGGCGTCGCCGGGATCGGCGAGAAGACCGCGGCGGGCCTGCTCGGCGACTTCGGCTCGCTCGATGCGATGCTCGCGGTGGCGTCGGGCGACCCGGATGCCGCGGCCGCCGCGCCCGCGACGATGTCGGCCTCCATGCGGGCGAAGCTCACCGGCGCGCACGAGTACCTCGCGGTCGCCCCGACCGTGGTCAACGTGGTGCGCGACCTCGACCTGCCGTCGGCGGAGGAGCTCGACGCCCGGCTCGCGCCAGTGACGGGTGCCCGCCGCGAGACCCTCGAGGACCTCGCGGAGGAGTGGAACCTCGGCGGTGCGGTGCAGCGCGTGCTGGCCTCGCTGGACCGTGCGTCGGCGGAATAGCGGGCGCGTCGACCCATCGCGTGCGGGACGTGAGCCTCGGGGGGAGGTTCTCCCGCCGAAACCTCGGTACCGAAGTACCGAAGTACCGAAGTACCGAAGTACCGGGCGTCCTGAACCCGGACCGCCCCGCCGCTCAGCAGCCCGGGCCGTCGCGGACCGCGCTGCAGTCGCCGGTCACCAGGACGGTGTCGAATTCGCCGACGAGCACGTTCATCTGCGGTGCCGGCAGGCTGAGCGTCCCGTCGATCCATCGCCAGGCCGAGCCGTCGAATCGGTACTCCGCCACGTAGACGACGGTCGGGTCGACCGTGTACCGACCGGATGCCGCATACGCGTGACTCGTCGGCGTCGTCGTGAACTCGGCGACGCCGAGGTCGTCCCAGGTCGCACCGGGATCGGCGGAATGGACGAGCCCTCCGTCGGAATGCGACCACCGGTAGGCGACCGGGTGGAACCGCACCTCGGCGGGGCGACCGAGCAGCGTGCCGGAACGCGTCTCGACGGACGCGCGCCCGATGAAGTTCGCCGGGAGCCCGACGACCGCCCACCCGTCGGGCTGCATCTCGCCCGACGGCACGTCCGGCCGGAACGAGGCGATGTCGCGCAGCGTCACGGTCGGCTCGCCCGGCGCCGGCGGCTCCGGCTCGGCGCCCTCGAACGCGCAGACGGTCGGATTCTCGGGATTGCACACGTCGCGCGGCGGCTCGGCCGGTCGTTCGGGTTCAGCCGCGCTGATGGTGTCGACGTCCGGCGTGTAGCCATCTGCGGAGGAGTCATCGGTGGTCCGGCTGCCCTCGGCCACGGAGGAGTAGTCGCCTCGAAGCTCGACCGAATCCTGTGTTGCGGACCCGCTCACCTCGCAGAGTTGTGCCAACTGCATTGCGACCGTGCAACCGGAGGCTCCCGCGGTCGGCCCAATGGACGTCACGAGAGCGGCGCTCAGCAGAAGTTCTCGCCAGACCACACTTCGTTCCCGTCGATCAGTAGATCCTCGTCGCCGAGTGAGACTGCCTTGATTAGGAGCGCAGTACGTGCTTCTCGATCTGCTGGAGTCACATCTTCGTCCGCCGCGTTGAGAAGCTTCACGTCGGAAACGTCTTGACAGGCATAGAAGGCAACGTAGCCCGCGGAAGATTCCGCAAGCCTCGCCGAATCGACGGCTGAGCGTCCATCTGTACGTAGTCCGGCGTCTTGAAACGCTGCGAAGTCGATCTCGCTGAATTCAGCGAAATCGGGTGTCGTAACGTGTCGGATTCGAGCAGAGTTGGTGCCGCCATCTGCTGTGATGCTGTCGCTTACCGCGAGATACGCCTCATACGCCTCGACCGCCGCCGCCAGCGCCTCCTCGTCGGATGCGAACAGCGGCGTCTCGGAGGCATCCGTCGTCGGGAGCGGGGACGGAGTGGTCTGAGCCGCGGCGCACCCGGTGAGGGCGACCAGCGCCGCGCCCGTCAGGGCGAGCACGACGAGGCGGCGGAGGCGTCGGGGCATGCGGACCAAGGTAGGCGATCCGCGAGCGGGGGCCCGGCGTCATCCACAGGGTGCGCACAATGGGAGGCGGCGGCATCCGTCGACGAAGGGGGAACCGGATGGGCGAGGCGAACGGCATCGACGAGCACGACCTGGCGCGGCTGCGACGATGCGTCGAGTTGGCGCGGGCCGCGCGCGAGCGCGGGGACCATCCGTTCGGGTCGATCGTCGTCACCGGTGACGGGCGCGTCGTCGAGGGCATGAACACGGTGGTGACCCGGCGCGACCCGACCGGGCACGCAGAGACGAACGTCGTGCGCGATGCGGCAGCCGTCCTCGACGAGCGCGAGCTCGCCGCGGCGACGCTCTACACGAGCACCGAGCCGTGCGCGATGTGCTCGGGCGCCATCTACTGGAGCGGGATCGCGCGGGTCGTGTTCGCGCTCTCGGAGGCCGGGCTCCGCGACATCGTCGCCGAGCAGGAAGGCGTGCCGACGCTCAGCCTGCCGTCGCGCGAGGTCTTCGCCCGCGGCGGACGGTCGGTGATCGTCGACGGACCCGCCGACCTTCCCGAGGCCGCCGCCGTCCACGACGGGTTCTGGACCTGATCGCGGGCCGCGCCCCTCAGGAGCGTCGTCCGACGATCGTCCAGGCTCGCGCGTTCAAGGCGATCGACCCGTCCGGCCGGGTCGCCGGCTCGACGGTCGTGCGCATCCGGTCGCGGACCGCCGTGCGCGCGGCATCCGTCGCCGACGCGAGGTACGACGGCGCCGGACCCTGTCCGCCGAGGAACGGGGACCACAGGTCGTCGAAGTCCGAGAACACCGTCTCGACGTCGACCGCGTCGACGCGGACGGAGTCGCCGTCCATGCCCGGCGCGGCCGACCAGAGGTCCCGGAGCGGCTGCGGGTCGCAGATCGGGAAGCGCCGCCCCTCGTCGAGGGCGACCGCGGCGGGGTCGACCGCTGCCGCGGCATCCCAGAAGTGGCGCAGCATGCGCATGCCGCCGGAATAGTCCCAGACGTAGGCCGCGACGAGTCCGCCCGGCGCGGCGACGCGCGAGAACTCCGCCACGGCGGCCGCGGCATCAGGCACGAAGTTGAGCACCAGGCCGGACACGACGGCATCCGCGGCCCCGTCCGGCAGCGGGACGTCCTGCGCATCGCCCTCGACGAACCGCACCTCCGGACGGCCGACGATCCCGGGCCGATCCCGCGCTGCGGCGAGGAAACCCTCGGACGGGTCGACGCCCACGATCGAGCTCGGTGCGTACCGTTCGACCACGGCGGCGGTGAGCGCGCCCGTGCCGCAGCCCACGTCGACCCAGCGGATGCCGCGTTCCGCATCGAGCGCTTCGAGGAACCGGTCCGCGACCGGCCTGCTCCACCGTCCGATGTACCGCTCGTACGGTCCCCCGTCGTGCCATCGGTCGGCGACCACCATGACGCGTGTCTACGCCGTGCGGCGTGGTGCCGCAACCCGGCCCGCATTCAGGGCCAGCCCTGTGCCGGCTGCGCGGAGCCGGCGGATACGCTCGCCGGGTGGATCCGAAGCCCAGCGCCCGCGTGCGCTCCCGTACCGGAACGGCCCTCCTCGGGGCCATCGCACTGACCGCGCTGCTCGCGGGGTGCACGGCGACCGGGACGCCGTCGCCGTCCGAGGCGCCCCCCGCGACGACGCCGGTGCCGACCGCGAGCGACATGCCGCCGGCATCCGACGGACCCGGCGCGGCCGTCGCCGATCGCCCGCTCGAGGCGATCGATGCATACGCCCTGTGCCGCGCGCAGACCTACGCGTTCTACCCCGGAGACTTCGCACTGCTCGAGTACGCGCCGTTCGACGAGGCATCCGTGCTGCTCCGTGGTGACGGGCTGTGGTTCGTCTACATCGAGGTCGACGACGGCAATCGATCGGCCGACCTGGTCGAATCCGGGGCGAGCAACTGCATCGTCGGCGGCACGATCGGCGAGCCCCAGTGGGAGGTCTTCGGTGTCGTCACCCGGGGCGACGACGCCGTCGACGACTACGACGCGCCGCTGCCGAGCGCGTGACGAACGAGCGCGCGGTGTCGCGGCTCAGGTGGGCACGCCCGGCGCGGGCGCGGTCGGACCGAGCCAGTACGACGGCGCCGGCAGCTCGACGCCGCCGCTCGCCGCGACGATGACGATGAACGCGTAGATCGCGACGCCGATGGCGAGCGCGCCGAGCACCGTCGCGAGCGGCACCGCCCATGACACGCGCACTCCGGCTCGCCGGTAGCGCGCGGGCGCCATCCACGCGACCCACATCGCGGCGGCGCCGAAACCGGCGATCCACACCGTGCGCAACGCCTGGCCCTCGAGCGGCGCGAACAGCGCGATGCCGAGCGCGCCGGCGCCGAGCAGCACGGCGGCCCACGCGAACAGCCGACCCATGCCGAGCCCGCCCACGTCGTACTGGTCGCCGAACCACGGCGTCGGCGCCTGGCCGGTGGGGCCGGTCGCGTCGCTCACGCCGTCGTGCTCGTCGTGGTCGTCGGGCTCGCGTCGGGCGGGATCGGTCATGTGGTCGATCGTACGGGCGCGGGATGCCGCGGTGCCCGCCACGGGCGACTCCCTGCTCGGCTGGGGTCGCTTCGCGGGCCGATGCGCAACCCGGGTGACGCCCCGGCCGTGTCAGGGCAGGATGGGGACCCGGGGACGACGACGAGGAGGGCATCCATGCCGAAGCGGATCTGCGTCACTGGCGCGTCAGGGCTCGCAGGGCGGGCGGTGGTGGCCGACCTGCTGGAGCACGGGTACGAGGTGCTCGCGACCGACGTCACGCCGCCGTCGCCGAAGCTGCCGGCCCGATGGTCGCGGCCCGACCTCGTGTACACGCAGGCCGACCTCACCGACTTCGGCGACACGGTCGAGGTGCTGCAGGACGTCGACGCGGTCGCCCACCTCGCCGCCATCCCGGCGCCGACGATCTTCACGCCCGCGCGCACGCTCAACGTCAACAACGCCATCAACTCGAACGTCTTCCTCGCGGCGGCCAAGGTCGGCCTCGAGAAGGTCGTGTGGGCCTCGAGCGAGACCACGCTGGGGCTCGACTTCGGCCCCGACGGGCTGCCCGACTACCTGCCGCTCGACGAGGACCACTACCCCAAGCCGAACTCGACGTACTCGCTGTCGAAGGTGCTCGGCGAGACGATGGCCGAGCACGTGGCCGACTGGACCGGCATCCCGTTCGTCGCGCTGCGCTTCTCGAACGTCATCGATCCGGAGCGGTACGACGAGTTCGCGGCGTTCGAGGACGACCCGCGGTCGCGGCTGTTCAACGCGTTCGGCTACATCGACGTGCGGGATGCCGCGCAGTCGGTCCGTCGCGCGCTCGAGGCCGACGTCGACGGAGCGCGCGCCTACGTCATCGCGAACGCCGACACCGTGATGAGCCGGCCGACGCGCGACCTGGTCGAGGAGTTCTTCCCGGGCGTCTCGCTGAAGCGCGACTTCGAGGGCACCGAGTCGCTGTTCTCGATCGAGCGGGCGCGTGACGAGCTCGGCTTCGAGCCGGAGCACGGCTGGCGGGAGGGGCGCTCGTGACCGCGCGCTCGGTCGGCTGCAAGATCCGGTTGGATGTCGACCAGCCCGTGCGCCTGGCGTTCCAGGTCGCGGTGGCGAGCGACGTCGAGGCGGTCGAGCGCCTCGAGTTCCGCACCGACGGCCGCCCGATCGATCCGACGGAACTGACGGATGCCGCGGGCAACCGCCTGCACGTCGTCGATGCGCCGGCCGGCTCGCTCGAGTGCTCGTACACGGCCGAGGTGCCGGGGCGCGCGCGCGAGGCATCCGTCAACGCGGCCGACCTGCTGACGTACCTGCGACCGAGTCGCTACGCCGAGTCGGATCGCCTGGCCGCGACGGCGGCCGCCGAGTTCGGGGGCGTCGAGGGCGTCGACCGGCTCGCGGCCGTCTCGTCGTGGGTCGGCACCCGGCTGTCGTACGTGCCGGGTTCGAGCAGTCCGACGGATGGCGCGGTGCAGACGCTCCTCGCCCGTCAGGGCGTGTGCCGCGACTACGCCCACCTCGTGGTCGCGCTCCTGCGCGCCCTCGACGTGCCGGCGCGGCTCGCGGCGGTGTATGCGCCGGGCCTGGATCCGATGGACTTCCACGCCGTCGCCGAGGCCTGGGTCGAGGGGGCGTGGCACGTCGTGGACGCGACGACGCTCGCGCCCCGGGACACGCTGGTGCGGATCGCGACGGGGCGCGACGCGGCCGACACCGCGTTCCTCTCGGCGTACGGCGGCGCGATCCGTCTCGAGTCGGTGGAGGTCAGCGCGGTGGCCGACGAGCTGCCGGACGATGACGTGCGGCGGCTCGTGCGACTCGGCTGATGCGTGGGCTCAGCCGGCTGCGCCGGTCGAGCTCGGCATGAGCAGTGCCGGGAGCACGGAGATCCCGACGATCGCGAGCGCGCCGACACCGAGCCACACGGCGGCGATCGCGGCCGTCGACGGCCGTTCTCCCGCACGGCGGGCGCGGCTGCGCGCGACGAGGCCGAGGGTCGACGTGAAGACCGCGAGCGCCGCGAGCAGCGCGGAGCCGAGCGACTCGCGGTAGGGCGTCGCGAACGCGAGGATCACGGCGGTGAGGCCCAGGACGAGTGCGGCGGACCCGACCGTGCGGCCGGAGGACGCCGAGGGGTCGCCGACGCGCAGGCGGTCCTCGCCCGACTCGTGCGACTCGGCTGCCGACATGGTGATCCCCCGGGGTGCTCGCGTGACGACGCCGCGGGCCGGGAGATCCGGCACGTCGTCGTCCCGGCTCGCGGTGATGCTCACGACATCCTCCCGCGATGCACGGGCGTGCCACGCCGGTTTCCGCCGCCTGGCGGTCTCGATCCGGTCACGACGGTCTCGATCCGGTCACGACGGTCTCGCCCGCATCACGAGTCGAGGTGCGTCTCCGGTTCAGCCGGCGCTCAGGTCGATGTCATCGACAGGTGTTGATCAGGGGTCATCCGCGCGTCGTCGCGTGCTCCCCCGTCCGTTCCGGTCAGGCGCGGACGAGGCCCAGGTCGAGCAGGCTCTGCGCCGAGGCGAGGATCGCCTCCTCGCGGGACCGCGGCGTCCAGCCGAGCATGCGCGTGGCCTTCCCGTGCGACGCGTCGCCACGTCGGCCGAGTTCGCTCGCCATCAGTCGGAGCTCGCGGCTGAAGGGCGCGCCCGCCTTGACGACCCAGTCGGGGATGACCCGGGTCGGCGCGCGCCGGGCCCGCTCGCCGAGCCGGTCGCGCAGGAACCGCGAGAGGTCGAGGTAGGTGATCGCATCGCCCGAGACCGCGAGGAAGCGCTCGCCCGCCGCATCCGGGTGGCGCATGGCGAGCACGTGCAGGTCGGCCACGTCGCGCACGTCCACGGCGCTGACCGTGCCGTTGGGCACGACGGGGTAGCCGCCGTCGAGCAGCTGCCGGAGCAGTTCGAGCGAGGTCGAGAGGTCGGTGCCGATGGCCGGGCCGAAGATCCCGACCGGGTTCACGGTGGCCAGCTCGAGCCCGCCGCCCTCCCGGTCGATGAACTGCCACGCCGCATGCTCGGCGAGGGTCTTCGACCTGATGTACGGAGTGACCCCCGGCCCGTCAGGGTCCGTCCAGTCCTCCTCGGTGTACGCGCGGCCGGGGTTCGGGCGGCCGTATCCGATCGCGGCGAACGACGAGGTCTGCACGACGCGCCGGACCCCTGCGTCGCGTGCGGCGCTGAGCACACGGAGCACGCCCTCGCGGGCGGGCGCGATGAGCTCGTCCTCGTCCTTCGGCTGGCGCACCGGGAACGGCGAGGCGACGTGCAGCACGTGCGTGACGCCGGCGACCGCGTCCGGCCACCCCGCGTCGTCGAGCAGGTCGGCGGCCACGACCTCGACGCCGTCCGGGTCCGCGCCGCCCAGCCGGACCAGCTCGCGCAGGTCGTCGGCGCGCGCGAGGTCGCGCACCGTCGTCCGCACGCGCGTGCCGTCGGCCAGGAGCCGGATGATGCAGCTGACCCCGACGAAGCCCGTGCCGCCGGTGACCAGGATCGTTCCCTCGTCCATGCGCACCTCCCGCGTCGGACCCTACTCCCCTCCGCGACCGCCGGGGCCACCCGAGGCCGCCGACCGGATCTCGCGCCTCATGCCGGGGTGGTGGCCGCGCGGCCGGTGACCGCTGACCAGGCCGACCTGCTCCGGGAGTGTGGATGCGCGATCCTTGCGATCGGTGGCATCCTTGCCACGGCGGGCACGCGCAGGTCGCGCGGCCCGCATTCGGGAGGTGCGGGTGATGTCGCGGTCGAACCACCGGGTCGCGGTGCTCGTGCTCGAGGGTGCGAAGCCGCTCGACGTCGGGATCCCGGCGCAGACCTTCACGACGCGCGCGAGCATGCCGTACGAGGTGCGGGTGTGCGGCGCGCGCCCCGGCCCCGTCACCGGCGGCGACGGGCTCTCGTACCACGTGGCCGATGGGCTCGAGGCGTTCGAGTGGGCCCAGACGATCTTCATCCCCGGTTACCGGCACCCCGACCGCGAGGACCCGCCCGCCGCGGTCGTCGACGCGCTGCGCGCCGCGCACGCGCGCGGGGCACGGCTCGCCGCGATCTCGACGGGCGCGTTCGCACTCGCCGCGACCGGGCTGCTCGACGGGCGCCGGGCCACGACGCACTGGCACTACACGCGGGCGCTGCAGGCGAGGCATCCGCTCGTCAGGGTCGACGAGAACGTGCTGTTCGTCGACGAGGGGCAGGTGCTGACGTCGGCGGGCGCGGCATCCGGCATCGACCTCTGCCTGCACCTCGTGCGACGCGACCACGGCGTCGCGGTCTCGAACCACGCCGCCCGCCGGCTCGTCGCCGCGCCCTACCGGAGCGGCGGCCAGGCGCAGTACGTGCCGCGCGCGCTGCCCGAACCGCTCGGCGAGGTGTTCGCGGCGACCCGCCAGTGGGCGATGGAGCACGTGCAGGATCCGCTGACGCTCGCCGACCTGGCGCGGAACGCGAACGTGTCGCCGCGGACGTTCTCACGACGGTTCGTCGAGGACACTGGCTACACGCCGATGCAGTGGATCCTGCGCGCCCGCATCGACCTCGCCCGCGAGCTGCTCGAGCGCACCGACCTCGGAGTCGAGCAGGTCGCCGATCGGGTCGGCCTCGGCACGGGTGCGAACCTGCGGCTGCACTTCCACCGCATCCTCGGCACGTCGCCCACCGAGTACCGGCACACGTTCTCGGCGTGAACGCGGGGTGAAGGGCGTCAGCCGCGGTCCGCGGGCGCGCGGCTGCGCGCGCGATCGTCCGGGGTGATGCGGATGCCGCCGGTCGCCGTCCGGGTCGCCTGCAGCGGCGACGTGCGCGTCGCCTCGCGCGCGTACGCCGCGCGACGACGGGCCTTCAGTGCGGCCGGGATGCTCGCGATCGCGTCGGAGATGCGCGCGATGAGGATGCCGATGACGGCACCGAGCGTATTGGCGACGAGGTCGCGCGGGTCGGAGATGCGGTCGGCCATCGGGATCTGGGCGACCTCGATGAGCAGGGCGAACCCTGCGCTCATCACGGCCGGCACGATCGCGGGCGCCCCGCGGAGCGCGAAGGCGAGCAGCGCGCCGAACGGCACGAACAGCAGCACGTTGAGCTCGAACTCGGTCTGCGAGCCGATCGTCCACGTGTCGGAGTCGAACCAGATGCGGGGATCGAGGATCCCGCGCGTGGCCTGGTTGCCGGATACGGCGCCGGGCGCCGGGCCGAGCGTGACCCACATCATGACGACGGCGTACGCGAAGAGCAGCACGGCGGCGGTTCGTGAGGGGCGCATCCCTCGATCGTCGCGAGCCAACCTTTGTCCCTCCTGTGCGTCGGGTGGGAGCCGGATCGGCCTCTTGGCGAGATCCTTTCGCATGCTGTCGCTCCAGCCACTGCCGCGGCATCCGTCCCACCATCATGCTGGATCACGCAACAGAGGAAAGGACCCTGACGTCATGACCCGCATCGCCGTCAACGGATTCGGCCGCATCGGCCGCAACGTCGTCCGCGCGCTCATCGAGCGCGACGCCGACTTCGAACTGGTCGCCGTGAACGACCTCACCGAGCCCGCGGCGCTGGCGCGCCTGCTGAAGTACGACACCGTCGGCGGCCGCTTCGGCCGCCCCGTCGAGGTGGACGGCGACGTCCTCGTCATCGACGGGCACCGCGTGAAGGTGCTCGCCGAGCGCGACCCCGCGAAGCTGCCCTGGGGCGAGCTCGGCGTCGACCTCGTCCTCGAGTCGACCGGCCGGTTCACCGACGCGGAGGCCGCGAAGGCCCACCTCGAGGCGGGCGCGAAGAAGGTGCTCGTGAGCGCCCCGTCGAAGGGTGCGGACGTCACGCTCGCCTACGGCGTGAACACGGACGCCTACGACCCGGCGTCGCACACGATCGTCTCGAACGCGTCGTGCACCACGAACGCGCTCGCACCGCTCGCGAAGGTCCTCGACGACCTCGCCGGCATCGAGCACGGCTTCATGACCACGATCCACGCGTACACGCAGGACCAGAACCTGCAGGACGCCCCGCACTCCGATGCGCGACGCGCTCGCGCCGCCGCCGAGAACATCGTGCCGAGCTCGACCGGTGCCGCGAAGGCCATCGGCCTCGTCCTGCCGGGCCTCGACGGCAAGCTGAACGGCGACTCGATGCGCGTGCCGGTGCCGGTCGGCTCGATCGTCGAGCTCAACGCGACCGTGTCGAAGGACGTCACCCGCGACGAGGTGCTCGCCGCCTACCGCGGCGCCGCCGAGGGCCCGCTGAAGGGCGTGCTCGAGTACTCCGAGGAGCCGCTCGTCTCGAGCGACATCGTCGGAAACCCCCACTCGTCGATCTTCGACGCCGAGCTGACCCGAGTGGACGGCAAGCACGTCAAGGTCGTCGCCTGGTACGACAACGAGTGGGGCTTCTCGAACCGCGTCATCGACTCGCTCGGGCTGCTCGCCGCGGCCTGATCGCACCGACTCCGGTCGGCTCGGGGGGCGGTACCCGGGCCGATCGGCCAAGACATCGCGTCGGCGGGGGAGTGGAGCCCCCGCCGACGCGATTCACATGCCGGGCGCCGTCGCGGGCTCAGCTGTACTGCGAGTGGTGCGGCGAGAAGTCGATGCGCTCGACCTCCTCGAGCACGCGGTTCGCACGCTCGGCCGCGCGGCTGGCGAACTCGGCCGCGTCGCGAGCCTGGGCGGACCTGGTCGTCGCCGCCGCGGCGCCGATCTCGTCGAGGATCCCGCCGATGACGGACGCGAGGCCGTGCTCGAGCTCGCTCAGGTTGGTGCCGCCGATGAGGAGACGGCGGTCGGCGGGGCGCAGCGTGACGTGCGCGTACCCCGCCTTGGCGAGGGCGGTGTCGACCTCGGGGGCCACGAGCAGCTCGAGCTCCTGCGGCAGCGGTCGACGCGTGAAGACCGCCGTGACGGTGTAGCGCTCGGGTGCGTCGACGGTGCCCAGCTCGGGCGGCAGCTCGGTGACGAGGATGCGGTCGACCGCGAACGAGTCCGACTCCTTCGCGGTCTGGCTCGGCGGAGGAGGGGTGGTCTGGGAGTTCGCGTTCATCTTCGGAGCGTAGGCCTCGAACATGTACTCCCTCACAGTTTCGCGGCGCGTGCGCGGAGCTCATCGGCGGGCTCGTTCAGGGTGAAACTGAGAGTTCCTCTGGACTTCGGGGCGGCCCCGGAAAGCGGACGTAGCCTGAAGGAAAGGCAGGACCGGCAGGCGCCGGATGGCGACGAGAGTAGTCCCGCCGGCGCACCGTCGGTGCGGGGAAGCAGGTCGTCATGACCGGAATCATCGAGGTCGCGACCAGGACCGCCGGACGGCGCCCGGCTCAGACCAACAGCGACTTCACGGATCTCGCGCGGCTCGTCAAGGCCGCCGGGCTCATGCGGCGGCGCTACGGCTACTACTGGACCAAGCTCATCGCCGTGCCGCTCTCGTTCGCCGCAGCCATCGCCGTCTTCATCTGGATCGGCGACACCTGGTGGCAGATGTTCACCGCCGCCGGATTCGCGGTGCTGTTCACGCAGACCGCGTTCCTCGGCCACGACGCCGCGCACCGCCAGATCTTCCGCTCGGGCCGATGGAACGACTGGATCAGCCTCATCATCGGCGACCTGTTCGTCGGCATGAGCTACGGCTGGTGGCAGCACAAGCACACCCGTCACCACGCCTCGCCGAACCAGATCGACGCCGACCCCGACATCGACCTGCCCGTCGTCGCGGTGACCCCCGAGCGCGCCGCGCGTGCCCGCACGCCCGTGATGCGGTGGATCATGTCGCACCAGGGCGTGTTCTTCTTCCCGATCCTGCTGCTCGAGGGGCTGTCACTGCACGCGTCGAGCATCCGCCGCGTGGTCGTGCGCGACCCCGTCGCACGACGCCCCGTCGAGATCGCCTTCCTCGCCGTCCGCATCCTCGGCTACGTGACGCTCGTGTTCCTGGTGCTCTCGCCCGGCGTCGCGGCCGCGTTCCTCGCCGTGCAGCTCGGCCTCTTCGGCGTGTACATGGGAATGTCGTTCGCACCGAACCACAAGGGCATGCCCATCGTCCCCAAGGGGCTCCGGCTCGACTTCCTGCGCCGCCAGGTCCTGATGAGCCGCAACATCCGCGGAAGCCGGTTCATCGACGTCCTCATGGGCGGACTGAACTACCAGATCGAGCACCACCTGTTCCCGTCGATGCCGCGGCCGCACCTGCGACGCGCGGCGCCGATGATCGAGGAGTACTGCCACGACCGCGGCGTGCGATACACGGTGACCGGGCTCTGGGAGAGCTATGGGATCGTGCTGCGCTACATCAACCGCGTGGGCCTCGGCGAACGCGACCCGTTCGCGTGCCCGCTGGTGGAGCAGCGGGCGAGTCTCACGGCCTGACGGCCCGCCCGCGGTTCGGTTCCACTGGGTCGAACGAGCTGCCTCCGGACGTGTGTCGATTCCGGGGCGCCTCGTTCGACGTCCAGAATGAGAGGCACCTCCGCCTCGCACGAACCGAGCAAAGGACGACCCATGCGCACCCTCATCGTGACCGAGTTCATCACCCTCGACGGCGTCATCGACTCCCCAGGAAGCGGCGACCACCCGCGCGCCGGCTGGACCTTCAAGGAGGTCCCGTTCGTCGAGGAGGCGTACGAGATCAAGGGCCGTGAGCAGCTCGAGGCGGGCGCCATGCTCATGGGCCGGGTCAGCTACGACGAGTTCGCGCCCATCTGGCCGACGATGACCGAGGACTTCGCCGAGTACAACGCCATGCCGAAGTACGTGGTCTCCTCGACGCTGACCGATCCCGAGTGGGAGGGCACCACCGTGCTCCGCTCGCTCGACGAGGTGGCGGCGCTCAAGGAGGGCGACGGCGATCCGATCATCGTGCACGGCAGCGCGACGCTCGCGAAGGGCCTCGCGGCCGCCGGCCTCGTCGATCGGTACCACCTGCTCGTGTTCCCGGTCGTGCTCGGCGACGGCAAGCGGCTCTTCGACGGCAACGAGCAGGGCACCCTGAAGCTCGTCGAGCACGAGGCCTACTCGAACGGCGTGGTCAAGAACGTCTTCGACGTCGTCCGGTGAGCGAGCGGATGCCGCCGGCCCCGCCAGGATCGGCCTCGGTGCTCGCGCAGGCCTGAGCGGGCGCTGGGCATCGCGGATTCCGGGAACAGTGCGCCCGAGGCATCCGTTGGCCACACCATGACCACTCTCGGAATCATCGGAGCAGGACACATCGGCAGCCAGGTCGCCCGCGCGGCGCTGGCCAATGGACACCAGGTGGTGATCGCCAACTCGCGCGGGCCGGAGACGCTCGAGGCGCTCATCGAGGAACTGGGCCCGCGGGCCCGCGCGGCGACCGCCGCCGAGGCCGCCGGGGCAGGAGAGGTCGTCGTCGTGACGGTGCCGTTCCGGGCGTACGGGGCGATCCCCGTCGAGCCGCTCGCGGGCAAGGTCGTCATCGACACGAACAACTACTACTGGGAGCGCGACGGACGCGTCCCGGCGCTCGACGAGGGCCGCGCCACGGTCTCCGGCATGCTGCAGGAGCACCTGCCCGAGAGCCGCGTCGCGAAGGGCTTCAACCACATCCGGGCTGCGGAGATCACCTCCGACGGCCGCCCCGCCGGGGACCCGCAGCGCCGCGCGCTCGCGACCGCGAGCGACTTCGAGGAGGCCGCGGCCGTGGTCGCGCACCTGTACGACGAGTTCGGCTTCGACACCGTGAACGTCGGGCCCCTCGAGGAGAGCTGGCGCGTCGAGCGAGACCAGCCGGCGTACGGCGTGCCGCAGACGCGCGAGGAGCTCGTCGCGAACGTCGCCCGCGCGGAGCGGCCTGCCGCTGCAGCCTGACGCCTGCCGCCCGCCTGCGGTCCGGGTGCGCGTGCCGCGCGCATCCGGACAGCGGGCCGGGAGGGCGGCGTGCGAGGCGCCCGCGCCCATCCCCGGGTCGTGCGATGCGGGCCGAGGGCCGACCGGACGGCGCCCCGACCGTTGCAGAAGGTGACGGCGACACGTCCACCTTCGACTTTGCGGTGACGCCGGGACGCGGTATCTTCCTCTCCACCGGTTGACGACGACGTCATGATCGCTCCGACGACCGAAATGAGGAGACCATGATCTACGAAGACCGGGACCGATTGAAGCGAGCCCTGCAGGCCAGCGCCGAGGGCACGCATCGTCAGGTCGAACTCGATGAGGCGGCGCGTGAGTGCGCCGAGGCCCTGCTCACGGGCTCGATCGACCTGGCGCAGGTCCATGCGAAGCGGTACTCCGACCTGAAGGGCGAGCCCGCCGCAGCGCCGGCCGGAGCCTGACGCCGGAGCCCGGCAGTGCCGTGCGCGAAAACCGCGCGAAACGCGCCGGGTGCATACTGATCCCGAGCACCGGGCCCGACTTCCCCCGACCGGGACCCCGGCTGGGAGGAGACCCGGCATGAACCGATCCGTGCGCTTCGACGACATCCGCGCCCTGCTCGTGTGCCATGTCGACAACGCCGGCATCTCGCGCGTGAAGGTGCTTCCGCACCGGAAGCTGCTGTCGGCGAGCACGCACGGCGTCACGATCTCGAACAGCGCCGGCGTGCTGTTCTCGGTCGACGACCACCTGAATGCGACGGCCGACGTCGACCCGGTGGTGGGCGACCTGCGCGGCATCGCCGACACGTCGTCGATGGCCATGCTCGACCGCGAGGCGCGGCTCGCATGGGCCCCCGCCGACCTGTTCTCGCTCGACGGGTCGCCGCACCCCACGTGCCAGCGCACCGCGCTGCGGCGCGTCGTCGACGACGCCGAGGACGCCCGGCTGACCTTCGTCGTCGGGTTCGAGCTCGAGTGCACGGTGTTCCGCCCGTCGCCCGTCGAGGGCGAGCCGCCCGTGCCGGCGACGACCGGTCCGGCCTACTCGACCCGCGCACTGCTCGAGATCGAGTCGTTCGCGTTCGCGGCGCTCGAGGCGCTCGACGTGGCCGGGGTGCCCGTCGACCAGATGCATCCCGAGTTCGGAACCGGCCAGCTCGAGTTCGCGTTCGCCCCGCGCGACCCGCTCGCCGCGGTCGACGACCTCGCCCTGGCGCGCGTGGTGCTCACCCGCGTCGCGCAACGCCACGGACTCATGGTGTCGTTCGGCCCGGTGCCGATCGTGGGCGGTTCGACGAACGGATGCCACGTGCACCTGTCGGCGCGACGCGACGGGCGCAACGTCTTCGCCGACCCGAAGGCCAAGTTCGGCGTCACGCCCGTCGGCGCGAACATGATCGCCGGCATCCTGGACCGCCTCGAGGAGGGCGTGGCACTGCTCGGCGGCAGCGTGCTCTCGTTCCACCGGCTGCGCCCGCACGCGTGGGCGGGCGCCGACGTCTGCTGGGGCGAGGGCAACCGCGAGGCGGCGATCCGCTTCGTGCCCGGGCAGGCGGGCATGGGCGCCGAGCAGTCCAACATCGAGGTCAAGCCGGTGGACGGCGCGGCGAACCCGTACCTCGCGGTCGCCGCGATCATCGCGGCCGCGGTCGACGGTGTCGCGCGCGACGCGACGCCCCCGAAGCCGGTGCGGGTGGACCCCTCGACGCTCACGGCCGCGCAGCGGCGCACCGCCGGCATCCGCCCGCTGCCCGCCGACCTCGGCTCGGCGCTGCACCGGCTCGAGTCGAGCGAGTTCTACCGCGGCGTCTTCGGCGACGTGCTGGTCGACGCGTACGTCGCGGTGCGCCAGCACGAGTGGGAGGCGTACGGCGAGCACGTGCCGGAGGACGTCGCCGAGCTCGTGCGCTGGAAGTACTGAGCCTCGGCCTTACCGCGTCGGGCGCGTCGTGGCGGCTCCGAAGAGTCGCGCGATCGCCGCCAGCAGGCCGCCCTCGCGGGCGGGTCTGGGTTCGCCATGCAGGTGCACGGGGCCCATGAAGGCCATCGCACCAGACCACCCGGGGTCGGCCCACGGGTCGGCCCCGCCGTGCTGGTGCGTCCGGGGGATGCTCGTCGCAGCGTTCATGAAGTCCTCCTCGACCTGTCGTCGTCGACCGTCGGATCGCGCCGACGCTGCCCGACCATTCTCCTCCTCTCGGCGCCCGACCGCGCGGGGATTGCGCGGAACGCCGCGGACGGGGCCGCGCCGCGGACCGCGCCGCGGCCTTGCCGGGTGTCGGCCGGTCCGGCGAGCATGGGCGCATGGATGCCACCTCCGAGCCCGGGCGCACGCCGGCCGACCCGCCCGAGGCGATCTCGCCGCAGCGGTTCCACGACGCCGAGGGCGTCGACGACTGGCGGGTGCTCTACTGGGGTGCGCACGCGTTCTTCCGGGCGGCGTCCTATGCGGCGGGCGCCGCGTTCGTCGCCGCGATGACCGCACGCGACGAGGTCGCCCGGCACGAGCCCGACGTCGACCTCCGCCGCGAGGGCGTCGCCGTGAAGCTCATCAGCCGCGACGTCCGCGACCTGAGCACGCGCGACGTCGAGGTCGCCCGGCTGATCTCGGCCGTCGCTCGCGAGCACGGCCTGGTCGCGGATGCCTCGGTGCTGCAGGTCGTGCAGACCGCCGTGGCGTCGCCCGAGGGGGCCGACGTGACGGCGTTCTGGACGAGCGTGCTCGGCTACGTGCGCCCGAACGAGACGCACCTCGTCGACCCGCTGCGGCGAGGCTCCTCGGTGTTCCTGCAGCCGACCGACGCCGTCGGCCCGCAGCGCGGGCGCATGCACGTCGACGTGTGCGTGCCGCACGACCAGGTGCACGCGCGCATCGAGGCGGCGCTCGCCGCCGGCGGCCGCATCGCCGACGACTCGTTCGCGCCCGAGTGGTGGACCCTCGCCGACGCCGAGAACCACAAGATCGACGTCACGACGTGGTGGGGGCGGGAGTCGACGCGACTCGAGGAGGAGCGCCCGCGGTAGTCCCGGCGGTCGTGCGGGCGCCCGCCCGGTCGGCCTAGGCGAGCGCGAACACGATATCGCCGTCGGCATCGACCGCGACCGTGGGGCAGAACCCGCCCGTGCCGAAGGTGAACGAGGGCACGATCGGCTGCAGCGACCGCTCGACCTGATCGGCGATCCAGTCCTCGAGTCGCCAGAACTGGCCGAACGACACCACCGTGCCGAGCACCTCCGTCAGCACGTCGAAGTCGACGTTCGCGTGCAGGTCCTCCGCCGTGATCGAGAGCGTCGCCGTCTCGTCCGCCTGGTTGCAGCTCATCGCGAAGCGCAGCGTGAAGTCGATGTCGATCTCCGGATCCGCGAGCACGGGCACGTCGGCCTCCAGGTCGATGTCGACGTGCAGGCGTTCCGCGTCGAGGAACGTCGCCTCGACCCACGCAGGGCTGTGGTACTCGCCCCAGTGGGCGGCGCTGCCATGGATCGCGTGGCCGACGAGGGATTCGACCCGGCTGACGACGTCGTCGTTGGGGATGCGGAACGGCGGCTGGTGGTTCGCCGTCTCGAAGGCCTGCCACTTCGGGTCTGCGCGCAGCTCGCCGTGCCAGATCGTGTGCTGGGGCTGGTGGCCGTCGCCGTCGTCGATCCAGAGGCAGGATGCCGCGGTCTCGCCGAACACGCGACTGAACACCTCGGTCCCGTTCACGAGCAGGCCGAGCTCGGCGATGCCGACCGCGTCGGTGCCCTCCTTGGCGAGCGTCAGCATCGAGATGTCCGACAGCTGGCCGATCGCGCCCTGGTCGAGGTCGTACGTGAACTCCCGGTCGCGGCCGAAGTCGTCGCGCCATCCGAACGGCCCGGCGCCCTCCCAGCGCGGACCGTAGTCGAGCCACCTCCGGTTGCCGTTCGGCGAGAAGGTCCGCAGCGGCGAGGTCAGGCGCGCCTCGACGGGGTCGGTGGTGCCGGCGTTCGCGACATCGGCCGTGCGCACGCGCAACTGCACCCGCCACACGCCGACGGGGTCGACCGCGCGCGTGTAGCCGCCCGCGCGGTCGTCGAGGCCGGTGGTGACGATGCCCTGGTCGTTCTCCGACCGTACGCGGTAGCAGTACAGGGTGTCGTCGTCGAGTCCGTCGTCGACATGGGTGGTCCAGCCGGTGAGGTCGTCGAACTCGGCGACCTGATCCCAGGGCCCGGCCTCGCGCTGGCGCAGCAGCACGTTCCGGGAGGCCGAGGTCGTCGGGTTCTTCCAGGTCACGGTGAGCGAATCCGACGCCCGGGCGGTGACGCGGATGGTCTTCACGCGATCGGGCGGGCCGGCCCAGGTGGGGTCTCCGACCGGGGGATCGAACGTCGGCGGGGCGAGGACGTCACCGAGGTGCGCCCCGATCCGGCCGCTGCCGACGGAGATGCGTCGGCGCAGTTGCACCACGCCCTGGTCGCCCCGGCGCGTCTCGTCGACGGCGCGGCGGAGTTCGTCGACCTCCGCTCGTGATGCGCGCAGGGCCTCCGGCGGCGCGGTGTCCTCCAGTTCGCGGATCGCGGTCTCGAGGGTCGCGATCGGCCCGCGTTCGAGTCCGAGCAGTGCGGCCTCGTCGAAGGCCTTGCGCGCGGCATCCGCCTCGGCCTGCGCGGCGACGGCATCGCCGCGTTCGGCACGGAGCACGGCGTCGCGGTAGTGCCGCTCCGCCTCGCCGAGCACGTCGGGCGCGTGGAAGCGGTCGCGCTCGCTGTACATCGCGCCCACCCTCCGTCGGGAGACGTCGGCGAGCAGGTCGGCGGATCGACTCGCGCGGGCCTCGGCCTCGGAGAGCGCCGCGACCGCCCTCTCGATGCTCGCGTCGCGTTCGGCGTCGGGCGCGGCGACCGCCGACCGCCAGGCGGCCATCGCCTCGTCGAACGCGCGTGGCGCGTACGTCGGGATGTCGGCTCGGCGTGCCCTCGCGAACGCTGCGGCGAGCCCGCCCAGGTCGGTCGGCGGGCGTCGTCGCCCTCGATCGCTGCCGGCCGTCGTGGATGTCTCGGTGTCGGTCATCAGACCCAACTTCCCTGTGTCGGCGCAGACCCGCTGGTCTCTCGCATCAGCGACTCCAGGCTCGGCCAGTCTGGTCGCTGCGCGTCGGCCTGTCGAGGGGCGACGGGTCGCATGGCACGGATGACGGCCCGCGGGCCGTTCGACCCGCGTCCGCCGGGGTCGGGCGCCTAGGGTGGCGAGAGACGCGGAGGAGGCTCGTGATGATCCGGAAGCGTGAGTCCGACGACGACGCGCAGACCGAGGCGGAGGTCGAGGCGGAGGCGGAAGCGGAGGCCGAGGAGGTCTGGGACGACGAGGGCGGAGCGGACGGTTCAGCGGAGCCGCAGGCCGGGACGGAGTCCGCGGCGGAGGCCGAGACCGAGACCGGAGCCGAGTCCGAGGCCGAGTCCGTCGACCGGGCCAAGCGGTGGACCGACGAACGCGCTGGGCACTGGCACGGCGCGTCGTCGTCGTCGACGACCCAGGATCGCGCCGACACGGAGTGACCGGACCGACGCCGTGGGACGCTCGGCCGTAGCCGCAGGCCGTCGACGGCGTTACCCTCCTCCCGTGGCCCACCTCCACGAGGCATCCGCTGCCCGCCGGATCGACCGCGCCGACCTCGACGCGGCCCGGAACTCCGCGCTCGTGCGCCGCATCCGCGAGTCGGTCATCGGCGACGACCAGGTCGTGCCGGGACCGTACGGGCCGCGCCGGGTGACCTACGCCGACTACACGGCATCGGGTCGGGCGCTGAGCTTCATCGAGGACTTCATCCGCGACGAGGTGCTGCCGCGCTACGCGAACACGCACACCGAGTCGAGCGGCACCGGGCTGCAGACGACGCGGCTCCGCGAGGATGCGCGCGCGACGATCCGCGACGCCGTCGGCGGCGACGACGACACGGTCGTGATCTTCACGGGGGCCGGCTCGACGGGCGCGATCGACAAGCTCATCGGGATGCTGGGGCTGCGCGTGCCATCCGCCCTCGACGACCGGTACCACTTCGCCGCGTCGATCCCGCCGGAGGAGCGGCCGGTCGTGTTCATCGGCCCGTTCGAGCACCACTCGAACGAGCTGCCGTGGCGCGAGTCGATCGCCGACGTCGTGACGATCCCGCAGGACCCCGACGGCCGCATCGACCGGCGCGTGCTCGAGGCCGAGCTCGTGCGGCACGTCGACCGGCCGCTGAAGATCGGCTCGTTCTCGGCGGCGAGCAACGTGACCGGCATCGTGAGCGACACCGCGGGCATCTCGGCGCTGCTGCACGAGTACGGCGCGCTGTCGTTCTGGGACTTCGCGGCGGCCGCGCCCTACGTCGACATCGAGATGACGCACGGCGACCCCGCGATGGCGCTCGCGACCGGGAAGTACAAGGACGCGATCTTCCTCAGCCCCCACAAGTTCATCGGCGGGCCGTCGACGCCCGGCGTGCTGATCATGCGTCGCGGACTCGCGACGAACCGGGTGCCGGACGTCCCGGGCGGCGGCACCGTCGCGTTCGTCAACCCGACCGAGCACGAGTACCTCGCCGATGTCGCGCACCGCGAGGAGGGCGGCACGCCCGCGATCGTCGAGTCGATCCGCGCCGGCCTCGTGTTCGGCCTGAAGGACGCGGTCGGCGTGCCGACGATCCGGGCACTCGAGGAGGACTTCCTGCGCCGCGCGATCGCCGCCTGGCACGACGAGCCCGCGATCGAGGTGCTCGGCAACCTCGGGGCCGAACGCCTGTCGATCGTGTCGTTCGTCGTGCGCGCCCCGAGCGGGAGGTACCTGCACCACAACTTCGTGGTCGCGCTGCTGAACGACCTGTTCGGCATCCAGTCGAGGGGCGGATGCTCCTGCGCGGGCCCCTACGGACACGACCTGCTCGGCATCGACATCGAGCGGTCGCACGAGTTCGAGCGCGAGATCGCCCGCGGCTGCGAGGGCATCAAGCCGGGCTGGGTGCGCATCAACTTCAACTACTTCATCTCGGAGGGCGTGTTCGACTACCTCGTCGAGGCGGTGAAGCTCGTCGCGCGCGACGGCTGGCGGATGCTGCCCGACTACACGTTCGACCCCACGAGCGGCATCTGGCACCACCGGCGCGGGCCGTCCGAGCCGCCGCTGCGTCTCTCCCAGGTGTCGTACGACGCCGACGGCCGGCTCGTGTACCCACACCACGAGGACCGCGCGCCCGAGTCCGCGCTCGCCGGGTACCTGGCCGAGGCCGAGCGGGTGTTCGCGGCGGGGCCTGTCGGGGTCGGGTCATCCGCCGCAGCCACCGCGGGCGACGAGACGACGGATGCCGCGCCCGCGCGCCTCTCGGACGACTTCGAGCACCTCCGCTGGTTCGACCTGCCGGCGGTGTGCCTCACGGAGTGACGGCCGCGCGACGCCCGTGATCGAGCACGTCGTGCCCGGCGCGCGCGGGTCGTGGCATCCGTTTCGCATCGCCCGGTACTTCGGTACTTCGGTACTTCGGTACTTCGGTACCGGGTTCGCGCGCGGAACAGGTCGGCGGCGACGCCGAGCGCCGAGCGCCGAGCGCCCGGGCGAACCGCTAGTCGGCCGCGCTCGCCCGCTTCTCGACCTCGCGCGCGTAGTCGGGCACCGAGTTCGTCCACTGGCGCGGCGGGCGCTCGTAGCCCGTCGACGGCGGGCGGTCGGGGATCTCGATCGGCACCTGCGGCACGGGCTCCCACGGCACCTTCGAGAGGATGTGGGCCATCACGTTGATGCGCGAGCGGCGCTTGTCGTCGCTCTCGATCTCGTACCAGGGGGCCTCGGCGATGTCGGTGTGGAGGAACATCGTGTCCTTGGCGCGCGAGTAGTCCTCCCACTTCGTGATCGAGCTGAGGTCGGTGGGGCTGAGCTTCCAGCGTCGCATCGGGTCCTCCAGGCGCGAGCGGAACCGCTCCTCCTGCACGACGTCGGACACGCTGAACCAGTACTTCAGCAGGATGATGCCGTCCTCCACGAGCATCCGCTCGAAGATCGGCGCCTGGTGCAGGAAGCGCTGGTACTCCTCGTTCGTGCAGTACCCCATGACGCGTTCCACGCCGGCGCGGTTGTACCAAGAGCGGTCCATGAGCACGATCTCGCCTGCGGCCGGCAGGTGCGGCACGTACCGCTGGAAGTACCAGCGCGTCTTGTCGCGCTCGCTCGGGGCCGGCAGCGCGACGATGCGCGTGACGCGCGGGTTCATGTACTCCGACACGCGCTTGATCGCGGAGCCCTTGCCCGCGGCATCCCGCCCCTCGAAGATCACCACGACGCGCGCGCCCGACTGCTGCACCCACTTCTGCATCTCGACGAGCCGCGCCTGCAGGTCCGTGAGTTCCTGCGTGTACAGCGGCTTCGGCATCCTCTTGCCCATTCGCGCACCCCTGCACCGAAGCCTAGGGCGGATGCCGCGCCAGGGCGCCGCACTGCGGCGCGGCGCGCTGCCGTGCGGGTGGGGTGGTCCACCGAGCCCGCCCCTCCGGCCTGCCTGCTGAGCCCGCCCGCGCGGCTCAGCGGGTTGCCGCTTTGGTCGGGAACGGTCGCCGCGTTCCCGGCGGAATCGGCAATCCGGTGTGGTGGGGGGTCGGAGGCGCGGGTGCGGGGTGCGCGTCGCGCGGCGCGGCAGGAGTACGCTCGCGCCTAGCGGCTGCGATACGGCGGATGGCGCGTCCCGGCCGCGGCGAGGAGGCGGAGATGACGGTCCCCGAGATCAACTACTGGGCGGTGCTGCTGGCGACCCTGTCAAGCATGCTCGTCGGCACGATCTGGTACGCCCGCGGGGTGTTCGGCACCCGCTGGTCGAAGCTCGCCGGGGTCGACATGGACCGGCCGGGCTCGAGCGCCGTCGGCCCGATCGTGGTGACCGTGCTCGTCAGCTTCGTGACGGCGTGGGTGCTCGCGGGCGCCTCGACGATCGCGTGGCACTTCTACGGCGGCAGCTACCTGATCGCCGCGCTCTTCACGGCGATCATCCTCTGGGCGGGCTTCACCGCGGCGCGCGTCATCACGCACGACGCGTTCGAGGGGCGCCCATCGTCGCTGACGATCCTCAACATCGCGCACGAGCTCGTGACGGTCGTCGTGATGGCGATCATCATCGGCGTGTGGCCGCCGGCCGGCACCGTCTGAGCAGGGCCCGCGCTCTCGGCGAAGGCTCGGCGGGCCGACCCTAGGATCGAGGCATGGCCGGGTTCTGGGGCAAGCGCAAGCGCGAGGAGCAGCAGCAACTCGAGGCGCTCGACGCCGACCTCGCGATCCGGGCACGAGCCGCGCTGGTCGCCGCCGACGAGCGCATCCGCGTCACGACCGACGAGCTCGGCTTCGCCGAGGCCGAGCTGGGAGCCGAGTCCACCGAACCGCTGCGCGAGGCGCTGACCGCGGTGCGCACCCACCTGGCCGAGGCGTTCCGGCTGCACCAGCTCAACCACGACCACATCCCCGACACTGCCGAGGAGCTGCGCACGCGCAACGCTCGGATCGTGCAGCTGTGCGATTGGGCGGAGGAGGTCCTCGACGATCGGACCTCCGACCTCGCCGAGCGGATCGCCCGGGCGCGGCGCGCCCCGGAGATCATCGCCGGCATCCGCGTCGACATCGACCGCCTGCGCGCGCGCATCCCGCACGCTCGCGAGACCGTCGACCGGCTCGCCGTGCGGTACGCGCCCGAGGCGCTCGCCCAGGTCGACGCGAACCCCGCCGAGGCCGACCAGCTGCTCGGCTTCGCCGAGCACGGCGTGGGCGTCGCCGAGCGCCGACGCGAGGCCGGGCAGCGCGAGCAGGCGAACCTCGCGCTCGAGGCATCCGCCGAATCGGTTCGTCGCGCGACGACCCTGCTCGACGCGGTCGAGACGTTCGAGGTCGAGGCGCTGCGCGCCGAGTCGACGCTCGCGGCGATCGTCGAGGACTCGCGCGGCGACCTCGTCGTCGCGCTCAAGGAGCCGCACTCGCCGGGCGTCGCGCAGGCGATCGCCGACCTGCAGGCGGCGCTCGCGAGCCTGCCGCCCGCGGGCGTCAACACCGACCCGTTCACGCACCTCGACCGGTTGCGCGAGGCGAACTCCGGGCTGGATGCCGCGATCGCCGCGGCGCGCGAACGGGCGGCGCGCCCGATCCCGCCGCTCGAGCACGTGCGCCACGCCATCGACGATGCCGACCGGCAGCTCGCCGTGACGCGCGACGTCATCGCAGGCCACCGCGGCTGGATCGGCGCCGACGCCCGCACCCGGCTGGCCGAGGCCGAGCGCACCCGGCAGGACCTCGACCGCTACCTCGGCGAGCCCGCGGCGACCGCCATCGTCATCGGCGACGACCACCGCGAGCACGCGATGGCGATCGCCCGACGTGCCGCGGCCCTCGCCGGCGAGGCGCTGCACCTGGCGCGGCGCGACATTGACTCGTCGCGGCCGCAGGATCCCGGACAGTGGGGCGGGCCCGGCGGCGGGCCGGGCTGGGGCGGCGGGCGCCGCGGTGGGGGATCCGACGTGATGGGCGGCATCCTCGGCGGGCTCGTGATCGGCAGCATCCTCGACGGGATCTTCGACTGACGCGTACCGGGGCGCCGCGCCGGGTCGCCGCGCCGTGGCTCGCCTCCCGCTCGGTCGCGGGCGGTGCATCCTGCGCGCTGCGGCCCCCGGCCTCGCCGCCCGACCCGCCATGGCGCCTGTCAGGCGGCGCTCGTAGAATTCAGGCATGGCCGGGTTCTGGGCCAGGCGCAGGCGGGGTGCGCCCGAACTTCAGGTCCACGACGCCGACGCAGGGTTGGCGACGCGGGTCGGCTCCGCCCTGGTCGCCGCCGACGATCACCTCCGCGCCGCCGCCGACGAACTCGGCTTCGCCGAGGCGGAACTCGGGTTCGACGCGACCCTGCAACCCGCCGAGGTGCTCGCGGTCGCCCGCCGGCAGCTGAGCGAGGCGTTCCGCCTCAACCGGCGCAACCACGAGGCTGACGCAGGATCCGCCGACGAGGTGCGCGCGCGGTACTTGCGCGTCGTCGACCTGTGCGAGGCCGTCGAGCGCGTGCTGGACGAGCAGGCCGCAGACCTGGCAGAGCGGATGTCGCGGGCGCGACGAGCCCCCGACCTCATCGCCGGCGTGCGCGCCGACATCCTGCGCCTGCGGGCGCGCATCCCGTACGCCCGGACCACGATCGACCGGCTCGGGGCGCGCTACGCGCGCGCCGCGCTCGCCGACATCGAGGCGAACCCCGCGGACGCCGCCCAGCTGCTCGCCTTCGCCGAGCACGGTGTCGGCGTGGCCGAACGCCGGCGCGAGGCCGGTCGGCGAGACCACGCGGACGTCGCGCTCGAGGCATCCGCTCGGGCCGTTCGTCGCGCGGCGGCGCTGCTCGACGCCGTGGAGACCTTCGAGGTGGAGGCGCTGCGCGCCGAGGCCACGCTGGCCGCGCTCGCGGACGAGTGCCGCCGGGACCTCGCCGCCGCGCTCGGGGCGCCGCGCTCGCCGGCCGCTGCCGACGCGATCGCCGAGTTGCAGTCGGCGCTCGCCACCCTCCCCGTGGCCGGCGTGAACACCGACCCGATCGCGCACCGGCAGCGGCTCCGCGCGGCGCGGAACGCGCTCGACAGGGCGCTCGCGGCGACTCGCGAGCGCGCGACGCGCGAACCGTCGTCGGTTCCTCCCGTGGTGCACGTGCGCCACGCGGTCAGGGACGCCGACCGCCGCCTCGACGTCGCCCGCGATGCCGTCGCCGGCCACCCCGGCTGCATCGGCGCCGAGGCCCTGGCGCGGCTCGCCGAGTCGGAGCGCATCCGGGTCGACCTCGGCCACTACCTCGGCAGCGCCGCGGCGGAGACGACGGTCGCGACCGCCGACCTGACGCACCGGGCGCACGTGATCGCGCTGGCCCGGCGCGCCGCGGCGCTCGCGAGCGAGTCGCTCGCGCTCGCCCGCCAGGACATCGGCGCGTTCCGCGCGCAGCGCCTCGGCGCGTAGGCCGGCCCGGCCCGGCCCGTGCCGCCCTCGAGGTCGATTTCTGCGCTGGAGTGCCGTTTCGAATCGACCTCGAACGCAGAAGCCGACCGTGGATGCAGCGCACTCCGCGCGGGAAGGTCGATCAGTGGTCGGGCGACTCCGTGCCATCCGCCGTCCGCAGGAAGGTCAGGACGGCGAGCACGCGGCGGTGGATGCTCTCGTCCTCGCCGAGGCCGAGCTTGTTGAACAGGTTCGTCACGTGCTTCTCGACCGTCCGTTTCGCGGTGGATGACGCGGGGCTGGTGCTGTCCGACGCCGAGGCGCCGTACGAGAGCGACGCCGTGCTGTTCACGGACTTCACGTGGACGCGCGTGTTGTAGCGGGCGGCGGTACGGAGGCGGGTCGCTCGGGCGGCCCGCCTCCGGCGCTGCGCGTGTGGCGAAGCGCGGTGGCGCGGAAGCACGTAGCCGCCGCCGCGTTCTGGCTCTCATGCGGCCGACCTGGACGCGGGCAGCGCGAAGCGCGCGCGGCCGCCGAGTCGTGGCACGCGATCGGGGTCGACGTGGGGTGGAGGGATGAACCACACCTCGGTTCGGGTCGCGCGGATGCCCCACCCCTCACGGTGGACGCGGTTGTGGCAGAAGGAGCAGAGCATGACCCCGTTGGCGAGATCGGTCGGGCCGGCGTCGCGTTTCCACCACCTGATGTGGTGGGCGTCGACGTAGGCGATGTTCTGGCCGCAGGAGGCGCAGCCGCCGTCGCGTTCGGCGAGTGCGAGCCGTTGGGCCCGGCTGAACAGCCGAGCGGAGCGGCCGAGGTCGAGCGGCTCGCCGTCGCCACCGAGCACCATCGGGATGATCTCGGCGTCGGCGGACATGCGACGGGCTGTGGTCGCCGAAATCGGGTGCTCGATGCCGTCGATGCGCGCGGCACCGAGCCCGTCGATGAGGGTCGCGTGGTCGAGGCGCACCACGACCGTGGTCTTGGTGAGCGGAGCGAGGGTCTGCTCGCATCCCAGGCTGTGGCGCGCGATTGCAGCGAGTGCATCGGCCTGGATCTGGGGGATCGAGCGCTGATCGTCGATGACGGCGGCTCGAACCGGAGCCTCGGGATCCCGTCGGCGCAGCGCATCGCGCACAAGCGACTCGACCGCTGCCTTGATCGGCGCCGCGGTCTCGGGATCGAGCCGAGCGTGCAGGTGAACCATGCCGGCCGCGTCTTCGCGCATCGTGAGCGATCGTTCGCCGCGCAGCCGCTCTTCACGGGGCTCGACGCCATCGCGGTCGAGCCTCGTCTCGGCTTCACGGACGCCCCGCATGAGCAGGTCGAGCGGCACCCGCGCAGCGAGTTCGACCAGGGCCGCCTCGACGGTGTCGGCGAGCTCCGGGTCGGCGCGCCTGCCCACCCGCTCGAGCATCGAGGTGATCGCCGACGCCGCGTCGAGGCCGATCGCGGCCGACTCGAGGGCCGACGCGACGTGCGGATGCCGCGACGGCAGCCGTTCACCGCTGAACGTCTGCCGCTCGGCCGTGGAGGTGCCGACCGCGATGAGCTTCGCCGCGTCGCTCCGCGACGCTCCGGTCGACGCGGCGATCAGTCGCACCGGGTTGTGGAAGCCGTGGGCTCTGGCCAAGCTCGCTTCGCCTAACTCGGTGCTCGATCGCTTCGAGACCTCGGCGGCGACTCGAGCGAGCAGTGCGTCGGCGTCGCGGCGGACCCGCGCGAGCGCGTCGGTCACCCGGACCAGCCCGGCGTCGCTCATCTCGGCGATCTCGGCCTGCGTCGTACCCTCGATTGCCCCAGACAGCGCCCCGCCGTCGGTCGTCCCGAACGGCGGCATCGCGCCTATCCACGCCGTGCGCAACGCCTCGACGTCTCGGTCGAGTGCGCTGAGCGGCGATTCCATGTCTCGATTCTGCAGGCACCCACTGACATCCGCCGGCCATCGAAAGCACGGCTGACCGGGGAAAACGCCTGTGCATCGATGCGGCCGCAACCGCGCTGTGGAGGACGAGTCGTCGTGCGTGACGGTGTCGCCCGCCGCAACCGCGACGGATGACGCAGGCCCGCTCTGGTCATGCCCGGTTCACGAGTCGCAGCTGTCGATTCCTGGCCGACCGCCCGTCAACGCCCTTCGTCGAGCGGGGTACCCCGGGGAAGATCCGGCACGCGGCATCCGTCTCGAGCACCTCGCCGGCGGTGACATGCCTCGTGCGCTCGCCGTCGACGAGAAGGCGGTGAATCGTGGCGCGTCAGCCGCCGTCGCCCCTCACCCCACCGCCGCGGTCAGCTCCGCGAACACCTCGCCCGCGTCATCCCGAACCGCGAGCCGCCCCGACTGCCCCATCCACAGGGACTGCAGGTCGCCTCGACCGACGCGCACGGCCTCGGCGCGGAAGCGCCCCGTGATCCAGTTCTGCATCGGGAACGGCGCCCTGCCGCCGGCCGCGGTCAGCTCGCGCACCGCCCGGTTCTCCGCGCCGCGCGCGAGCCGACCGCTCATCACCCGCGTCAGCACCGTGTCCTCCGCGGCCGTCGCGACGATCGCGTCCCGGTGAGCATCCGTCGTCGCCGACTGCCGGGTGCGAAGGAACGCCGTCCCGACCTGAACGCCCGCCGCCCCGAGCGCGAGCGCGGCCGCGACGCCGCGACGGTCGGCGATCCCGCCCGCGGCGATGACCGGCACCTCGACCGCGTCGACGACCTGCGGGATGAGCGAGATCGACCCGACCAGTCCCTGCTCCGGCTCGCGCAGGAACGCGACCCGGTGCCCGCCCGCCTCGAGCCCGGTCGCGACGACGGCGTCGATGCCGCCGTCCTGCAACGCGACCGCCTCGGCGACCGTCGTGGCCGTGCCCACCAGGCGGATGCCGCGCTCACGAGCGCTCTCGACCACGCTCGCCGGCGGCACCCCGAACACGAAGCTCGCCACCGCAGGCCGCACCTCGAGCACGGCCGCCCACTGCTCCTCGAACGTCGGCAGGAACCGCTCGGGCGGCGACTCCGGCGCCGGCACCCCGAGCTCGTCGAAGAACGGGCGAGCGGATGCCACGGCCCGCTCGAACGCGCCGGGCTCGGGCGCGGCATCCGTTGCCATCGGCAGCCAGAGGTTGAGGGCGAACGGACCGTTCGTCGCGGCCCTGATCGCGGCGGCCGTCTCGCGGATGCGAGCGGCGTCGTACCCGTAGAGACCGTACGAGCCGAGGCCGCCGAGCTCGCTCACCATCGCGGTCAGCTCGGCGGACGACAGCCCGCCGAACGGGCCCAGCACGATCGGATGGCGGATGCCGAGCAGCTCGGTCAGCCGGGTGCGTGCGTCGGTCATGGTGCTCCTCGATTCCTCCGGATCAGAACGGCCAGATGAGCGGGACCCACAGGACTGCGATCACCACGTAGGCCAGCCCGAGCGGGATGCCGAGGCGCCAGTAGTCGCCGAAGCGGTACCCGCCGGGCTCCATCACCATGAGGTTCACGGGCGTGGCGATGGGCGTGAAGAAGGCGGCCGCGCCGACGACGGTGAGGGCCATCATGAACGGCTGCACCGAGGCATCCAGGGTGGCGGCGACCGAGACGGCGATCGGGATCATGACGAGCACCGTCGCCGTATTGCTGATCACCTGCCCGAGCGCGAGCGTGAGCAGGCAGAGTGCGAGTAGGGCGAGATGCGGACTCGCCGTGCCGACGAGGTCGAGCAACGCGCCGGCCACGAGTTCCGCGGCGCCGGTCTCGATGAACGCGGTCGACAGGGGGATCAGCCCGGCGATGAGCACGACCGTGCTCCACTGGATCGACCGCCACACCTGCGGCAGGTCGAGCACGCGCAGCAGCACGAGCGCGCCCGCCGCGAGCAGGCCCGCGACGACGGGAGGCACCAGCCCCGACGCGAGCAGCACCACCATGGCCGCGAGGACGGCGATCGCGCGCCGAGCGCCGCGACCGAGCGGCACGGCCCGGCGGAGCGACTGCGGCGTGGTGACCGGGATGATGCCGGGCAGTCGCACGTACCGCTCGAGGGCATCCCACGGGCCGCGCACGAGCAGCGAGTCGCCCGGGCGCAGCGCCTCCGCGGAGTCCTCATCGGGGGACGCATGCCGCTCGCCGTTCCGCCGGATCGCGATGATCACGAGGTTCTCGCGCAACGTGGTCATGCCCGGGAACACCTTGCGCCCGATGTACTCCGAGCGCGGGGCGATCATCACCTCGGCGACCCCCTCGTCGGGCGTGTAGAAGGTGCCGGTGTCGAGGGTCAGGTCGTAGCTGCGGCGGAACTCCCGTGCCATGGCGTCGGGGTTCGCAGGTGGGGTGTCGGCGAGCTGGTCGGCCTTCCGTTCGGGCAGGAGCCGGTCGCCGAATGCGACGAGGATCGCGATGCTGAGCGCGAGCAGCGGAAGGCCCGCCAGCGCGAATTCGAAGTACCCGAACGTCCTGCCGCCGGCATCGGCCGCGGCAACCGAGACGAGCACGTTCACCGGGGTGCCGGTCAGGGCGAGCAGGGAGCCGGCGTGCGACGCGAACGCGAGCGGGATGAGCAGACGGGATGGCGCGATGCCCGCGTTGAGCGCCACGACGACGACCACCGGCAGCAGCGCGGCGACCGCGCCGTTCAGGCTGATGAAGGCGGTCAGGACCGCCACCATGAGCGCGATGATGACGGTGAGCTGCCGACGGCCGGTGCCGGCCCGGCCGATCACCTGCTGCCCGGCCCACGCGGTCACGCCGGTGGCGTCGAG
Source organism: Agromyces binzhouensis (assembly GCF_042672355.1). NCBI lineage: Bacteria > Bacillati > Actinomycetota > Actinomycetes > Micrococcales > Microbacteriaceae > Agromyces > Agromyces binzhouensis. Next base: position 319,690 of record NZ_JBHXVJ010000003.1, on the reverse strand, counting down.
GGCTTCGCTCACGACGAACAGCGTCGCGATGAAGACGACCGTCGTATCGCCGAAGCCGGCCAGCGCCTGGGGCAGCGTGATCACGCCGGTCGCCCACAGCGCGAGCGCCACCCCGACGGCGACGATCGCGATCGGGACGCGGCCGGTCACGAACCCCACCATCGCGAGCCCCAGGATGATGAACGTCGCGACGATCGGGTCGACCATGACTCGACGCTAGTCGGCGCAGGCGGTGGTTGCATCGGGATTCTGCTCGGGTTCGGCCCGGGGCGGCCGCGCGCGGCTCGCGGCCAGTCACGCGTCGGATGCCCGGTGCGATGTCGTCAGCCTCCGCTATCGTCGTGTCCAGGTTCACGAGTGGCAGCTGTCGGTACCTGGCCGGCTGCCCGGCAACCCCCTCCGTCGAGCGGGGTGCCCCAGGGGAAGAACCGGCCCGCGGCATCCGTCTCGGGCAAGTCGACGGAGGTGACGCGCCTCCGAGCGAGAGGAGTTCACCATGCCCGCAGACGAGTACTTCATCCGCCACGACGGCCCCCGCGAGACGGCACAGGAGGCGGTGGAGCGGTCGCCGGGCTACACGCCCGAGCGGCGCCGCAACCCGTGGGGGGAGGTCCCCGAGCCGGCCCGGCTGGACTGGTGCCGGGCGCTGCTGGACTTCCCGACCTTCTTCCCGGGCCCGCTGGCGATGGGGTTCGCGGCGCGGACCATCCGCGCTGACAAGGCCACGGCTGCGGTCGCGCAGTGGGCGTGGCAGGCCGACGACTTCCACCGCGCCGGTTTCACGGCCGATGACTGGTACCTGCTGCGGCTGTGCGTCGATCGCCGGCTCGAGTCGCTCCTCGCTCGCGAGGACGGCCGGTTCGTCATCGACACCACGCGCATCGGATACCGGTCGATCGCGCTGATCGCCGAGGACTGGGCCGACTGGCTCACGCTCCGTCGAGCCGGCCTGACCCCGAAGCGGGCGCTCGACCTGCTCGTCGACGGCGACCGCCGGTCGTGGCCGGGCGGTCTCGTCATCGACGGCGACGGGAAGATCGTCCTGTCGTCCTGAGCGGATGCGGCGCCCGGCTGCCTCGCGATGCACGTGCACTGCGGGGCAGCCGGGTCACGCTCAGAGCCCGAGCGCGTCGGCGAGCTGCCGCTTCAGCGACCGGATGTACGCGTGCGCGTCGGGCAGCAGCGTCTCGACGACGATGTCGACGAGGAGGAACGCCTCGTCCTCGTACCCCGGGCACTCGGGATCGGTGCACCGGCACGGGTAGTTCATGCTCAGGAACTCGGCCACTCGGGCCACGGCGATCTGCTGGTCGGTCATCTCTCGCTCCTCGATCGGTCTCGGCGTACGCCGACCGGCCGCAGGACGCGGCTCGGTATCAAGGAGCGGATGGCTCGACGGTCATGCTTCCACGGGCCGCCGACAGTCTGGGTGTCGCCGTGATGCCGCGACGGTGGATTCGCCCAGCCGCCGCGTCGAGTGCTGGAGGTTCGAGGGGCGCGCCTATGTTCGTCGAGTGATCGATTTTCAGAACGGAACGTTCGTCAAGCTGTCGAAGGCGGATGTCGCCAGCATCGAGCCCAGCGTCCGCGACCTGTACGTCGACGGCGAGACGTCGATGGTCGCGGCGAAGGGCATGCGCGACTTCATCATGTTCACGAACAAGCGGATCATCGCCGTGAACATCCAGGGCATGACCGGCAAGAAGCGCGACACCACCTCGCTGCCCTACTCGAAGATCCAAGCGTTCTCGATCGAGACCTCGGGCACCTTCGACCGCGACGCCGAGCTCGAGATCTGGCTCAGCGGCCTGGGACGGGTGCGGCTCGAGTTCGCCGGCAACTTCGATGTCGGCTACCTCGCGAAGCTGATCGGGTGGGCGGTGCTGTAGAGCGGATGCCGCGTGCCCGAGGAGGACCGCCTGGCGTGCTGCCGGCCCTTTCCGGACTCCTGCAGGGCATCCGGTCCGTGGTGGATCCGCAATTCGTCGCGTTGTCCTCGCTCCAGCACTCCTAGGATCAATTCGGCGCACAGCCAATTTCCGCATCCAAGGGAGTCGCATGAAGATGTCTGTCCGGAGCGCGGCCGCTTCCGCAATGATCTGCGCAGCCCTTGTTTTCGTGGGCTGCGCAGCGGCGGACAGCGGCGCGTCCGTCAATGGGGTCGATTCGACTGATGGTCCCATCGAGGTGGAGGAGAATCTGGCCACCGTCGACGTGAGGATCGCGCGGTCCCTGGCTGATCCCGAGGGCTCGATGTCGGACGAGGAGATCGTCTCCGCTGCTGCTGAGAAGGGGATGACGGCTGCTGTCGACGGCGACGCCGTCATCTACACCCTGACCAAGACGCAGCGCGACGAGATGCTTGACGAGTTGCGATCGTCCGCCCAAGACGCCGTGGACGGCATCATCGCGGACGACTCGAATTCCGTCACCGCTGTGGAGTTCAACGATTCGATGACCGCATTCAAGGTGTCCGTCGACGCCGAGCGATTCTCGCCCTTCGAGAGTCTTCTCGTGATCGGCTTCTACCTCCAAGGCGCGCTCTACCAGCAGTTTGCGGGCACCTCGGCAGATGATCTCGATGTCGTTGTTGAATTCGTCGATGACGCGACCGGTGAGGTGCTCGAAAGCGGCTCGTATCAGGAGTGGCGCACGAACCTCGAGGGATGAGGGCAGCGGCGCAGTTCGGGCCGCACACCCGAGTTCAGGGCTCTGGGGGCTGAAGGTCAGGCGCGCAAGGCGCGTCAGTTCGGTTCTCGAGCGACGCGCCGGAACCTTGGCCTGATCCCAGTTCGATGGGCACCGCGTCGTACGTGGTCAAGGGCCAGGGGATCGAATGTTGTTGAACGCTTCGCCGCACGGTGCGGGCCGGACGTAGTCGCGCTCCGCCGCCCGGCGGACCTTCACGCAGGATCAGCTGCGGGAGGCGATGGCCGGCATCGAGTTCCGCGACACCGCCGCGTTCATCGACGAGATCCCTGCAGCGTACAAGCCGATCGACCGAGTGATGGCGGATGCCGCGTCGCTCGTGCGGGTGCGGCACACGCTGCGGCAGGTGGTGAACGTGAAGAAGGGGGACTGAGGGGTCGGTCGCGACTGCTCAGAAGGTGACGGATGCCGCGGCTCGCGCCCGCCCGGAAAGGGGAGGGTCCAGGTCCGCGGTCTTCCGACTTTCCCTGCCGACTGAGAAGGCACCCATTGCGCGCTTCATTCAGGCGGGGCGCGCACAGGCGACAGGGGGTGGCTGTCCACAGGACAGTCACCCCCTGGTTCGGGTCAGTAGCCGACGGCCTTCAGGCCGTACTCGGCCTGCTCGGGGGTGAACTGTCCGCCGTACTCGCTGGTGAGCTGCTCGTACAGGCCCTGTCGAGAAAAGGAGGAGTAGTCGAGGTACTCCTGCGCCTGCTTCGCGGCCTGTTCGTTCCAGTCCACCTTGAGGTAGTCGACGGCCCAGGTGGATACGTCGACCGGGAAGCCCGATCCGTACTCGCTGGACATCTGATCGATCAGGCCCTGCCGCGAGAACGACGAGTAGGCGAGGTATGAGCTCGCCTGATCCAGCGCGTTCTCCTGCTCGAGTGAGAGCTTCGGCTTCTCCTCTGCGGTGACGGTAACCACGGTGCCCTCCTCGACCTCGGTGCCGGCGGCCGGGTCGGTGCCGGTGACCGTAGCGTCGCCGTTGTTCGTCGTCTGCGGGTTGAGGTTGGCGACGGTCAGGTCGCGTCGGGCGTCGCTGACCGACTTGCCGACGACGTCGGGCACGGACACCATGACGGGCTCGGGCTCGGGCTCCGGCTCGGCCTGCTCGGTGACCTGCTCGGTGAGGGTGGGCTTGGCGTCCGCGACCGGCTCGGCGTCGCTGTTGCCGCGGGTGGCGTTGCCGATCGCGCTGATCACTATCAGGCCGGCGACGACGCCGGCGGTGATTAGCACCCACCGACGCTTCCAGAACGGCGGCTTTGCCTCGGCAGTCGGGGCTTCCAGGGCAACCGGCTCCCAGGTGTTCTGTTCGGTCAGCACGTGACCGTTGACCACGTCGCCGACCTTGTGGGCCGGCTGCTCGTTGAGGGTGTTGCTGGCAGCCGGGGTCTCCGGGGCCACCGGCTCCCACGTGTTCTGTTCGGTCAGCACGTGACCGTTGACCACGTCGCCGACCTTGTAGGCCGGCTGCTCGTTGGGTGTGTTGCCCTCGGACATCTTGCTCCTTCTCGGGTGTTCCCTGGCGCCGGTTGCGGCAGGGCGGAGGGGCATGCGGACTCCACCGCTCGCCCCTAGGGTTGTCAGTCCCAGAGCACCGTCCGGGCCTTCGCGTCGTCGGTCGACGGCACGGCGCCGACCACCAGATGAGCCACGTTCACGATGTGCACGCCGGCCCAGATCGCCCCCGAACCGAACGTCTCGGCGTCGTCTTCGTCGATGACGGCCCCGTCGTCGTAGTAGGCGAACCGGGCCTGGTTCGCGTTCCTCGATCCGATACGGTGAGCACCTCGTCGCCCTCGAGCGTGCCGAGGAACAGCAACTGCCCCTCGGTGGTCAGGCCGTCGTCGGATTCGAGTCGGGCCTCGATCCATGCCGCCAAGTCGAGCATTTCAATCCTTCGTAGGGGGGATATGTCTCCGAGGCTAGGAGTGCGTGGGTGGCGAGGGCGAGGGCGAACCGCACTGAGTCCCTCGAACTGGGGGCATGTGAAGTCGGCCGGGCCTAATCCTGGGTTCGATGGGCACCGCGTCGTACGTGGTCGAGGGCCTAGGTGATCGGATGTCGCTGAACTCCTCGCCGCACGGTGCGGGCCGGACCTACTCGCGCTCCGCCGCCCGGCGGACCTTCACGCAGGATCAGCTGCGGGAGGCGATGGCCGGCATCGAGTTCCGCGACACCGCCGCGTTCATCGACGAGATCCCTGCAGCGTACAAGCCGATCGACCGAGTGATGGCGGATGCCGCGTCGCTCGTGCGGGTCCGGCACACGCTGCGGTAGGTCGTGAACGTGAAGGGGGACTGAGGGGTCGCTCGCGACCGCTCAGGGGTGACGGATGCCGCGGCTCGCGCCCGCTCGGAGACGGGCGGGTGCGGGCCGCCGGCAAACAGGACCGGCCGCCGGCTCGCTACGCGGTCGCAGCTCTCCCGGTCGCCCTCCGCAACATCTCACCGAGCCCGATCGAGTCGGCGAGTTCGTAGAGCTCAGCCTCATCCGGATGTGACGGGAGCACGGAATCCCATGCAGCGAGCGCCAGCGCGAAGCTGATCACCTGCGTTCCGAGCGCGAACTCGAGGTGGTCGTAGTGCGGTCGTTGGACGAGCGCGATGCCCTCAGGGTTGGACGTCGTCGCAGGCACCTGTCTGGAGTACTCGTTCAGGAGTGGCACGCCGCCGTGGGATGCTTCGGAGAGGAGCCGGTAGTACGTGTAGAGCCGCTGACCATCGGGAATTGCCCTGCATCGACGTTCGAACACGCGGGCCTCCGTCTTCACGAAGTCTGAGTTGGCGCTGAGGACCCGATCGATCGAGGCGGTGTCCGAGGGAGCGTTCGGTCGGAGGCGCGCCATCGCACTCGCAAGATGCCGGCTTTGGCGAGCTGCCTCATGGACCGAAGCGCGAACTCCGGTCGGGTCCGACGCCCACCACACCGCGTTGACCGCACACTCGAGGCTGAGCCTGATCAGGGGCGCGGTCGACAGGTAGATGTTGCTGCGGATCAGCTCGATAACCGAGGCGGTCAGTTCCGCGATGTGCTCGACCTGCACGTGGATCGCCATGCCGGGCATCGGAGTCCCATCAAGCCACGGAATGCTCGCGCCACCGTCACGTGCGTGCCAGATGCCGAGCAGACGGTGCAGCACCGCGATCGACTCCTCGGGGCTCGGAACCTCGGCTTCGGATCTCACTGCCCGCCTCCGAGATTGCCCACGAGGAGGTTCAGCCCGACGATCGCGGCGCCGACGAGCAGTGCGGTCCGAATGAGTTCGGCCCAGAGCTTCCGGCGTCGGTTGGTCTTTCGGGCGGACGGTGCGGCGCGCGACGGGCGAGCAGCTGCGACCGGCCTGGTACGGAGCCGCGATCGGCTGGTCGGGTGACTCTGATTCAGACGCTGCTCGAGCGAGGCGAACGCGGTGAGCAATGCCGCCGGGTCGGAAGCGACGAGCGGGCGAGGGCTCCACGTCTGCGGCCGCACGACGGCTTCGATGATGCGCTGCACCTGGGCGTCGCTGTACGCCCTGCGTTGCTGCAGCGCGCCGAGGAGTTCTGAGTCGCGAACGACCCGAATCCGCACGTCGCTCGGGTCAGGCTCCTGCTTGATGGTGACCTGACGTGCGCCGACGAGCACGATGAGTCCGGTCACCTCCACGGTCAGCCCGCTCTCCCGAGCCAGGAGATGTTGGGCGCGCCGAGCCTCGTGAATGGCGTTGCGGATGTAGGGCTGGTACTGGCCGTCGACCTGCAGAACGTTGCCCGCCACCCAGATCGACTTGCCGGCGTGGTGCTTCGTGTTGATCGTGAATGCCCCCGGCGGACCGACGATCACGTGATCGATGTCGCTCCCCTCCGTGCCCATCGGTACGGAATGGAGCACGGTCCACTCCGCGCCGAGCTGTTGGAGCAGCCATCCGACATGTCGCTCACCGACCGCACCGGTGTACCAGGAGCGGAGTTCCTCGACAGGTGAGGCAGTGCCGACAGCGCTGGTGCCCGATGCGGCGAGGTGTTCAAGCAGCGATTGTGCGGGGAGTCGGCCGCGCAGGTCGGTCATCAGGCGGGTCTCAGTCGCACCTTCCGGGAGGTACATCTCGAGCGCATCGGGATGACGCGGGTGTACATGCTCGGTCCACGACGTCCCGGACCACCAACGCCACTGCTCTGCTTCCCAGTCGACGTACCAGCCCTTCGGTGCAGGCGGGGGTGTGACGGCTCGACGCGATCGCTCAGCGTCCGGTGTCGTAGGGGACATTCGGTCACGGTAGCCACCTTGAGGTCAGTCTCGCTGTCCCCAGATCACGGCGCATTCAGGCCGGCGGTCGCAGCTGGGGTCGCTCGGCAGCGGCAACCACTTCATCGAGGTCTCGCTCGATGAGACGGATGCCGTGTGGCTGTTCCTGCACTCCGGAAGCCGGGGCGTGGGCAACAAGATCGCGCAGCACCACATCCGAATCGCGCAGGAGCTCTGCCGGAGGTGGTGGATCGACCTGCCCGACACGGACCTCGCGTACCTCGTCGAGGGCACGCCGGAGTTCTCGCGGTACATCGCGGAGCTGCGGTGGGCGCAGCACTTCGCGCTGCTGAACCGGGAGGAGATGATGGACCGGGTCATCCGGCAGGTCTCGGAGTGGGTCGGCGCGCCGGTGGAGGAGCGGGAGCGGATCAACTGCCACCACAACTTCACCGAGAGCGAGGAGCACTTCGGCAAGCGAGTGTGGGTATCGCGCAAGGGCGCGATCCAGGCCGATGCCGGCCGGCCGGGCCTGATCCCGGGTTCGATGGGCACCGCGTCGTACGTGGTCGAGGGCCTGGGGGATCGGATGTCGCTGAACTCCTCGCCGCACGGCGCGGGTCGGACCTACTCGCGCTCCGCCGCCCGGCGCACCTTCACGCAGGAGCAGCTGCGGGAGGCGATGGCCGGCATCGAGTTCCGTGACACCGACGCGTTCATCGACGAGATCCCGGCGGCCTACAAGCCGATCGACCGGGTGATGGCGGATGCCGCGTCGCTCGTGCGGGTCCGGCACACGCTGCGGCAGGTGGTGAACGTGAAGGGGGACTGAAGGGTCGCGCGCGACGACTTAAGAGGGTGACGGATGCCGCGGCTCGCGCCCGCTCGGAGACGGGCGGGTGCGGGCCGCGGCCAATCGCGCGATCGGGTGGGTGACACATGGGTATCGATATTGCTACCCTTGTGTCATGCCATACGGGGTCGCTGAATACGCCGCGAAGCTCGGGGTGTCCCGAGCAGCGGCGTACAAGCGCGTCCGGAGCGGCGCCGTCGGGGCGTACCGGGTGGGTTCGCAGTGGGTCGTGCCCGAACAGGCCTTGGCCGCACCGCGACCGTCTGCACGGCCAATGTCCGCTGCGAACGCCGAGATCCTGCTCGCGGCGATCTCGAGCGGTCGCGTCGCCGCGTCCGACCCGGTGGTCCGGCGGAGGATCGACGAGAAGGCGGGCCTCGTGCGGTCGGGCGATGTCGACGCGCAGCGGTTCTGGAGCTGGGTCAGGGCGCGCTCGCCCCGCCTGGCGCTCGGTGCCAACGCGGCGGACCTGCCCGGCCTGCTCGAAGATGCGCGTCTGTCGCCGTCGGGGGTCTCCGACCCGCGCGCCGGCCTGGCGGCGTCCGCTGTCGCCGAAGGCTACGTGTCGCCCGCGGATGTCGACGCGCTCGTGAAGGACTACCTGCTCGTCGAGAGCGACCGCCCGAACGTCTGGCTGCACGTGGCCGACATCGCGCTCGACGATGAGGGCCGCGTCCCGATCGGCTTCGTCATCGCCGACCTGCTCGACCACACCGGCGCGCGCGAGCGCGGGCAGGCGGAGCAGCTGTTGAACGAGCTGCGCCGGTGAGCGACGACCCCCCCTGATCGTCCTTCCGCCGCTGGCCGGCGCCGCTCACGAGTCCGGGGCCGGAATCCTCGATCTCGCCGACGAGGTGCCCGAAGGTGGTGCCTGATCGGCGGGTTCATGGTCTTGCTGCACTGCCTCGAGCGTCGCGCGGTGCCGACCCGGCCCACCGATGACGGGGATGCAGTCGTCGACGCCCGCGCGCGTCCGACGATGCTGCGGGACCTCACCGCGTCGCTCGTGCGGGTGCGGCACACGCTGCGGCAGGTGATGAGCGTGAAGGGGGCTGAGGGGTCGTTCGCTCGCCCACATCATGGGGTGACGGATGCCGCGGCTCGCGCCCGCTCGGAGACGGGCGGGTGCGGGTCACGGTGACTCGTCGAATGCGACCACTGAACTGACTGAGCGAATCACGAGCATGTGGCGCATGTGAATTGGACATCAAGAACCCGACGACGGTTGAATGCACCGCCGGACCGCCTCTTGGACCCGATCCGCGACGGCCTCGGGCGGTTCATGCTCCCAAGACCGCAGGGCGATCCAACCGGCGGCGCGAAGTCGTGCGGTGGTGTCTGAATCGCGCTGAACGTTGCGCTCGATCTTGCTGGCCCAGTAGTCCGCGTTCGTGACCGGTCGAACGTAGTGCTGCGGACAGCCATGCCAGAAACAGCCATCTATGAACACCGCGATGCGACACCGGGTGAACACAATGTCAGCGCGCCGCCGCGGTGTGGGCGGTGGGGCGAAGTCCACGCGGTATCTGAGCCCTCGGGCGTGGAGTTGGCGCCGGACAGCGAGTTCCGGGTTGGTGTCTCGGCGCCGATTGCCCAGCATGGTGCTGCGCGTCGCCGGTGATGAAGCCCAGCTCGGTCTCCCTCTGTCAGCGGGTGCCGCCATGATCTCATTCTGCGGGATGCAGGTGCCATCAGTGCCGAGAGGGTTCGACCTGGTAGCCTGGTGCTCGCCGTTACGACCAGCTCAAGTGCGCGAAGGACGAAATGATCCCTGTAATCGACCTGTTCGCCGGGCCGGGCGGGCTGAACGAGGGCTTCTCGAGCGTGCGAGCCCTCAACGGGGATGCCGTCTTCCGTACGGTGGGCTCGTATGAGATGGAGCGGGCAGCAACAGACACCCTCACGCTTCGCGCTGCGATCCACCGGGCATCCGAGCATGGGGACGAGGGTGCCTACTACCGATTCCTCCGTGACGAGATTCCATTCTCGGCCCTGACGGACGATCCGCGATTCGGTCGAGCCCTCCGAGATGCGGCCAATCATGTTCACCGCATTGAGTTGAGTGAATCGACGCGCGCGGAATATGCGGCAAGCATTCGCGCCAGCCTCAGCGGTGTCTTGAAGGGTGGAGATCCCTGGGTGCTGATCGGGGGCCCCCCTTGCCAGGCCTACTCACTCGTGGGTCGCGCCCGGCGGACTCACGATCGGGAATTCGAACAGGACAAGAAGCACTTCCTCTATCGCGAGTATCTTCACATCATCTCGGAGTTCCGACCGCCCGTCTTCGTCATGGAGAACGTGAAGGGACTGCTCTCCTCGACGCACGGCGGGACGGGAATGTTCGCGAGGATCCTGTCGGATCTGAAGCGCCCCGCTTCCGACCTCCGGTACAACGTGGTCTCGCTCACGGTCGAGGGTGACAGTGACGCGCTCGAGCCGTCAGACTTCATCATTCGGTCGGAGCAGTTCGGGGTGCCACAGGCCCGCCACCGAGTCATCCTGCTGGGCATCCGTTCGGACGTCCAATTCAACAGCGGTGGTCCATCGCGTCTGCGTCGCTCTGAGGCGGTCACCGTCGGCGATGCGCTTCACTCGATGCCGATGCTTCGCTCCGGCATCAGCAGATCGTTCGACGACGACTTCGCGTGGCATGGGCTTCGGGATGCGTTCGCCGCCGCTGCGCGCGAAGACGGGATCGACTCGCAGCCGTTCGACGATCGAGCGCTCTCGCGTGGCAAGAGATTCATGCCGTCGGGTACCGTCATGCTCGCGGGGTCAAAGGGTGGCTATGGCTCGTTCGTTCACGACAGCCGCATTGGCGGTGTGGTGCAGCACGCGACGCGCGCCCACATGGTTACTGACCTCGAGCGCTACTACTTCGCTGCCTCGTTTGCGCGACAGAATCGTCGGTCGCCCAAGCTCGGAGACTTTCCTGGCCGGTTGCTCCCCAATCATCGCAATGCGACCGCGGCGATGCGCCCTTTCGAGGATCGGTTCCGCGTGCAATTGAGTGCGAAACCTTCATCCACGATCGTCTCCCACATGGCCAAGGATGGGCACTACTTCATCCACCCGGATCCGAGTCAGATGCGGAGCCTCACGGTCCGGGAGGCTGCGCGTCTCCAGAGCTTCCCCGACAACTACTTCTTCATGGGAACTCGGACTCAGCAGTACACGCAGGTGGGAAACGCAGTCCCTCCGTACCTCGCGCATCAGATCGCGCGCATTGTGGCCGGTCTCTTCGGGGCTGCGGTCAGTTTCCCGTGAAGCCAGCGTCCTTGGCTCGCTTCTCGAGGTCGACCAGCGCCGCGGACTGGAGTTCGGACGGAACCCCGTTGCCTGACTCTCCTATGGCCACCGCGAGGATCCCTAGCTCCTTCGAGGAGACCAAGTTCAGCTTGCGCGCGAAGTCCCGAAGCCGGTTCCAGTATCGAGAGCCCTGATTCACGACATGCATCTGAGCGGCGATACCGGTCAACAACCTCTGGTCGCGCCGCTCGTCTCGTCGCGCCTGCACTGCGTCCGCTCCCGCGACTGTGTATTGCGCGAGCATCGCTCCGTCGGTGAAGCGAATCGCGCGGACGGCCTCCCACGCCTTCTCGCGCTTCGCCCACTCAGTGACATTCAGCACAGGTCGGTCCTCGTCGGTCAGGACGAGAAAGACTCTCTGAGCAAGACGGTCTGTGATCTCAAGGAGGCCTTCGTCAGGCGACTGTGCGAGCCAGATCCGACCGAAGTCGAGATCTCCTCTGCCCGAGACAGCGTGGGCTTCGTGAGCGAGTTTGGCCATCGTGTACGTGACGATGTTGGCCAAGTAACCACTGGTATACCAGTCGGACTTCATCACCCGAAGGCGTATCGCGTTGAACAGTATCCCCTTGGCAACCAAGCTTCGAAAGTAGTCGTCGCCGAACCGCTCCTTGTCTGACTTCCATGCCTCTTCGATCTGCTTGGCAAACTCGAGGAAGTTCTTCTGAGCACCCGCACTCACCACGTGGGGCTGCTGCGCCCACGAGACCAAGTACTTGGCTGCATCGGTCTTGGTGACAACCTGTGACCGGGGATACTGCGCCTCGAATTTCCGGGCACCCGCGGGCGTGAGCTTTGCCTTCTCGCTCTGATACTGCCCGCGCGTTCGCTCGTAGTACCACTTCGTCTGGAAGGCGGAGCCTGCCTGCGCCGGCGCCAACAGCCTCCGGGACTTCTCCTCCATCCGCTGGTGGAACTCGTGATTCGAGAAGAAGTCGGCCTCGCTGACAGCGTTCTGGGAGTTGGCGAAGCGGCTGATCTTGGGGACGAGATCCGTCTCGAACTCACCCTCGACGATGATGAGCTTCATCTGCACGAAGACGTTCGTCAAGTCGGCGCTCTTCTCGTCCTTGTCCACATAGAAGAGTGATGCGGTCGTCTGGCCACCGTTCACGATCTGAAGGTCTCGGATCGAGGTGAGTACTGGGCCGTCTGGTGTGCTGTCGATAGTCACCCGACTGGCAGTTGCGGTGATTCCGTTGTTGTAGCTCAGGAACATCTCTGGTTGCTGAAGCAGAGTTCCCCGGATCCCCTTGTTCACCTTCCCCCGAGTGCTCAGGAACGATCGGACGTTCGATTCAAGGACGCGTGTGCCGTAGCGACGATAGATGCCGGCCAGTACCGATCCGGGCACAACGGCGAGCAGCGTGGACACCTCTGCTGAAGTGATGGCCGCGCGGAGGAAGCGGATTCCGTCGGGCGCCCATTCTCGAAGATCGACGTCGATCTCCTCCCGTCCCAGACTTGAAGCTTCCACTCGGTGGAAACGGTCGATGTCCCAAGGGTGGAACTCGAACGTAATGCCTCGCTGTTGAACCGAGGGGAACTCCTTGATCTTCGAGCTCAGTCGGTCGTTCGTGAGCAGGTAGATCCGAACCTTGAAGAGCTGCTCCCGCCGCTCCCTGAGGGATTCCGCGACTTCGAATGCCTGGCTGCTCTCCTCCAGCAGATCGAACAGGCTCCCATCGAGCGCACTCTCAACCCAACCTTGTGCCTGACCGAATCGCCGAGTGGCCTCTGCGTTCGTGACCGTTTGAATTTCATCGGATTCTGAGAAGGCCGCCACAGCAACGACGGCGTGGCCATCCTCGTCGTCGAAGTCGTAGGCATCGATGCGAAGGCGCTTCCCTCTGCCGCCGGTGCCCTCGAAATAGCACGGGGTCAGCGCGTTGACCTCCTCGGCTTCCGAGAGCTTCGCCGCAAGCTCACTGACGAAGGCCTCCTCGGTGTAGGCCCCGCCCACTGACGCCGCCGCTCGAATCCGGTTGGCGAGTTCGTCTCGGTACTCTGTGATCTCGTCTGTCACTTTCGCTACGGTTCCTGTCATGCCTGCAATGGGGAGGCGCTCAGAGCGTCTCCGAGCTCAATGCTGAACGGTTCTAGTGCGGTCAGTCGAATGTCGTATCGAACATTCTCAACGCCGGCCCTCACGCTCGAAGACTCGACCCGGGGGAATCCATCGGAAGTTCTGAAGACACGAATCCCAAGGCAGCGAAATGCCAGCTCCTGGTACCGAGCGTCGGAGGTGTCGATCCCGACGGCGGCCAAGCGTCGATCGAACGCGTCGAGATCATCGGAGGAGGACCGTAGCCCGGAACGGATCTCGTCGATCAACTCGGGGAGAGTTCGAGCATCCTGCGTCAAACGCATTGGGTCCTCGGCGACCTGGATGACGACCAGGTCGACCTTCGCAGCCGGAACAGGGTCGAGCTGTTCAAGAGAGGAGATCTTCACGCGCTTGCCGTCGAGCCCTACGGCCTTGACCTCGAAGTTGCCCAAAGCGAAATGCCTGAAGTCCTGACCACCGCCCAGTGGCCCATCCCAAGACTGGACCATTTCGCGGAAGGAGGTCGCGCGACCGAGCTCCAAGCCGAACGTCAGCTCGGCGAAGAGGCCTCGCATCTGCTCGGGCGACAGACTGCGCATCGTCAGGCCGGCCAGCATCAACTGCCAGTGATTGAGGGTCGCATCGAAGAGTCCGACTGCTTCCGCCTCGCCGACGGCGTGGGCCGTCCGGCGCGCGAGCTCGAGGCACATGCCCATGAAGGCATCGGCGTAGTCGGAGGACGACAGCGAGAGAACGGCAACCCATTTCCCGTCCTCGCGACGGCGTACCTGGATCGTGACGACCCCACTGATTCTCGGGGGCTTGGGTTGCACCTCGCTCACAAGAAGGAAGACTGGGGAGCCAGCACTCTCGATGCCGAAATACAGGTGAAGGGGGTGTTCGTCCATCAAGCGGTGCTGATGGACTCCCGACTCGAGCAGCTCGAGCCAGACCCGCCCAGCCTCGTCAATACTCGTCATCTTCCTCTCCGTAGGTGTCGAAGTCGGGGAACCACAAGCGCTTTGCGACCGCATTCAGCCAATACGTCACCTGATCGGGGGATGAGGTCGAGCTTCCACTCCCCGGCACGCCAATGACGATCGCCACGAGTGTCTCGGCCTCGCTGGGAGCGGCGTGATTCTTGTCGTTCGAGTCGCGCCGTTCGACGGGGTAGACAAGCAGAGTTGGGCGATCGAGCCGCTGCACGAACTCCGTGTCCGGTGCGCGATTCGCGTCGCTATGCGTCTCGAGAAACGCCGCCTCGATCTCGGCCCGCCTCTCTGCGCTCAGAGGCGTAGCGATATCCCCGGGGCCGGCGACGCGGCGGTTCGCTCCCGAAATGACCCACGTTCCGCTGGAAAGTGAAGCGCGACGGACCGGGCGCTTGATCGTCACGCCGCCCAGACTGATCTCCTCACCGGTTCCACCGACGAGGACTACGTCCCAGTCTTGGAGATCGTCAGCCTGCGCGTTCAGCGCGAACTTCGCCAGTGCGTTTCCATAGAACAGAGCGGCGGAATCAGACGCCGTGAAGCCCTCCAGGAATGATGCGATCATCTTCTTCGGCACACGGCGCCAGAGTCTGCGATTGCCCCTACCGACAGCTTGGGCTTCGATGCCCGCCGACCGGATCGCTTGGAAGAGCTCGTCAGCAGCACGGATATTGTCGGCAATGCGCTTCTTGCCCGAGGACAGCGTCGTCGACTCGATCGGTCTACCGCGTAGGGAGATCGACTTCTGCCCGATCTCGGCCGACCGCATCTTGTTCCGAGCTGTGATGAGCAGCGCCCCAGGGTGGTTGCGCACAGCCAAGCCATACTGTTGGGGTGTGAGCTTCTGATCGCGCATGCGTTCAAGTTCCAAGCGCAGGTCGAGCAGAGACTCAGCAGTCTGAGCGTACGCACTCACAACCTCTGCGGACAGCCACAGCCTGCAGAGATCCTCATAGCCGTCCCGATAGCCGAACCACCGACCCATCTGCATCAACGTGTCCGAAGCGGCCGTGCGGCGGTAGAAGTAGCTGACGATCAGGCCTTCGAGGGTCAGCCCTCGGCTGAGCAGGTCGCCGCCGATGGAGATCTGCCGGGGGGCATCCTCGTCGCGAAGCTCCTTCTCCTCCTTGGCCTTGTCTCGCTGCGAGTTGACCACTTTCAGCTCGATGTCTGCGACGGCTGCTGGAAGTGCGCCAAGCACCTTCGACCAATCGAACCCCGTGGCTCCGAATTCCGCGTGGAACGTGTCTCTCAACGCTTCCAGCTCGGCGTTAGGTCGCCCATTCGCAAAGGTGACCGCGTGACTGTTGATGGCATTGCGGTATGCGGCGAGCTCACCTAGGAGCAAGTCGCCGAGGCGCTTCTGGACGGCATTGAAGCGCGACACGTTGACGAGCATCGACCGAGGTGTGCCCGCTTCGCCGCGCAGGTCTCGAATCGCGTTTGCAAGCAGGAAGGTGCGCAGCGCCTCCAGCAGGCTCTCCGGGAGCCCGGACACGGCGAGGGTGCTCTTGTGACTTGCGGGGAAGTACTCCTCGGCATCCTCGAGGATTCGGATTGCGTCGTCATCACCGGCGACCTCGTTGTCCTCAGCATCGACGGATCCGAACATTCTGGTGGCGCCGCGGTAGTTCGTGGGCGCGTCCAGCGCGTAGATGAAGTCACGAGGAAAGAGATCCTTGTCGTCCTCGTCGTTGATGAAGATGTTCGCGAAGGGGGTGGCGGTGAACCCGATGTAGGAGTTGCGGCTACTCGTTGCCAAGATGCGACGAATCGCATTGTTGATCGCAGTGGGATCCAGTTCAGGCTTGTTCGTGTTGATCGACGCGAAGTCAGCTTCGTCATCGAGGAACAGGAGAGGGTGCTTCAACTTGCCGCCGTGCTGCTGACTCTCCAGCCAGTCCGCGATCCGATCGAGGACAATCTTGTTCTTCTTCGTGACGAAGACGATCGAAAGCCCTTCGCCGGGCACGATGTTCATCGCCTCAGCTGCAGACTTCTTGAAATCAGTCAGCATGGTTGTCGTTGACGCAATCGAAGAGTTCGACTCGAGCTTGAGCCCGACTCCGAGGCGGTTGTCCTTGTCGCCCGCCACCCCGCGTCGTGCTCCCAAGAGAGCAGCCGCCGAGTCCCTCCCGATCATCCCCTCATCGATACGTGCTTGTGTCTGACGGCGGAGCGACTCAGTGTTCCCGGTCAGGACGATGAATATTCGGTAACCGGCATCCGCGGCCTTGTCCATGAGGCCGATGTACGTGCTCGTCTTGCCCGACTGGACGTCGCCAATGACGAGCCCACGGCGCTCCCAGGGCTCGGAATCTCCGGGATCTCCCATGTGGTCGAGGATGATGTCCAACGACCTGTTGAGCTTGTCGAGTACCAACGGGGAGCGGCCGTGCTCGGCCAAGTACGCCGAGTAGGCGTCCCACAGGCGCCAGTCGATCGCGGATCGCCTATTCTCCACCCATGGGAGGTGCTGAGCGCCTTCGATAACGGCGCCCATATCCATCCTGATGCTGAGAATCCGAGAGACGTTGTCGAAGACCGAATCGATGTCGTCGCTGTTCAAGTCCGGCGCGACCAACACTTTCATGCCAACCAAGATCGCGCGGACGGCATCCTCGTCCGGAACGGTTGAATTCGTTCCAGCCCAAGTCAGGACAACCTTTTGAAGCTGTTCTTTCTGGGCGGACGTGTTCACATTCGTCATCCGTTGTCCATCTCTGTGCTGCTCTGGGTGATTCGATCGAGGGCCTGTCCTCGGTACTCAACCAAGATGTTGAAGGGCTCACTGCCCATCATCATGTCGACGAACTTGGCGGGGTCTCCAGACTTGCCTGTGAGCGTCCATGACTGCACCAAGGCGTCGAGAAGCTGCTCGACAGGCGTCTCGGCAGCTTGATTGACAGGTACGTCGTTGGACATCCGATTGAAGACATCTTGAACAGGGAACGTTGATTCGATGACCAAGAGAGCTTCCTCGAGCAACCCTGTGCCCCCAGATGGCAGCGCGTCGAAAAGCTGCTGCAACGCCGGATGACCTCTGTTGATCTCATAGCGCGTTGAATCCCGGTCCTCGACCACCGACCACGTTCGGACGATGCCCGTCGTGTCAACCGCCTTTCTGCCCCGGAACGTGTGGATACGATTGCTCGGCTCCACGAACTTGGTCGCAAGTTCTCGGAGGCGGTTCCGAACAACTGTGGGCGGCACTGCCGCGGACTTCTTGATGTCAAGACTCCAGAGGTGGTCAAGGGAGTTGGGGATGTCGACTCTGACGCGCGTGAGGCGGCCCATCTCGTTCTTCGGCGTGAGGCGAAACCATGTTCCCCACACCACCAGACGACCCGCGCGGTAGATGTAGAACCCCTGCGAGTCTCGCAATGAGCCATGAGTGGTTGCGTCCTCGCGCTCACGCTTCGACATCCTGTTGATATACGGCAGCGTGTACGCCTGCACCTCGACTCGCTCGTCACCAACGTTGACCGTCTCGCTTCGGTGCACCTGCGTGCCCTTCGACTTCGACAAGAACGGGTCGAGGGCTCTCAACTCCCGGTAGTTCAGCTGGATGCTGACTCGTCGTGACGCGTCCCCGGTGAGGAAGCGGTGGAACACGAGCGACAAGTGCGCGCGCACTAGCTCCATCTGGCTGTCGAGGTAGCGCCCCTTGTCATGTTCCTCGCCCAGCAGACGGTCGAGCTTCGTCCACACGACGAGAGTTCCGTGTTCCTGGGCCAGTAGGTCGTTGGCATGCGGGACCTGAGCGAGCTCGCCCTCTTCGTGCACGAGAAGCGACCACCCGCTCGACTCCTCGACGACGTCGAGATCCCAGCTGAGCGCCGTCGTCACACCGCCTCGTTTGGTGATCAGTGTCACGCGCCGGCACTGGGAGAGCGATGCGGTCTTCAGGCCTAGGCCGAATCGACCCAGGTCGGCAGCGTCGCGTTGCTCGTTCGCGTTCGTTCCAGCGAGCTGCATCGCTGATCTAGCGGACTCCGGCCCCATGCCCCATCCGTTGTCGAGGATGGCCACATAGGGATCCTCTGCGGAGCCGTCGAAGAGCACGTTGACTGTAGTTGCGTGGGCAGCGATCGAGTTGTCAGCGACGTCGGATATTGCAGTTGGCAGAGAATATCCGACGGCTCTCATGGACGCCAACAGCATCCCACTTGGCGGGCAGTCCTCAGTACGCATGGGCCTCCCTCGCAGGGGTCGCCAGCGATCGGGTCGGATTCACAGCGAATTGCGTTTCAGCGCGCACGAGTTGACCCTATCGAGCCAGAAATCGACCGTGTTGTCGAACGGCCCGCGCCAAACTCCGGAATTCGTTCCATCGCCGAGCCCAGTTCGCCGATCGCCGCGCGGTCACATCACGGGCCATGCCACGCTGCATCGCGACGCTCTTTCCAACAGACTCTGCGACTCTGCGAAGATGCACTCGCCAGACCAGCTGCGTCCGCATTGCCGGCGAGCCGAGGCGTCGGGCGAAGGACGAGTCGCGCGTACTCGTGCATGTCGGCGCCTGGTCGGAACACGCCGGCCGAGGTCGGCTGTTGCGCTCGTGCGTGGGGCTTCGCGATGTCGGAGGCTGGTTCGCCCCCTCGAGAGCGGTCAAGAAAAGTAGCTGTTCGCCAGTGGAACTGAGTGATCGGATTCGAGCCGGGTCTCGATCCATGTGGTGGAGGGAGAGCATCCTTGGTCCTTCGTAGGGGAGGGAGACGCCTTCGAGGCTACGGGGGCCGGGGCGTCCGCGGGAGGCCGAACAGTCTGGAGACCCTCGAACTGGGGATATGGTTCTGCTGAGATGAGTTGACCCTTTGACTCAGCGATCTCGGAGTGGGTCGGCGTTGCCGAGGGCGAGCGGAATCGGATCAAGTTCCACGCAACTGCACCGATCGCGATGTGCAATTCGGCAAGCCGACGCACACCGACCGCGCCTGTTCCCGGCATCGCAAACAACACAGCACGCGCGGTTGAGGGACCTAGTTAGCTGAATGTCGCTTTGGGTCCTCGCCCCTCGCGCAGCGGGCCTCCACCCAGGATCAACTGCGCGAGGCGATGGTCGCGGCCCGAACGTGATAGGTCGTGCGGGACTTACGCTGCATAATTCAGAGGTCCTCAAGTATTCCTGCTGCGAACTCAGCGGTTCGAGCCTCGATCAGTTCTCGAGTCCACTCGTCAACCTGCAGGGTCTGGAGGCTGCGTGGAAAATCCGAAACTCGCGGAATAAGGTAGGTCTGCTTCTTATCGGAAAAGTCCCTGTTCTGAGCACTGGAGTTCTTGCTCTTGCTGAGGAGCACCAGATTACCGGCTTGGTGAACAACGTCGGCGATATCCTCCGCAGAGAAATCGTTCAGCCATTGACTGTCAGCGCCCGGGTTCTGAGGGAGGACGTGCTCGATCGACTTGACAGCAAAGGATCGTGGCTCATTCAGTTCGCTCGCCAGCATTTCTGCCCGCACCAACAGGTACTTCGCGTAACCCGCGGTGTAGAAGTTCTTCACACGGCACCCTTCGCGGATGGCCTCTAGATCCGCAGATATCAGCTTGGTGGCCATGGTTCCGGTCTTGGCAACCTCTATGCCCTTGAGGATGTCCGTGTAGGTTTCGTAGCGCTCGTCCTTGCGCATCCCGCTAACCCAGTGCTCGAGATACACCTTCTCGATCTTCAGTGCGAACTCGTAGATGCCGGCCTTCCCGAACTTCCTCGCATACTGCAGCAGACATGCGCGCCATTCACTTGCGCGGAACTCTGATGTCATCGCGTTCAGCAGTGTGGTGAATCTGCTTGCTTCAGGCGTTTCGTCGAGATAGTCGCGGGACACGAAGAGATGATCGTAAAGCTCGACATACTGACCAAGTGTGTCAATGAAGTTCGAGCCCCGCGTCGGCCTCCCTGGTTTGCCAAAGATTCGCGCTTCAAACTCTTTCAGAAGGTCACCCTGAGGCTTGTCTTGCACATATATCAGACGCAATGAATGAAAGATATCCTCGAAGTGAGCTTCGCCGATCTCATCTTCAAGCCCCTCCCACTTCTTTGCATACGCTGCACGGAGTGTGGGATCCGAGATGACGTCAGGGGAGACGTTCTGCGCTTTGAGAATGTCAATGCGTCGGAGTTGCTTCCCGCGATCGTTGACAACGGTGAAGAGTCGGAACGCGTCATCGAAGCTCTTCGCTGCTAGGAAGATGACGACACAGCGCTGAATAATGAACGACGCGAGGTCTTGGACTTGTTGGTCGGTCATCGCGGCTAGGCCCGCGTGAAAGATCTGCACCGCATTGCGGTACCGCGAGCCCTCGTTGCCGGTTAGCGATTCGAGCCCTAGTTGGTCGGCCGTGCCGCCATCGGTGCCAACCACATCATTGAAGGCGGTAGTGGCCTTTACATGAAGTCTCGGCTTAGCTTGGATTCCCGCTAGAGGACGAGCCGGCTGGACAAGCATGTCCTGAAGTTCTACGACATCCACAATCTTGCCGGTATCGCGAATGCAGGCGATGAGTATGCACAAGGCCGTGAGGCGTTGTTGGCCATCGACTACGTCGTATGTTGCCTCACCGACCTCGTGCAACACGAGCGTGCCGAGGAAATAGTCCGCATCGCGTGGTGCGGCCGTCAGGTCGTCGATCAGGTCAGTGAGGTTGTCCACATCCCACGAGAACGGTCTCTGGTAGTCAGGGATGTGGAAGTAGAAGTCCTGACTAAATAGGCGACCTACGTTGATCGTTTGGCTGTTGAGCTCAGGCAATTCAGGTCCTCTCTTCTGTCCCTCATCAACGCTAGTGCGAGCCCTAGCACGCTGGATGATGATGCGTACGAGGGCCCCTCAACCGGCCGGGCTGGCGATGGCTGGGCGGAAGGGAACTCGCACTCTCTGTTCCACGAAAAAGTCCGCGTGACTTGGAACGTGCGCGATGCACCGCTGACAATACGCCCTTGGGGTGGACGTGGGGACGAGCTCCGGGTCCACCCCGATGCATCCGCTCTTACCTAGGCGCATGATCCCTACGGAGCCAACGGCCGGCCGCCCGCGCGCGGCGCCCAGCGCACGCGCGCGCACGACCGCCATCCGCAACGGAGGGGAGCGGATCATGGGCATGATCGACGGCACGGAGCTCGACCCGGTCGACACGCCGGACGTGCAACCGCGGGTGGTCGTCAAGGTCACCGATGCGGCGCGGCGCGAGCGGGCGCTGAAAGAGCGTCCGGGTGAGCGGCGGGCGGGGGAGCAGGAGGACGACGTCGGCCGTGAGCTGGTCGATGCGGTCGCGTACCTCGGCGATGTGATCGCGGAGTACCAGCGGCGGGTGGCCGGGGAGGCGTACCTCGAGCCGATGGTGGGGCGCGACGAGCGGGAGCGGCTCGGGCGGGGGCGGCGGGCCCGGTTCGACGGGTATGCGGCGATCACGGTGCGGGACGAGGCATCCGCTGCCGAGCTCGCGAAGGAACTCGACGCGCGCGACGACGTCGAGACCGCCTACGTCGAGGGCGGGCCGACGCCGCCGCCGGTGAACGCGGGCGACGACCCGCGCAGCGGGAACCAGCGGTACCTGGATGCCGCGCCCGACGGCATCGACGCGCGGTGGGCGTGGGGTGCGGCGGATGGCGCGGGCATCGGGTTCGTCGACCTCGAGCAGGGGTGGACGCTGAACCACGAGGACCTCGCGGCGGCCGGCATCACGATCATCTCGGGCGTGAGCCAGGCGTACCACGGGCACGGCACCGCGGTGCTCGGCGAGGTCGTCTCGGTCGACAACACGAAGGGCGGCGTGGGCGTCGCGCCCGGGGCATCCGCTCGGGTCGTGTCGCAGTACCGCACATCGACGAGCTACAGCACCGCGGCGGCCATCATCTCGGCGGCCGACGCGATGTCGCCCGGCGACGTGCTGCTGCTCGAGGCGCAGACCACCGCGGCCGGGTCGTCGACGTCGTACCTTCCGGTCGAGGTCGAGCAGGCGGTGTTCGACGCCATCCGCGATGCGGTCGACGCCGGCATCGTGGTCGTTGAAGCGGCCGGCAACGGCGGCAACGACCTCGACGACTGGACGGATGCCTCCGGCCGCCACCTGCTGAAGGTCGGCGACGACGACTTCCGCGACTCCGGGGCGATCATGGTCGGCGCCGCGTCATCCGCCGCGCCGCACTCGCGGCTGTCGTTCTCGAACCACGGCAGCCGCGTCGACTGCTACGCGTGGGGCCAGAATGTCGACACCACGGGCGACGGATGGACGGGCACCTCGACCACGGCGTACACCGGCGGGTTCGGCGGCACGTCGGGTGCCAGCCCGATCGTCACGGGCGCCGCGGTGCTGCTGCAGAGCTGGCGGAAGGCGCAGAAGGGGCATCCGTTCGACCCGGCGACCGTGCGGTCGTGGCTGTCGTCTTCGCTCAACACGCCCAGCGCTGACTCGGCCACCGATCGCATCGGGGTCATGCCGGATCTGCGCGCGATCTTCGATCGCATCGAGAAGAACGAGCGGTTCCGCATCGATCGCCGCTACCTACTGTGGGTGTACATCCTGTTCGGCGTCATCGACGATGCGCCGGGCGTGATCTGGGTGCCGGGCAAGGGCCCTGTTCCGGTCGATCCCGACTGGCGTTCGCAGGCGGTGAGCGGGCGACGTGAACTCGTCGCGGCGATCGCGAAGGAGGCGCGGGCGTTCGATGGGCGGTTGACGCCGAAGCAGTTGGACCGGATCGCGGAGAAGGCGTTCAAGAACCTCGGGCGGTGAAGGGCGGATGGCCCGGGGAACGGGCTGGAAATCCGCCGGCTCCGTGCAAGACCACCCATTCCCGCGCCGAATCCACCCCGTGATCCGGCACTGACGTTCCTTCTGGGACTCGTCGACGACCGGTCACGGGTGTAGATTTCCCGTGCGAACGAGGCATCGGCCTGGCTCGAGCGGATGCCTCGGGATGGTGGCGCGCATGAGTGCGGCGATGCTCTTCGACTGGGCGGCGCAGTCCGAGTCCCGTGCGACCGTGGCGCTCGTCTGCGCTGTCGCCGGTGGACTCTGCGTGGTGCTCGCAATCGGGTTCCTCATCGCCGACCACATCTCGGAACGACCCGGGTCGATCTCGATGACATCCGATGCGCCGACCGTCCCTGAGCACGCCGGACTCCAGGCGACCGCGTTGGTGACGGTGGGCGCTGAACGATGGGTCCCGGCGGCGATTCTCCAACTCAGCTGCACCGGTCGACTCGCCGTCATCGATCGACGCACCGTCGACCTCGGCCAGACCGGAGTGTGGGACCGCTCCGTGCTCTGGCTGGAATACACCGAAGATCCGGGCGCGATCGCGCTGCTCCGAAGTGCCGGCGAACCCGGACAACGGTTGATCCGAGCGCTCTATGGGGGAACGCCAAGGCTGGGCGAGCAGGTCGAGCTGATGCTGACGGACGCGGTCGCGGCCCGACTCGGCGACCTGAGCATCGCGGGCTACGAGCAGAGCCGAGCCGCGTATGCATTCGAGCCACTGCGGGACATGCGCGGGGGCAGAGCGTCCGTCGTCACGTTCCTCGCCGGAGCTGCTGGGCTCGCCGCGGTCGTCTTGGCGCTGGTCGAGCGCGACGGGGTCGTGGCGGGAATCGGCTTGGGCGTCCTGGCGACGAGCGTCGTGACCTACGCCGCGGCATCGATCATGCGGATGCCCCTGCCGGGAGATGCGTTGGAGACGCTGAACGAGACCGGCGAGTACCTGCGCGCGAACGCCGAATGGAGGCGGGCGGAGGTCGCCGGTGCCGAGTGCGCGAGCGTGTCCGAAGTGGAACAGGTCCTCCCGTGGGCGGTGCTGTTCGACCTCGGCCGTCCCGTCGAGCGACTCGGCGAGCTCATCGACGTGACGGGAATCGTGCCGACCTGGTATCGATCGGACGCGCCTGCCACAGGACGACGTGTCGTGTCGTGCATCGACGACCTCGTGGCGCGCATGCGCACGCCGCTCGCTCCCAGGCCCTACTGACATCGCGGCGCGACGGGGCCGGCGTTCCGGCCGCAATTGGCATCTCGATCACGACCCCGGCTCGCCCTGCAGCGCCCGCACCTCGATCGGCGTCCGAAGCGCGCGCGACGCACGAGTCGCCCACTCGACCGCCGCCGTCTCGTCGGCCGCCTCGATCACCCAGAAGCCGCCCACGTACAGGGGCGCCTCGACGAACGGCTCGTCGAGCACGCGCGGCTCGGCGCCCGAGGCATCCACGGTCTTCGCGGTCGACGGCGGTGCAGGCCGCCGGCGAAGCGGAACGCGCCCGACTCCACGAGCGCGGTGTTGAACTCGTCGACCGCGGCCATCACGGAGGCGAGCTCGGCCGGGTCCACGGCCTGCATGGACTCCATGGTCGGCTCGTCGGCCGAGTCGTGGGGCATGGTCAGGAAGTACTGGGTCATCGGTCTGTCCTCTCGTGGCGGGCGGATGTCGCCCTCACTGAAGACGTCGAACGGGAAGCGGGTCGATCGACACGGGGCGCCGCGGCGGCGGCCTACTCCGCGACGGCTGTCGGCCAGTTGACGTCGCTCGCGAGCGTCCTGACGGTCCGGTCGAAGAGCTCAGACGGCGAGGCGGTCACGAGGGTCGCCCCGGCCTCGCGGAGCCGCTCCGCGTTCCGCATTCCGCGGGAACTCGCGTAGATGAAGATCGGCGGATGCGCTTCGCCTCGCTGCACCACCTGCTCGATCAGTTCGAGGCCGGCCATCGACTTGAACGCGCCGTTCTCCTTGCGGCCGAGGTCGCTGATGATCAACCCGAACTCCGCTCCGTCGAGGGCGCGGAGGGCCTCCTCCGTCGACGTGGCGAGCCGGACCTCGATGTCGAGGTCGCGGAACGCCCGGATGAGCTCGACGTTGTTGTCGGGTCGATCATCGACCCACAGCAGGGAGGTGAACGACCCGGCGTTGCGGGCGATGCGGTCGGCGCTCCGCGCCGCGCGGGTGATGTCGGAACGCGAGTCCGCGTCCTCCGCGTCGTTCGAGGCGTTGGACAGGCGGCGGACCAGCAGGTCGCGTCTCGACTCCTCTTGGGCATCCGCTTCGCTCGTCTCGAGGAGCACCCGCAGCCGTAGCCTCGCCCAGAGGTAGGCGAGCAGGAAGCCGACGCCGAAGCCGTAGAGGACGATCGCGACCGTCACCTGCGGACCGGCTTCGCCGAGGTCGCCGCCCAGGTAGTCGCCCATGCTGCGGAGGGCGCCCGGCACCGCCGCCAACTGCACCAGTCCCGCTCCGACGAGGATCTTCGTCAGCCAGTCCGAGATCTGCTCGAGGTTCGAGTTCGGCTCGAACCTGATGAACGCCGTGCGGTCGTCGTCCGCGGCATCCCCGGATCGGTCGGCATCGACCCGGGCGACGACGGGGCGCGCCCGCGGCACGCCGAAGATGAACCCGAGGATGCCGGCGACGGCGACCGCGGCGAACATGAACAGGATCAGCTGGAACGCCTGGGGCCACCGCGGCCAGCCGTTCTCGCCGAGCGTGACGACGACCGAGACCACCGCCCCGGCGAGCACCGCCACGGCGCCGGCGATCGAGACCCAGAACCGCTGGTGCCGTGCGCTGTTTCCCCCCATGATTCCTCCCACGGAACGAGCATCGAACCGTCGTTCGACGGATATTTCGCCTGACCAGCCATATGAGGGAACTTGGCGGCATCGTATCGGCGGGTCGGCCAGGCTGTCCACCGATCTCGACGAGCGGCATCAGGCTCGCCCTCCCGGGGTTCGGGGCGGGTCCTCGGGGGCGACGGCGTCAGCGCCGCGCGCGGTCGGGCATCGTGCTCCAGACCGCCCACGCCACGAGCACCGGCTGCAGGAACAGCCGCAGGAACCGCGCCCGGTCCGTGCGCATGAGCGGCACCGAACGTCCGGTGCGCCAGTGGTGGATGTTGCCCGGGAACACCGCCACGAAGAACGCCGCGATCGCGAGGCCGACGCGACGGCGCTCGCGGGGGAGCGCGATCGCGGCCGTGCCGAGCATGATCTCGGCCGCGCCCGACGCGATCACGACGGCATCCTTGTCGGCCGGCTCGGTCGCCACCCAGTCGGGCACCGCGATGCGGAACCCCTTCCGCGCCCAGAACAAGTGCGAGAGCCCGGCGAACACCAGCATGCCCGCGAGCACCCAGCGTGCGACCGTGCGGATGACGGTGAGCGGACCGGGTCGGCGGGGGCGTCGGGTTCGCGCGGGGCGTCGGGTGCGGGTCGGCATCGGGCCAGTCTGGCAGTCGTGCGCGCTGATGGGCGGCCGGGGCCCCGCGCCGGTTCCGGCAGGGCGCCCGCGCGAAGCGCCGCCTACTCCTCGACGCCGGGGTCGCCGCCGTCGAGCCCGCCGTCCGTCGACTCGCTCATGGGCTGGGCGTCGCCGGTCTCCGACGTGCTGCCGTCGCGCACCTCGTCCGGATCCTCGGTGCGCTCCCGAGCGTCCTCGTAGCCGTCGGGTCGCTCGGGCATCTCGGCTGATCGATCCGTGTCGCTCATCAGCGGCTCCCTTCCTCGGGGACGGCGACGCGGTCCGAGCCGCGCGGCCGTCGCGTGATCTCCGTTCCAGCCTCGCCCGATCTGCGCGGCACCGGCAGGGCTTGACACCCGTCGCAGGTCGCGTCCGGGCGAGCATCCGCCCACGCGACCCTCACGACGCCGGTTCGAAGTCGGATGCCTCTTGCCTCGCGACGATCAGTGCAGAGATCTTCCACGTGGGACGCGCTCCGCTCGTCGTAATGCCACTTCTGCGCCTTTCGCTATCTGAGTTTCCGGGGAAAGCGGCAACCCGCGAGGGCGACGAGAGGGCGGGCCGCGGGGCGGGGAGCAGCAGCGGGTGGGCACGCGCTCGGCGGGAACGCGAGCGAGGCCGCGCGAGTGCTCGTGCACCCGCGCAGCCCCGTGGCATCCGCTGCCGCCCCTCAGCGAGGCGCTCAGCCCCGCCTCAGACCAGCGCGGCCTCCCGCTTCGCCGCTTCCATCCGGCCGAGTCGCTGCCACGTCTCGACGACCGTGTCGGGGTTCAGCGAGATCGACGAGATGCCCTGGGCCATGAGCCACTCGGCGAAGTCGGGGTGGTCGCTCGGGCCCTGGCCGCAGATGCCGACGTACTTGCCGCGCGAGACGCACGCCTCGATGGCCATGCTCAGCAGCTTCAGCACCGCGGGGTCGCGCTCGTCGAACACGCGGGACATCTCGGCCGAGTCGCGGTCGACGCCGAGCGTGAGCTGGGTGAGGTCGTTCGAGCCGATCGAGAATCCGTCGAAGTGGTTGAGGAAGTCGTGCGCGAGCACCGCGTTGCTCGGCACCTCGCACATCATCACGACCTGCAGTCCGTTCTGCCCGCGCACCAGGCCGTTCTCGGCGAGCGCCGCGATGACGGCCTCGGCCTCGGCGATCGTGCGCACGAACGGGATCATGATCTTGATGTTCGTCAGCCCCATCTCGTCGCGGGCGAACTTCAGCGCCTGGCACTCGAGGTCGAAGCACTCGCGGAACCCGGGCGAGACGTAGCGCGACGCGCCGCGGAACCCGAGCATCGGGTTCTCCTCGTCGGGCTCGTACCGCTCGCCGCCGATCAGGTTGGCGTACTCGTTCGACTTGAAGTCCGACATCCGCACGATCACCGGGTTGGGGGCGAACGCGGCCGCGAGCGTCGAGACGCCCTCGGCGACGCGCTTGACGAAGAAGTCGCGTGCGCCGGAGTACGGCGCGATCCGCCGGCGGATCTCCTTCGCCACCTCGGGGGCCTGGTCGTCGACGTCGAGCAGCGCCTTCGGGTGGATGCCGATCTGGCGGTTGATGATGAACTCGAGGCGGGCCAGGCCGATGCCGTCGTTCGGGGTCTGGGCGAAGTTGAACGCCTGCTCGGGCGTGCCGACGTTCATCATCACCGACGTCGGGATCTCGGGGAGGTCGCCGAGGTCGGTGTACTCGATCGAGTAGTCGAGCGTGCCGTCGTAGACGTACCCGGTCTCGCCCTCGCCGCACGAGACGGTGACCTGCTGGCCGTGGACGAGGGCCGAGGTGGCATCCCCCGCACCGACGACGGCGGGCACGCCGAGCTCGCGGGCGATGATCGCGGCGTGACAGGTGCGCCCGCCGCGGTTGGTGACGATGGCCGAGGCGATCTTCATCACCGGCTCCCAGTCGGGGTCGGTCATGTCGGCGACGAGCACGTCGCCCGGGTTGAACTCGTGCATGTCCTCGATCGAGGTGAGCACGCGCGCCGGCCCGGCGCCGATCTTGTGCCCGATCGCGCGCCCCTCGGCGATGACGGTGCCGCGCTCGTCGAGGCTGAACCGCTCCGTGCGACCCGTCCGCCGGGCGACGACCGTCTCGGGTCGGGCCTGCACGATGTACAGGCGGCCGTCGATGCCGTCCTTCGCCCACTCGATGTCCATGGGGCGGCCGTAGTGCTTCTCGATGCTCACCGCGTAGCGGGCGAGCTCCTCGATCTCGGCGTCGTTCAGGCTGAAGCGTCGCGCCTCGGGCGGGGTCACCGGCACGAACTCCACGGTGCGGCCGACGGTCTTCGACTTCGTGTAGATCATCTTCGTGGCCTTCTCGCCGACCGTCCGCTTCAGGATGGCGGGGCGCCCGGCGTTCAGCGCCGGCTTGTAGACGACGAACTCGTCGGGGTTCACGGCGCCCTGCACCACGCCCTCGCCGAGTCCGTACGCCGACGTGATGAGCACCGCGTTCGAGAAGCCCGACTCGGTGTCGAGCGTGAACATCACGCCGGAGGAGGCGAGGTCGCTGCGCACCATCCGCTGGATGCCCACCGAGAGCGCGACGTCGAGGTGCGCGAAGCCGTGGTGCACGCGGTACGAGATCGCGCGGTCGTTGTAGAGCGACGCGAAGACCTCGTGCACGGCGCGCAGGATCTGGTCGATGCCGCGGATGTTGAGGAACGTCTCCTGCTGGCCGGCGAAGGACGCGTCGGGGAGGTCCTCGGCCGTCGCGCTCGATCGCACGGCCCAGGAGACCGGGTCATCCGGGTCCTCGCCCTCGGTCAGCGCCGCGTACGCGGACCGGATCTCGGCCTCGAGGTCCTCCTGCAGCGGGGTGGAGATGATGTCCTCGCGGATGGTGCGGCCGGCACGAGCCAGGGCCAGGGTGTCGGAGCTGTCGAGCCCGAGGAGCGTCGCGGCGATCCGGTCTTCGAGGCCGGTCTGGGCGAGGAACGTGCGGAAGGCGTCGGCCGTGGTGGCGAAGCCCTCGGGCACGTTCACGCCCGCAGCCCCGAGGTTGTGGATGAGTTCACCGAGTGAGGCGTTCTTGCCGCCCACCTTCCCGATGTCGTCGAGGCCGAGGTCGGAGAGCCAGAGGATGTTGGTGGTCACGGTGGACTCCCTTTCGTGAAGTGGCGGGGACCGGGGTGTTCCGGTGATTCGAGATTGCCTCACGAATGGAGCGCGCCCCTGCCAGAACGGCGCGAAAGAATCGAGGAAATTACGCGAATCGTGCGGAAATCGCGCCATTGACCTGCCTGACACGCAAAGAACGCGTGAATATTTCGTGCGTATTACACGATCGGGTGCGTGGCGAGGTGCGCGCGGCCGTCAGGCCCCAGCGGGCGGCGTCGCCTCGCGCAGCAGCCGGAACTCGTGCCGGCCGAGCAGCCTGAGCACCCACTCGGCGGGCGGCCCGAACGCCCGGAGACCGGCATCCGTCGCCATCGGCTCGGGCGCCTCGACGGCGATCTCGCGACGCTTCCAGCCCACGGTGCCGCCGCCCGCGGCGATGAGGTTGCGGTACCAGTTCACCTCGTCGCCGTAGGTGAGCTCGGCGACGAACCCACCCGGCACGCGCGCCAGGATCAGCGGCGTCTCGAACGTACGGCCGCTCCTGCGCCCCACGGTGCGCACGAACGAGAACGGCGGGATGCCGCGGCGCGCCATCCCCAGCGTGACGTGGTTCAGCGTGTGCTTGATGAACGTCAGCCACCCGCGCGTGAACCGTCCCATCGCCATGCTCCGACCGTACGGCGCACCGAACGCGGCGTCGAGCGGATGCCCCGCGGTTCGCGGTGCGTGCGGGCGCCGTGCCGCGGCATCCGTCGTCGTCGCCGGAGCGGGCGGTGCCCGCCCGACCTACCGGTGCAGGTGCGCCGGCTGCCCGGTCGCGCCGCGGATGTCCTTCTCCGCGGTGTGCAGCATCCGCTCGGCGAGGTTGCGGAGCGCGCGCGAGACCGCGAGCTCATCGCCGATCTCGGGCACGCTCGGATCGAGCGGATTGCGCTGCGCGTGGCCGTCGCCGGTCACGTCCAGGCCCGCGGGCGTGTGCAGGCTGACGTGCGCCCACGTCGTGTCCTCTTGCTCGTCGATGTCGACGGTGACGCTCCACTGCTTCGTCGCAGTCATGGAACTCACCACCCCTCCCCGGTCGGTTCCATCGTCAGCGTAGCGACGGGGCCGGAGGGCGGCGGCAAGTCCGTGCAAGGTGTCCACCCGGCGGCGATGCGGGTGCGGATTCGCAGGATGAGCCGGGCGATGGGGGCGTGAGCGGATGGCTCGGGCGCGTCATCCTGCGAACTCGGACCTTGCGCGAGATGACCGCGCCACCGCACCCGCGCCACCGCCCGCGCGCTACCGCACGAGCCCGATCGCGAGCCCGTCCCACCCCTTCGCGCCGACGGTCTGCAGCGCCGTGGCATCCACCCGCGGGTCGCTGCCCAGCAACTCGAGGCCGCGCCTCGTGCCGACCACCATCGGGTCCACGCTGCCCGCGTCGGCGACCTCGCCGCCGCGCCCGACGTTGTCGACGACGATGACGGTGCCCGGATGCCCCAGCCGGATCGCCCAATCGAGGTAGAGCGCGTTCGACTCCTTGTCGGCGTCGATGAACACGAGGTCGAACGGCTCCTCGCCCTGCCCGGCGAGGCGCTCGGCGAGGAGGGGCAGCGAGTCGGCGGCGCGGCCGACGATGATCTCGACCCGGTCCGAGACCCCCGCCCGCTCGAGGTTGGCGCGGGCCACGGCGGCGTGCCGCTGCTCGAGCTCGAGCGTCACCACCTGGCCGCCGGGGCGGATGCCGCGGGCCAGGTGGATCGTCGAGTACCCGCCGAGGGTGCCGATCTCGAGCGCACGTCGGGCTCCCGTCATGCGCGCGAGCAGGGTGAGGAACGCGCCGGCGAGCGGCGTGACCTCGATCGCCGGGAGGCCCGCGGCGAGCGAGTCGCGACGCGCGGCGACCAGGTCGGGGTCGTCGTCGAGCAGGGTCGCCGCGAGGTAATCGTCGACCCGGCGCCAGTTCTCGAGGGTGGGTTCGGTCATGGCGTCAGCATCGTCCGGGTGGGGTGCGGCGTCAACGGGGTGCCGAACGGCCACAGTCCAGCCAGGCCCCGAGCTTCTCCGGGTTCATCACGATCCACACGTCGACGACGCGCCCGGCGACCACGTTGAGGTTCACGATGCCGATGAGGGAGCCGCCGCGGACCACCGCGAAGCCCGTGCCGTCCGTCGTCGCCCGCGGCTCGATCCGGTCGCTCGGGTTCTTCGCGAGCAGCCCCAGCAGGAACCGCGCCACGTTCTCGGCGCCGAGCACCGGCTTGCGCGCCGCCGAGACGACGCCGCCGCCGTCCGAGCGCAGCATCACGTCGGGGTCGAGCACGCGGGTGAGCGCGGCGAGGTCGCCGGCCTGCGCGGCGGCCGCGAAGGCGGCGACCACGGCGTCGTGCTCCGCACGCGAGACCCGGCGGGAGCGTTCGGCCGCGACGCGCCGACGGGCCGACGTGGCGAGCTGCCGCACCGCGGCGGGGGAGCGGCCGACGATCTCGGCGATCTCCGGGAAGGGCACCGCGAACACGTCGTGCAGCACGAACGACACGCGCTCGGGCGGCGTCATCGCCTCGAGCACGACGAGCAGCGCGCTCGACACCGCCTCGTCGAGTGTCACCCGGTCGAGCGGGTCGGCCGCGACATCGGTCTGGGCGGTTACCGAACCGTCTCCGACACCGGCTGAGGCGGTCGCAGCGGATGTCGCGGCCGCGCCGGTCCCGGCCGCGAAGAAGCCCGCGGGCAGCGGCTCGGGCAGCCACGGGCCGACGTACCGCTCGCGCCGGGCCCGCGCGGTGCCGAGGAGGTCGAGGCACACGCGTCCCGCGACGCGCGTCAGCCAGCCCTGCGGGTTCGCGATCGCGGCGCGCTCGGCGTCCGACATCCGGTACCAGCGCACGTACGTCTCCTGCACGGCGTCCTCGGCATCGCCGGTCGTGCCGAGCATGCGGTACGCGAGCGCGAGCAGGCGTCGGCGCTCGTCGACCACGTCGGCGAGGTCGTCGCGGGCGCGGTCGTCGCGGGCGCGGTCATCGGTGCCGTGGCCGGCGGTCCGCCCCGGGTCATCCGTCATCGTCGTTCCCCTTCCCTTCACCAGCATGACGACACCGCGCCCGGAATCGTGAGGCGCCTCACACATCGCGCCGCCGTTTCGTCAGGTTGGCATGAGCAGAATCCACACGGCCGCGCTCGCAGCATCGGCGGCCATCGCGTTCCTCGTCGGCGGCTGGGCGTGCTTCGCGCCCCGCTCCTTCTACGACTCCTTCCCCGGCGTGCTCGGCACCTGGATCTCGACCGACGGGCCCTTCAACGAGCACCTGATCCGCGACGTCGGAGCCCTCTACCTCGGGCTCGGCGTCGCGAGCGTCGCCGGACTCGTCTGGCGGACCCCCGCGCTGTTCCGCGCGCTCGGCCTCGCCTGGACGGTCTTCGGCGCGCTGCACCTCGGCCACCACGTCACGCACCTCGGCCACCAGGACGCCGCGGACGACATCGCCGCCATCACCTCGCTCACCATCGCGCTCGCGCTCGGCGTCGTGCTGCTGATCCCGGGGCGCGATCGAGGGCGAGCGGATGCCGCGGCGTCGACGGATGGCGCGACGGGCGCGGATGGCGCGGCGGCACTGGATGTCGCGACCCCGGGGGCGGCGGACGGTACGTCGGGGGCGCCGCACGCCCGGACGTCGGATCCCGCCGACGTGGGCGCCCCGCCATCCGTGCCGGCCCAACCCGCCCGCACGACGGAGGTGACGCGATGAGGATCGCGATCGCCGGAGCGACCGGCGTCGTCGGACGTCACGTCGTCGCCGCCGCGGAGGCGCGCGGGCACGACATCCTGTCCCTGACCCGCCGGACCGGGCACGACCTCGAGCGGGGCACCGGGCCTGCCGGCTCGTCGCTCGCGGCCGCCCTCGACGGGGTGGACGCCGTGATCGACGTCACGAGCGTGGGAACCACCTCGGCGAGCCGGGCGCGCGAGTTCTTCACCGCCGTCACGCAGAACCTGCTGCGCGCCGAGCGCGACGCCGGGGTCGGCCACCACGTCGCACTGTCGATCGTCGGCATCGACGGCGCCGACGCCGCCTACTTCGCGGGCAAGCACGCGCAGGAGCGGCTCGTCGCGGCCGCCGACGTGCCGCACACGATCCTGCGGGCGACGCAGTTCCACGAGTTCGCCGAGCAGATGACGGCGCGGCTGTCGCTCGGACGGATGCTCACGCCGATCCCCGTCGGGCGCTACCGGCCGGTCTCGGCGCGCGAGGTCGGCGTGCGACTCGTCGAGGTCGCCGAGGCCGGGGCGATCGGACGGGCCCGCGACCTGGCCGGTCCGCGCGAGGAACGGCTCGCCGAGATGGTGCGGCGCATGTTCGCGCACGACGGCGTCCGGCGGCCCGTGCTCGAGTTCCCGCTGCCCGGGCCGTACGGGCGTGCGTCGGCGTCGGGCGCGCTGCGCGGCGGCGCCGACGCCGACCACGCGGCGATCACGTTCGACGAGTGGCTGCGGTCTGCCGACCACACGCCGATCGGGGCGCGGGCGGATGCCGCGGCATCCGCTCGGGGTTCCCGCGCCGACGGCCCGCGAGCGAGGGGCTGACGGCCTCGCGGCGGCGGGTATGCAGGATGAGCCGCGTCATCCGCCTCGCAAGAGGTGCGTGAGGCGGCTCATCCTGCGAACCCGCTGGTGGCATCGACCGCGCGACGCGAGCCCGGCGCATCGGTCGGCCGAGTATGCAGGACCAGCCGTGTCATCCGTCGTCGGCGGCGCCCATGAGCGGCGTCATCCTGCGAACTCGGCGAGGCGAGGCGCAGCGCAAGCCGGCATCCCCGTACGCGCGATGCGACCGCCACGTCCGATTCCCGCCACCGAACTCCGCCTCGCGCGCCGCGCGACGCGCGAGAATCGACGCATGCCCCGCCGCCACGCCACGCTCACGACCGGGATCGGCGACCTGCTCGTGGTCGCCGACGACGGCGGGCTCGCGGGGCTGTACTTCCCGGGCCACTGGCATCCGCCCGCCCCGGAGTCGCTCGGCATCGTCGTCGATGCCGCCGACGATCCGCTGTTCCGCCGGCTCGGCGTCGAGCTCGACGAGTACCTCGCGGGGCGACGCATCCGCTTCGACCTGCCGCTCGCGCCGACCGGCGACGAGTTCCAGCATGCGGTGTGGGGGATGCTGCGCGAGGTCCCGTTCGGCGAGACCGTGGCGTACGGCGAGCTCGCCGACCGGCTCGGCGGCCGGAACCTCGCAAGGCGCGTGGGCGGGGCCGTCGGGCGGAACCCGATCAGCATCATCGTGCCGTGCCACCGCGTGGTCGGCGCCGACGGGTCGCTCACCGGCTACGCCGGCGGGCTCGAGCGCAAGCGTCGGTTGCTCGAACTCGAGGGCGCCGAGGTCGTCGCGCAGCGCCGCCTCTTCTGACGCGCCGCGGGCGCCGCGGCGTCATCCGTCACCTGTCACCTCTGTCACCTGGTCTCACCGGAGTGCGGTTTCTGCGTTGGAGTGCGGGTTGGTTCCGTACTCGAACGCACAAGTCGCACTTGGATGGGGGGCGTGGCGTGCGGTGAGCGCCGAGCGCCGAGCGCCGTTCCGTGCGAATGCAGGACGAGACGCGCTGCGGCGCCTCATGTACGCCCATGATCCGCCTCATCCTGCGTATTCGGCCGGGTCGGTCGGGTCGGGTCGAGCGCGACCCCGACCCGCGCGGTGCGAACGCACCATCCGCCCTGCCCGAAGGCGACGGCCGCGCCGACGCCGCGTCACGCGACGGAGAGCGGCGTCCGGATCGCGCCGATCAGAAGGTACCTGATCGAGACACGCCGGAAACACTGCGGCGATACGGTGACGTCACCGCTGAGGCCCGAGCGCGGTGAGCAAAGCCCCCAACGCCCGTGCAGGACCCATCGGAAGAGGCACGTCATGAAGCTGCTCCACATCATCGCCAGCCCGCGCAGCCAGGCATCCAACACGCTCCGGGTCTCGAACGCGCTCCTCGACGCGCTCGGCGAGCGGATCGCCGACCTGGAGGTCGAGGAGGTCGAGCTGTTCCAGGCCGACCTGCCCGCCATCGCGGGCGACAACATCGAGGCGAAGTACACGCTGATGGTCGGCCAGCCCATCGACAAGAGCCACGCCGAATCCTGGAAGCAGATCGAGCGCGAGATCGACCGGTTCACGCACGCCGACGCCTACGTGATCTCCACGCCGATGTGGAACCTCAGCATCCCCTACGCGCTCAAGTACTACATCGACTGCATCGTGCAGCCGGGATACATGTTCCGCTACGACGAACTCGGCCGCGCGCTCCCCCTCGTGCACGGCAAGAAGATGGTCGTCGTCACGTCGCGGGGCGGCGACTACTCCGAGGCGAGCCCGCTGCATGCCTTCGACTTCCAGGAGCCGTACCTGCGTGCGATCTTCGCATTCGTCGGCATCACCGACGTGACCTTCGTGAACGCGCAGACGATGGATGTCTCGCCGGAGTTCCGCACGGCCTCGACCACGAACGCGATCGACGAGGTCCTGCGCGTCGCGGGCTCCGAGGATTGGGCCACGCTCGGCGGCGCCGCCGCCTGACGGTTTCTCGGCATCGGCCGTACCTCGCGCCCGGGCGCGTCGGTCCTGCCGGTGAACGCAGGATGAGCCGCGTCTCGGGCTCCGAACGGGGACCCATAGGCCGGCTCATCCTGCGAATTCAGGGGGCGAGCCCCGCGCGCCGAGTGGAAACTGCGCGCGAGCGCGGGAATTGAGACGGGTGTGGGACGCGAACGCAGGATGAGCTGCGTCACGGGGTCGAGCGAGGGCACATGGTTCGGCTCATCCTGCGAACGCGGCTGCCCGAGCCTGCGCCGAGTGAAGCCTTCGAGCGATCTGCGCGTATTGAGACGAGTGTGGGACGCGAAAACAGGATGAGCCGCGTCACGGCCTCGCAAGAGGTCCCGTAGTGCGGCTCATCCTGCGAATGCGGATACCCGAGCCCGCGCGTCCGCCGCGACACCGGCCGGGGCCCGGGAGGGCCGCGCGCGCGCCCGCGCGGCCCCCCGGCCGGCGTGATCGCCCTCCGCGAACGGCGGGCCCAAAGTCTTAGCACTCTCACGTCGAGAGTGCTAATCTCGGATCAAGTTGAGTCGAGGGGACTCAACTCCAGATCTCACGAGAGGAGACGCTCATGGCAATGAGCTGGGACCCGTTCCGCGACCTCGACCGTCTCGCGGCGAGCATGATCGACTCGAGCCGAGGCCCGCGGATGATGCCGATCGACCTGCACCGCGACGGTGACCACTACGTCCTGTCCGCCGACCTGCCCGGGGTCGACCCCGGTTCGATCGACATCGACGTCGACGGCCAGCTGATGACCATCCGCGCCGAGCGCACGCTGCGCAACGACGAGAACGTGCGGTGGCTCGTGCACGAGCGGCCGAGCGGGTCGTTCCTGCGCCAGCTCACCCTCGGCGAGGGCATCGACACCACCGGCATCAGCGCCCACTACGACAACGGCGTGCTGAGCGTGATCATCCCGGTGTCCGAGCGCGCGAAGCCGCGCAAGGTCGAGGTGCGCTCCGCGGCCGACGACGTCGTCACGCCCGAGGTGACCTCCAGCGGCAGCTGACCCGGCGCGCCCCGCGAGGGGTCGTCGGGCCGACCGGCACGGCGGGGCGGATGCGCGGCATCCGCCCCGCCGCCGTGTGTCCGGCCGGGTTCGTGACGCCGCCCGGGCCGCCCGGCACTGCGCGGGCGGCCGCGGCCCGTGACCGTCCGGTCGAGTTCGGCCGAACCGCGCGTGAAGGGCAGCGGAGAATCGGTCGAAGCCGTACGATCGGCGTACGCGCGAGCCCGCGCACCCGACCGCCACCCCACGCCGACCCGCGGCGCCCCGCCGCTCCGCCGACACGACGCCCCCGATCCCCTCGGAGCACCCCGTTGAGAGCCCCCGCCGATGACGAGCCCATGCCCGACTTCGGTGCGCCCGGCGACCGCCCGGGCCACGCTCAGCGCGGCCGACGCTCGCGCGACGGGGGCGCGTCCGACGAGGTCGGCGTGCTCGAGCGGGATCGCTGGGCCATGCGTGCGAGCGCGAGCCCGGGACGCCGTCCGCGCCGCCGCGCCGCGACGGTCGTGCTCGACTCCGACGAGCACGCGGATCCCGACCGGCGCCGGTATTTCCTGAGTTCGCTGCAGCCCAGCGGCGACTACGAGGCCGTGATCGTCGCGATCACCGATGGCTCCAGCCGCCGCTACTTCAGTTCGCGCGACGGCTCGCACTTCATCGAGGTCGACGAGCTCTCGTTCGAGCAGCGACGCAAGAGCGGAACGCGATCCCTGCTCGAGATCGGCGAGCACGAGCTGCGCGAGCTCGAGGGTGCGCTCATCTTCGTGCGGCCGCTCGACGGTCGCGACCCGATCGCCGAGGTCGCCGCAGCGAAGAAGGCGTCGCTCGAGGCGACGCGTCCGTTGGCGATCGTGCCGGTGACCGCGCCAGGCGCGGTCGATGCGACGACGGATGCCGCGGCCGGCGGCTCCGCGGACGCCCTCGGGTCGGGCGCCGACGCCGCGCCGGCCGAGGCCGCAGCGGATCGCGCCCACTCCGAATCGTTTGGGTCTGCTGCGGCGGTCGAGTCGTCGGACGCGGACGCGGACGCGGACGCGGATGCGGACGTGCCGCCGGGGCCGCGGCGCTCGACGTTCGAGCCGGTGGTGCCGAAGCCGTCGG
The DNA here is from genome assembly GCF_042672355.1 of Agromyces binzhouensis. Lineage (NCBI taxonomy): Bacteria > Bacillati > Actinomycetota > Actinomycetes > Micrococcales > Microbacteriaceae > Agromyces > Agromyces binzhouensis. The sequence goes on along the minus strand of NZ_JBHXVJ010000003.1, from coordinate 281,610 downwards.
CCGGCGTGCCCGCCGACGACGCGGATGCCGCCGCGGGTGCCCCTGCGGACCGCGACGCAGACGCGGGGGACGAAGCCGAGTCACCGGCCGGAGCCGAGTCGCCCGCCGACGCCGGATCGCCGGTCGGAGCCGGATTACGCGTCGGAGCCGAGTCGCTGGCCCGAACCGAGTCGCCGGCCGGGGCCGAGTTGCCCGCCGAAGCCGAGTCGCCCGCCGAAGCCGGATCGCCGGCCGAAGCCAAGTTGCCCTCCGAGGCCGAGCCGCACGCCGAAGCCGAGCCGCCGGCCCGAGAAGAGTCGCCGGCCGAAGCCGAGGCCGAATACGCTGCCGCACCCGACGCCGCTGTCGAAACCGACGCCGTCGTCGATGGCCGCACCGCTACGGCCGAGGCCGGCGCCGCCGACGGAGTCCACCCGGCCGCCGTCCACGACCCGGCGGCATCCGACCGGGCGCTCGCGCCCAGCCCCGCGACCACGGCACGGCCCGATGCCGTGCCTGCCGAGGCATCCTTTGCCGACGCCGTTGCCGACGCCGACGCCGACGCCGACGCCCCAGCCCACGAGCCGGCCGCGCCGCACCCGGCCGCGCCGCGCTCGCACGGGTCGCTCTCCGCGCTCGACGCCGTCGCGCAGGTCGCGCTCGCGAAGGGCATCGCGTTCGCCGCGCACCGCGGCCAGCTCGACAAGAGCGGCACGCCGTACATCGACCATCCGGGTCGTATCGCCGAGCGGTTCGATCCGGTCACCGACCCGATCGCGGCGGCGGCGGCGTGGTTGCACGACGTGCTCGAGGACACGCCGATCACCTCGCGCGAGCTGTTCGAGGCGGGCGTGCTGCTCGAGGTCGTCGGCGTCGTCGAGCTCCTCACGCGCCGGCCCGAGATCACGCCCGACGAGTACTACGCGCGCATCCGGCGCCATCCGGTCGCGCTGCGCGTCAAGCTCGCCGACATCGACGACAACACCGCGCCCTGGCGGCTGCGCCGCCTCGACTTCGCCAAGCAGGCGCGCCTCGCCGAGAAGTACCGCCACGCGCGTCGCGCGCTCGGCGTGGACTGACGGGCCCCGGGACCTTCGGCCCGGGTGGCGCGGCCGCCACCGCGAGTAGCGTGTGGCCCGCGTCCGGCCGAGCCGTGAGACAAGAGCGGGAGTACCGGGTTTCAGGCGGCCTTCCCTTCGGGGCTGCGCCAAGCAGAGCACGGCTGGTCCCACCCGCCGCCGGACGCGATGTCGCGGGTGGGCGCCGACGGCGTCAGGCGGATGCCGCGGCATCCGCCCGGTCGAAGACGAGCGCCTGCAGCAGCAGCTCGAGCGAGTGCTGCACGCGGTCGTCGGGCCAGCCCTCCGGATCCTCGACCGACTTCACCTCGTAGCCGCGGCAGTAGAGGTAGAGGATGTCGGCGATCCGTGCGGCCTCCTCGCGGTCGGCGGCGCGTGCGCCGTCGAGGAAGCTCTCGTAGGTGGCATCCGTCACCGTGCGGAGCAGGTCGTAGGCGCGGTCGTGGCCGGCGCGCACGTCGGCGATGACCTCGATCCAGAGGCTGCGGAACACGGATTCCTCGGGGGAGGAGGTGCACATCCAACGCGTGAGGGCGGCGAGTCGCTCGACGCCGACGAGGCCGCCGAGCTCGTCGCGGCGCTCGTCGTCCCAGCGGGCTCGGGCGAGTTCGAGGGCGTTCGCCATGAGCTCGGCGCGGCTCGGCACGAAGTGCGTGATGAACGCGGTGGAGCGGCCGAGTCGCTCGGCGACCGCGCGCAGGGTGACCGCGTGCGTGCCGCGCTCCTGGGCGACGGCGACCGTGGCGCGCGCGATGTCGGCCAGGCGTTCGGCGGTGTCGACTTCGGCCGGCAACGGCGGCTCCCTTCCGGCGGGGCGGATGCCGCGGCATCCGCTCGTTGACATTCCGACGGGCACCACACTAACGTCGCTGCAGGTGTTGTGAAACACTGTTTGAAAAAAGATGGAGGACGTGTGGCGGGCGACGGAGTCACCAATGGCGGGGTCTCGTTCTGGATGCAGCAGGTCGGCGTGCCGGCCGAGCGCCCCGCGCTCGCGGGCGACCTCGACGTCGACGTCGCGATCGTCGGCGGCGGCTACACCGGCCTCTGGACCGCGTACTACCTCAAGCGCGACCAGCCCGACCTGCGGATCGCGGTGCTCGAGCAGCGGTTCGCGGGCTTCGGCGCCTCCGGCCGCAACGGCGGATGGCTCACCAACTCGGTCACGGGCGGTCGCGAGCAGTACGCGAAGAGCCACGGCCGCGACGCCGCGATCGCGCAGCAGCGCGCGCTGAACGAGACCGTCGACGAGGTGATCCGCGTCACGGGCGCCGAGGGCATCGACGCCGGCATCCACAAGGGCGGCGAGCTCGAGATCGCGACCGCGCCCGCACAGCTCGCGCGCCTGCGCGCCGCCGCGGCGGCCGAGCGCGAGTGGCCGGCGACGGATGTCGAGGAGCTCGACGCCCGCGAGACGGCGGCCCGCGTGAACGTGTCCGGCGTGCTCGGGGGGCTGTGGCATCCGCACTGCGCCCGCGTCCATCCCGCGAAGCTCGCGCTCGGGCTCGCGGCGACCGTCGAGCGGCTCGGCGTCGCCATCTACGAGGGCACCCGTGTCACCGAGATCGCGCCCGGCGCGGCGCGCACCGAGCACGGCACCGTGCGCGCCCAGTACGTGCTCCGCGCGACCGAGGGGTTCACGCCGAACCTGGCCGGCGAGCACCGCACGTGGCTGCCCATGAACTCGTCGATGATCGTGACCGAGCCGCTCGCGGCATCCGCCTGGGACGAGATCGGCTGGAATGGCCGCGAGACGCTCGGCGACTTCGCCCACGTCTACATGTACGCCCAGCGCACGGCCGACGACCGCATCGCGTTCGGCGGTCGCGGCGTGCCGTACCGGTACGGCTCGCGCGTCGACGTCGACGGCGCCACCCAGCCGCGCACCATCGAGAGCCTCACCGAGCTGCTGCGCCGGTACTTCCCGGCCGCCGCGGGCGCCGCGATCGAGCACGCCTGGGCGGGGGTGCTCGGCGTCCCGCGCGACTGGGCCGCGACGGTCGGTCTCGACCCGGCGACCGGGCTCGGCTGGGCCGGCGGCTACGTCGGCACGGGCGTGACCGCGACGAACCTCGCCGGCCGCACGCTCCGCGACCTCGTGCTCGGCCGCGACACCGAGCTCACGCGGCTGCCGTGGGTGAACCACCGTGCGAAGCGGTGGGAGGTCGAACCGCTGCGCTGGCTCGCCGTGCAGGCCATCTACACCGCGTACCACGCCGCCGACCGCGCCGAGCTGCGCGGTCGAGCGACCACCTCGCCGATCGCGAGGGTCGCCGACCTCGTCGCGGGCCGCTGACCCGTCGCCTGCCGCTGACCCGTCGCCTGCCGCTGACCCGTCTCAGGCGGGCTGCACCTCCGGGAACATCCACGACCCGTCGAGGACCTCGGTCCGGGGCCGGTACATCCGCACGCCGTAGTTCCAGCCCTCCATCAGGCCGAGGCGGTTCGGTCGGCCGTCGTCGGGCCCCCCGAAGTTCACGGTCGTCGTGCCGTCGTCGTTGCGGGTCGCGGTCGTGCTGTTCACGCTCACCAGGCCGTCCGTGACCTCCATGAAGCCCTTCGGGTTGTACACCGTGACCGACCAGAACGCGTCGACCGGCACGTCGCCGAGCTCGAGCCGATAGGCGCCGAGCGGCAGCTTCGGTTCGACGTTGAGGTAGAACGCCTCCGACTTCGGCAGTCCGCCCCACCCGACCGCCGTGCCGATCAGGTGGTGCACGGGATCCACCTCGTCGCGACGGCCGAACGCCGTGGTGAAGCCCCGCACGCCTCGGCCGAGGGCGAGCAGTGCGTTCCGCGTCTCGGCGAGCGACGCCTCGTCGTACTCGGGCATCGGGAACGGCCCGCCGGTCGTCGCGTCGAGGACGAGCCCGTCCTGGAGCGCGTTGACGGCGGCGACATCGTCCGGGTCGTCCGGGTTCACGAAGATCCGGGGCACGAGCACGACCCACTGCGTGTCGAAGTCGTCGGCGGTCAGCCGGTGCTCGCCGGGCTCGTGGAGGATGGTGGGGATGTAGTGGTCCTGGTCCACGATCATGAGCGACAGGTATCGGTCGCCGGGGTCGGGGATCGTGACCGTCGCGCCGTCGGTCACGTCGATCACGGCCATGCTGTACAGCGTGTCGCGGTTCTGCCGGACGACCGGCTGGTTGTCGAGCGGCGTGGGCGTCCGACTGTGCACCCAGCGCCCGGTGCCGCCCGATTGCGCGGCGAATGCCGCGAACATGCGATTCGTCTCGGCGCGTGCGAAGTTGTCGACGTTGACGAGCTCGGCCATCTCGGTTCCCCCCGGATCGGTGGACGGTCGGGCACAGCCTAGTGTGCGACGGATGCCGCGGGGGACGTCGGTCCCGCGCGGCCGCCCAGACGTGCGCGGCCGTCGAGGACCGCGTCGCACGTGGTCCCGGGCCCGCGATCGGAGTACCGTGCGAGTCAGCGGCACGCACGGTCGCGCCGAGTCGGGAGCGACGGATGGACCTCGCTGCGTCGGGCGGGAGCGGGCTGGGTCTCGCGGTGCTGCCGCTCATCGCTCTGTTCGCATCGCTCGTGGCTGCCACGGCCGTCGGTTCGCTCGTCGTCGCGTGGTTCCAGAAGCCGCGCGCCGCGGCGGACCCGTCGCTCGTCGACCCGGAGACGGTCGGACTGCTTCCGGTCGCGTACGTCTCCGGTTCCGCATCCAACCGTTGGCTGCCCGCAGCCGTGGTCGAGCTCGCGCTCGACGGCGTGCTCACGATCGAGGACCGTCGCCCGGGTGGCGCGAGCGAGGACGTCGATTCGGCTCGCGGCATCCGCCTCGTCTACGCGTCCGACCTGCCCTCGTCGAGGGCGGGGACTCCGCGCGACGCGTCGCCCGACCTCGTCCTCGCCGTCTTCGGGCCGGGGGCCACGGGCACGGCCTCCGTGATCGCGCACGGCGCCACCGTTCCCGTCGACCGCGTCGTGGTGCAGAACGGCGAGCTCGCCTGGGCCACCCGCCGACGGTTCCTCGACACGGCCGGGCGCTACCGCGAGCCGCGGCCCGTCGGACGATTCCGCACGGCATCCGTCGCCGGGGTCGCCGGCGTCGTGCTCGGCTTCGTCGCCCAGTTCATCGGGAAGGGGACGGATGACTCGATCGCCTGGATCGCGCTCGCCGTCGGTGCGGTCTCACTCGTCGTACGTGCCGTGCTTCCGCGCTGGATCCCCCTCAACGCGACCGGACTCGCACTGCGGGAGCGGGCGAACGACCTGCGCGAACGGATCGCCGGCGCCGACCTCCGTGACGTGGCCGCCGCCCGATCGGCGCTCCCGTGGGCCGTGCTCTTCGGCCAGGACGAGGTCATCGCACGGGCGGCCGCGACGCTCACGCTGCGCGATGCCGAGTCCCGCTGGTACGGCTCATCGGAGCCGGCCACTCCGGAGCGGCTCGCGTCGTGCCTCCGAGTGGCCGCCGGGGCACTCGTCCAGCCGATCGCCGTCGGCGACCGCGACGACGGGCGACTCGGGAATCGGCTCCTGGAGCAGCGGGGCCTGAACACCGATGGCGGGTACTTCAGCGAGACCAGGGGGTGGGGGCGGGGCGCGATCTACGGCGGCGCCGCCGGCGACGGGTTCGACGGCGGAGGCATCGGTGGCTTCGAGGGCGGCGGTGGCTTCGACGGCGGTGGCTTCGACGGCGGCGGTGGCGGCCCGTAGGGACGGGAGCGGGCGGTCGTCCCGTTCGGCGCGTCGGTACCGAAGTACCGTGGATCGCGTGAACCCGCCCATGCCGCCTGCGCCGGAGCGGGTCGGCGTGCGGGGCGTCGCTGCGATCGCCGGGCTCGTGCTCGCCACGTTCGGAGCCGTGCTGCCGCAGGCGATGAGCGCCCCGACGCTCGCGCTCACGGCCGAGTCGTATTCCGCCACGGTCGCCGAGTCGAGCTGGGCGCTCACCGCGACGCTCATCGTCGCGGTCGCCTCGACGCCGGTCCTCGGCCGACTCGGCGACGCGTTCGGTGCGAGGCGGATGCTGCTGATGCTCCTGCCCGTCGTCGCGATCGGCCTCGTCATGGCGGCGCTCGCTCCCGACCTCGGCTGGCTCATCGCCGGGCGCGCCGTGCAGGGACTCGCGGGCGGGGCGTTCCCGCTCGCGATCGCCTGCGTACCCCACGTCGTGCCGACGCGTCGTCGCGCCGCCGCGGTCGGTTTGGTCACCGCGACCTTCGCGACCGGCACGGGCTTCGGCGTCGTGATCGCCGGGCTGCTCGTCGACCACGTCGGCGTGCGGGCGCTGTCATGGGTGCCGCTCGCGTTCCTCGCCGCCGCGGAACTGCTCATCGCCGCGTCGCTCCCGCACATCCCGACCCACCCCGACGTGCACCTCGACGTGCGCTCGGCGGTGCGGCTGTCGCTCGGGCTCGCCGCCCTCCTCGTCGCGCTCACCGAGGCGCCGCAGTGGCCGCTGCCCGCGGTCGCGACGGCCGGATGCCTCGCGCTCGGCGCCGGCCTGATCGCGGCGTGGCTCGTCCGCGAGCACCGCAGCCCGGATCCGCTCGTCGATCCGCGGACGCTCCGGCGACGCGGTGTCTGGTCGACGCACCTGACCGCCATGCTGCTCGGCGCCACGCTGCTCGGCAGCTTCGTGCTACTGCCCGCCTTCGCTGAGGCCCCCGCCGAGACCGGACGCGGGCTCGGACGAACGGTGACGGATGCCGCGCTGCTCCTGCTGCCGGCATCCCTCGCGATGCTCGCGGTCGGGCCGCTCTCCGGCGTGCTGCGCCGCCGCATCGGCACCCGCGCGCCGGTGCTGCTCGGCGCCGTGACCGCCGCCGCCGGCGGGTTGGTGATCTTCGCCGCGACGCGCGACTTCGCGGCGCTGCTGGTCGGGACCGTGCTCCTCGGCGCGGGCATCGCCGTGGCCTCGGCGGGCATGGTGAACGTGCTCGTCGACCAGGTGCCCGACGACGAGGTCGGCGTGACGACCGCCGTCAACGTGGTGGCGCGGCAGGTCGGCGGCGCGCTCGGCGCGGCGGGGGTCGCAGCGGCGCTCGCCGTGGGCGGCGCGGGGCCGGACGACGCCGACTACGGCGCGGCGTTCGCGGTGCTCGTCGTGCTCGCGGGGCTCGGGGTGCTCGCGTCGCTGTCGATCCCGCGCCGGGCCGGCGTGCCTGGAGCCTGAGTCGCCGCCCGGCTGAACCCGACTCGGGTCGTCAGGGCGACCACGCCGGCAGCGTGATGCGGGTCCCGGTGGACCCGCCGTGGGCGATCTCCTGGTGCGCGACGACCGTCTCGGCGGCGTCGACCGCGGGTTCCCCGGTTCCGGGGTTCCGCGCGAAGCGCGGGTGCGCGCCCGAGCCGACCTGGACGCCGAGGCGGTGTCCGGCGGCGAACCGGTGGAAGGTCGGCCACAGCGTCACCGCCACCTCGCGGAACCCGTCGTCGTCCGGGTCGGGGTCGGTCGCGACCGTGCCGGCCGAGCCGATGCGTCGGATCCCGTCGCAGACGGTCATCGAGCGTCCGTCCGGGTGCACGTCGGTGATGCGGACGAACACGTCGAAGCTGGGCGCGCTCGATCGGACGCGCACGGTCGCGACGGGCTCGCCCGCGACGTCGAGCGGCGCGCTGAGCGGGCCGGATCGGTAGGTTGCGACATCCGGCCGCTGCTCGTGCTCGGCATTGTCGACCGGTTCGGCACCCCGCTGTCGCATCGGACCGCCGACGGCGGGCGTGGGGTGCTGCGGGTCGTACGTGTACGACGTGATGCCCGGCGCCGCGGCATCCGGGGCCATCCCGAGGTCCGCGCCCAGGTGCCAGACCCGGTCGGCGGTCGGCGGCGGCCACTCGGGAAGGTCATGCCAGCGCTCGGCCCCCGTCTGGTACGCGCGCACCGGCGCCGGTCGGTCCCACGCGTCGCCGAGGAACGTCTCGCGGAGGAAGGCGACGGTGTCGGGATGCGACGCGGAGGCGCGTTCCGGCGATCGGTGGCTCCAGGCCCCGATGGTCAGGCGCGGCGGGTTCCCCGCCTCGACGAGGCGCCGGTACGAGCGCAGGTGCGAGGGCAGGAAGAGGTCGTACCACCCGGTGGTCATGAACACCGGTGAGGTCACGTCGGCGACGGACGCCGCGTGCGACTGCCGCGTCCAGTACTCGTCGGCGAGGTCCTCGTGCCGGAGCCACTGCTGGTACCACTCGATGGGATGGCCGGCGGCGGCGGTGTCCCCCGCGCCGAGCGGCAGGACGTCGAGGGCCTGCTTCAGCGCGCGATCCGGCAGGAGCATCCCGAGCATCGCCGCGGGGCCCTGGCGCAGGCGGTCCATTCCCCGGCTCCAGCCCAGCGCGGTGTTCAGGGCGAACGCCCCGTTCTCCCAGGCGACCGAGCCGAAGTCGGTCAGCGCCACCTCCACGACGAGCGCCTCCGGCGCGTCCTCCGGATGCTCGCGCTGCAGCGTTCCCGCGGCCGCCCACTCGGCGTAGGCCATGTAGCTCTCCCCGGTGGTCGCGAGACGACCGGTGAACCACGGCTGGCGCCGCACCCAGCGGTAGGTCGCGATGGAGTCGCGCTGCTCGTCGACCCACGGACTGAACTCGCCACCCGAGCCCCAGGTCCCGCGGCAGCTCTGGAACAGGACCGGGAACCCGGAGTACGCGAGCACGCGGGCGATCGTGCCGATCCCGCCGCGCCGACCGTACGGGCCGCGGATCACGATGGTCGGCATGCGGCCGTCGACGTCGACCGGGAGATAGAGGTCGCCGAGCAGTTCGACGCCGTCGTCCATGGGCGTCCGCAGGTCGCGCTGCACGGTGATGTCGTGCGAGCCGAGCTCGACGCCGCGCCAGAGTCGCCGGTCCAGGGCTTTCGTGATCCGCCAGCGCGTCGCGGTCATGCCGTCTCCTCACGGTCGCCCGTCCCGGGGCCGGGCCGGCGCCGCCCCCGCGCTGTCAATGTAGCGCGCGCCCGCCGCGACCGGACGTCCCCGAGCGGGTCACGCCTCCACGAACGCCCGACCGTAGAGCGCCTCGGCGTTGCGCCACGCGATGCCCTCCGCGACGCGGATCGCCTCGTCGATCGGCCAGCCGTGGTCCTCGACGTACCCGCCGAGCACGCGCGCCGCGGCATCCCGCCACAGCCGTGCGCCGAGCAGCACGCGCTCGGGAACGCCCCACGCGTCGGTCGAGAACAGCACGCGCGAGAACGGCGCGAGGTCGAGCGACTCGCGCACGACCGAGTCGGCGTTCGCGCCGAGGAAGCCGACCGCGAGCCCGACGTCGAGGAAGACGTGCGGGAAGACGTGGGCGAGCCAGCCCGCCTCGCGCACGTACGGGTAGCAGTGCAGGAACGCGATGCGCCCGCCGGTGCCCGCCGTGGCCGCGACGAGCGGCTGCATGCGGGAGGGATTCGCGCGCTCGAGCACTAGGTCGGCGTCGCCGAACCCGGCGTGGACCTGCAGGACCGCACCGCGCTCGAGCGCCCACCAGATGAGGCGGCGGATGATCGTCGGGTCCGTGAGGCGCGGGCGGGCGGATGCCCCGGGGCCGGCGGCCTCGGCGAACCACGCGTCGGCCGCCGAGCGCAGCTCGATCGAGGTCGGCTTCGACGGGTCGAGGTCGAGGCCGCACCGATGCGCGGCGACGGTCTTGAAGCCGACCGCGTCGGCGGCGGCCTGCTCCAATGCGGGTTCCAGCCGGTCGGCGAACTCGGCAGCTGATGCGCTCTGCGCGAGCACGGTCTCGGCGATGGTCTCGAGCCGGGCGACGCGATGCGTGGGCGCGCCGGCCAGTCGCGCCATCCGCTCGTCCGCCATCAACAGGTCGGGGCGGTGGCCGTCGTCGACGAGGTACGCGGCGACGCCGGAGGCGCGGAGGAGCCGGCGGGCGACGTCATCCGGTCCCAGCGCGCCGCGCGCGGCGAGGTAGTCGTCGGGGCTCGCGAAGGCCGGCAGTCCGAGGAGCGGCGCGCAGTGTCGTCGCAGCGCGAACCCCTGCGCGCTGTCGAACACGTCGGCGGGCGACGCGGTGTGGTCGGCCTGCGTGAGCGCGCCGAGCAGGTCGGCCGCGGTCGGGTCGGGCAGCATGCCGTGCACGTGGTGGTCGACGAGCGGCATCCGCTCGATCGCCTCGGCCAGGTGCTGCACGGTATCCGCGCCCATGCCGCGATCCTCTCGCGATCCGGTCGCGGCGACTACCCGAGGCGCTTCTCGAACCAGAAGTCGGCGTAGGGCTCGCCGTTGAAGTCGGGGATCTCGACGTAGCCGTGCGAGCGGTACATCGCGATCGCCTCGGTGAGCGTGCGGTTCGTGTCGAGCCGGACGGCGGCCACCCCGAGTCCGGCCGCTGCCGCCTCGATCTCTCGGAGCAGCCGCGCCCCCAGGCCGAGGCCCCGCGTGCTCGACGCGACCCAGAGCCGCTTGACCTCCGCGGGCTCGTCGCCGTGCAGCTTGAGGCCGACGCAGCCGACCGGATCGCCGTGCAGGAACGCGACGAGGAACGTGCCGTTCGGCTCGCGGAACTCGTCGTCGGGCGTGGGACGGGTGCGCGCCGGGTCGAAGCCGATGTCGAACCGCGAGGCGAGTTCGGTGAAGTACGCGGCGACGCTCGCCCGGGCCGCCGGGTCGGCCGGGTCGACGGTGCGGACCTCGACCGCCGAGGCGGTCATCAGGCGCCCGACCTCGTCCATCGCGGCGAGCAGCCGTTCCCGCTGCCGGTCGGTGAGCGGGTCGAGGATGCCGCCGACGAGCGCGTCGGACGAACGGTCGAGCTCGGCGCGCTCGGCGACCCCGGCGGGCGTGAGTCGCGCGACGCGCACGCGCGTGTCGTCGGGCGACGTCTCGACGCGCACGAGCCCATCGGCCTCGAGTGCCCGGAGCTGCCGGCTGAGGTAGCCGCTGTCGAGCTCGAGCCGCTCGCGCAGCTCGCGGAGCTGCGCGCCGCCGTCGCCCGAGGCGCCGATCTCCCACAGCAGTCGAGATTGGCCGAGGGGCCGGCCGCGCGAGAGGTACCCGTCGTCGAGCGCGCCGATCCGCTCGGTGACCGTGCGGTTGAACTGCCGCACCCTGGCGATGGCATCCATATCTCTGACTCTAGTCAGAGAACTGCGGGATGTCAGCCCGGGCAACTTCTCGGACGGGGTCCGCCGACCGCGACGGCACGAGTTCGCAGGATGGTGCGGCTCATCCTGCTCGTATCCGACTCATCGACCGGCTCATCCTGCATATTCTGGCGGCGCGCCCGGCCTGCGGCCGCCGCCCGGACCCCCGCCGCCGCCCGGCCTGCGGCCGCCGCCCGGCCTGAGGTACCTCAGGCCCGTCCGACGCACGGCGGCGGCCCAAGATAGGACACCCTCCCGATACGCGTGGCCCACCTCAGCGAGGAACCTGAGTGCAGGTGGTCAGCCACCGCACGAAGGGATCGGGATCATGGACCTCGCACACGGCTTCCTCGCACAGCAGGTGACCGAGCACGACCAGCGCACGGCCGAGTTCGTCGCCGAGCGCCGCATGGCGCGCGCACGCCGCGGCGCGGCCCGGGTCGCCGAGGCCGTCGCCGCACCCGGCCGAGGCGCCCGCGGCGCGGGCCTGCTCGCCCGACTCCAGTTCGGTCGGGCGCGCAGCGCGCACTGATGCGGCCTCAGCCCCCGGCGTTCATCCGCACCGACGGGATCCACTCGACCTCGACCGTCGACGGGTCGACCCCCGCCGTGGTCAGCCGATCGGCGAGGTCCGCGACATCCGGTGCCTGGTCGCCGCCGGTGATGCGCACGAGGTACGACAGCGCCGAGACGTAGTCGACCGAGATCACGTCGAGGTCGCTCGTCAGGGCCCACGCCCTCGCCGCCTGCGTGATCGTCGCCTGCTGCGTGTTCAGGGTCGTCGTGATCCAGGTCGACACGGTCAGGGGGATCGCGACCAGCACGAGCATCCCCGCGATCGCGAGGTTCGACCGCTTGCGGTTCACGGTCTTGGTCCCCGGGGGCGGGGGCTGGTGCCCGATGCGTCCCCATCGCTGCACGCGGTAGACGGCCATGATCACCACGCCGGTGCCGAGGATCGCCGCGACGTTCGCGATGAACAGGATGAGGGAGCCGATCGAGCTGCCCCAGTCGCCGGACTCGGCGGCGATGCCGACCACGACGAGCGGCGGGACGAGCGAGATCGCGATCGCGACGCCGGGCAGCGTGTCGGAGATGTCCTTGCGGACGAGTGCGATCGAGCCGACCGCTCCCGTCGCGAGCGCGGCGAGGAGGTCGATGAGGCCCGGCGTGGCGCGGGCCGCCACCTGCGAGTTCGTCTGCTCCGTGATCGGGCTCGCCGCGAGCAGACCGACCGCGTAGCCGATCGCGATCGCGGCCGCCGCACCGCCGATCATCATGAGCAGCGACAGCGTGAGGTTGCGCCGGTCGCCCAGCACGGTCGCGAGCATCGTGCCCTGGATCGGGAGCATCATCGGCGCGACGATCATGGCGCCGATGACGGTCGCCGTCGAATCGCCCACGACGCCCGCCGCGGCGATCACGGACGAGAGCGAGAGCAGGATCCAGAAGCGCTGGATCTTGCGACGGCGCTTCGGCCCGTCCAGGAACACCGACTCGCGCATGTCCTCGATGCGGTTCAGCGCATCGGAGGGCGGAGGCGGGTAGACGGGTTCGTGCTCCGGCGACGGCTGCGCGGCGGGAGGCTGGGACATGGCTGGCTCCTCGGCTCGACCGGGGCGCGATCCCGGTGCTCAGCCGAGCGTACGACGGGCGGTGGCGGATGCCGCGGCACGGTCGGCCGCGGCCGCTCGTGTCGCGGCATCCGCCTCGCCATCGATCGCCGGATGCGCTCAGGCGGCGGCGCGCTGCGTCTCCACGAGGTCCCGGAGGGCGTCGACGAGCGGCGTCGTGGGACGCCCGATGAGGCGCGCGAGCGTCCCGTCCGACTCGGCGAGGTCGCCGCGCGCGATGCCCTCGTCGATCGCCGCGACGAAGCCGGCCGTGCCCTCGTCGAGGCCTGCCTCGATGAGCGAGGCGATGCGCTCCTGCGGCGTCTGGTCGGCGAACGCGACCTCGCGGCCGAGCACCTCGGATGCCGCCGCGGCGAGTTCCGCGAACGTCCAGGGCTCGTCGCCGCCGAGCTCGTAGACCTCGCCGACGTGCCCCTCCTCGAGGAGGACGACCGCTGCGGCCTCGGCGTAGTCGCGGCGCGGTGCCGACGCGACCCGACCGGTGCCGGTCGCCGCGGCGATCACCCCGGTCGAGGCCGCGACCGCGACATCCTGCGCATAGTTTTCGGTGTACCAATTGTTGCGGAGGATGACGGCCGGGACGCCGACCTCGGCGATGACCTCCTCGGTGCCGCGGTGCTCGGGCATGAGCACGAGGTCGCTCGTGGACGCCTTGGGTCCGCTCGTGTAGGCGAGCTTGGCGACGCCGGCCGCCTTCGCCGCCTCGATGACGGTGCGGTGCTGGGCGACGCGCTCGCCGAAGGCGGTGCCGGAGACGAGCAGCACGGCGTCCACGCCCTCGAGCGCGGCGGCGACGGTGTCGGGTTGGTCGTAGTCGACGACGGCGGTGCGGATGCCGCGTGCCGCGAGGTCGGCGAGCTTGGCCGTGTCGCGGGCGCCGGCGATCACGTCGGCGGGGGAGGCGCCGCGGGCGAGCAGCGCCTCGACGACGAGGCGGCCGAGGTTGCCGGAGGCGGCGGTGACGAGGATGGTCATGGGGAACTCCGTTCGATCGGTTCCGACGGTGTCGGTTCACCGAGGCCAACCGGGCGGATGCCGCATACCTTCCCTTTCGGCGGTACCCACTTTGAAGTAAGGTACGCACATGGCGGTAAGTCTTGCTCAGATCCGGGAGACGTCCGGCGAGGTCTTCATGGAGGGCTGCCCGACGCGTGTCGTCCTCGACCACATCATGAGCAAGTGGGGCGTGCTCGTGCTGCTCGCCCTCACCGACGGCACGCTCCGCTGGGGCGAGCTGCGCCGAGAGGTCGAGGGCATCAGCGAGAAGATGCTCGCCTCGACGCTCCGGACCCTCGAGGCCGACGGGCTCGTCTCCCGTACGAGCTACCCCGAGGTGCCGCCCCGCGTCGAGTACTCGCTCACCGACCTCGGGCGCGAGCTGATGGACCGGATGCTCCCGCTCGTCGAGTGGGTCGCGTCGCACGCCGATGGGATCGTCGCGCGCTGACGGGTGCCGGGATCACGATCGGGGCCGACTCGGCCGAGGGTCGCCCGGCCTTGCCGCGCGACCCGTGACGTCGTAGCGTCCGGAGCAGCGGCATCCACCGCCGACGACCGGGGGGCCGACCCGCCCTCGGAGCCCGCACGACGCAAGATGCCGCCGGTCCGAGGTGAGGAGGCCGGCAGCCGTGGACGGCGACGAGGTCGACCGGCGGATGGACGACGCCGCGTCGGCGGTGGCCGAGGCGCGGTGGGAGGATGCGCGCCTCGCGTTCACCGAGGTGCTCGCCGTGCGGCCGAGTGCCGCGGCGCTCGACGGCCTCGGCCGGGCCCTGTGGTGGATCGGCGAGACCGCGGAGGCGATCGCGATGCGCACGCGCGCCTACACGGCGTACCGCCGGGCGGGGCGGGATGCCGATGCCGCCCGGATTGCGACCTGGCTGGCGATCGAGCTCGCGTCGACGCCCGGCCGGGAGGCCATCGCCCGGGGATGGCTCGGCCGCGCCGAGCGACTCGCGTCCGGCGGCGACCCGACGGCGCGAGGATGGTTCGCGCTCGCCCGCAGCACCCTCGAGACCGACCCCGTCCGGATCGCGGCGTCCGCCGAGGAGGCGCTCGCCGTCGCCCGTGACACGGGCGACGCGGCGCTCGAGATCCGGGCGCTCGGGCGGTCGGGACTCGGCCTGGTGCGGTCCGGGCGCACGGACGCCGGCATCGCCCGGCTCGACGAGGCGATGGCGGCGGCGTCGGCGGGCGAGGCGGAGGAGCCCGAGGTGTTCGCGGAGACGTGCTGCGACATGGTCGCCGCGTGCTACGAGACCCTCGACGGACGACGGCTCGAGCAGTGGGGCGGCGTCGCCGAGCGATTCCTCGGGCTTCGACCGCACCCGACCCTGCTCGGCTTCTGCGGGTCGTGCTGCGCGGGCATCCTGGCGGCACGCGGCGACACGGCGGGCGCCGAGCGCTGGCTGACCTGGACGATCGACCGGATGGAGACAGGCGGACACGCCTCGCGCTGCGTCGAACCCGCGGCGCGGCTCGCCGAGCTGCGGGTCGCCCAGGGCCGGCTCGAGGAGGCCGAGCGGCTGGTCGTGGGCGTCGAGGGCCGGCCGGAGTGCGTGCGGGCCGTCGTCGGCATCCACCTCGCCCGGGGCGAGACCGGCGCGGCCTCGTCGGTGCTGCATCGCCGCCTCGGAAAGGTCGGAGCGGACTCGATCGCCGCGATCCCCGTCCTCGCGATGCTCGTGCCGGTCCAGGTCGACCGACGCGACCTCGCCGGCGCCGAGACCTCGGTCGACCGGATCTCACGGCTCGCCGCGGCATCCGGCGACGACGCGCACCGTGCGCTCGCCGACGTCGCGGCCGCACGCCTGCGCCTCGCCCGCGGCGAGGCCGATGCCGCCGGGCAGGGGTTCCGATCCGCGGCCGAACGGTACGACCGCCTCCGCATGCCGCCGGATGCGGCACGGGCACGGGTCCTGCTGGCGGAGGCGCTCGCCGCGTCCGGGGACACGGGCTCCTCGGCCGCCGAGGCTCGGGCGGCCGCCGCGGTGCTCGACCGGGCGGGCCTCGTCGCCGAGGCGGACGAGGCGGACGCGCTCTCCAGGTCGCTCGGCGGGCGCGGCCGCGTCGGGCCGAAGCGGGTCGGCACGCTGACCAAGCGCGAGCGGGAGGTGCTCCTGCTCGTCGCCGAGGGCCTGACCAACGCCGAGATCGCCGAGCGCCTCCACATCAGCCCGGTCACGGCCGGCCATCACGTGAGCAACGTGCTCGGCAAGCTCGGCGTGCGGAGCCGGACCGAGGCGGCGATGCACGCGCACCTGCTCCGGTCCGGCTGACCGCTGGACGGGTCAGTCCGCGCCCGCGTGCTCGAAGGCGCCGATCTGGTTCATGAGGCCGAAGAGGTCCGGGACCGACCACGACTCGGCGATCGAGTCGCCCTCGACGCGGAAGATGTCGATCTCGTCGAGCTCGACGGTCCGCCCGGTCGACGGGACGCCGAGGAACTCGCCCAGGTGCGTCGCGGTCGCGTGGGTGCGCGCGACGACCTTGTCGCCGTCGGCGATCAGGTCCTCGATCGAGACCCGGGCGTCGGGGAAGGCGCCGAACCAGAACCGCCCCTCCTCGATGACGCCCTCCCGGCCCTGGCTGGTCGACGAGTTGTTGACGAAGTCGTCCGTCACGAGGCCGGCCGCCGTGTCGAGGTCCTGGGTGCTCCAGGCCTCGAGGAATCGGCGTACGACGTCGGTGGTGTCCATGATCTGCTCCTCTCGCTGCGTCGGGACACCGCCAACGCTCCCACCGCCCCGTCGTTCGAGCATGGTGAGGATTCGCCATTCCGCGCGGCGCCGGATGCCACCCGGATGCGGGGCCACGAGGGGCTTGCCCCGGGTCGCGATCGGGCCGTAGCCTCGCGCGCAGCAGCATCCGTCGCGACGATCGGGGGATCACATGGCCGCGTCCGCACTGCCGCCCAGCGGCGACCGCCCGGGCGGCCGCCCCGGCGGGTCGGCGAAGACCTGCGACGCCCGGGGCATGATCGAGATCCACCGGATGTTCCGGTCCGAGTTCGCCGAGGGGCCGAAGCTCGTCGTGCGGGTCGCCGAGGCCGACGCGGCGCACGCCGACGTCGTCGGCGACCACCTCTCGCTCATCTCGGGGAGCCTGCACGCGCATCACGAGTTCGAGGACGAGCACCTGTGGGACACGCTCGACGAACGTGCGCCCGCGTGCGCCGGCCACGTCGAGCGGATGAAGGCGCAGCACGCCGAGATGCTCGTGCACCTCCGCGAGCTCGACGCCGCGCTGCCGGCGTGGCGTTCGAGCGGGCGCAGCGTCGACGCCGCTCCGGTGCTCCTCGCCCTCCACGGTGTGAACCGCGCGCTCGCCGTCCACCTCCCGGACGAGGAGTCGACCATCGTGCCGGTCATGGAGACCGTGCTCACCCAGAAGGAGGTCGACGCGGCAGGCGTCCACGGCAGGAAGGCCACGCCGAAGGGCAGGACCTGGCAGCAGCTCGGGGCGATCCTCGCCGCGCAGCCCGACGGCGGCGACGAGTGGCTGCACGAGCACCTTCCGGCGCCGGTGCGGCTCGCGTGGCGGTTCGTCGGGCGCCGCGACTACGCGGCGAACCGCGCGGCCCTCTGGGGCGAGACCTCCGGCTGAGGTCGGGCTCAGCCGACCTCGACCTCGACCTCGTCGCCGATCGCGATGCGGTGGGCGGAGGCCGACGCGCCGGCGCCGTCGAGCTCCGGGATGAGGCGGACGCCGAACCACGTCGCGCCGTCCCACTTCCGGTGCTTCGCGAGGGTGCGGATCGGCTCCTTCCCGCGAGCGAGGGTCTCGGGGTCGATCGTCGTCATGACGCAGCGGTCGCAGACCTCGCCGAAGCGGAAGCGGACGCCGCCGATGCGCACGCGGGTCCAGGCGTCCTCGGCGAACGGCGCGTCGCCGTCGACGACGACGTTCGGACGGAACCGCACGATGTCGAGCGGCGGCACGTCGTCGGGCGTCCAGGCGTCCAGCTGCGCGAGCGACGCCTCGCTCGCGAGGAGCAGGGGCCCGGCGTCGGCGAGGCTCAGCCCCTCGCCGGGCCGTCCGCCGTGCGCGGGGTTCACGGGCCGGTGCCGCGGGTCGGGCTGCCAGACGAGCCGCAGCGGCATCCGCATGCGCTCGCTCAACCAGGCATCGGCCTCGTCGCCCGCCGGCAGTGCCTCCTGCTGGCGGGAATGGCCGACCGGGATCGGCGCCGCGCCGAGCGGCGGGTCGACGCGCAGCGGTTCGGCATCGCCGGGCGCGGAGAGCAGCAGCCCGCCGTCGGCGAGCGGTTCGGCGGTGAGTGCGAGGAGCGCGTTGCGCTCGCGCGCGGTCACGGGCGTGCCATCGGGTTCGACGACCCCCCAGCGACGGTCGCCCTCGAGCCCCCACGGCCGCACGACGGCCGACGTCGCATCGCGGCCCGCGAACGACTTGACGGGGTAGACGCGGAGGCGGGTCACCTGCATCCCGCCACGCTAGCCGACGCTCGCGCCCCGGCCCCGACCCACCGCGCCGCGTCCCACGCGAGCCCGTGGGACCGAAGCCCCGGCCGCGACACCGCGCGACGGCGAGGCTGGTGCCGGCGACCTGACGGCGCGCGCGCACGGGTCGATGGTCGGCCGTGCGTGCGAGCATGGACCTCATGCCCGCCGACCGTACGCCCGACTGGCGGGCCGCCCTCGTGGGCCTCGACGCGGGCGGCGCCGCTCCGGCGACCGACGAGCCGACGGATGCCGCATCCGCGCGCGGAACGGCGGATCTCCGGCCGCTCGGGCTCCAGTTCGAGCTGCGCCGCCGCGTCCGCCGACGCAGCGACGAGTGGCGCGGACCGCGCGACGAGCCCGCCCGGCGGGCGTCCGGGGTCGACCGGCTCGCCGTCCGGCCGGTCGCGCAGGGCGCCCGCGGCGCCTGGGTGAAGAACGGGCTCACCTGGCAGAACATCGCCTACCAGGCCTCCGCCGCGGGCGTCGACCCGGCGCAGTCGCGCTGGTTCGCGCAATTCGCGATGCTCAAGGGCACGACGCCGTCGGTGCACGTGTACGGCTCCGAGTGGATCACGCTCGACGACTTCGAGAGCCCCCTGCTCTGGGCGCTCCTCGTCGAGGCGGGCCGGCTCGGCATCGCCCTCGTCGGGTCCGACGTCACGCCCGCGGTCGTGCTGCACGGATCGGCGACGCTCGGGCTCGACGCGAGCCGCGCGGACGGCGACCTCGTGCTCGCGCCGACCCTCACGCTCGACGGTGAGCCGCGACCGCTCGGCGACGGCTCCGGGAGCACGGGCGCCGGCGCCGGCATCCGCCCGATAGTGGCGCACGGCCTCTACCGCTTCGACCTCGACGCGGGGCGGATCGAGCTCGCGCCCGTCGCGGGCGGTCTCGGCCCGGCCGAACTCGCCCTCCTCGGCGCGCCCGAGACGATCCGGGTGCCCGCGGCCGACGTGCCAGAGTTCCTCGCCGCCCACGTGCACCCGCTCGCCCGCACGCTCGCGATCACGAGTCGCGACGAGAGCTTCGAGCTCCCGCCGACGCCGCCCGCGACCCTCGTGCTCGACGCCCGGTACGAGCCCGACGACGTGCTGCGCCTCGCATGGCGGTGGGAGCACGCCGACGGCCGCACGAGCGAGGTCGACCCGTCTGCCGGGCCCGACCCGGAGCTCGATGAGGACCTCGTCGCGCGAGTGGCCGACGAGCTCGGCTGGGTGCCGTTCGAGGCCGTCCTCCTCCGCGGCATCGACGCGGCAGAGTTCGCGATCGAGCGGATGCCGCGGCTCGAGGCCCTCGTCGGGCGGAACGCGGGCGGGTTCCGCATCGACGTGCGCGGCGAACGCCCCGACTACCGTGAGGCGACCGAACGACCCGAGCTCGCCGTCTCGCTCGTCGAGAGCCGCAAGCGCGACTGGTTCGACCTCGGCGTCGTCGTGACGGTCGGCGGCCGCCGGGTCCCGTTCATGCCGCTCTTCCGCGCACTCGCCACCGGCCGCAAGCGCATGCTGCTCGTCGACAAGTCCACGCTGTCGCTCGACCTGCCCGTCTTCGACGAGCTCCGCGACCTCATCGAGGAGGCGGGCACGCTCGACGAGTGGGAGACGGGCATCCGCATCCACCGGAGCCGCGCGAGCCTGTGGGCCGACTTCGAGGACCTGGCGGACGTCGCCGAACCCGCGCTCGCGTGGCGGGCGACGGTCGCGGGGCTCGAGCATGGCGAGGTGCCCGAGCTGCCGCCCCCTGCGGGCCTGGCGCTGCCGCTTCGGCCCTACCAGCTCGAGGGGTTCCGGTGGCTCGCGTTCCTCCATGCGAACCGGCTCGGCGGCGTGCTCGCCGACGACATGGGCCTCGGCAAGACCGTGCAGTGCCTCGCGCTCGTCCAGCACGCGCTCGAGCAGGCGGCGACGGATGCCGCGGCGGCAGCGGCCCCCGGCGCCGCCCCCGGCGCCGCGCGCCCCTTCCTCGTGGTCGCCCCCACCTCGGTCGCCTCGAACTGGGTCAGCGAGGCCGCCCGCTTCACGCCCGGCCTGCGCGTGGCATCCGTCACCGCCACGACCGCGAAGCGCCGCCGCACGCTCGCCGCGATCGCGGCGGGCGCCGACCTCGTCGTCACGACGTACGCCGTGCTGCGGCTCGATGCCGAGGAGTTGGCCGACGTCGAATGGGGCGGGCTCATCCTCGACGAGGCCCAGTTCGTGAAGAACGCCGCGACGCGCGTGCACGAGGCCGCCCGCGGCATCCGCGCGCCGTTCCGGATCGCGGTGACCGGCACGCCCCTCGAGAACCACCTCGGCGAGCTGTGGGCGGTGCTCCGGATCGTCGCGCCGGGCCTCTTCCCGTCGCGGCGCGCGTTCGACGAGCGCTACCGCCGGCCGATCGAGGAGGACGGCAACCGCGAGCGCCTCGACCGGCTGCGCCGCCGCATCCGCCCGCTCGTGCTGCGCCGCACCAAGGAGGCCGTCGCGCCCGAGCTGCCGCCGAAGCAGGAGCAGGTGCTCGAGGTCGACCTCGCGCCCGAGCACCGGCGGCTCTACGACGTCGTGCTGCAGCGCGAACGGCAGAAGCTCCTCGGCCTCCTCGACGACCTCGACCGGCAGCGGTTCATCGTCTACCGGTCGCTCACGCTGCTCAGGCTCCTCGCGCTCGACGCGAGCCTCGTCGACGCCGAACGCCACGCCGGCATCCCGTCGGCGAAGCTCGACGCCCTGTTCGAACAGCTCGACGACGTGCTCGCCGAGGGTCACCGCGCGCTCGTGTTCAGCCAGTTCACCACCTTCCTCGACCGCATCACCGCTCGCCTCGAGGCGGCGGGCGTGCCGTACGCGCACCTCGACGGGTCGACGCCCGCGAACCGCCGCGACGAGGAGGTCGCGCGCTTCCGGGCCGGCGAGGCATCCGTCTTCTGCATCAGCCTGAAGGCGGGCGGGTTCGGGCTGAACCTGACCGAGGCCGACTACGTGTTCCTCATGGACCCGTGGTGGAACCCTGCGAGCGAGGAGCAGGCGGTCGACCGTGCCCACCGGATCGGGCAGGACAAGCAGGTCATGGTCTACCGCCTCGTCGCGGCGGGCACGATCGAGCAGAAGGTCATGGACCTCAAGGCGAAGAAGGGCGAGCTCGTGGCATCCGTGATCGACGGCGGCGACGCCGCAGCCGACGGCGATGGCGACGGGGCCGTCTCCGGCGCGGGGTTCGACGCCGACGACCTGCGCGGCCTGCTCGAGGGGTAGCCGCTAGGACGCGGTCGCCAGGGCCCGCTGCTGCTCCGCCATCCGCTCCCGCTCGGTCGCGCGGAGCCGTCGGATCCACTTGTCGCCCTCGACCGCGACGATGAGGAACAGCAGCAGCACGATGCACTCGAGCCACTGCCACCCCGTGAGGGAGACGGTGCCGAGCAGCTGCTGCAGGAAGCCCAGCTCGGTCGAGAGCACGATGATCACGACCGGCCACACCAGGAACTTCGCGATCGCCGCGATCGGCGGCACGAGTCCGGACTCGGGCGAGCGGCGCATGAGCAGTGCGCTGACCACCGTGGCCAGGCCGACGACGACGTAGGCCATGGTCATCGAGGCGGTCGGCCCGTCGGCACTGGGCTCGTCCGGACCCCAGACGAGCGGCACGAGCGTGATGAGGAAGATCACTGCGCCGTAGCCGAGCCACTCGGCGACCGAGTGCGGGTTCACGATGCCGAGCTTCGGGTTCCGCGGCGGCTCCGTCATCGTCGCCGGCGGCGGTGCGTCGGCCGCGATGCCCAGCACCGCGAACAGCGTCACGAAGAAGTTCAGGAACAGCACCTGCTGCGGGAAGAGCGCGACGCCGTCCGCGATCTGGAACGCGCTGGCCGCGAGGAACAGCAGGATCAGGCTGATCAGCTGCGTCATCTGGAAGCGCAGGTACGCCGTGATCTTGGCGTACACGATCCGACCGAGCTCGACCGCATGGACGAGCGTGGCGAAGTTGTCGTCGGTGAGCACGAGCTTCGCGGCCTGCTTCGTCACCTCGGAGCCGGAGCCCATCGCCACGCCGACGTCGGCCTGCTTGATCGCCGCGGCGTCGTTCACCGCGTCACCCGTCATCGCGACGATCTCGCCCTGCGCCTGCAGCAGCCGCACGAGACGGAGCTTGTCGTCGGGGGTCACCCGCCCGAAGACGTGGAGGTCCGGGAGCCGCCGGGTGAGCTCCTCGTCGCTCATCGCCTGCAGCTCGGCGCCGCTCACCGCGCCTGCGCCGAGCCCGAGCTCGCGGCCGATCGCGCCGGCCGTGACCGCGTGGTCGCCCGTGATCATCCGCACCTCGATGCCGGCGCTCGCAGCGACCTCGACGGCCGCCTTCGCCTCGGCGCGCAGCGGGTCGACGATGCCGACCAGGCCGATCAGCGCCAGCTCGTCGACCCACGACATCGGGTCGGCGGCGACGCGGCCCTCGTCTGCGTCGTCGACGAATCGCGCGGCGACCGCGAGCGTGCGCAGGCCCGTCGCCGACATCTCCTCGAGCTCGGCGGTCGCGCTCGCGGCATCGACGGGTGCGAGTTCGCGCTCACGCGTGAGCATGGTCGTGCAGCGGCCGAGCACGACGTCGGGTGCGCCCTTGACGAGCAGGACCAGGCGGGTCTCGCCGCGCACCGGCATCCGCTGCAGCGTCGCCATGAACTTGTAGTCGGAGTCGAACGGCACCTCGGCCAGGCGCGGGAAGTCGCGGCGGGCGGCATCCGCGTCGATGCCGAGCTTCGCGCCGAGCACGATCATCGCCGCCTCGGTCGGGTCGCCGACCACCGTGCCGTCGGTCGACACGGTCGCGTCGTTCGGCAGGCTGATCGCGAGCCCCAGCGTGGCGGCCTCGACGGGCTCGTCGGTCGCGCCGAGCATGCGCCCGTCGAAGGAGTAGCCCTCGCCCGTGACGCGGAAGTGGTCGCCGCCCATCCACGCCGTACGGACCGTCATCTCGTTCATCGTGAGCGTGCCGGTCTTGTCGGAGCAGATCGCGCTCGTCGCACCGAGCGTCTCGACGTCGTTGAGGGAGGCCACGATCGCGCGCTGGTCGGCGAGCTTCGACGCGCCCCACGAGAGCAGGCCCTGCACGAACACCGGCAGGCCGGTCGGGATCGCGGAGATCGCGACCGCGGTGCCGAGGAACAGCAGTTCGGTCACGCTCTGCCCGCGGAACGCGCCGATCGCGATGATGACGAGGACCGCACCCCAGGCGATGACGCCGAGCACCTTCGTCAGCCCGTCGAGCTCGCGCTGCAGCGGCGACTTCCCGGAGTCCACCTCGGTGAGCATCGACGCGATCCGGCCCATCTGCGTGCGCATGCCGGTCTCCGCGACGACGATGCGGGCGGTGCCACGGGTCACTGAGGTGTTCTGGAACACCATGGCGGTGCGATCGGCGAGCGCCGTGTCGGGAGCGTTCGCCGTCGGGCCCTTCGGGATCGGCAGCGACTCGCCCGTGAGCGCGGCCTCCTGCGTCTCGAGGTTCGCCGCCCGCAGGATGCGCCCGTCGGCGGGCACGAGGTCCCCGGCCTCGAGGTCGACGATGTCGCCGGGCACCAGCTGCGTGGCGGGCACCAGCGCGATCGAGCCGTCGCGCAGCACGCGCGCCTGCGGGGTCTGCAGCTTCGCGAGCGCGTCGACGCTGCGGCGGGCCTTGAGCTCCTGCCGGGTGCCGCTGATCACGTTGTAGAGCACGAGGATCGCCACGATGATCGCGGTCGACACCTGTCCGATGAGGAGCGACACGACGGCGACGGCGATGAGCATGAGCGTCATCAGCTGCCCGACCTGGCCGAGGGCGATGCGCCACATGCTCGGCGGCGGCGCGCTCACGAGCGCATTCGGCCCGACGTCGGCGAGGCGGGCCGCCGCCTCGGGCGCCGCCAGTCCGCGTGAGCCGTCGGTCCGCGCTTCTGCGATCGCCTCGTCGGGCTGCAGCGCCCACCAGCCGGTCCCGGACTCCTCCGGCGCCGGCGACTGCGGCGACTGCGACGTCGTGTCGATGCTCACCGGACCCCCTCGGGAACTCGTCTGGCCACACCCTAGCGGCGCGGCGCGCCCGGCACAGCAGAATGGACGGCGGAGGTCGACGATGATCACGCACGAGGTCCTGAACCAGGTTCCGCCCCGCGAGGGCGTCGACGAGTTCGCCGCGAACGTCCCGCTCGTCGAGTCGGTCGCGAGGTGGGGGACGGCCGCGTTCCCGGGTGCGGCGCGCGCCGAGGCGGATGCCGCGCCGCCGGCGCTGCACGAGCTCGGCCGCATGGTCGGCCGGGCGGCCTTCCAGCGCGACGCCGAGCTCGCGAACGCGAATCCGCCGCGGCTCGTGACGCACGACCGCTGGGGCACGCGCATCGACGAGGTCGAGTACGACGAGTCGTACCACCGCATCATGGCGGCCGCGCTCGCCGCGGGCGCCCACACGTCGGCATGGGCCGACCCGCGCCCGGGGGCGAACGCCGACCGCGCCGCCGCCTTCCTCCTCCTCGCGCAGGTCGAACCCGGTCACGCGTGCCCGGTGTCGATGACCCACGCCGCGGTCGCGACGCTCGAGCACGCCGCCGACGGCCTGCAGGCGGAGTGGATGCCACGCCTCCTCAGCCGGACGTACGAGCCCGGGCTGGGCGGCGGCGCCGGCTCCGACGCGGCGCCCAAGTCCTCCGCGCTCGTCGGCATGGCGATGACCGAGAAGCAGGGCGGCTCCGACGTCCGGGCCAACACGACCCGGGCCGTGCCGCGCGCGGCAGGCGGCATCCGCCCGGAATGGGGCGCCGAGTACGGCCTGACCGGGCACAAGTGGTTCTGCAGCGCGCCCATGAGCGACGCGTTCCTCGTGCTCGCGCAGGCGCCGGGCGGGCTGTCGTGCTTCTTCGTGCCGCGCGTGCTCCCGGACGGATCGCGCAACGTCGTCCGCATCCAGCGGCTTAAGGACAAGCTCGGCAACCGGTCGAACGCGTCCGGCGAGATCGAGCTCGACGACACGACCGGGTGGCTGGTGGGCGAGGAGGGTCGCGGGGTGGCGACGATCGTGCAGATGGTGACCCGCACGCGCCTCGACTGCGTCATCGGCACCGCGGCCGGCATGCGGCAGGCGGTCGCCGAGGCCGCCTGGCACGTGCGTCACCGTCGAGCGTTCGGCGCGCTGCTCGTCGACCAGCCCGCGATGGCGGCGGTCGTCGCCGACCTCGCGATCGAGTCCGAGGCGGCGACGCTCACCGCCCTGCGGCTCGCCCGCGCCTACGACGTCGACGCGAGCGAGTCCGAGCAGGCGTTCCGACGCCTCGCGACCGCGGTCGCCAAGTTCTGGATCTGCAAGCGCGGGCCCGATCATGCCGCGGAGGCCCTCGAGTGCCTCGGCGGCAACGGCTACACGGAGGCGTTCCCGCTCGCCCGCCGCTACCGCGAGCAGCCGCTGCTCGCGATCTGGGAGGGCTCGGGCAACGTCATCGCGCTCGACGTGCTGCGCGTGCTCGCCCGCGAACCCGAGGCGTTCATGGCGTTCTTCGACGTCGTCGGCGAGGCGGCGGGCGAGCACCCCGCGTTCGACCTCGCGCTCGCCGAGGTCCGAGCCGTCGTCGGCGAGCTGAGCGGGGCGGATGTCTCGGCCGCCGCGTTCCGCGCGCGCGAGCTGACCGAGCGACTCGCGCTCGTGCTGCAGGCGGCGCTGCTGCTCCGGCACTCTCCCGGGCCCGTGGCGGACGCGTTCGTGCGGTCGCGACTGGAGGGCGACGGCGGATCGATGTACGGCGCGCTGCCGCCGGGCGTCGACGTCGCGGCGATCCTCGCGCGCGCCTGACGCGGAACGTCGTGCGTCGGCACCGCCGCGTGGCGGGTTCGCCCTCCGGCGCGAGAGGATGGGCGGGTGAAGGATCGCGCGAACTGGCTCGTCGTCGCGCAGTTCGTGCTGCTCGCGCTCCTGCTGCTCCCCGGCGATCCGCTCTGGGCCGGTCGGCAGGCGACCGTGCTCGCCGTGCTGCTCGTCATCACGGGGCTGGTGCTCTCCGGCGCCGGCGTGGTCGCGCTGGGCCGCGACCTGGTGCCCTGGGTCGCGCCGCGCGAGGGCGCGACGCTGAAGACCGACGGCGTCTTCCGGCTGACCCGGAACCCGATCTACGTCGGGCTCCTCATCGCGGCCGCCGGCTGGGTGATCTGGCGGGCGCGCATCGAGCTCATCGTCGTGTGGGTGCTCCTCGCGGTCGTGCTCGTCGTCAAGGCGCACCTCGAGCAGCATCGGCTCCTCGACCGGTTCGGCGACGCGTACCGCGAGTACGCCGACCGCACGCCGCTGCTGCTCTGGGCCCGCGGCATCCGCTGAGCCCGCCGCGCGAGCGGCACGACATCACCCGGTCGGATCGCCCGCCGGCGCCGCCGAGGCATCCGCCGCGTCGGCCGACGCCTGCAACGGGCCGGTCTCGAGCAGGTGCGCGATCGCGCGCAGCGGGATCGGCGCCCAGTCCGGGCGGTTGCGCGTCTCGTAGATCGCCTCGTAGACGGCCTTGTCGAGCTCGAACGCCGCGAGCAGGTCGCGGTAGGCGCTGAGGTCCATACCGGATGCCCCGACGTAGCCGTCGATGAAGGCCTGCCGGGCGGAGGCCGCCCACGCGCGCGCGTCGTCGGTTCGCTCAGGATGCACGAGCTCGGTGGCCCCGGCGACGTAGTCGAAGGAGCGGAGCATTCCCGCGACGTCGCGCACGGGGAGATCGGGCCGTCGCCGCTCGGCCATCGGCCGCATCGGCTCGCCCTCGAAGTCGAGCAGGAACCAGCCCCGATCGGGGGCGAGGATCACCTGGCCGAGGTGGAGGTCGCCGTGCACGCGCTGCAGGGCGGGCCACGCGCCGGCCTCGGCCCGCGCGTAGACCGCGGCGATCGCCGCCTCCTGCGGCTCGAGCGCCGGGACCTCCGCGACCGCGATGGCGAGCCGACGGCGCCACGCCGCCGCGACGGCGGCGATGAGGTCGGGCGACGCGGGCTCGTGCCCGAAGCTCGCGCCGAGCGAGGCGTGCACCTCGGACACGGCTGCGCCGAGGGCGCGCGCCTCCTCGGTGAAGTCGCGGGCGGATGCCGCGGCGAGGAGGGCCACGCGCCAGGCGTCCTCGACGCCGGGGAGGAACTCCTGCGCGAACGCCAGGTGCCCGCGTGCGCGTCCTTCCGCGCGGCCGACGTCGTCCCACTCGCCGAGCACGTCGCCGACGACGGGCGGGATGTGCGGCGACCCGCCGATGCCGAGCGCGGTCTGCAGGGTGACGTCGGGGTTGTCGCCGTGATGGAGCTGCCGGAACACCTTGCAGATCACGGGCGGGGCGCCTTCGGGCCGGTACACGATGGACGTGTTCGACTGCTCGCCGCCGAGGACGCCGGCCGGAACTCGTCGCGCCCGTCGCGCGGCATCCGTCTCGGGACCTCGCCCGTCGGGCGCGTGCGCGACCGGGTGCCCCATCGCCGTCGCCCCGTGCGCGACCGCCCGACCGCCGCTCGTGATCAGCTCGAGGAGGGCATCGGTGAAGGCCGGGTCGTGCGGACCGTCGTACAGGCGCGTGCCGTCGTCGAGCACGCCGATCAGGTGCGCGTCGTCGGCGGGGCCGGGCGTCGCGCGCTCGACCACGGGGACCTGGTAGAGCACGGGCGGCTCGGGGGCGTCGTCCATGACGAGCATCGAGATCACGCGCACGCCGGGCTCGTCGACGGGGAGCTCCCAGGCACCGATCCGCCGGAGGGACGGGGCGTGGCCCTTCCCGGCGAACCATCGCTGGTCGGGCATCCATGCGGCGATCGCGGCCAGCGCGCTGTCCATGCCTGAACGATATTGCCGCCCGTCCGTGCCGTCGAGGTGCCACACGCGGCGTGGCCCCCGGACGGGGCGCAGGAACCGCGAGGCGGGTGCGGCCTCAGGGCAGGCGGTCGGTGCCGCGGTCGCGACGCCGCGAGCGCGGCTCGTCGAGGCCGATGTGCACGCGCGTGCGCCGCCGCTCGATGACGATGAAGAGCGAACCGAGCAGCCACAGCGGCACCTGCGTCAGGAACGCGATGCGGAACGCCTCGAGCGTGTAGGTGTCGGGCGTGCCCGCGCCCTGCGCGTCCATCGCGATGCCGATGAGCAGGATCGCGAGCAGCGCCGCGAGGAACCCGCCGACGTTCGTGATGCCGGTCGCGGTGCTCAGTCGGTGGCTCGGGTTGAAGGTGCGCGCGTGGTCGAAGCCGATCATCGACCCGGGTCCACCCGTGCTCATCGCGAACGCGATCACGAACAGCAGCCAGAGCGGCGCCGGGCCGGGCCAGGCGATGACGGTCAGCCAGGCCAACGCCTGGATGCCGATCACCGGCAGGACCAGCAGGCGGGATCGTCGGGTCGGATGGCGCGACGAGAGCGCGCCGATGACGGGGCCGACGAGGATGCCGAACACGACGTAGACCGTGAAGAGCAGTGACGCCGTCGCCGTCGACAGCCCCTCGCCGACGGTGAGGAACGGGAAGCCCCAGAGCAGCACGAACGCGGTGCCCGAGAAGGGCGTCGTGAAGTGCGACCAGAACGCCAGCCGCGTGCCCGGGTGCGCCCACGACTCGCGGAAACCCGTGCGCAGGTCGGCCGAGGATCGAACGACGTGGATGGCGCCCGTGACCGTGTCGACCGAGACGTCCTCCACCCGGCCCGGCGGACGGTTCCGGATGACGGCGAACGTGAGCACCGTGAACAGGGCGCCGAGTCCGGCGAGGGAGCCGAACGCGATCGACCACGTCGTCGCGTGCAGCAGCGCCGCGAGCGGCAGCACGGCGAGGATCTGCCCGGACTGGCCGATGAGGCCGGTGAGCTGCACCATCACCGGCGCCTGCCGTTCGGGGAACCACACCGCGATCACGCGCAGCACGCTCGGGAAGACCGCCGCGTCGCCCGCGCCGAGCAGCATCCGCGCGAAGATCGCCCAGCCGACGTCGGGTGCGAACGCGAGCACGAGCTGGCCGACGGCCATGAGCGCCATGCCGATCGTGATCATCGGGCGGGCGCCGAAGCGGTCGAGCAGCAGGCCGACGGGGATCTGCATGCCGCCGTACACCGCGAGTTGGATGACGGCGAACATCGACAGGGTCGAGGCGTCGGCGTCGAAGCGCACCGCCGCGTCGACGCCCACGGCGGAGAGCGACGAGCGGTTCGTGACCGAGACGATGTAGGCGGCGACGCCGACGCCCCACACCAGCCACAGGCGCCACGTCGGGGCGATGGGGAGCGGGGTGGGGATCGTCACGGCCCTACGAGGCTACCCCCGGGTGCGTCACTCAGATCAACGGGGTGTCCGCAGCTGCCTCCGCGGCGCCGTCGAACCCGAGCACCGACTCGCCGGGGGTGCCGACGGCCGCCTCGGCCTCCATCGCGAGCTCGGCGTCGACGTCGTACGCCGCCTGCTCGAACTGCGAGTTGTAGAGACGGTAGTACGC
Source organism: Agromyces binzhouensis (assembly GCF_042672355.1). NCBI lineage: Bacteria > Bacillati > Actinomycetota > Actinomycetes > Micrococcales > Microbacteriaceae > Agromyces > Agromyces binzhouensis. The sequence continues at coordinate 251,997 of NZ_JBHXVJ010000003.1, read as the reverse complement.
GCCCTCGGCCGCGATGAGCTCGTCGTGCGTGCCCTTCTCGACGATGTCGCCGTGCTCCATCACGAGGATGAGGTCGGCGTCGCGGATCGTCGAGAGCCGGTGCGCGATGACGAAGGACGTGCGGCCCTCGCGCAGCGCCGCCATGGCGTGCTGCAGCAGCAGCTCGGTGCGCGTGTCGACCGAGCTCGTCGCCTCGTCGAGGATGAGCACGCTGGGCTGCGCGACGAACGCGCGCGCGATGGTGATGAGCTGCTTCTCGCCCGCTGACACGTTCGACGCGTCCTCGTCGAGGACGGTGTCGTAGCCGTCGGGCAGCGAGTGCACGAACCGGTCGACGTAGGTCGCACGCGCCGCGGCCGCGATCTCGTCGTCGGTCGCCGTCTGGCGGCCGTACCGGATGTTCTCGCGGATCGTGCCCCCGAACAGCCACGGGTCCTGCAGCACCATCCCGGTGCGGGCGCGGACGTCGCGGCGGGTGAGCTCGGAGATGTCCTGGCCGTCGATGAGGATGCGGCCGCCGTCGAGCTCGTAGAACCGCATGACGAGGTTGACGAGCGTGGTCTTGCCGGCTCCGGTCGGGCCGACGATGGCGACGGTCTGCCCGGGCTCGACGCGGAACGACAGGTCGCGGATGAGCGGACGGTCGGGCGTGTACGAGAACGAGACGTGGTCGAACTCGATCACGCCGCGACCGTCGACGGCTGCGGGCGCATCGGCCGCGTCGGCCTCCTCCTCGTCGGCGTCGAGCAGCTCGAACACGCGCTCGGCCGAGGCGGTTCCGGACTGCACGACGGCGGCCATCCCGCCGAGCTGCGAGAGCGGCTGCGTGAACTGCTGCGAGTACTGGATGAACGCCTGCACGTCGCCGAGCCGGAGCTGGCCGCCGGCCACCATGAGCCCGCCGAGGACCGCGATGCCCACGTAGGTCAGGTTCCCGACGAACATCATGCCCGGCATGATGATGCCGGCGAGGAACTGCGCCTTGAACGCGGCCTCGTAGAGCTCCTCGTTCTCGGCCCGGAACTTCTCGCTCGCGTCCTGCTCGCGGCCGAACACCTTCACGAGCGCGTGGCCCGAGAACGATTCCTCGACGCGCGCGTTCAGGCGACCGACCTTGCGCCACTGGATGCCGAACGCGGCCTGCGACTTCGGCCCGATGATCCCGAAGATGACCGCCATGAGCGGCAGCGCGACGAGGGCGACGAGGGAGAGCTGCCACGAGATCGAGAACATCATCACGAGCACGCCGATGACGGTGAGGACGCTCGTCAGCGCGCTCGAGAGGGACTGCTGCATCGTCTGGGTGATGTTGTCGATGTCGTTGGTCACCCGCGAGATGAGCTCGCCGCGCTGCGTGCGGTCGAAGTAGCTGAGCGGGAGGCGGTGGACCTTCGACTCGACCTGCTCGCGCAGCCCGTACATCGCTCGGACCATGATCACGTTGATCACGTAGCCCTGGACCCAGGACAGGATCGACGCCACCACGTAGAGCAGCAGCACGATGACGACGAGCTGGCTGAGCCGCACGAAGTCGATGCCCTCGCCGGGCGTCAGGGTCGCGGCGCCGACGATGTTGGCGAGGTCGTCCTGGCCGGTCGACCGCAGCTGCTCCACGATCTGCTGCTGGGTCACGCCCGCGGGCAGCTGGAGCGAGATCCACCCCTCGAAGATGACGTTCGTGGCCTCGCCGAGCACGCGCGGGGCGATCACGGTGAGCACGACGCCGATGGCGCCGAGGAGCGAGACGAACGCGAACGACCACTTCCACGGAGCCAGGAGTCCGAGCATCCGACGGAAGCTGCGGCCGAAGTCCTGCGCCTTGCCCGGGGCGACGGAGTCCCACGATCCGGAGTTGATGCGCGCCTCCTCGGCGAGCTGCTGTTCCTCGAGCTGCTCGAGGGTGGGCTGCTGCGCCGCCTGCGCCGCCGCCTCGGCGCGGCCCCGCCCGCCGCGGCCCTTCGGGGTGCTGGTGTCGCGGCTCATGCCTGGGTCTCCACTCCGAGCTGGGATTCGACGATCTCGCGGTAGGTCTGGCACGTCTCGACCAGTTCTTCGTGCCTGCCGAGCCCGACCACGCGGCCGTCCTCGAGGACCACGATGCGGTCGGCGTCGGTGATGGTCGACACGCGCTGGGCGACGACGACCTTCGTCACCTGCGGGAGCTCGCGCCAGAGCGCCTGCCTGAGCCGCGCGTCGGTCGTCAGGTCGAGCGCCGAGAACGAGTCGTCGAACACGAGGATCTCGGGCCGGTGCACGATCGCGCGCGCGATCGCGAGCCGCTGACGCTGCCCGCCCGAGACGTTCGTGCCGCCCTGCGAGATGCGGGCGTCGAGCCCGCCCTCCATCGCGGCGACGAAGTCGCGGCCCTGGGCGATCTCGAGGGCGTGCCAGAGTTCGTCGTCGGTGGCCTCCTCGCGCCCGAACCGCAGGTTCGAGGCCACCGTCCCGGCGAACAGGAACGGCCGCTGCGGCACGAGGCCGATCGTCTTCCAGAGCGACTCGAGGTCGGCCCCGCGCACGTCGGTGCCGTTGACCAGCACCGCGCCGCCGGTGACGTCGAAGAGCCGGGGCACGAGCGAGACGAGCGTGGTCTTGCCGGCCCCGGTGGAGCCGACGATCGCCACGGTCTCGCCGCGCTCGGCCCGGAACGAGACGCCCTCGACCACGGCGTGCTCGGCGCCGGGGTAGGCGAAGGCGACGTCGCGGAACTCGACCGTGCCCGGCGTCGGGAACTCGTCGATCGGCTGCTCGGGGCGGGGGAGCGTGGTCTCGGTGGCGAGCACCTCGCCGATGCGCTCGGCCGAGACGGCGGCACGCGGGATCATGATCGTCGTGAAGGCGGCCATGAGCACGCCGCCGAGGATCACGCCGACGTACTGCATGAACGCGAAGAGCGTGCCGACCTGCACGCTGCCGGCCTCGACCTCGGCCGCGCCGAACCAGATCACGCCGATGACGGTGACGTTCAGCACGAGCATGAAGAGCGGGAACAGCGTGATGAACAGCGTGCCGACGCGGCGACCGACGTCCATGATGTCGTGGTTGGCGCCCTCGAACCGCTGCTGCTCGATGGGCTCGCGGACGAACGCACGCACGACCCGGATGCCGGTCAGCTGCTCGCGCAGGATCCGGTTCACGGCGTCGAGGCGCTTCTGGTAGCTGCGGAAGAGCGGAACCATGCGGCTGATGACGAGCCCCGCGACCACGAGGATCGTCAGCACGGAGACCCAGATGAGCCAGCTGAGCCCGACGTCCTGCTGCAGCGCCATGATGATGCCGCCGACGGCCATGAGGGGGGCGCTCACGAGCATGGTCGCGCCCGTCATCGCGAGCATCTGCACCTGCTGCACGTCGTTCGTGTTGCGCGTGATGAGCGAGCCCGGGCCGTACTTCGAGACCTCGCGCTCGCTGAACGCGCTCACCTTGTCGAAGACGTCGTTGCGGATGTCGCGACCGACCCGCATGGCTGCCTTGGCCGCGAAGTACGTGGCGATGATGGCTGCGACGATCTGGCCGAGCGAGATCGCGAGCATGAACGTGCCGGTCGACCAGATGTAGGCGGTGTCTCCCGTGGAGACGCCCTCGTCGATGATGTCGGCGTTGAGGCTCGGCAGGTAGAGCGTCGCGAGCACGGACATGAACTGGAACAGCAGCACGCCGGCGATGAGCCACCGGTAGGGCTTCAGGTAGCGGATGAGGAGTCGTCCGAGCATGATTCTCCGCGAGGTGCGTACGGGGTGTGCGAGCGCGGGATGCCGCGTCGCCAGGGCTCGGGTCGAATTCCGAGTCGCGTCGTCAAGTCTGCATCCAATCGGATGCCACCGACATCCGTCGGGCGGCCGATATCGCTGATGGCGGAATCGAAACGGAGATGATCCCCCGCCGAGGGTCGGAGCGCGGATCGTGCTCCACGCTCGCCCGGACATGATGATGGGACGCGCACCCCCGCGATGCGCGCCCCATCAGTGGTGGGCCGTTACGAGCCGAAGGCGTCCTTCACGTTCTCGCCGGCCTGCTTGAGGTTGGCCGCGGTCTGATCCCTGCGGCCCTCAGCTTCGAGGCGCTCGTCGTCGGTCGCCTTGCCGGCGGCCTCCTTGGCCTTTCCCTTGAGTTCCTCGGCCTTGTTGCCGATCTTGTCGGACTCACCCATTCGGGGCCCCCTTCCGATCGTCGCGTCGCGTTCGGGTGCGACGTCGATGGCCACGTTACGAGCGCCGCGCGTCCGAGCACAGCCCTTGTCAGGTGCGAATGCCTCTGCTAGCGATCCGACCGGATTCCCCGCCGACTCCGCGTCGATGTCGAAGACCCGCTGCCGGCCTCGACATACTGATGGGGACGAACTTCGCCCCCCGCACACCAGTCAAGGAGCGAACCGTGAAGTACCTCATCCTCATCCAGTCCAACCCGCAGTGGGGCGCCGCGTGGGAGGCGTTCACGCCCGAGCAGCAGGCCGAGGCCATGGTGGTCTACGCGGACCTGGTCGACGAACTCCGAGCGTCGGGAGAGCTCGTCGACGCGGAGCAGCTCGCCGGTCGCGAGACCGCGCGGGCCGTTCGGTCGACCGACGGCGTCGCCACCGATGCACCCCTCGCGGAGACGAAGGAGTTCCTCTCGGGCTACTACCTCGTCGACGTCGAGTCGTACGACCGTGCCGTCGAGATCGCGGCGAGGCTGCCCGAGGCCTCGTGGGGCGGCGTGCACGTCCACCCGATCCTCGCCGAGGACGCGGAACCCGACGTCTCGGTGGCGTGAGCGCCGACGCGCCGAGGGAGCCGGCGCGCAGCATCGAGTCGGTGCTGCGCGCGGCGGCTCCCTCGGCGCTCGCGGTCCTCGTCCGACGCATCGGCGACTTCGACTCGAGCGAGGACGCGCTCCAGGAGGCGCTCATCGCCGCTGCGGCGCAGTGGCCGAGCGAGGGCGTGCCGGAGCATCCGCGCGCCTGGCTCGTCGCCGTGGCGCATCGCCGCCACGTCGACGCCGTTCGCAGCGCGATCGCGCGCCGCACGCGCGAGGAGCGCGACGCGGTGCTCGAGCCGATCGATGCGGAGGGCGGGACCGTGGTCTCGGCACGAGACGACTCGCTGGCCCTGTTCGTGCTCTGCTGCCACCCGGCGCTCTCACGGGCGTCGCAGCTCGCCCTCACGCTGCGCGCCGTCGGCGGGCTCACGACGGCGGAGGTCGCACGCGGCCTGCTGGTGCCGGAGTCGACCGTCGCCCAGCGCATCTCCCGCGCGAAGCAGCACATCCGCGCGGCGGGCGCCCGGTTCCGCCGGCCGGAGAACGCCGAGCTCCCCGAGCGGACCGCCGCGGTCAGGCAGGTGCTCCACCTGATGTTCACCGAGGGCCACACCGCCAGCTCGGGCGACGTGCTCGCGCGGCCCGACCTCTCCGCCGAGGCCATCCGGCTGACGCGGATGCTGCGCGACGCCACGCCGCCCGCGGCGTCGTGGGCGGCCGAGACCGACGGCCTCCTCGCGCTCATGCTGCTCACGGAGGCGCGTCGCCCTGCCCGCCTCCGCGGATCCGGGCCGGAGGAGCTGCCAGAGCTCGTTCCGCTCGACGAACAGGATCGGACGCTCTGGCGCCGCGACCTCATCGACGAGGGCGTGGCGCTGGTCGAGCAGGCGCTCGCGACGGGCGAGCCCGGACCGTTCCAGCTCCAGGCCGCGATCGCCGCCGTGCACGCCGAGGCGCCGTCGACGGACCGGACGGACTGGGTCGAGGTGCTCGCGCTCTACGACCTGCTGCGGGTGGTCGGGCCCGGGCCGATGGTCGAGCTCGGGCGGGTCGTGGCCGTGGCGATGGTGCACGGACCGGACCGCGCCCTCCGCGACCTCGAGTCCGTCGCCCTCGAGCCCGCGCTCGCCGGGCACTTCCGCGTGCACGCCGTGCGCGGCCACCTGCTCGCGCTCGCCGACCGGCCGGACGAGGCGCGCGCCGAGTTCGGCATCGCCGCGCGCACCGCGCTCAACGCGACCGAGCGCAGGTACCTCGAGGGCAAGGCGCGAGGCTGAGCGGCAGCGGAGTCGACGGCGGCGCCGTTCGGATCACAGCGGCCGCGTGAACGCGACGCGGTGCTCGCCGGGGCCGTCGTAGTCCCGCCACGCGCGCACGCCGTCGATGACCGTGTCGCCCGTCGCGTCGAAGCCCATCGCGCGGTGGAAGTCCTGGGAGCGCACGTTCGGCGGCCCGGTGATCGCCTCGACCCTCTGGCATCCGCTCGCCCGCATCGCCTCGAAGAACCGCTCGTAGAGCGTGCGCGCGAGGCCGGTGCGCCGCTGGTCGGGGCGGACGCCGACGAAGTGGATGTAGGCGACCTCGGGCCGGCTCGCCGAGCGGAAGCCGATGAGGAATCCGGCGAGCTCGCCGTGCTCGTCGTCGACGACGGTGGACGTGTCGGCGAAGTGCTCGAAGAACAGCCGGGGCAGGAGGAGGGCGAGCCGGTCGGCGTCCGGCCGCTCCCACCAGGGTCCGATGACCGAGACGACCCGGGCGTGGTCGCCGACCCCGGCACGCCTGAAGGTCAGTGACGGATGCCGCGGGTCGGCGTCGAGGCGGGGGGCGGATGCGTCGCTCATGCGCCGCCGGCCCTGCGGGCCCGGATCGCCCGGACGGACAGCTGGGCCGCCGCCACGACGAGCAGCGCGGCGAAGAGCCATCCGCCCACCGCCGGGGGGATGAGGAAGGCGAGTGCGACGCCCGGCAGCGATGCGAGGGTCGCGGCGATGCCCACGACGAGCGCGATGCGGAGGTCGACGAGCCGGCCGCGCAGGTTCTTCACCGACCCGCTCACCGCGGTCGGGATCATCGCGACGAGCGAGGTCCCACGGGCGATCAGGTCGCCGAGTCCGAAGAGCGTCATGAATGCCGGAACCATGATGAGTCCGCCGCCGACGCCGAAGAGGCCGGAGGCGATGCCGACGACGAGGCCGAGCCCGACGAGGCCGAGCGCCGGGCCGGCCTCGAGCGGCACGGGGTCGGCGGCGCGGTCGGGGGCGCCGAACGCGAGGCGGATCGCCACGACGACGAGCATCGCGATGAACAGCCAGCGCAGCCATTCCAGCGGGAGCCGTGCGAGCAGCGTCGCCCCGATCCAGCCGCCGACGATGCCCCCGGCCGCGACGAGGGCGGCCGCGACGAGGTCGACCTGGCCGTTCACGAGGTAGGCGATCGAGCCGACGAGCGCCGTCGGGACGATCGCGACGAGCGAGGTCGCCGCGGCGCGGCGCTGGTCCATGCCGGCGAGGAGGATGAGGAGCGGGACCATGACGATGCCGCCGCCCACCCCGAACAGGCCCGAGAGGAGCCCCCCGAGCACGCCGACGACGACGAGCCGCCATGCGGCGGGCGCGGCCGGTGTCGCTTCGGGGTCGGGTGCTGGGGTCGGCACCCGGTCACTCTAGCGGCGGTCGAGGCTCGGGCCGACGGGGGCGGCGCCGATGCGAATGTGACGGACGTGACGGCGACGTCCTGCAGACGCACAGCCGGATGGGATACGCTGAAGGTTCCTCCATACGCGGGCGACCGCCCGTATCACGATTGATTGCCCGGAGGCGGCACGTTCCGCAGGCATGACCCGAGACCGAGGGCAGCGCACGCGAAGCGTGGCCGGCCCCTCGGACCACCCGCCCGGCAGTCAAGAGTTGCCGGGCCTGCGGACGGCCGAACGGCCGAACGTGACGGGCCGAATCGTTCGGCCCGGTTCGAACGAAGGAAAAGCAGTATGGCTACCGGAACCGTCAAGTGGTTCAATTCCGAAAAGGGCTTCGGCTTCATCGCTCCCTCTGACGGGAGCCCCGACGTCTTCGCGCACTTCAGCGCCATCACGGGCAACGGCTACCGTTCGCTCGAAGAGGGCCAGAACGTCGAGTTCGACGTCGTGCAGGGCCAGAAGGGCCTGCAGGCGGAGAACATCCGCGCGATCTGATCGCCTGCGGGCGCAGGCGCCCGCGCACCCGAACGCCGGGTCGGACACGTTCCGACCCGGCGTTCGCCGTATCCGCCGGGTGCGCGTCGAGGGATCGGGTGCACCCCGACGCGCTCGGATCAGGCGTCAGCCCTCGACCGGCCCGGCCTGGCCGATGTTCACCATCCACTGCACGCCGAACCGGTCGGTCAGCATGCCGAACGCGTCGCCCCACGGCGACTGCTCGAGCGGGAGGACCACGGTGCCGCCCTCGGCGAGCCCTTCCCAGTACCCGCGGAGCGTCGCCTCGTCGTCCGGGCCGCCGCTGAGCGAGACCGCGAAGTTCGTGCCGGCCGCGTAGGGCATCTCGTTCGGGGTGTCGGCGCCCATGAGCGTCAGGCGGTCCGACGTGAGCCGGCCGTGCATGATCTTGTCGGCCTCGGCCGCCTCGTCGCCCTGGCCGAACTCGGCGAAGGTGCTGAGCTCGAGTTCGCCGCCGAGCACCGACCGGTAGAACTCCATCGCCTCGCGCGCTTCGTCGCGGAAGCTGAGGTACGGGTTGAGCGTGACGGACATGGCGACTCCTTCAGGGTCGTGGGCGGGCGGAATCGCCCGCACCGCCGATCCTGCACCCGAGGGGTGACATCTGCGAGAGCCCTTGACGGAGCGGGCGTGCTCGTCGTACGTTAACAACCATCTAGTTGATCAAGCGATTGGTTGAATAATGGATGCCGCAGCCGCCGACGATCGGCTCGACCGCGCCTTCATGGCGCTGGCCGACCCGGTGCGCCGCAGCATCGTCGCCCGGCTCAGCCGTGGGCCGGCGACCGTGACCGAACTCGCCGAACCGTTCGACATCACCACCCAGGCGGTGTCGAAGCACATCCAGGTGCTCGAGACAGCAGGGCTCGTCACCCGGAGCCGCGACGCGCAGCGTCGCCCCGTGCACCTCGACGCGGCCGCGCTCGAGACGCTCACCGAGTGGATCGACCGCTACCGCCTCATCCACGAGCAGCGATTCCGTCGTCTCGACGCGCTGCTCGCCTCCGCCGACGGCGGCGACGCCGCGGCATCCGCCGAACAGGACTGACACCATGACCACCGAGACCACCAACCCCGTCACCATCGACGCCCCCGAGGGTCTGCCCTACGTCGACATCGAGCGTGTCTTCGACGCGCCCGTGGCCGCCGTCTTCGACGCCCACCGCGACCCCGAGAAGGTCCGGCAGTGGCTCGGACCGAACGGCTACGACATGCAGGTCGAACGCTGGGACTTCCGACCGCAGGGCGGCTACCGCTACGTCCACGTCGACCCCGACGGCGGTCGCTGGGCCTTCAACGGCACGTTCCACTCCATCCGCGAGAACGAGATCGCCGTGCAGACGTTCGAGTTCGAGGGCGCGCCCGACATCGTCAGCATCGAGTCGATGACGTTCGAGGACCTGGGCGACGGCCGCACGCGCCTGCGCGGCCACGCCGTCTACCCGAGCCTCGAGGCCCGCGACGCCATGGTCGAGCACGGCATGGCGAAGGGCGTCATCGAGGGCTACGAGCGGCTCGACGCGGTGCTCGCGGGCTGAGCCGCGGCATCCGTCGACCGCCTCGCACCCACCGAGAGGAGCTCACCATGGACTGGACCCTCGAGGTCGTCATCGTGCCCGTCGCCGACATCGACCGCGCGATCGAGTTCTACCGCGACAGGGTCGGGTTCGCCCTCGACCACGACACGCACGCCGGCGAGCACCGGTTCGCGCAGCTCACGCCGACCGGCTCCGGCTGCTCGATCGTCCTCGGCACGCTCCCGGCGCAGAACGAGATGGCGCCGGGCTCGCTGAAGGGCGTGCAGCTCGTCGTAGCCGATGCCGAGGCGGCGCGGGCCGAACTCGTCGCCCGCGGCGTCGAGGCGAGCCCGATCCAGGTCATCGACCCGCGCGACGGCGGAACGTTCTTCGGGTTCGCCGACCCCGACGGCAACACCTGGGCCGTGCAGCAGATCCGCGCACGCGCCGATCGGCCGCTCATCCCGGCCCCCGACGGCGACAGGTGAGATGACGCGAACCGCTCCACGAGCTCCCACGTCGAGCGGTTCGCGTCATCTCGAGGCCGCCCGCGGGCAGGCCACCGGTGCGGAATCGGACCGCGACGAGGCGGGGGCCCGCGAGCGACCATGGGAGCATGCCCGCACAGCCCGAGATCCTCCGCTACGCCGCGTTCACGACCGACCCCGCCGGCGGCAACCCCGCCGGCATCGTCCTCGATGCGGCCGCGCTCGACGACGCCGCGATGCTCGCCGTCGCCGGCGAGGTCGGCTACGCCGAGACGGCGTTCGTCGCAGGCGGCGACGGCGAGGTCCGCGGCATCCGCTACTTCTCACCCGTCGCCGAGGTGCCCTTCTGCGGCCACGCGACCGTCGCGACCGCGGTCGCCGTCGCCGAACGCGAGGGGCCGGGCCGCATCCGGTTCGCGACGCCCGTGGGCGAGGTGGCCATCGAGACCGCCGAGGTCGACGGACGCATCGTGGCCTCCTTCACGAGCGTGGAGCCCCGGGTCGAGCCCATGCCGGCGGAGGTCCTCTCCGAACTGCTCGACCTCGTCGGACTCGACGCGGGCGCCCTCGACGAGCGCCACCCGCCGCGGATCGCGTTCGGGGGCAATCGCCACCCGGTGCTCGTCCTCGCCGACTCCCGGGCGTTCGACGACTTCACGTTCGACCCGGGCCGGGCCCGGGCGCTCATGGACGAGCACGGCTGGCCGGCGACGATCACCGTGCTGCGCCGCCTGGCCGACGCGCCCGACGGCGGCCTCCGATTCGAGGCGCGCAACATCTTCCCGGTCGGCTCGATCGTGGAGGACCCGGCCACCGGCGCCGCTGCGGCCGCGGTCGGCGGCTACCTGCGCGAACTCGGCGCCGTCGCGCCGCCTGCGCGCGTCGTCATCGTGCAGGGCCGGCACGTCGGGCGCCCGAGCGAGCTCGTCGTCGACGTCCCGGCGACCGGCGGCATCGTCGTGAGCGGGTCGGCCGTGCCGATCGCCTGACCGAGCCGCCGCCGTCGCGCGCTCCGCCGCCGGCTCGGCCGTTCCGGTCAGTGCAGCGGATCGCGCCCGTCGTCGTCGGTGGTCCGGTCCGGGACCTCCGCCACGTCGCCGCGCGCCCGCGGGTCGTGGTCGACGATGCCGTCGACGTCGTCCGTCGGCACGCCCGTCGACTCGGCGTTCAGGGTGTCCATCGCCCGCTGCGACGCGTGCCGCAGCGTGAGCTCGCCGTCGATGTGCGTCAGCACGGGGTGGAGCGGCGGCTCCGCTCCGGGCGCCTTCCGGATCGGCATCGTCGGCAGGTCCTGCCGGATGCCGAGACGCCGCTGCAGCTGCCGCATCCACCTCGGGCCCCGGCCGATCGCGCCCTCCTCCAGCGGCGCCTCCACCTCGAGCCCGTAGTACTCGCCGATCTGGTCGACCAACTGCGCGCGCCGCGCGAGCTCGTACGCCCGCCGTTCGCGACTGAACGCGATGATGGTCGACCAGCAGATCATGAGCATCACCACGCTGAACGGCAGCGCGATGATGATCGCCGCCGTCTGCAGGGCGCGCAGCCCGCCCGCGAGCAGCAGCGAGATCGACAGCAGCGCGGTGATCAGCGTGAAGAAGGTGCGCACCCACTTGCGCGGGTTGATCTGGCCGCCGGTCGCGATCATCCCCATGACCAGCGCCCCGGAATCGGACGAGGTCACGAAGAAGATCGTGATGAGCAGGATGACGCCGAAGGTGAGCACGGTCGAGCCGGGGAAGTAGCCGAGCAGTGCGAACAGCGTGCCCTCGATGTCGACCGCGCCGTCGGCGCCGACGAGGCTGCCGGGTTCGGTGAGCTCGAGGTAGAGCGCCGAGCCGCCGAGCACGCTGAACCACAGGATGCCGATGAGGGTCGGCACGATGATCACGCCCGCGACGAACTCGCGCACCGTCCGGCCGCGGGAGATGCGGGCGATGAAGATCCCCACGAACGGCGCCCACGAGATCCACCAGCCCCAGTAGAACGAGGTCCACGACGCCTGCCACGCCTCTCCGGCGGCTCCCTGGAACGCGCTGACGTTGAACGAGAGGCCGATGAAGTTCTGGATGTAGGTGCCGATCGACTGCACGAACTCGCGCAGCAGGAACTCCGTCTGGCCGAACACCAGCAGGTAGAGCACGAGGATGCCGGCGAGCACGAGGTTCGTGGAGGACAGCCACTTCATGCCGCGCGTGACGCCCGAGAGCACCGACGCGAGCACGAACACCGTGATCACCATGATGATGACGACCTGCGTGGTCTCGGTCGGCTCGACGATGCCGGCCGCATCGAGGCCGGCGCTGATCTGCAGCACGCCGAGCCCGAGCGACGTGGCCACGCCGAACAGCGTGCCCGCGAGGGCGACCACGTCGATCACGTTGCCCCAGGCGCCGCGCACGCGCTTGCCGAGCAGCGGCTCGAGCGTCCAGCGGATCGAGATCGGCCGCTTGCGCCGGTGGATGGCGTAGGCGAGCCCGAGTCCGACGACGACGTAGATCGACCAGGCGTGGACGCCCCAGTGCAGGTAGGTCTGGCTGAGCGCCGCCGACGCGAGCTGCTCGGGCGTGCCGGAGACGCCCGGCCGCGGCGCGACGAAGTGGCTGAGCGGCTCGCTCGCGCCGTAGAACACGAGCCCGATGCCCATGCCCGCGGCGAACAGGAGCGAGAACCAGGCTCCGAGGGAGAACTCGGGTTTGTCGTCGTCCTCGCCGAGGCGGATGTCTCCGTAGCGACTGAACCCCACGAACAGGCTGAATGCGACGAAGAACGCCGCGATGAGCACGTAGTACCAGTTGAACGCGTTGACGATCGACGCCTGGACGGCGCCGAAGAACGTCTCGGCGAGGTTCGGGGCGAGGAGGGCGAACCCGCTGAACGCGAGCACGACCGCCGCCGCCGGCCAGAACACCCATCTCTCGATCGACGTCTTCGGGAGTCGGGGCCGTCGCCGGCCGTCGTGGTCGCTGGGCTGGGTCCGCGGCGTCCCGTCCATGCCCGCCACGATACGCCGCGGGCTAGGCTCGGTCGGGACATCCGTCGAAGAGGAGCAGAGATGCAGACCCGCACCCTCGGCCGCACCGGCCGCACCGTCTCGGTCATCGGACTCGGGACCTGGCAACTCGGAGCCGACTGGGGGGATGTCGACGAGGCCGACGCGCTCGCGGTGCTCGACGCCTCGCACGAGGCCGGCGTCACGGTGTTCGACACCGCCGACGTGTACGGCGACGGCCGTTCCGAGTCGCTCATCGGGCGCTGGCTCGCCGCGAACGCCGGCTCCGGCGTCACCGTCGCGACGAAGATGGGGCGGCGGATGCCCCAGGAGCACGGCAACTACGTCCTTGACAACTTCCGCGCCTGGACCGACCGGTCGCGCCGCAACCTCGGCGTCGAGACGCTCGACCTCGTCCAGCTGCACTGCCCGCCGACCTCCGTGTACTCCGACGACGCCGTGTACGACGCGCTCGACACCCTCGTCGCCGAGGGCGCGATCGCCGCGTACGGGGTGAGCGTCGAGCGGGTCGACGAGGCGCTCGCCGCGATCGCGCGTCCGAACGTGGCGACGGTGCAGATCATCCTCAACGCGTTCCGGCTGAAGCCGGTGGAGGAGGTGCTGCCGGTCGCGCGCCAGTACGGGGTCGGCATCATCGCGCGCGTGCCGCTCGCGAGCGGCCTGCTCTCCGGCCGGTACACGCTCGAGACCGAGTTCGCGGCGAACGACCACCGGTCGTACAACCGGCATGGCGAGTCGTTCGACGTCGGCGAGACCTTCTCGGGCGTCGACTACGCGACCGGCGTGCGTGCCGCCTCCGAGTTCTCGGCGCTCGCGCGCGAAGCGGCGCCGGATGCCACGCCGGCACAGGTCGCGCTGGCCTGGGTCGCGCGGCAGGACGGCGTCTCGACCGTGATCCCGGGGGCCCGCAACCCCGAGCAGGCGCGCGCGAACGCCGCCGCCGGTTCGCTCGAGCTCCCGGAGTCGTTCGACGCGGCCGTGCGCGACCTCTACGACCGCGACATCCGCTCCTCGGTGCACCACCGCTGGTGACCGGGCGGGACCCCCGGGGCGGAGCGAGGTCGCTCCCCCCGGGTCCTCCCGACTCCACGCCGGGCGGTGACGCGTGATCGACATCCTCACCGGGTTCGCGGTCATCGCGCTCGCCATCGTGGTCGGCTGGATCGCGGGGCGGACCGGCGTGCTCGGCCCGAACGCGCGCCCCGTGCTCGCACGGCTCAGCTTCAGCGTGCTCTCGCCGTTCCTGCTGTTCTCCGTGCTGTCGACGGCCGACGTGCGGGCGCTGTTCTCGGCGCTGCTCCCGGTCTCGGCGATCGCGGCGGTGTCGGTCATGCTCGTCTTCTCGGTCGTGTCGATCCTGCTGCTGCGGCGCGGCGTGGCCCGCACGACGATCGGGGCGCTGGCGAGCGGGTACGTCAACGGCAACAACATCGGCATCCCGATCGCGCTCTACCTGCTCGGCGACGCCGCGTACTCGGCCCCCATCGTCCTGCTGCAGCTGCTGCTCTTCGCACCGATCGCGCTCGCGGTGCTCGGAGCGACCGTGCAGGGGCGGACCTCGGTCGTCGGCATCCTCCGCTCGACCGTCACGAACCCGATCATCATCGGCTCGCTCCTGGGCGTGCTCGTCTCGGTGTCGGGCATCGAGCTGCCGCCGATCGTGCAGGACCCGATCCGCCTCATCGGGCAGGCGGCCGTGCCGCTCATGCTCATCGCCTACGGGCTCTCGCTGCACGGCACCCGACTGCTCGAACCGGGCACGGGCCTGCGCGACGTCGTCGTCGCGGCGACGCTCAAGCTCGCCGCCATGCCCGTGATCGCGTGGGCGCTCGGTGCGTTCGCGTTCGGGCTCGAGGGGCGCGACCTCTACGCGGTCACGGTGCTCGCGGCGCTGCCGACCGCGCAGAACGTGTTCAACTTCGCGCAACGGTACGAGACCGCCGAGGTGGTCGCCCGCGACGCGGTGTTCGTGACGACCATCGGGTCGGTGCCCGTGCTGCTGCTCGTGTCGGTGCTGCTCGGCTGACGCGGCGATCACCGAGCGAGGTCGCCGGGTATCGCGGTGACGGCCGGAGGCGGCAGGATGGTGCAACGCACTGAGGCGAGGAGACCCGAATGCCCTTCCTGCGCGAGGACGGCGGACCGCTCGACGAACTGCCGCTCGCCCAACGCCCGGCCGACGGGTACCGGTTCGCGCTGCGCGCCCCGATCGTGTACGTCGACGACCCGAGCGGCCGCAGGTACCGTGCGCCGGCCGCGGGCGAGGGGCCTCCGCCCGTCGGGATCACCGACCTCGCGTCGGTGCCCACGCCGTTGTGGGGACTCATCGCGAGCTACGGCCGCCAGTCTGCGCCGGCCGTGCTGCACGACGCGCAGTCGATCGCCGCGGCGGAGCTCGACGACGATGCGGCCGCGCTCGCGCAGCGTCGCGAGGACGACGACGTCTTCCATCGCGCGCTGCGCGAGCAGGGGGTCCCGGTCCTTCGCGCCCGGCTCATGTGGGCGTGGGTGTCCGCCGACCGCGAGCGCACGTACGCCGGATGGCGCGGATGGCTCCTGCTCGCCCAGGTCGCGCTCGGCGTCGTGGCGGTGGTGGCCGCCATCGTGCTCGCCGTGGTCGCGCACCCGGCGTGGCTGCTGCTCGCCGTCGTGCCCGCGGTCGCCGCGCTCGCGTGGGGCGGGCTCGCCCGCCTCGTGATCGCCCTCACCTACCCGCTGGCGCTGCTCGGACCGGTGCTGCTGGTGCAACTGCTCGCCGTCGGCGTGTTCCGCGTGGTCGAGGCGATCGTCGAGCTCGTCGCGGGCGGAGACGTGCGGTCGGTCGTGCGGCCGACGGTGCGCCCGCCGGATGCGGGCGACCTGACGGGGAGGTCGTGATGCGCGCTCGCCGAACGCCTGGCCCCGTCGTCGTGATGGGGGTCTCCGCATCGGGGAAGTCGACCGTGGGGGCGCTGCTCGCCGAGCGCCTCGGCGTCCCCTTCGTCGATGCCGACGACGTCCACCCGCCCGCGAACGTCGCGAAGATGCGGTCCGGCGTCCCGCTCGACGACGCGGACCGCGAGCCGTGGCTCGACCAGGTGGGCGCGGTGCTGGCCGGCGCCGGGGACGGGGTGGTGGTCGCCTGCTCGGCCCTGCGGCGAACGTACCGCGAGCGCCTGCTCGCGCTCGCCCCGGCCACCCGGTTCGTGCACCTCGATCTCTCGGAGGCCGAGCTCGCACGCCGGGCCGGAAGCCGCGTCGGCCATTTCATGCCGCCCAGCCTCCTGGCGTCGCAGCTCGCGACGCTCGAGCGGCTGGCACCGGGCGAGCCGGGCATCGTCGTCGATGCGGACGGCCCGGCGGACCACGTCGTGGACCTGGTCACCGCTGCGCTCGAGGCGGACCCGTCGTGACACCCGGCCGCCGCAGGGTTCAGTGCTGCCCCTGATGCCCGCCGCGCGCGGCATCCGTACCGTTGACCTCGGTCGCGCACCGCGGACACGCAGGGGGAACTGTCACCGCGGTGCCGACCGGAGAGCCGGCCGCGCTGGACCCGACCCGAACGGGCAGCGCAGGCCGGCTCCCCCCTTCTCGGGCGGCTTCGCGGCCGGCGCCCGTGCGAGCGCGCCGCGCGGCGATGCGGCAGACTCGGACGGATGACCGCCACCCTGCTCGACGCCGCCCCGCGCCCGTACGACGCCGACGCGATGTACGACGCGTTCGTCGACTGGGCCGAGGGCCGCGGCTTCTCGCTCTACCCGGCGCAGGACGAGGCCGTCATCGAGCTCGTCTCGGGCGCGAACGTGATCCTCTCGACCCCCACGGGCACGGGCAAGTCGCTCGTCGCCGTGGCGGCGCACGCGGCATCCGTCGCCCGCACCGCAGCCGACCGCGATGCGGGCCGGCCGTGGGGCCGCACGTACTACACCGCGCCGATCAAGGCGCTCGTGAGCGAGAAGTTCTTCCAGCTCGTCGACATCTTCGGCGCCGCGAACGTCGGCATGGTCACCGGCGACAGCTCGGTCAACGCCGAGGCGCCGATCATCTGCTGCACGGCCGAGATCCTCGCGAACCTCGCGCTCCGCCAGGGGGCGGATGCCGCGGTCGACCAGGTCGTGATGGACGAGTTCCACTACTACGGCGACCCCGACCGCGGATGGGCGTGGCAGGTGCCGCTCATCACGCTGCCCCATGCGCAGTTCGTCCTCATGTCGGCGACGCTCGGCGACGTGACCGCGATCGCCGACGACCTCTCGCGCCGCGCCGGCCGCGACACTGCGCGCGTGACGGGCGTCGAGCGACCCGTGCCGCTGCACTTCTCGTACGCGAAGACGCCCGTGCAGGAGACCGTGGAGGAGCTCCTCGAGACGAAGCAGGCGCCGGTGTACATCGTGCACTTCTCGCAGGCCGCCGCGATGGAGCGGGCGCAGGCGCTCTCGTCGATCCGGGTCGTCACGCGCGAGCAGCGCGACGAGATCGCCGAGGCGATCGGCGGGTTCCGCTTCACGACCGGCTTCGGCAAGATCCTCTCGCGCCTGGTGCGCGCCGGCATCGGCGTGCACCACGCGGGCATGCTGCCGCGCTACCGGCGCCTCGTCGAGACGCTCGCCCAGCGCGGGCTGCTGCGCGTGATCTGCGGCACCGACACGCTCGGCGTCGGCATCAACGTGCCGATCCGCTCGGTGCTCATCACCGCGCTGTCGAAGTACGACGGGCAGCGGATGCGGCAGCTCTCGGCGCGCGAGTTCCACCAGGTCGCGGGGCGGGCGGGCCGCGCCGGCTACGACACCGCCGGCACCGTCGTCGTGCTCGCTCCCGACCACGAGATCGAGAACGAGACCGCGATCCGCAAGGCGGGGGACGACCCGAAGAAGCTGAAGAAGATTGTCCGCAAGAAGCCGCAGGCCGGGTTCGTCACCTGGGGCGAGGGCTCGTTCGAGCGCCTCGTCGACGCGGAGCCCGAGCCGCTCGTGCCGCAGCTGTCGCTCAGCGCGGCGATGCTGATCAACGTGATCGGCCGCGGCGGCGACGTGGCCGGCGCCATCCGCTCGCTCGTCTTCGACAACCACGAGCCGCGCGCGCGGCGGTTCGAGCTCGCGCGTCGCGCGCTCGGCATCCTGCGCACGCTCCGCGACGCGGAGGTCGTGCACATCGTCCCCGCCATCGAGGCCGGCCGGACGTTCGGCGTCGACCTGCGGCTCACGGTCGACCTGCAGCCGAACTTCGCGCTGAACCAGCCGCTGTCGCCCTTCGCGCTCGCCGCGATCGAGCTGCTCGACCCGGAGACGAGCGAGCAGGGCACCGGCCACTACTCGCTCGACGTGGTCTCGATCATCGAGTCGACCCTCGACGACCCGCGCCCGATCCTCTCGCAGCAGCAGTACAAGGCGCGCGGCGAGGCGGTCGCCGCGATGAAGGCCGACGGCATCGAGTACGACGAGCGGATGGCGCTGCTCGAGGAGGTCACCTGGCCGAAGCCGCTCGACGAACTGCTCGCCCACGCGTTCGAGACGTTCGCCTCGAGCCAGCCGTGGGTGCGCGACTTCGAGCTCAGCCCGAAGTCCGTCGTGCGCGACATGTTCGAGCGGAGCATGTCGTTCGGCGAGTACGTCTCGTACTACCAGCTGCAGCGCAGCGAGGGGCTCGTGCTGCGCTACCTCTCCGACGCGTTCCGCGCGATCCGGCAGACCGTGCCGGACGAGCACAAGGACGAGGAGCTGCTCGACCTCATCGAGTGGCTCGGCGAGCTCGTCCGCCAGGTCGACTCCAGCCTCGTCGACGAGTGGTCCGAACTGGTCGACCCGACCGCGCACCTGCCCGAGGACGAGGCGCCGGTCGTGCCGCCCGCGCCGCCGTCGGTCGTCACCAACCGCCGCGCGTTCACGGTGCTCGTGCGCAACGAGCTGTTCCGCCGCGTGCAGCTCGCGGCGCTGCAGCGCGACGACGAACTCGCCGAGCTCGACCCCGACGTCGACTGGCCGGACGCGCTCGACCGGTACTACGACGAGCACGACGGCATCCTCACGGGCGGGCCCGCGCGCTCGCCGCGGCTGGTCACGATCGACGACACGGATGCCGCGGCCGGCACCTGGCGCGTCGAGCAGGTGATCGACGACCCCGCGGGCCACCACGACTGGCGGATCCGCGGCGAGGTCGACCTCGAGGCGTCGGCCGAGGAGGGCACTGCGGTCGTGCGGATCGCGGAGGTCGTCCGGCTCTGACGGCGCTCGCGCCGGCTGCCGGGGCACACCATCGCGGCGCGGCGCCGCTCAGGCCAGTGCCAGCAGGCCCGCCGCGGCGAGCGCCAGCGCGAGTCCCGCCCACTGCACCGGCGCGATGCGCTCGCGCAGCACGATCGCCGCGAGCAGGATCGTGCCGGCCGGGTACATCGCACCGAGAACGGCCGCGACGGCGAGGTCGCCAGCGCGGATGCCGAGCAGCAGCAGCACGTTCGCCGTGGCGTCGACGACGCCGCAGGCGAGGGCCAGCGCGAGTGCGGTCCGGAGCGCGCCGCGGTCCCGTGCCGCGCCCCTCGACGATCCGGCGCCGGCGGCCGCCCCGGGGTCCGGCGCGGAACGCGCACGGACCGCGGCGAACACGGTCACCGCGCCGAACGCGGCGAACAGCACGGTCGCCGAGACGACGCGGTTCGCGACGAGCGGGACGACGCCCGAGGCATCCGCCGTGTGGGAGATCGCGATGTAGTACCCGCCGATCGCGAGCCCGGAGCCGATCGCGAGGAGCAGGCCGCGGGCGCTCGGCCGGACGGCACCGCGCTCGGGCACGAACCCGACGAGGACGACGGCGACCAGCGCGACGCCGATGCCCCAGACGCCGAGCGGTCCGAACCGCTCGGCACCGACGAGCGTGCCCCAGAGCATCGGGGTGACGGCCGACATCAGCGCGGTGAGCGGCGAGAGGATGCTCATGGGGCCGATCGCGAGGCACGCGTAGAGCAGGGCGATCGCGACGGCGCCGATCACGCCCGAGAGCGCACCCCAGCCGAGGTCGGCGACGGTCCAGGCGCCGCCGAGCACGGGCAGTGCGGCGAGCATCGTGACGAGGCCCGCGACCGAGGCGATCGCGGTGGCGAGGAGTGCGCCCAGGCGTCGCGCGGCGAGGCCGCCGAGGAAGTCCGCGGCGCCGTAGACGATCGCGCCGGAGAGCGAGAGGACCGCGGTGAGCATCGTCGATCAGCCTAGGCGCGACCGCCGGTGCTGCTCATCTGAGCGTCGGCCGCTGCTCATCTGAGCAAAATCGGCGGATTCATTGAACGCCGCGTGACGAGTGGGTCAAGTCCCTTCCCTCGGCCGAGCCCCCGCCATAGGCTGCGAAGCAGTGCCCGCCCGAACCCGGGGCGGCCACCTGCGACGCCGGGGGGCGCGAAGGCCTGTCTCCCGCATCCGCCCTTGCAGAGGAGATCACGCAATGCAGCAACGTTCCCCCGGTGCGGCTCGGACCCGCGCCACGTCCCCCATGCGCTCACGCGGCCGCGCGGCCGCAGGAGCGCTCGCCGGAGCCACGGCGCTCGCGCTCGCCCTCGGCGGCGTCGCCTCGGCCCAGGCCGTCCCGCCGGACGGGCTCCCGCCGAAGGCGCAGGCGAAGGCCTTCGTCGACCTCAACCTCGTCACGGTCAACGACTTCCACGGCCGGATCGAGGAGAACGGCTCGGCGGCCGGCATCGCGCGGCTCTCGTCCGCGGTCAACGAGATCCGCGACGCGAACCCGAACACCGTCTTCGCCGCAGCCGGAGACCTCATCGGGGCATCGACCTTCACCTCGTTCATCCAGCAGGACGTTCCGACGATCGAGGCCTTCAACGAGGCGGGGCTCGACGTCAGCGCGGTGGGCAACCACGAGTTCGACAAGGGCATGGACGACCTCACCGATCGCGTCATGCCGCTCGCGCTCTGGGAGTACCTCGGCGCGAACGTCTACGACAAGGCGACCGGCGAGGCCGCACTGCCCGAGTACTGGGTGGCGGAGTTCGAGGGCGTGCGCCTCGGCTTCGTGGGCGCCGTGACCGACGAGCTCCCGTCGCTGGTGAGCCCCGCGGGCATCGCCGACATCGAGGTCGGCCCGCCCGTCGAGGCCGCCAACCGCGTGGCCGACCAGCTGAGCGACGGCAACGACGCGAACGGCGAGGCCGACATCGTCGTCCTGCTCGTCCACGAGGGCGCGGCCGACACGACCGTCGCGTCGGCGACCGACCCGAACTCGCGGTTCGGCGACATCGTGCTGAACGCCAACGACAACGTCGACGCCATCGTCTCGGGCCACACGCACCTCGCGTACAACCACGTGATCGACGGCCGACCCGTGATCTCGAGCGGACAGTACGGCGAGCGCTTCTCCAACATGGAGATCACCTTCAACAAGAAGAGCGGCAAGATCGCGCGGATGAAGAACACCATCTACACGATGGCGGTCCGCGACGCCGACGGGAACATCACCGGCTACATCGCCGAGCCCGACCCGGCGCTCGTCCCGCTCGTGGCCGAGGCCACCGCCGTCGCCAAGGAGCTCGGCAGCGTCGAACTCGGCGAGGCGACCGCGAACTTCGGTCGCGCGGTCCGCGCGGACCCGGTCGGGGCGCCGTCCTTCCCGGAGAACCGCGGAGGCGAGTCCACGCTGGGCAACTTCGTCGCCGACGTGCAGGAGTGGGCGCTCAACGTCGACGGCACGCGCGACGTCCAGATCACGTTCATGAACCCGGGCGGCCTGCGCGCCGACCTCGCTTCCGGCGTCGTGACCTACGCGGAGGCCGCGGCCGTGCAGCCGTTCGCCAACACGCTGGTCTCGTTCGACCTCACGGGAGCGCAGATCAAGCAGGTGCTCGAGGAGCAGTGGCAGCCCGAGGGCGTCAGCCGTCCGTTCCTCAAGCTCGGCGTCAACGAGGAGTTCACGTACACCTACGACCCGACCGCGCCGAAGGGCTCGCACATCACCGAGATGTGGCTCGAGGGCGTGGCGATCGACCCTGCGGCGACGTACTCGGTCGGTGCCAACTCGTTCCTCGCGTCCGGCGGTGACAACTTCTCCACCCTGGCCGAAGGCATGAACAAGGCCGACAGCGGCAAGATCGACCTCGAGTCGATGGTGGACTGGTTCGACACGTTCGGCTCCGCGACGCCCGACCTCATGCAGCGCGCGGTCGGCGTCCACCTCCCGGGCGGCACCTCGGTCGCGGCAGGTGCGTCGGTGACCGTCGACCTGTCGTCGCTCGACTTCTCGCGCGACGAGATCGACGCCGACACGGCGATCGTCTCGAGCGGCGGAGTCGAACTCGGCAGCGCGCCGATCGACACCGCGTACACGCCGAACTTCGACGAGATCGGCCAGGCGAGCGTCATGTTCACCGTCCCGGCCGGTGCGAGCGGACCGACCACGTTCGACGTGTTCGTGCCCTCGACCGGCACCACCAGCTCGTTCACGCTGAACGTGGGCTGACGCCGGTACCCAGTGGAACGGCCCCGGGCGCACGCCCGGGGCCGTTCCCGTACCCGCCGGGCGGTTAGGCTGGTCGGGTGACTTCCCGGGGTGCACGCGCGGCTCGCGGAGCGGCTGTCGCCGCGTTCGCGGTGCTCGCGGCATCCCTCGCGCACACGGTGGGCGGCGGCACGCCGCCCGGACCGGTCGCGCTGGCCCTGGCGTTCGCCTTCTCCGTCCCGGTCGCGATGCTCGTCGTCGGCGGGCGGATGCCGCTGCTGCGCGCCTCGGTCGCCGCACTCGTCGCACAGGCCGCCCTGCACCTGCTCTACGCGGTGGGCACGCCCGGGTCCGTCGCACTCAGCGCCGCGGGCGCCGACGCGCATGCGCTCCACGCAGGCGGCACCATCCCGCTCGGCGCGTTCGTCGCGGTCGAGCACGGGCACGCGGCCATGCCGGTGGCGCACGTGGCCGCCGCGGTGCTCACGGTCGCGTTCCTCGCGGTGCTCGGCCGATCCGCCGCCGCCATCGCCACGGTCGCCGGCGCGCTCGCGCGCGGCATCCGCCTGCTCGTCACGGTCCTCACGGGCGCGGCCTCGCCCGACCGGCGCGACGCCACGCGCCCCGTCTCGCGCCGCGACGGCCCGCCCGCCCTCGGCATCCTGCTCCTCTCCTCGCTCCGCCATCGGGGTCCGCCGGCCGCACTCGCGGCCGCCTGAGCGGTCACGACCCCGAATCCGTTCGCGCCGACGCGCCGAACCACTGCCGACGACACGGCAGCGCGTCCGCGCACCCCCACTTGGAGAAGAACACACCGATGCGATCCATCACCCGCACCACCGCCGCCGCCGCGACCGCCCTCGGCGCCGGCACCCTGCTCGCCCTCGCCGTGCCCGTCGCCGCGCAGGCCCATGTCAATGTCACGCCCAGCTCGACCGCCGCCGGATCGTACTCCGTGCTGGAGTTCGCCTCGGGCCACGGCTGCGACGCCTCGCCGACCACGTCGTACGCCGTCGAGATCCCCGAGTCGATCCTGTCCGTCACCCCGACGCTGAAGCCCGGATGGCAGGTCGAGAAGGTCATGGTCGAGCTCGACGAGCCGCTCGAGGGCGCCCACGGCGACGTCGTCGCCGAGCGCGTGGGCCAGGTCGTCTACACCGCCTCGACGCCGCAGCCCGACGGCTATCGCGAGACCTTCCAGATCCAGGTCCTGCTGCCCGAGGACGCGGCGGGCGAGCGCCTCGAGTTCCCCGTGCTGCAGTCCTGCGTCGAGGGCGAGAACGACTGGAGCGAGCCGTCGGGCGCCGACGGCGACGAGCCCGAGCGCCCGGCTCCGGCGATCGAGGTCACCGAGTCGACCGGCGACGCGCACGGCCACGACGATGCCGAGGCGTCGTCGGACGAGCACCCCGAGGCGCACGAGGCCGAGCAGACGGCGGCGTCGCAGGCCCCGGTCGACGTCGTCGGCCGTGTGCTCGGCATCACCGGCCTCGCAGTGGGAGCAGCCGGCCTCACCGTCGCGATCGCCGCGCGTCGCGGGAAGAAGGCCTGACGACCATGTCGCGCCGGAGCATCCCGCTCGCCGTCGCCGGGGCGGCGCTCGCCGCCCTGGCCGCGGTGGCCGGCCCCGCACTGCCCGCGTTCGCGCACAACACCGTGATCGCGATCTCGCCCGACGGCGAGGAGACCGTCACCGAGCAGCCGGGCGTCGTCTGGCTCGAGACGAACGACGCGCTGCTCGACGCCGAGGGTGCGGCGGCCATGGACGTGGTCGGCCCCGACGGGCGGCACTACGCCACGCAGTGCGCCACGGTCGACGGCGCGATCGCGAGCGTCGCGGCCGAACTCGGCGAGCCGGGCGAGTACACCGTCGTGTGGCGCGTCGTCTCGGCGGACGGCCACCCGATCTCGGGCGACTTCGGGTTCGACTGGGAGCCCGCGGACGGCGAGCCCGTGGGCTCGGGGGCCGACGAGTCGCCGTGCGCCGACGCAGCGGGCACGGCCGAGGCCGGTGGGACGGACGAGGGCGGCGACACCGCGTCGAGCGGTGCCGCGCAGGACCTCGTGTGGATCGGCGCGGGCGTGCTGGCGGTCGCTGCCGCCGCCCTGGTGGCGTTCCTGTTCGTCCGCCGGACGTCGCGGGGCCCGGATGCCGCCGACGGCTCGTCCGGGCTCGACGCGGGGGAGCCGTCCGACGACTCGCAGCCGCGCGACTGACGTGCGCTGCCGCTCGGCGCGGCCTCGGTGCCGACTCAGGCTCCGATGAAGGCGTCGGGCGGCAGGCTCGTCGAGCCGTCCTCGATCGCGCGGACGAGCCGATCCGCGACGTTCGCGGGGTCGTGCCCGTGCGGGAAGCGCGGCGCCGTCCCGAAGAGCGGGCGGTCCGCGAGCCCGGTCTCGGTGTGACCGGGCCGGGCATCGACGAGACGGATGCCGCTGCGCCGGAGTTCTCGCCCGGCGGCCGCGACGTACGCCGCGAGCGCCGCCTTCGATGCCGAGTAGCTCGCGAGCCCGGCCGTCGGGAGCTCCGAGACGATCCCCGAGATGGTGAGCACCACCGGCTCGTTCCCCTCGGCGGCCGAGTCCCGCAGGCTCGGCAGGGCGACCGAGATGATGCGCATCGGCGCGAGGGCGTTGACGGTGAACATCGTCTCGAGATCCCGCTCGGCGGTCTCGGCCACGCCGTCGAACCCGACGACGCCTGCCGCGACGACGATCGCGTCGAGCCCGCCGAGCGCCCCGACGGCTCGATCGACGATCGTCTCGGGAGCGTCGGCTTCGGTGAGATCGACCGCGACGGTCGCGGCGCCTGCCGGGGCGCCGAGACGCGCCGGGTCCCGGCCGTGGAGGACGAGCCGCGCTCCGCGCTCCGCGAGGCGCTCGGCGATCAGGGTTCCCAGCGCGCCGCTGGCCCCGACGACGAGGATGCGCGCCTGCTCGATGCGGGTCATGGCGCGAGCCTAGGTCGACGCGGCGCACGCGACGGACCTTCACAGCAGACTCGCACCGCGACCCGTCCTCCCCGTCGGGGCACGAGCCCTCGGCCCTCCGGGGTCCGGCCGGCCTGTCGGGACCGCCGGGTAGGGTCGACGGGTGACCTGGAGCGAGCACCCCGAATCCGCCGGCGCACCCGCGTGGGCCGACGAGGTCCCGTGGGATCCCGACGAGCTCGCGCCGCCCGAGGACGAGTGGGCGCCGCCGCCGCCGTCCGACCCGACCGGCGGGTCGGCGACGAGCGAGCGGATGCCGCCGGCCGGCACCGCGACGGCCGCGCCCGTCCGCTTCGCCTCGTCGATCGACGCGCTCCGTACGGTCTACGGCTACGACGGGTTCCGCGGCGAGCAGGCCGCGATCATCGACCACGTGGCGGCCGGCGGCGACGCGGTCGTGCTCATGCCCACGGGCGGCGGCAAGAGCCTCTGCTACCAGGTCCCGGCGCTCCTCCGCGAGGGCACCGGCGTCGTGGTGTCGCCGCTCATCGCGCTCATGCACGACCAGGTCGATGCGCTCGTCCGCAACGGCGTGCGCGCGGGCTACCTGAACTCCTCCCAGACGCCGGCCGAGCGGGCGAGCGTCGAGCGCGCGTACCTCTCCGGTGAGCTCGACCTCCTCTACGTCGCACCCGAGCGGTTGGGCTCCGAGCAGACCAAGCGGTTCCTCGAGCGGGGGACGATCGCGCTGTTCGCGATCGACGAGGCGCACTGCGTCGCGCAGTGGGGGCACGACTTCCGACCGGACTACCTCGCCCTCGCGGAGCTCGCCGAGCGCTGGCCCGAGGTGCCGCGCATCGCGCTCACGGCCACCGCGACCGAGGCGACGCATCGCGAGATCACGACGCGACTCTCGCTCGGCGACGCGCGCCACTTCGTCTCGAGCTTCGACCGGCCGAACATCCAGTACCGCATCGCCCCGAAGCTCGACGTGCGCCGACAGCTGCTCGACTTCGTGCGCACCGAGGGCCGCGACGCCGACGGCAACCCGGTCGCTGGCATCGTCTACGCGCTCTCGCGCGCGAGCACCGAGAAGTTCGCCGCCTTCCTCGCCGCGAACGGCGTCGACGCGATGCCCTACCACGCCGGTCTCGATGCCGCCACGCGCCGCCGCACCCAGGAGCGCTTCCTCCGGGAGGACGGCGTGGTCGTCGTGGCCACGATCGCCTTCGGCATGGGCATCGACAAGCCCGACGTCCGCTTCGTCGCCCACGTCGACCTGCCGAAGTCGGTCGAGGGCTACTACCAGGAGACCGGCCGCGCGGGCCGCGACGGCCTGCCGTCGACGACCTGGCTCGCGTACGGGCTGCAGGACGTCGTGCAGCAGCGCCGCATGATCGACGAGAGCCCGGGCGACCTCGCCCACCGCCGCAGGCTCGCGTCGCACCTCGACGCGATGCTCGCCCTCTGCGAGACGGTGCAGTGCCGACGCCAGAACCTCCTCGCGTACTTCGGCGAGCAGAGCACGCCGTGCGGCAACTGCGACACGTGCCTCGAGCCGCCCGCCTCGTGGGACGGCACCGTCGCCTCGCAGAAGCTGATGTCCACGATCGTCCGGTTGCAGCGGGAACGCGGGCAGCGGTTCGGCGCAGGCCACCTCGTCGACATCCTCCGCGGCAAGCGCACCGCGCGCGTCGAGCAGTACGGTCACGACGCGCTCGCGACGTGGGGCATCGGCGACGACCTCTCCGAGGCGCAGTGGCGAGGCGTCGTGCGCCAACTGCTCGCGCAGGGCCTGCTGCAGCCGGTCGGCGAGTACGGCGTCCTGACCCTGACGGATGCCTCGGCCGAGGTGCTCTCGGGGTCCCGGCAGGTGTCCTTCCGCACCGAGCCGGAGCGTCCGGTGCGCGCCTCGCGGTCGAGCCGCGCCGCGGCCCCCGCGGCGGCCGACCTCGAGCCGCGCGACGCGGAGCTGTTCGAGGCGCTGCGTGCCTGGCGCGCCTCGGAGGCGCGCGAGCAGGGAGTGCCCGCCTACATCGTGTTCGGCGATGCCACCCTGCGGGCGGTCGCGGTGCGTCGGCCGGCCGCGATCGCCGAGCTCGACGGCATCTCGGGCATCGGCGCGAAGAAGCTCGACGCCTACGGCGAGGCGCTCGTGCGCGTCGTGGCCGAGCACGCCGGCTGAACGGGGGCCGGATCGCGACACGAGGCGGACGACCCTCGCGCTCGCGGGTCCGCCATCGCTAGCATCAGGGCCATGGGCCGTCACGGCGGCGGCGCGATTCGGGGGAGCGCATGTCCACAGCACAGGGAAGCCGTCCGGTCACGATCACGATCGTCGGGGTCCTCGCGTTCATCGCGGGCGCGATCGACATGGTCTCCGGCGTGATCCTCTTCTTCCTCCTCCCGGTGCAGGAGGTCGTCGACGGCTTCGGAGGGACCGGCCCGCTCATCACCGCGGCGATCGGCTCGATCATCGTCGGCCTCATCACCGCAGTCCTCGCGGGCGGACTCCTCCGCGGGAGCCAGCCGGCGCGACTCATCGTGACCGTGCTCCAGGTGCTCACGATCATCGGGTCGCTGTTCCTGGCGGTCGCCTACCTCGGCATCCCGGTCGGCGAGTGGATCGGCCTCGCGGTCTCGGCCCTCGTCGTGATCCTGCTCTGGACCCCGAAGGCGAGCGCGTTCTTCACGCGGTGACGACCCGGCGCCGCCGAGCCGACGACACGACGACACGACGACACGAGGAGGACGCATGAGTGGACAGGGCATCGAGGGGGTCCGTCGACCGGCAGCGGTGACGGTGGTGGGCGCCCTCGTCTGGGTGAACGCCGCGCTCGACCTGGTGGCGGGGTTCTTCCTGCTGATCCTCGCGACGATCGGCGGTGACGATGCGGCGACGCGCACGACGTGGGCGATCATGGGCTCGGTCTCGCTCGTGCTCGGCGCGATCGCGGCGGTCGTCGCGTTCGGGCTCATGCGCGGCAATTCCGTGGCGCGCATCGCGATCACCGTGATCGAGGTGTTCTCGATCATCGCGTCGGTGAGCGCCGCGATCGCGAACCCCGCGAGTGCGGTGAACGAGATCGTGAGCGCCCTGATCGCCGTCGCCATCCTGCTGCTGCTGTGGTCGGGCGAGGCGACCCGCTTCTTCCGCGGCCTGGCGCCTGACCAGCCGTCGGAGCCGTGAACGGCCCCGAATCCTTGTCGATCATCCAAGATCGAGTGGCGGTCGGTTTGTAGAGTTCCGCAAGCGGGTTCGGATGGCCCGAACCGGTGTTTGTAGGCGACGAACGCAGTTCTCCGCCCGTCGCGGCGACCGCCGTACCGTGGGATCAGCCCTATCCCGCGTACGAAGGACGAACCGACGATGGTCGACACGGCATCCCGAACCGACGCTGCACCCGCGCCCAAGGCCGAGCGCCCCGCGACCGCCGAACGCGCGGCGGCAGCCACTCCTGCGAACACGTCGATCGACGCGAGCGACGCTCCCGTCGTCGACGTCGACGCACTCGCGCGCCAGCTCCTCGGAACCTGGCCGGAGGCTCGGCTGGCCGCGCGTGAGCGCGCCGCGCAGCCCGCATTCCAGCGCATCGACGGCCAGGACATGGCGGAGCACCGCGAGCGCGTGCTCGGCCAGCTCAAGCTCCTCGTCGAGTCGGGCGCCGTGCACAAGGCGTTCCCGAAGGGCCTCGGCGGCGAGGACGACCACGGCGGCAACATCGCCGCGTTCGAGGAACTGGTCCTCGCCGACCCCAGCCTGCAGATCAAGTCGGGCGTGCAGTGGGGCCTCTTCGGCGCCGCTGTGCTGCACCTCGGCACCGAGCAGCACCACGAGAAGTACCTGCCGGGCATCATGAGCCTCGAGGTCCCCGGCGCGTTCGCCATGACCGAGACCGGGCACGGCTCCGACGTCGCGTCCATCGGCACGACCGCGACCTACGACCCCGAGACCGAGGAGTTCGTCCTGAACACGCCGTTCCGCGGCGCGTGGAAGGACTACCTCGGCAACGCCGCACTCCACGGCATCGCCGCGGTGGTCTTCGCCCAGCTCATCACCAAGGGCGTCAACCACGGCGTGCACGCCTTCTACGTGCCGCTCCGCGACGAGCAGGGCGCGTTCCTCCCCGGCATCGGCGGCGAGGACGACGGCCTGAAGGGCGGCCTCAACGGCATCGACAACGGTCGCCTGCACTTCACCGACGTGCGCGTGCCGCGCGAGGACCTGCTGAACCGGTACGGCGCCGTCGCCGCCGACGGCACCTACTCCAGCCCGATCTCGAGCCCGGGCCGTCGCTTCTTCACGATGCTCGGCACGCTCGTCCAGGGGCGCGTCTCGCTCGACGGCGCGGCGACCCTCGCGAGTGCGATGGGCCTCGCGATCGCCATCACGTACGGCACGCAGCGCCGCCAGTTCAACGCCGGAAGCGACACCGACGAGGAGGTGCTGCTCGACTACCAGCGGCACCAGCGTCGCCTGCTGCCGAAGCTCGCGACGACCTACGCGCAGGTCTTCGCGCACGACGAGTTCCTCGTCAAGTTCGACGCGGTGTTCTCGGGCGAGGCCGACACCGACGGCGACCGCCAGGACCTCGAGACGATCGCTGCGGCGCTCAAGCCGCTGTCGACGTGGCACGCGCTCGAGACGCTGCAGGAGGCCCGCGAAGCCTGCGGCGGTGCCGGCTTCCTCGCCGAGAACCGCATCGTGGGGCTGCGCCAGGACCTCGACATCTACGTCACCTTCGAGGGCGACAACAACGTCCTGCTGCAGCTGGTCGCCAAGCGCCTGCTGACCGACTTCTCGAAGCAGTTCGCGAATGCGGATGCCGGTGCGATGGCGCGCTACGTCGTCGCCCAGGCCGCGGACCGCGCCTACCACGGCACGGGCCTGCGTCGCCTCGCCCAGACGGTCGCCGACTTCGGTTCGACCGCCCGTTCGGTGCACGAGCTCCGCGACGAGGAGACGCAGCGCGAGCTGCTCACCGAGCGGGTCGAGACCATGATCAGCGAGATCGCGGGTCGCCTCCGCGATGCGCGGAAGCTCTCGAAGCCCGAGCAGGCCGCCCTCTTCAACCGGAACCAGAACGAGCTCATCGAGGCGGCTCGCGCCCACGGCGAGCTGCTCCAGTGGGAGGCGTTCACGCGCGCCATCGCTCGCACCGAGGACGCGGGCACGAAGCAGGTGCTGACGTGGCTCCGCGACCTCTTCGGACTCGGCCTCGTCGAGCAGCACCTGTCGTGGTACCTCATCCACGGTCGGCTCTCGCCGCAGCGCGCGCAGGCCGTCACCGCGTACATCGACCGCCTGGTCGAGCGTCTGCGTCCGTACGCGCTCGACCTGGTCGACGCGTTCGGCTTCGCGCCGGAGCACCTCCGTGCGTCGATCGCGTCGGGCGCCGAGCAGGCGCGACAGGACGAGGCGCGCGCGCACTACGCCGCGCAGCGCGAGGCGGGCACGCTGCCCACGCCGGAGAAGTCGGAGAAGTCCAAGCGATAACGCGGGGATGGGACGGGCCGGGCGCGCAGCGCCCGGCCCGTCGTCGCGTGCGGCGGGGTCAGCGCCGCGACGAGCGCTGCGAGCCGTCGTCCTCCCCGGGCGGCTTCATGATGGCGCCGGCGGCGAGTCCGACCGCGAGTCCCGCGGCGAGCCACAGCCAGAACCCGGTCCAGAGGCTCACGATGAGTCCGATGACGAGCCCGACGGCGAGCCCGACGATGAGCTGGCGTCGACGAGCGGGGGAGAGGGGTTCGCGAGCGGGCATGCTGCCAGCGTAGGCGCTGCCGTCGCGTGCGACCCCCGGCAACCGACGGGGCGGGCGGATGCCGCGCGGCGAGCCGCGACATCCGTCGCCGTCAGATCAGGCCGAGCGCACGCACCGCCTCGCGCTCCTCGACGAGCTCGGCGACCGACGCGTCGATGCGCGCGCGGGCGAACGCGTCCACGGCGAGCCCCTCGACGACGGTCCACGTCCCGCCCTCGGCCACGACGGGGAACGAGGAGATCACGCCCTCGGCGACGCCGTACTCGCCGTTCGACCAGGTCGCCGCGCTCGTGCGCCCGCGATCGCCGGTGCCGAGCATCCAGTCGCGCATGTGGTCGATCGTCGCGGACGCCGCCGACGCGACCGACGACGAGCCGCGGACCTCGATGATCTCGGCGCCGCGCTTGGCCACGCGCGGGATGAACTCGTCGACCATCCACTCCCGCGCCGCATCCGTCCCGCCCAGCCGGGCGGCGAGGAGCGCGGGGACCGGGTCGCCGTCGGCCGTCGCGTGCGCGAGGTCGGGGAACTGGGTCGCCGAGTGGTTGCCCCAGATCGTGACTCCCCGGATCCCGCCGACCGGCGTGGCCACGGCGGCGGCGAGCTGCCCGAGCGCACGGTTGTGGTCGAGCCTCGTGAGCGCCGTGAACCGCTCCTTCGGCACGTCCGGCGCGTGCGACGCGGCGATGAGGGCGTTCGTGTTCGCCGGGTTGCCGACGGCCACGACGCGGACGTCGTCGGCCGCGTGGTCGTTGATCGCTCGCCCCTGCGGCCCGAAGATGCCGCCGTTCGCCTCGAGGAGGTCTCCGCGCTCCATGCCCGCGGTGCGCGGCCGCGCACCGACGAGAAGCGCGGCGTTCGCTCCGTCGAAGGCGACGTTCGGATCGGCCGTCACCTCGACGCGCGCGAGCAGCGGGAACGCCGAGTCCTGCAGTTCGAGCGCAGCGCCCTCGGCGGCGCGGAGGCCCTGCGGGATCTCGAGGAGGTTCAGGCGCACGGCGGTGTCGGGACCGAGCAGGGCGCCCGAGGCGATGCGGAACAGCAGCGCGTAGCCGATCTGCCCCCCGGCGCCGGTGATCGTGATCGTGACCGGTCTGCGGCTCATGCCCACGAGCCTACGCCGCGGCGTTCACCACCCCATGGTGCCGGGCGCGCCCTTGACCGGTCCCGCGACCATCGAGGTGATCCACCCGCCGTAGAAGCCGCCGGGCTGGGGAAGCACCCGCTCGCCGTCGACCGTGCAGGCGTCCATCGGACCCGCGTAGACGGCGACGCGGTCGCGGAGCACCTCGAACCCGGGCGAGGGCGTCGGGTAGTTCCAGGCGGCGCGGTGCGCGGCGCGATCGCCGCCCCGCACGTCGAAGTACCTCGCCGCACCCTTGAACTCGCAGAACGACGAACCCGCGGTCGGCACCAGCGCACCGGGCGCGAACGCGTGGATCGGCAGGTAGTAGACGGGCGGATGACTCGTCTCGAGCACGCGGACCACGTCGCGCGTATCGGCGATGCGGTCACCGCCGAGGTCGATCGTGACCCGCGCGTCGACCGCCTCGACGCGCGGCGGCCGCGGATAGTCCCAGACGGACTCCTGGCCGGGACCGACGGGCTCTCGTATCGGACGCATGCCCGCACGCTAGGCCGCGACGCTGGGAGGCTGCCGACACGGCCGGGCCCGGCCCCCGCGGCGGCGCGCCGCGAGCGCGGCATCCGCTCGTTCGCTAGCGTGAGCGGACAAGGGGGAATCGATGAGGGAACTGTATCCGGAGATCGAGCCGCTCGAGACCGGGATGCTGGACGTCGGCGACGGCCAGCACATCTACTGGGAGGTCTCGGGCAATCGCGACGGCAAGCCCGTCGTGTTCCTCCACGGCGGTCCCGGCGGGGGCACGTCGCCGGCGCACCGGCGGCTGTTCGACCCCGCCAGGTACCGCATCGTCCTGTTCGACCAGCGCGGGTGCGGCCTGTCCATCCCCCACGCCTCCGAGCCCGGCGCCGTGCTGTCGGCGAACACGACCTGGCACCTCATCGCCGACATGGAGCGCCTGCGCGCGCATCTCGGCATCGACCGATGGCAGGTGCTCGGCGGCTCGTGGGGCAGCGCGCTCGCGCTCGCCTACGCCGAGACCCATCCCGAGCGCGTCACCGAGATCGTGCTGCGGGGCATCTTCACGCTGCGCCGCCAGGAGTTGGACTGGTTCTACGAGGGCGGAGCATCCGCGATCTTCCCCGACCTCTGGGAGGACTTCCTCGCGCCCGTCCCGATCGGCGAGCGGGTGCACCTGATCGAGGCCTACCACCGCCTCCTGACCGACCCGGACCCGGCCGTGCACCAGCCCGCCGCGATCGCCTGGTCGCGATGGGAGTCGTCGACGATCACCCTGCTGCCGCAGGCCGACACCATCGCCCGCTTCACCTCGCCGGAGTACGCCACGGCGTTCGCGCGGATCGAGAACCACTACTTCCGCCACGGCGGCTGGTGGGACGAGGGCCAGCTCATCCGCGACGCGCATCGCCTGCGCGACATCCCCGCTGTGATCATCCAGGGACGCTACGACATCTGCACGCCCGTGATGACCGCGTGGGACCTCCACCGGGCCTGGCCGGAGGCGGAGTTCCGGATCATCGACGACGCCGGGCACGCGTTCGACGAGCCCGGGATCCTCGACGCGCTCATCGCGGCGACGGATCGCTTCGCCACTGCCGATCAGGGGCGCGCCGCCGCCGTCGACGACGGCGACGAGGGCGACGAGGACGAGGGCGACGAGGATGAGGGCGACGAGGACGAGGGCGACGAGGACGACGTCGAGGCCGAGGAACGCGAGAACCTCGAGGCCGAGGACGACGATTCCGACGACGATGACGACGACTCGGACGACGACGACGACGACGAGGACGAGGACGAGGACGAGGACGACGACGACTCGGACGACGACGATGATGACGATGATGACGATGACGACGACGCGCAGGAGCGCGCGCCCGAGTCCTCACCCCAGCCGTCGAGCGTAGCCCCGGTCGACGACGAGCGGAAGGCGGAGCCCGAGGGCGACCCGGCGCGGTAGTTTCGTGCCATGACGTTCAACCCCAAGGCCGACATCGGCGGCGGCCGCACCTCTCGGCGCGGACGGAACACCGGCATCGCCGTGGGCGGGGGCCTCGGCGTCCTGGCGCTCGTGCTGGTCGGCTCCTTCCTCGGCGTCGACCTGACCGGCCTGCTCGGCGGCACCGGCGGCGGCACCACGAGCGAGGACTCGACACTCGAGCAGTGCCAGACCGGCCAGGACGCGAACGAGCAGATCGACTGCCGTATGAAGGGTGCGGATGCCTCGCTCGACACGTACTGGTCGGAGGCGTCGCCGGGCATCGGCGTGGACTACGTGCGGCCGCAGGGCTTCGTGCTCTTCGACCAGGCCGTCGCGACCGGCTGCGGCAACGCGTCGTCGGCGACCGGACCGTTTTACTGCCCGCCCGACCAGACGATCTACATCGACACCTCGTTCTACGACCAGCTCGAGCAGCGCTTCGGTGCCGAGGGCGGACCGCTCGCCGAGATGTACGTCGTCGCGCACGAGTACGGCCACCACATCCAGAACATCGCGGGCGTCCTCGACTCGACTCGCGACGGGCAGACCGGCCCGACCTCGAACGCCGTGCGCGTCGAACTCCAGGCCGACTGCTTCGCCGGCGCATGGGCCGGCGCCGCTGCGACCACGGAGGACGCCAACGGCGAGACGTTCCTTCGGCCGATCACCCGCGAGGAGTACCAGCAGGCGATCGACGCCGCAGCCGCGGTCGGCGACGACCGCATCCAGGAGGCGACGCAGGGCCAGGTCACCCCGCACACGTTCTCGCACGGCACGAGCGAGCAGCGCGTGCGCTGGTTCGCGACCGGCTACGAGGAGGGAGTCGGCGCCTGCAACACCTTCGAGGTCGACGGGTCCGAGCTGTGATGCGTCGCGCGGGCGCCGTGATCGTCGGCGTGCTCGGCGCCGTCGCGCTCGCCGTGGTCGGCTTCCTCGTGTGGTCGCACACGGTGTTCTCCGGCGAACGCGAGGCCTCCCTCGATGCGTGGCGCTCCGCCGCGGTCGAGATCAGTCGAACCGAGAGCGGGTTCCTGCTCGAGCCGGCCGCCGGGGGTGCCGACCTGGGGCTCGTCTTCATCCCGGGAGCCAAGGTCGAGCCGAGCGCGTACCTGTACAAGCTCTCCGGGATCGTCGAGGAGACCGGGATGACGGTGGTCGTGACCCATCCGACCCTCAACCTGGCGTTCTTCGACACCCGGCCGCTCGAGGCGTTCACCGAGGCGGCGCCGGACGTGTCGCGGTGGCTGGTCGGCGGGCACTCCCTCGGTGGCGTCCGCGCGTGCCAGCTCGTCGAGGGCGGGGCGGATGACGCGGCTCCCGACGTCGTCGGCCTCGTGCTCTTCGGCAGCTACTGCGCGAACGACCTCTCGGGCACGGATCTCGCGGTGCTCTCGCTCGTCGGCGAGCACGACGGCCTGAGCACGCCCGAGAAGGTCGCGAGCGCTGCGCATCTGCTCCCCGCCGACGCGGAGTCGGTGCTCATCGCGGGCGCGAATCACGCCGCCTTCGGCGACTACGGGCCGCAACCGGGTGACGGCGTCGCCACGGCCGACCGTCAGGCCGTCCGCGACGAGATCTCGGGTGCGGTGGAGGAGTTCCTCGGGACCTCGGGGCTCGCGGGCTGAACGGGATCGAGGCCCCCGCCCTGCGCCTCGGGCGTCGAGCGCGGCCGGGGGGCCGGTGCGGCGTCCGTCCGCGGCGCCGCGGGGCGCGGCATCCGTCGACTGCTCGAGACGGCGAGGAGCACGATGCCCGACGCCAGCACGGCGAGCCCGAGCACGGCGGTCGCCGGCAGTCGCTCCTGGAGCAGGAGCACCCCGAGCAGCGTCGCCGTGAGCGGCTCGGCGAGCGTCAGGGTCGAGACCGTCGCGGGGGTGAGGCCCTTCAGGCCGGCGCCGAAGAGCAGGTAGGCGACCGTGGTCGTCACGAGTCCGAGCCAGAGCGCCATCGCCAGTCCCGGCCCCGTCGCGAGCCAGCCGGTGTCGGTCGCCAGCAGCACCGGCAGGCTGAGCGCCGCGGCGACGCCGAACATGGCGCCCATGCTCGCCGACGGGGCCCAGCCGCGGTCGAGCAGCGACTTGCCGGCGAGCGTGTAGACGGCGTAGGAGGCTCCGGCGGCGACCGATGCCGCGATCCCCAGCGGGTCCACTGCACTCGGCCCGGAGCCGCTCGCCGAGGCGAGCACCGTGACGCCGAGGGTCGC
Source organism: Agromyces binzhouensis (assembly GCF_042672355.1). Taxonomy (NCBI): domain Bacteria; kingdom Bacillati; phylum Actinomycetota; class Actinomycetes; order Micrococcales; family Microbacteriaceae; genus Agromyces; species Agromyces binzhouensis. The sequence continues at coordinate 215,648 of NZ_JBHXVJ010000003.1, read as the reverse complement.
GAGCGCGGTCGCCAGCACCCACGTGCCGCCCGGGAATCGACGTCGCAGTACCCAGTCGAGCACACCCGTGAGGACCGGTGCCGACCCGAGGGCGACGACCGTTCCGACCGCCACGCCGTTCGCCGCCGTTCCGGCGAAGAACGCGGGCTGGTAGGCGAGCACGCCGCCTGCCCCGACCACGACGGCCACCCAGGCGGGCCAGCGCGGTGGGCGGACGCCGGACGTCGGGGCGACGGATGTCCCGGTCGCGCCGCGCCGACGCCCGGCGACGTGGAGGGCGAGCGCCATCGCGGCCAGGGCGCCACCGCCGATCAGGATGCGCGCGGCGCCGACGGAGACCGGATCGGCATCGGGCCCCAGCGCCTGCGCGGTGCCCGTCGTGCCGAAGCACACGGCCGCGGCGAGGACGAGCAGGACGGAGCGCATGCGGAGATTGTTACACAATCTGGCGACCGCGGGAAGTCCCGACACCGCGACGGTCGGCGGGGTCGCCGCGCCCGATAGGATTCCGGGGGTCGCCTCGCCGCGGCATCCGTCACGTCATCGCCGAGGGGGCGCGCGATCCGGCGCACGGTGCCTCGCGGCCGGCGGCCGGCCACCACCCGGAGGAGGACCTGTGCGCGCCGTCATGTATCGCGGATTCGGCGACGAACCCGAACTCGTCGAGGTCGAGCGTCCCGCCTGTCCGCCGCGCGGCGCCGTCGTGCGCGTGCGCGCGACGGGGCTCTGCCGCAGCGACTGGCACGGGTGGATGGGCCACGACGCCGGCATCGCACTGCCGCACGTGCCGGGCCACGAGTTCGCCGGCGAGATCGCCGAGCTCGGTTCCGAGGTGCCGGGCGACTCCGGCTGGGCCATCGGCGACAGGGTCACCGCGCCCTTCATCTGCGCGTGCGGTCGGTGCGCCGAATGCCTGGCCGGCAACGAGCAGGTCTGCGACGCCCAGCGCCAGCCCGGCTTCACGCACTGGGGATCGTTCGCCGACTACGTCGTCGTCGACGAGGCCGCACTCAACCTCATCCGCCTGCCCGACACGCTCGGGTTCGTCGAGGCCGCCTCCCTCGGGTGCCGCTTCGCGACCGCGTACCGTGCGATCATCACCCGCGGCCGCCTGCACCCCGGGGAGCAGGTCGCCGTGCACGGCTGCGGCGGCGTGGGACTCTCCGCGATCATGATCGCCGTCGCGGCCGGGGTCCCCGTCTACGGGGTGGACGTCTCCGACGCCGCGCTCGCCGCAGCCGCCGACCTCGGCGCGACCCCGATCCGGGGCGGCCGGGGCGCCGCGGACCGGGTGCGCGAGGCGAGCGACGGCGGGGTCGACCTCTCGGTGGACGCGTTCGGCAGTCCGGAGACGTCGTTCGCGTCGGTGCGGAGCCTCCGGAAGCGGGGCCGGCACGTGCAGATCGGCCTCATGCTCGCCGAGGACGCCACGGCGGCGATGCCCATGGACGCGGTCATCGACGGCGAGCTCGAGATCCTCGGCAGCCACGGCATGGCGGCCCACGAGTACCCCGACATGCTCGGCGCCGTCGCGTCCGAGGCGTTCCGGCCGATCGAACTCGTCGGCCGCACCATCGCGCTCGACGCCGTGCCCGACGCGCTGGCGGCCATGGGCCGCGCCGGCGGAGCCGGTTCAGGCATGACGGTGGTCGAGCTGTAGTCGACCGCTCCGATCAGGCGACGTCCGGCAGCGGCGCCCGTCGCGGCTGCCGCGTGGGCGCCGTCGGGACCCTCGTCGGCGCGGCGGGCCGGCGCGGGATCGACCGGCCATCGGGCACCTCGACCGGCTCGGGCGCGATCACGAGACCGTCGCGCGAGGCCGCGACATCCGCCAGCAGTTCGAGCCAGGCGCGGTTCATGGCGGGTCGACGCCGGTCGGCGTACCGGAACTCCAGGGCGACCGACGGGCCGAGCCACAGGCCCACCTCGCGGCCGTCGACCGTCGCCGTGAACGCGAAGTGCTCACGTCGCCGGAGCTTGCCGAGGATCACCACCTGGAGGTGTGCGAGCGTGCGGTCGTCCACGGGGATCGACAGTCGGCTGTCATAGACGAGGGTTCCCATCTCGGCCGGACTCCTTCCGACTGTGCGGGGGGTGAGGATTCGCGAGCGGTGCCGACCATCGCGGTCCCCCTCCGTCGAGGTCATGCACCGCTCGCGCTGAGAACGCTACGCCCGCGCGGGCGAGCGCTGGGCAGGCAGGGGCGGAATCTTCCGAATCCGGATATCCCGAAACTCAGGATCGGCGACGTACACTTACCCGATCCGGTACGCCCCGACGCCGGGAACGAGGGAGATGCATGGTCGGACTGGCCCGGTCCGCGATCGACACGCGCGACCCCGAGGCGGCGCGCGATGCCTTCGCGCCCATGGTCCCGCGGCTCGCCTTCGGCCGGGCCGACCCGTCCGAGTTCCGCGTGCGGCTGAGGTTCGACGCCGCGCCCTCGTTCACCGTGATCGAGTACGCGTTCTCGGCGCCCGCCGCGAGCGTCGCCGGCGCCGACGACCTCGTCGTGATCTCCGCCAAGGGCCGCGGCTTCGACCTGCGCCACGGGCGCACCCCCGTCGACACCTCGCTGCCGTACCTGCAGGCGCCCGAGGGGCTCGCCGCGACCTGGGACGCGGTCGCCGCGCGCGCCATCATGCTGGACCGCGCCGGCGTCGCCGCCGTCGCCCGGGCGATCACGGGCGACGCCGAGGTCGAGCCGGGATTCGTCACCGTCGCGCCGCGGAGCGCGGAGCTCGGTCGTCACTGGCAGCGGATCGCGCACCGGGTGCGAGAGGCCATGCTCGTCGCCCCCGAGGCGTTCGCGGAGCCGCTCATCGCCGCCGCCGCGTTCAACCGGCTCGCCACGGCCTACCTGCATGCGTTCCAGGTGGTCGCCCTCGACCTCGAGGGGCGACGGATGTCGTTCGGCGCGCGCTCGCGGACCGTGCGGGCCGCCGTCGACCACATGCACGCGCACGCCGCCGAACCGATCTCGGTGCAGGACATCGCCGCCGCGCTGCACATCTCGGTCCGCGGACTCCATTCCGCGTTCGCCGCGGAACTCGGCCAGTCGCCGTCCGAGCACCTGCGCGGCATCCGTCTCGCCGGCGTGCGCGACGAACTGCGCTTCGCGCCGCCCGACCAGGGCATCGCGGCTGTCGCCCGCCGGTGGGGGTTCGCGCACCTCTCCCGCTTCGCCGGGACGTACGCCCGCGAGTTCGGCGAACTCCCCTCGGAGACCGTGGGCGCGCGACGGCGCGCGGTGCCTACAGTCGCGCGAGGATGAAGTCCACGCGCTCCGTCGGCGGGAGCACGGGGACGCGGACGACCGGGATCGGCAGGGACAGGTAGACCTCGAGCAGGAGGTCGTGGATACGACGCTGGGCGGCGGCATCCTCGGTCCTCGCGTAGTCGGCATGCAGCGGCAGCAGGTCCATGACGAACGCCTTGCGGTATCGCACGTGCGCGAGCGCCTCGAGGAGCGCGCCGTCGGGGTCGAGGCCGAGCAGGCGGTAGTAGGCGAGCGAGTCGGGGACCGCGCGATCCAGGAACACCACCTCGTCGGGGTCGAGGTCGGCCTCCTGCGCGAGCTGGAGGGACAGCACGTTCTGCTGGAACTCCGCCTGGCGGGACCGGATCTCCTCGACCGAGCGGCCTCCGAGTCGCTGCAGGTCGATGTAGTGCCGGCTCTCCTCGATGGTGGTCCGGTAGCCGCGCTGCCGGAGGAGGTCGACGGTGGTGGTCTTGCCCGAACTCGGGCCGCCGGTGATGACGTACCAGTGGGTCATGCCCGCTCCCTCGACGTGCCGTGAACGGATGGTACCGCCGAGCGGCATCGGGCGGTGGAGCGTCACGGATTCCGCGACGCGGGCCCGTCGCCGTACGCTGGCGTGACGGCGACGACGCCGGAGGACCCATCGGCAGGAGGCGCGGCGGATGACCGGGTGGCGGATTCGCGAATTCCATCGGGATGACCTCGACGGCATCCTCCATCTCTGGGAGCACGCGACGACCTCGCCGATCGAGCCGGTCTACGGGCTCAGCGAGGTGCTCGCCTCCTGCGAGAAGGACGACGCGCTGGTCGCCGTCCACGGCGAGGAGGTCGTCGGCGCCGTCGTCGGCCGGGCGGCCCACAACCAGGGCTGGATCGTGTTCCTGGCGACGACGCCCGAGTGGCGAGGTCGAGGGATCGGCACCGCGCTCCTCGCCGCCCTCGAGAAGAAGATGGAGCCGCACGGCCTCGGCAAGCTGTCCGCGCTCGTGCCCGAGGCGGAGGAGACGCGCGTCGACGCGTTCCGACGGCAGGGCTTCGAGCTCCGCCAGCACCTCCGCTACTACGAGCGGCGCATCCCGGTCCAGCGGGAGGAGCTCAGCTCCCTCGCCGAGCTCGGCGGACGCATCCTCCCGCGCGACCTCTGGGAGGCCGTCGCCGGCATGCGCCGTGAGAAGGAGATCCTCGAGCAGCGGCTCGTCATGCCCCTCGCCGAGCCGGACCTCGCGGAGCGGTTCGGCGTGGTCCCGCCGCGCGCCGTCGTGCTGTTCGGCCCGCCCGGGACCGGCAAGACGACCTTCGCAAAGGCGATCGCCTCACGACTGGAGTGGTCGTTCGTCGAGGTCTTCCCGTCACGTCTCGCGGCCGACCCGGGCGGGCTGGCCGGGGCGCTCCGCGACACCTTCACGAAGATCGCGGAACTCGAGCACGCGGTCGTGTTCATCGACGAGGTCGAGGAGATCGCGGCGCAGCGCTCCGGCGAACCGCCGTCGCCGCTCCAGGGCGTCACGAACGAGCTCCTGAAGATCATCCCCGCGTTCCGCGAGCAGCCCGGCCGGCTGCTCGTGTGCGCCACGAACTTCATCCGCGCGCTCGATACCGCGTTCCTGCGCCACGGCCGCTTCGACTACGTCATCCCCATCGGCCTTCCGGACGAGACGGCGCGGACGGCGATCTGGCGGCGCTACATCCCGGAGGCCGTCGCCGCCGATGTCGACCTCGCCGTGCTGGTCGAGCGGACCGCGGGGTTCTCCCCGGCCGACATCGAGTTCGCCGCCCGCAGTGCGTCGCAGCGCGCGTTCGAGGCCGCGCTCTCGAGCGGGACGGATGCCGCGGCCGAGCGTCCCGGGCCGACGACCCACGACTACCTGGAGGCGATCTCCGGCACGCGGACGACGGTGTCCGCTGAGACGACGGCCGCGTTCCTGGAGGACATCGAGGCGCTCGCGCGCGTGTAGCGGGAGCGCGCCCGGGCCGACGCTGCCGACCGCGAGCCGGGTCCGGCCGGGTCGGAGCGGCACCGCTCAGGAGGGCGGCAGCGAACCGCCCGGGGTGCCGGGGCCGTTCGGCGGAGCGCCCGGCATCCCGCCCGGCGGCGGATAGCCCGCACCGCCCGTCGGGATCTGGCCGGCCGGATACCCGCCGACGATGGCCTGGGCGCCCGACGGCGTCGTCCCGACACCCTGGGCTCGCCGCGCCTGCTCGGCCTGTCGGACGAGGGCCATCCGCGTCATCTCGTCACGGTGCGCTCGCTCGGATCGCTCGATGCGTCGGCTGATCGCGGCGACGCCGGCGCCGACGGCGCCTGCGATGAGGGCGTAGATGAAGATGGCGAAGATCGCCGAGATGTCGAGGTACCCGCCGTCGCCGAGGTCGCGCGTCGGGAAGATGTCACGGAACGGATGCATGTAGGCGTCGGAGACGCGGTAGACGAAGGATGCGAACCCGGCGTCGGGGTTCGCGGCGAAGAGCAGCAGGAACACGCGGAGCGAGAGCGCGATCACGCCGATGAGCACCCAGATGTACAGGATCCATGTCGCGATCTTCAGCAGCCGGAGGTACCACGGCGGCTTCCATTCGGGTTCGGCGGCGGTGTCGGTGCGGCTCATCGGGCTCCCCCTTCACCCTCGCGGTCGCGAGGCGACCCGCCCAGCCAACCGCGCCGGCGGCTGCGACGCAAGGGACGTGGGTCCCGGCGTCCGGTCAGGTCGAGGCGAGGAACGCCGTGACCCGCTCCAGGAGCAGTGCCGCCGCAGCCGGGTCGTAGGCGTCGAGCGAGGAGTCGGCGAAGAGGTGCTGGTCGCCGGGGTAGAGGAACAGTTCGGCGGATGCCGCGGAGCCGGCGAGTTCGCGAGCGGCCGGCAGGTCCTCCCGGAAGAACTCGTCGCCCTCCTTGCCGTGGATCTGCACGGGCACGTCATCGGGCCACGCCGGGCCGAACTCCGAGATCGGGATGCAGGAGTACATGAGCAGTGCGCCTCGGGCGCCGCCGCGTGTCTGCGCGAGCTGTTGGGCGATCGTGACGCCGAAGGAGAAGCCGGCGTAGACGAGGTCGGGACCGAGGTCGTCGGCCGCGGCGACGCCGCGCTCCCGGATCGCATCGAACCCGGTCTCGCGCGCGAAGGCGAACCCGGCATCGATGGTGTCGAACGTGCGACCGTCGAACAGGTCGGGCGTGTGCACGGTGTGGCCGGCGGCTCGCAGTTCGTCGGCGAAGGCGCGCACGCCGTCGGTCAGGCCCTGGATGTGGTGGTAGAGCAGCACTTCGGCCATGTCAGCAGCGTCCTCCGGTCGTTGATCCACCATTCTGGCTTCTCCGGGCGCGGTTCAGGAGGCGGACCGCAGCTCGATCCGGGCGAGGGCGGATGCGGCCCGGCGGGCGTCGGCGTGGGCTCGCGCGCGTCCGGCCGCGGCATCCGCCGTCGCCAGGTTGGGGCGGAACGCCGCCGACGCGACGGTCTCGATGCCGGCCCATCGGAGCCAGTCCTCGAGGTAGGGCTGCTGGAAGTCGGTGCCGAAGCCGGAGCCCCGCTCCGGGCCGTACACCGCGCTCGTGTAGACGACGACGGCGCGCTTGCCGTCGAGGAGGCCGGTGTAGCCCTGCTCGCCGTCGAACGAGAAGACGGTGCCCGGCTGGCTCACGACGTCGATGAACTGCTTGAGGATGTACGGGATCCCGTGGTTCCACATGGGGACGCTGAAGAGGTAGAGGTCGGCGGCAGCGAAGCGCTCGAATGCGAGCCGGCTGCGATGCCAGGCGGTCTCCTGCGGGCCGACGGGCGTCTCGCCCGCGAAGATCCGCATCTTCGCGCCGGCGCCGTCGGGGCCGAACGAGGGGAGCGTGCCGTCCCACAGGTCCCAGGTCTGGATCTCGACCTCGGGGCGCTCGGCGCGGAACGCGTCGAGGACGGTGTCCGCGAGTGCGAGCGATTCGGATGCCTCGCCGCGGGGTGAGGCGGAGAGGTGGAGGAGCGTGGTCATGGTCGTGTCCGATCTGCGGCGCATCCGCCGCTGTCATTTATGTGCGTGTGCACGCTATCAAATATGTGTGCGCGCACGCAAATGAGTTATGCTGGGAACATGCCGAGCGATGCAGAACGTGCCTGGGAGGCACTGCTCCGAGCGCACGCGCGCCTGGTCCCGCTCTTCGACCGCGAGGTCCAGCAGGCGACGGGGTTGCCGCTCACGTGGTACGACGTCCTGTTGGAGCTCCACTCGGCCGGCGGGCGGATGATGATGGGGCAGTTGGCGGAGCGCGTGGTGCTCAGCCGCACCCGGGTGAGCCGACTGGTCGATGAACTCGCGCGAGCGGGCCTCGTCGCCCGCGAGGCCAATCCCGCCGACGGGCGAAGCGCGTTCGCGGTGATCACCCCAGAGGGCGTCCGCCGGTTCCGCGACGCCGCGCCCGCCTACCTGGGCGCCATCGACCGCGAGGTCGGCGGACCGCTCAGCAGGCAGGAGCTCCGAGCGCTGGCGACGACGCTCGAGAAGCTCGTGGATCGTTCAGCAGGGTGATCCGCGCGACCATCGGATCACGCGTCCTCCGGTGACGACCGGCACCATCCCGCAGTCGCGATCGCGCACGACGGAGCGGTCATTCGCCGTCGCAGGTCCGATCCGCTGGCGCCGGGAAGTCGGGTACGGGGCGGTCGGCCGCCTCCTGCGCGGTGGTGGCCGGGCCGTTCTCCCGGATGTCGCGGATGAGCCAGTCCATCTCGTCGATCTCGCGACGTTGGGCCTCGCTGATGCCGACGGCGAGCTCGCACACCCGCAGGTCGGTGTTCCGGAAGGGCGGGGCCGAGCTCCGCCACGCGACCTATGCGGCCTCGGCCGCGGCGCCCGCGGCCAGCGGGGTGCGCGGTCGCAGCGGCACCGAGGGCGCGTCTGCGGAATCGAGCGCCTCGCCGCGGCTCCAGAGGAATCGGGCCGCGATCGCTGCGCCCGCTGCGAGTACGGCCAGCGACGACCAGGTGATCGCGAGTCCCGCGCTCGTGCCGAGCCATCCGGCGATCGGGTACGTCAGCAGCCAGGCGAGGTGCGACAGGGAGAACTGGGCGGCGAAGACCCCTGGCAGCTTCGCGGGCTCGACCGCTCCACGCAGGATCCGTCCCGTCGGGGTGACGATCATCGCCATCCCGGCTCCGATCACGAACCACAGGATCGCCGTGCCGGCCCAGGTGATGACGCCGGCGGCGGTGAGCGCGGCGGCCGTGATCGTGGCGACCGACAGGAGTGCGGCGCCGGTCAGCATCACCGTGCGTTCGGTGATCCGATCGAGCACGCGTGGGAGCGTGAGCGCGGCGACGAGGGAGCCCGTGCCGGACGCGGCGAGCATCCAGGCGACCGCCGATTGCGAGCCGCCGAGTTCGTCGCGCACGTAGGTGACGGTGTTGACGATGACGATCGAGCCGGCTGCCGCGACGACCAGGTTGAGGGCGATGATGCCGCGGAGCCTCGGCGTGCGCAGGAACGTCCTGATCCCCGAGGTGGCACGGTCCCACGCGCCGGAGCGGGTGCCTCGACGCGCGTTCGGGATGCGGGTGGAGAGGACGAGCAACGTGGAGAGGACGAAGCCGAGCGACGTGCCGAGGAAGAGCCAGGTGAAGCTCATGAAGCTGAGCGCGATGGCGGCCAGCACCGGGCTGAGCAGGCTCTCCATGGTGTAGGCGACCTGGGAGGCGGACAGTGCCCGCGTGTAGTCGGCCTTGTCGGTCACGATGTCGGGGATCACGGCCTGGAACGTCGGCGTGAACGCCGCGGAGGATGCCTGGAGGAGTCCGATCAGGACGTAGACGTGCCAGACCTCGGTGATGAACGGGAGCGCGAGGACCACTCCGGCGCGCACCGCATCCAGGGTGACGAGGAACGCCCGCCGGGGGAGCCGGTCGATGTAGGCCGCCGCGATGGGGGCGATGGCCACGTAGAGGACCATCTTGATCGTGAGGGCGGTGCCGAGCACCAGGCCGGCCTGCGGCCCGGCGAGTTCGTACGCCAGCAGGCCGAGCGCCACCGTGGTCAGCCCCGTGCCGAACAGCGCGATCACCTGGGCGCTGAAGAGGTGGCGGTAGTCGCGGATCTTGAACAGTCGCATGGTCTTCCTCCTGCGCGGACCGGGTCGGGATACCAGTTCCAACCTAATACCCCTAGGGGGTATTCCCGATCCAGTGTCGGAGATTTCGCCCGAGAGGCGCCTCGGCGCTGGGCGAGCTGGCGGATCGCAGTTGCGGGGAATACCCAATAGGGGTATACGTTGATACCCCACAGGGGTATTGGCCCCGGAAGGAGAAAAGATCATGTCCCAACCAACCGCGGCCGCATCACGGCGCCGCTGGCTCGGGCTCGCGCTCATCGCCGCAGCCCAGTTCGTCGTCATCATGGACACGTCGATCATCGGCGTGGCCCTCCCGGAGATGCAGGCGGAGCTCGGCTTCACGCCCGAGTCCCTCTCCTGGGTGTTCAACGCCTACGTGGTCGCCTTCGGCGGCCTGCTGCTCCTCGGTGGTCGGCTGTCCGACCTCTTCGGCGCACGGCGGGTGTTCCTCGCCGGGTGGGGCATCCTCGCCCTCGGCTCGGTGCTCGCGGGTGCCGCGACCGGCGTCGGCATGGAGATCGCCGGGCGTGCCGTCCAGGGTGCCGGAGCGGCGCTGATCGCGCCCGCCGCCCTCAGCCTGCTCATGGCGCTGTTCGGCGGAACCCCGCAGCTCCCCAAGGCGTTCGCCGTCTACGGCGCCGCGGCCCCGATCGGCGGCACCGCCGGCGTGTTCCTCGGCGGAGTGCTCACGGAGTACGCGAGCTGGCCGTGGGTGTTCTACATCACCGTCCCGATCGCCCTGGCGGTGGTCCTCCTCGCCCCGGGCGCCCTGCCGCGCGTGCCCGGCCAGCGCGGTTCCGTCGACGTGCTCGGCGCCGTGACCGGCACCGCCGGTCTCGCCGCGCTCGTCTACGGCATCGTCCGCGCGCCGGAGGCCGGCTGGGCCTCGCTCGAGGTGCTCGTCGCGCTCGCCGCGGGAGTCATCCTGCTCGGCCTGTTCTTCGTCGTCCAGCGGAAGGCCCGCCAGCCGCTGCTGCGCCTCGGGATCTTCCGCACCCCGCAGCTCGGCGCCGCCAACACGGCCCAGCTGCTCCTCGGTGCGGCGTGGGTGCCGATGTGGTTCTTCCTGAACCTCTACCTCCAGCAGGTCCTCGGTGCCGGCTCGTTCGCCGCGGGCGCGGCGCTCCTGCCGATGACCGTGCTCATCGTGATCGGCATGACCACGGTCGCACCCCGCCTGCTCGCGAGGTTCGGCGTGAAGCCGCTCATCATCGCCGGGTTCGCGCTGCTCGCAGCAGGCCTGGTCTGGCTCGGCTTCGTCCGCCCCGACGGGAACTACGTCGTCGACGTGCTGCCCGCCTCGCTGGTGGCCGCCTTCGGCATGGCGCTCGCGTTCATCCCGTCACTCGGCACCGCGATCGGGGTCGCCCGACCCGAGGAGACCGGTGTCGCATCCGGGCTCGTGAACACGAGCTACCAGATCGGCTCCGCAGTCGGCCTGGCCGCCGTCACGGCGCTCAGCTCGGCCGTGGTCGGAACGGGTACCGGCGTCGTCGCACTGACCGGCGGCTACTCGGCCGCCTTCCTCGGCGCCGCGGCCATCGCCGTCGTCGGCGGCCTCATCGCCCTCGTGACGCTCCGCGGAGCCAAGCAGGCGGGCGAGACCGGCGCCGCCCAGGACGAGCAGGTTCCCGTGGGTGCCTGATCTCGACCAGCGACGGGAGGCGCGGGCCGTTCGGCCCGCGCCTCCTCAGCGTCCGTGTGGTCCGATCGGCCTACTGCCGGGAGGGCGCCGGTTCGGGGGTGCTGCGGCCGACGCGATCCCCGAGGATCGCACGCGTGCTGCTCTCGGGGCGCAGGTCGAGGCGGCGGAGCAGCTGCGCGTTCCCGGCGACGATGATGGTCGACAGCGACATCAGGATCGCGCCGACGGACATCGGCAGCACGAACCCGATCGGGGCGAGGACGCCGGCGGCGAGCGGCACCGAGATCAGGTTGTATCCCGCCGCCCACCACAGGTTCTGCTTCATCTTGCGGTAGCTCGCCCGCGACAGCTCGATCACGGAGAGCACCGATCGCGGGTCGTCGCTGGCGAGGATGACGCCGGCGGAGGCGATCGCGACATCCGTGCCCGCGCCGATCGCGATGCCGACGTCGGCCTGGGCGAGCGCCGGCGCGTCGTTCACCCCGTCGCCGACCATCGCGACCCTGCGGCCCTCGCGTTGGAGTTCCTGGACCTTCGCGGACTTGTCCTCCGGTCGGACGCCCGCGAAGTAGCGGTCGATGCCCAGATCGGAGGCGACGGACCGGGCCACCGCGTCGGCGTCGCCGGTGATCATGACCACTTCGAGGTCCAGCTCGTGCAGCGCGTCGACCGCCTCCCTGGACTCGTCGCGGATGGCGTCCGCGAGCTCGAGGGCGCCGATCACCACGCCGTCCTCGACCACGTGCAGGATGATCGCGCCGTGCTCGCGCCACTCCTCCGCGATCGGGAGTTCGTCCTCGCCCTCCTCGGCGAGCAGGTGCGGCCCGCCGACGCGGATCGTGGCGCCGTCGACGTTCGCCGTGACGCCGACCGCGGGCGCGGACTCGAACCCCGTCGCGGCGGCGACCTGGAGGCCGCGTTGCGTGGCCGACTCGACGATCGCACGTGCGAGGGGATGCTCGGAGTCGGTCTCTGCCGCCGCCGCGAGCGCCAGGACGTCGTCGGAATCTCGGCCGGACACGGTCTCGACGGCGACGACGGTCGGCTGGCCCTTGGTGAGCGTGCCGGTCTTGTCGAAGAGCACGCTGGTGACCGTCCGCATGCTCTCGAGCGCCAGCCGGTCCTTGATCAGCACGCCGCCGCGCGCGGCGCGCTCGGTGGCGATCGAGACGACCAGGGGGATCGCGAGTCCGAGTGCGTGCGGGCATGCGATCACGAGGACCGTGATGGTGCGCACGACGGCTTCGTCCGGGAGGCCGAGCATGCTCCAGACCGCCGCGGTGATCACGGCCGCGCCGAGTGCGAACCAGAACAGCCACGCTGCCGCCCGATCTGCGATGCGCTGCGCGCGCGAGGACGAGTTCTGGGCGTCCTCGACGAGGCGACGGATGCCGGCCAGGGCCGTGTCGTCGCCGACCGCGTCCACCTCGATGCGGATGCCGGAGTCGGTGGCGACGGTTCCGGCGACGACGTGGTCGCCGTCGCTGCGGCGGACGGTCTTCGATTCGCCGGTGATCATGGACTCGTCCATGCTCGCCGTGCCGGCGACCACCGTGCCGTCGGCGGGAACGCGTCCTCCGGGTCGGACGACGACGATGTCGCCGACGCGGAGGTCGGCCGGAGCCACGGTGACGGTCGTGTCGCCCTCGACGCGCTCCGCCTCATCGGGTAGCAGCGCGGCGAGCGAGTCCAGCGCGGAGGTCGTCTGCGCGAGGGAGCGCATCTCGAGCCAGTGCCCGAGCAGCATGATCACGATCAGCAGCGCGAGCTCCCACCAGAAGTCCAGCTCGTGGTCGAGCAGCCCGATCGTCGCGCCCCAGCTCGCGAGGAACGCCACGGTGATCGCCAGGCCGATGAGGAGCATCATGCCGGGCTTCAGCGCCCGGAGCTCGCTGACCGCGCCGGTCAGGAAGGGGCGTCCGCCCCAGACGTACATGACGGTGCCGAGGACCGGGGAGATCCAGGCGGCCCAGGCCCCGGCGGGCAGTTCGTAGCCGAGGAGCATGGCGAACATCGGGGAGAAGCCGACGACCGGGACGGCGAGCACGAGGTTGATCCAGAACAGCCTGCGGAACTGGCCGACGTGATCGCCGTGGCCGGCGTGTCCTCCATGCCCGCCGTGACCGGCGTGACCCTCATGCCCTGCGTGGCCGCCGTGCTCGGAGTGCTCGCCGTGACCGCCGTGCTCCTCGTGCTGCTGCATCGAGGGGCCCGCGCCCGTCGACCCGGCGTGTGCGGCGTGGTCGGCGTGGTCGGCGTGGTCGGCGTGGTCGGCGTGATCGTGATGCTCGTGCCCGACCCGTGCGGTCGGGTCCGTGTCGTTCCGTGCGCGCTCGTCCATCGTCTCGCCCTCCCGCGCCGTCAGGCGAACGGCGATCGCCGTTCGTCGGCGCCGACGAGAGCGATTATACCCCTGTGGGGTACCGTTGCAACGGTTCGCGCAGGTCTCGACGCGCCGACTCCGCGATGCTGCGCACCGTTCCCGCGGCATCGATGCCCGCGACGGCGGTGACCTGCCCGAAATGGCGGCCGACGCCCACGGCCTCGTCGCTGTCGTGGCGAGACCACTGGGTGGCCCGGGTGGCCACCCCCCACGCGGTCAGCGTCCCCCCGTGGATGCGGGCGGAGAACCCCGACTCGAATCGGTACTCGCCGGGATCGGCGGCTCCCAGGAGGTCGTGGAGGATCGAACGGGCGGCGTGCGCCCCCTGCGCCGCCGCGTCCTCCCAGTGGTCGACTCGCACGGCCGTGCCGTGGGACAGGATCGACGCGACGCCGCCCGCGGCGTAGACCCCGCGGAGTCCGGTCCTCAGCCGGGCATCGACGGTGAGGGCGCCGGTCTGCGCCCCGACCGACGGGCGACGGGCGAGCGTTCCGTGCGCGACGATGGCCACGTCGGCTTCGACGGTCTCGCCATCGGAGAGCTCGACGACGACGATGTCGGATCGCGTCGCGGCGCGGGCGACGTCTCGGCCGGTCCGGATCCGGATTCGATCGCGATGCCGGCGGAGCAGGTCCGATGCGACCGTCGGGCCGAGCTGGTCGCGCAGGGGGAGGGGTGACCGGGCGAGCAGGGTCACGTCGACTCCGGAGTCGGCGAGCAGCGACGCGGTCTCGGATCCGATCAGGCCGGCGCCGAGCACGGCGACGCGACCGCCGCTCGAGGGCAGCAGGCTGCGGATCCGCTCCGCATCCTCGATCGAGTGCAGTGGCATGATCCGCTCCGCCCCGGCGTCCCCGTCCGGGCTGAACGAGTGTCGCCGCGGCGCGCTGCCGGTCGCGATCACGACCGCGGTGGGTGCGACGCGATCGCCCGAACGGAGGTGAACCGTGCCGTCGGCCTGGACGGCCGCCACCTCGTCCTCCAGGAGCTCGGTGCCGGCCGGGATCGGTCGCCCGAGCTGCTCGCGGCCGAGCAGGCCGGTCAGCACGCCCTTGTTGACCAGCGTGCGGTTGGTCGGGCCGGTCGGGTCGACGATCGTCACCGGCCCCGGCCAGCCCGATCGCACGAGCGTGTCTGCTGCGGACCAGCCGGCGGCGCCGGCTCCGACGATCAGCGCGTGTTGTGACGACATGATGACCTCCCGGTGCGGAATACCCCAGTGGGGTATATGGTTGTCGATCATACCGCATACCCCACCCCCCTATTGAAAGGATGAGGCGATGACCGTATTCGAGTACCAGGTGACCGGGATGACCTGTGGTCACTGCGAACTCTCCATCCGCGAGGAGGTCTCCGGGATCGCCGGCGTGACGAGCGTCGACGTGTCCGCCGTGACCGGCCGGCTCGTGGTGGGCTCCGACGCCGACCTCGACGACCAGGCCGTGCTCGACGCCGTGCAGGAGGCCGGCTATGTCGCGCAGCGGCGGTGAGCTGAGCCCCGCGCTCCGACTCGGGCTCTTCGGAGTCGGTCTCGCCGGTGTCTTCGGGCTCGCCGTCGCCGTCGGTCCGGTGGTCGTGCCCTCGGACGCCGTCACCGCGTGGGCGCAGCGGGCCGAGCATGACGGACCCCACGGATCGGCCGGGGACGAGGCGTCCGAGTCGCACTCGCACCCGAGTCCCGACGAGGTGCCCGGGCTCTCCCTCGACGCCGACGGCTACCGCCTCGACGGCCTGCATGCGCCGGGCGAGACGGGCGACCCCGGCGAACTCGGCTTCCGGATCCTCGATGTCCACGACGACCCGGTGACGGACTTCGACCTCACCCATGAGCGGCCCCTGCACCTCATCGTGGTGCGCTCCGACGGCGCGCAGTTCCGTCACGTGCACCCCGAACTCGGCGCGGACGGCGTCTGGAGCATCCCGTGGGACTGGGACGCCGCGGGCGGGTATCGCCTCTTCGCCGACTTCCGGCCCGCCGGGCACGATCGCACGCTCACCCTCACCACGACCACGACCGTCAATGGGGTCCTGAGCGCCACGGATGCGCCCACGCCCGGCGAGCGGGTCGTGCAGGCCGGGCCCTACACCGTCGAGCTCTCGGGCGATCCCGTCGCGGGCACCGAGGCCGAGCTCGAGTTCACGGTCCGGCAGGACGGCCGACCCGTCACTGCGATCGAACCGTACCTCGGCGCAGCGGGGCATCTCGTCATGCTCCGCGTCGGCGACCTCGGGTACCTCCACGCGCACCCCCTCGACGAGGCCGACACCGTCGGCACGACCGACCTCGGACCGGTCATCCGGTTCGCAGCCACCCCGCCGACGGCGGGTGACTACCTGGTCTACGTCGACTTCCGGGTCGCCGGGCAGGTGCACACCGCAGCATTCACCGTCGTCGCGACACCCGGCGAGGCGGAGGCGGAACCCCACGCCGAGAGCGGCGACCACGCCGAGAGCGGCGACCACGCCGCAGGCCATTGAGCAGGACCGAGGAGGAAGGAACTCCGATGAACGAGAGCGCCCTGAAGACACCACCGCCGACCGAGGTGGTCGAACTGGACATCGGCGGGATGACCTGCGCGTCATGTGCGATGCGGATCGAGCGGAAGCTGAACAAGCTCGACGGCGTGACGGCCACCGTCAACTACGCCACCGAGAAGGCCCGCGTCGAGGTTCCGCGCGGGCCCACGACCGAGGCCGTGATCGCGGAGATCCGGAAGACCGGCTACACCGCCGAGGCCCCGGCCCCGCCCACGGCGGAGGCCTCGGGCGCACAGGGCGAGGGTGATGCCGAGGACGGCGAGCTGCGGACGCTCCGGCATCGGCTGATCGGCTCGGTCGTACTGTCCGTTCCGGTCATCCTGATGGCGATGATCCCGGTGCTCCAGTTCCCGTTCTGGCAGTGGCTCTCGCTCGCGCTCGCAGCGCCGGTCATCGTCTGGGCCGCGTGGCCGTTCCATCGGGCCGCGCTGGTGAACCTGCGCCACGGCGCCGCGACGATGGACACGCTCGTGTCGGTCGGGACATCCGCCGCGTTGCTCTGGTCGGTCTACGCGCTGTTCTTCGGCACCGCGGGCACGCCCGGCATGACCCATCCGTTCGAACTGACCGTGGCTCCCACGGACGGCGCCGCGAACATCTACCTCGAGGTGGCCGCGGGCGTGACCATGTTCGTCCTGGCCGGTCGCTACTTCGAGAAGCGATCGAAGCGCACGGCCGGCGCCGCGCTGCGCGCCCTGCTCCAGCTCGGCGCGAAGGACGTCGCCGTGCTGAAGGACGGCCGTGAGGAGCGCATCCCGATCGATCAGCTCAGCGTCGGCGACGAGTTCGTCGTGCGCCCGGGCGAGAAGATCGCGACCGACGGCGTGATCGTCGAGGGCCGCAGTGCGATCGACCAGTCGATGCTCACCGGAGAATCGGTTCCGGTCGAGGTGACCGTCGGCGACCCGGTCGTCGGCGCGACCGTCAACGCCGGGGGCAGGCTCGTCGTGCGTGCGACGCGCGTCGGCGCCGACACCCAGCTCGCGCAGATGGCGAAGCTCGTCGAGGACGCCCAGTCCGGGAAGGCGCAGGTCCAGCGCTTGGCCGACCGGATCTCCGGGGTCTTCGTCCCGATCGTGCTCGCCCTCACGGCCGGCACGCTCGGCGTCTGGCTGGGCGCCGGCTTCCCGGTCGCGGCGGCGTTCACGGCGGCCGTGGCGGTGCTCATCATCGCCTGCCCCTGCGCCCTGGGCCTCGCCACGCCGACGGCGCTGCTCGTCGGCACGGGCCGCGGTGCCCAGCTCGGCATCCTGATCAAGGGGCCAGAGGTCCTCGAGTCGACTCGCAAGGTCGACACCGTCGTGCTCGACAAGACCGGTACGGTCACCACGGGCCGGATGTCGCTGCTCGCGGTGCGGGCGGGAGCCGGCGAGGACGAGGCCGAGGTGCTCCGCATCGCCGGCGCACTCGAGGATGCCTCCGAGCATCCGATCGCGCAGGCGATCGCCGCAGGCGCCACCTCCCGGATCGGCGAGCTCGGCAGCGTGGAGTCGTTCGAGAACCACGAGGGTCGGGGCGTCCACGGAATCGTCGACGGCCACCTGGCCGTCGTCGGCAAGGAATCGCTGCTCGACGACTGGGCGATCGAGGTCCCGGAGGACCTCCGTGCGGCGAAGCTGGATGCCGAGTCCGCCGGGCAGACGGCCGTGCTGGTCGGATGGGACGGCGCCGCGCGCGGTGTGCTCGTGGTCGCCGACCGCGTGAAGGACACCAGCCGAGAGGCGATCGCGGCCCTTCGGCGCCTGGGGCTCACGCCGGTGCTGCTCACCGGAGACAATGCCACGGTCGCACGGCACGTCGCCGACGAGGTCGGCATCGACGAGGTCATCGCCGATGTCCTCCCGGCCCAGAAGGTCGGCGTCGTCCGAGACCTGCAGGCGTCCGGAAAGGTCGTCGCGATGGTCGGGGACGGCGTGAACGATGCCGCCGCGCTCGCGCAGGCCGACCTCGGCCTGGCGATGGGCACCGGCACCGACGCGGCCATCGAGGCCGCCGACATCACGCTCGTCCGCGGCGACCTCCGAGCGGTGGGCGACGCCATCCGGTTGTCGCGCCGGACGCTCGGGACGATCAAGACGAACCTCTTCTGGGCGTTCGCCTACAACGTGGCCGCGATCCCGCTGGCCGCGCTCGGCCTGCTGAACCCGATGCTCGCCGGGGCCGCGATGGCGTTCTCCAGCGTCTTCGTCGTCAGCAACAGCCTCCGCCTGCGGACGTTCCGCTCGCGGACCACCGGCGCCCCGCGCGCCACCACCGCGACCGAACCGGCGCGGCAACTCGAACGCGCATGACCCGCGCGACTGAAAGGAATCCATCCATGAGCGCACACTGCTGCAGCACCGGCAACGCCCACGGCCACGCCTCGAAGCCCGCCGAGGCGACCGACCTGCTGCGAGGCCCCGACGACCTGGCCGAGTGCCCGGTCATGCCGGGGAGCATGGTCGTCAAGGCCGACGCGGAGCAGGCCGGTCTCTTCCGGGACCACGACGGACAGCGGTACTGGTTCTGCTGCGCCGCCTGCGGTCCGCTGTTCGACGCGGACCCGCAGCGATACGCAGCCGCCTGATCCGTGGCCCGTCGGGGCCGGCCGCACCGGCCGGCCCCGAACGGGCGTTCGGCGAGCGTCGACCCCGTCGCCGTGAGCAGCCGACCGACTCTCGTAGCCGCACTCGCCCTGGGCACGTGCCGAAGGTCCCGAGTCGACGCGCGATGCACGGACTAGGTTCTGGGCCATCGAGGGGTTCGGGACGGTGATCATGTCGTATCTCCACGGTCGAGTCGTGAGGCCGCCGGTCGCGGAACTCCACCTCCACCTCGAGGGGACGCTGGAGCCCGCATTCATCATCGAGACGGCCGCGAAGCACGGCATCGAGTTGCCGTGGCGTTCCCTCGAGCATCTCGAAGCGCAGTACGACTTCACCGACCTCCAGTCCTTCCTCGACCTCCTCTACGTCAACCTCGAGGTGCTGCGCGACGAGGACGACTTCGCCGAGGTCACCCGTCGGTACCTTGCCCGGGCGTCGGCGGCAGGGGTGCGGCACGCGGAGATCTCCTTCGACGTCCAGGCGCACACTCGGCGTGGCATCCCGGCCGACACGGTGATCGGCGGCATCCGGAGCGCATTGGATCGGAGCGTCGTCGACCATGGGATGACGACGAAGCTCATCATGTCGTTCTGGCGCGACCTTCCGCCGGGGGATGCGATGGACGCCCTGACCGAGGTACTCGACGCCGGTCTGCCGATCGATGGCATCGGCTTGGATTCCGCGGAGGTCGGCTACCGGCCGTCACTGTTCGTCGACGTGTACCGGGCGGCCAGCGAAGCGGGGCTCCATGTCGTGGCGCACGCCGGCGAGGAGGGCCCGCCGGAGTACGTCTGGGAGGCCCTCGACCTGCTGCACGTCGAGCGCATCGATCACGGAATCCGGAGTCTCGAGGATCCCGAACTCGTCGAGCGCCTGGTCCGCGACCGCGTTCCGCTGACCGTCTGCCCGCTGTCCAACGTCCGGCTTCGCACGATCGACACCATGGCCGACCATCCGCTGCCACGGATGCTCGAACTCGGCCTGCTCGTGAGCGTGAACTCGGATGACCCGGCCTACTTCGGCGGGTACGTCGATGCCAACTTCGACGCCGTCGTCGCGGAGTTCGACCTCGACGAGGGAACGGTCGAGCAGCTGGCGAGGAACTCCGTCGACTCTGCGTTCCTCGAGCCGACCGAGCGCGCCCGGCTCCACGCCGAGATCGACGCGTGGAAGCGCGATCGATCCGATTGAGACCTGGCAGGTGCCCGCGGTGGAGGCGGGCGCCTGCCATGCCGTCCTGCCGCGTCTCCGCGCTGCAGGATCATGTGGACTGTGCGCGGATTGTGGGCAGTGGGCACGAATGCGACCGCCCCAGCCTTACCCGGAAACGCGAAAACCCCCGGCGAACCGGGGGTTTTCATCTGTGGCTCCGACCGGCATCGATCCGGTGACCTTTCGATTTTCAGTCCGCCCCGCAGGCCCGGAAGCGCGCGTCATCACCCCGCGAGGCCAATGGAAACGCGGAAAGGACGGCCAACATGATCAGGATGGCGTTATCCCTGATCCGGCCAGTTGTGGGCAGGATGTGGGCACGCTGACGAAGTCGTTGCGGCTTGTCAGCGCGGCCCGTTCTCGGTCACGGATCGCATCGAACCATTTGCTCTGCGCCAGGGCGCTCGGCATGCGCCATTAGCGATCAGCGAACTCTTTGTTCCAGTGTTCGCACGGCAGATCCGGATGCCTCGTAGGGTCGATCACGGGTTCACAGGCGTCTCAGGGTGACCTGTCGCGAGTCTTCGGGGGCATCGATGGCAGTAGCAAGTGTCTCGCTTCTTCCCGGGCGCAGGGAGCTGACCGATCGTCCGCGGCTGGTCGCGATTGATGTGGACCACACGCTGATACGGTCCGATGGTTCGCTCGCTACGGCGACGGTGCATGCTGTGGGCGAGGCCCGGAGTGCCGGCATCGTGGTCGCGTTGGCCTCCTCCCGCCCGCCGGGCGGACTGTGGCAGTATCTGGAGCCGCTCGGGCTGATCGAGCCCGCAGCTTTCGTCGCGTTCCAGGGCGCGCTCGTGGGCACGTTCGACGCGGCCGGCAGCCTCATCGTGCACGCCACCTCACCGCTCGATGCCGGTGACGCGGCCGCGGCCGCCGCGGCTGCGAAGTCGATCGGCTTGACCACCAACTGGTACACCGCCGACGGATGGTTCGTGGATGCGTTGACCGACTCGGTGCTGCGCGAGGCGGGGATCGTGAACATGCAGCCCGAACTGGCGAGGGACGTGACGTCGCTTCCGGCTCCGTTGAAGCTGCTCTTCATCGCCGAGCGATCGGGTCAGATCGAGGCACTGGGCCCGGTGCTCCCGGCGTCGGTGACTGCCGAGATGTCCAATCCGGCCTACTTGGAAGTCACCGCTGCCGGAGTGGACAAGTCCACGGGTGTGAGGTTTGCCGCTTCCCGCAGCGGCATCGAGCTGAAGGAGGTGGTGGCCATCGGTGACGGCCGGAACGATCTCGGCCTGTTCCGCCGGGTTGGTGCCTCCATCGCGCCGGCCAACGCGGACCCGACCGTCCTCGCTGAAGCGGACTATCTGACCGCGTCGAACAACGACGACGGGGTCGCGGTCGCGCTGCGATGGCTGGCAGGCCTCGGCACTCGGTAGGCTCCAGCTTATTCACGCCGCTGCGTGTCGATCGGGCGCTGTAACGGATCGGCGGTATTCGGGTCGGTCCGGTCGGTGGGCTCGTCAGGGCGGACCGGGTCAGTCGTGGCTCGCGGCAACTTCATCATGATGGCGTGAGCTCCGGTTGCTGCCCAGTTGAGGACACCGAACGCCCGCGGAGGGCACCGGGCCGCACTCGGCGAGGAGCGCGGGGGAGACCCGCGCTCCTCGGAGTGAGATCGCGGTCAGGCCACGCCTTCCCAGTCCGTCTGGGGGAAGCTGTTGACGCGCTTGCCGGTGCGGATACTGACGCTCTTGAGCTCGGTGAACTCTTCGAAGCCGGCTTCGCCCATCTCGCGGCCGATTCCGCTCGCCTTGTAGCCTCCGAACGGCATCTGCGGAGGTGCATCGATGGTGGTGTTCACGTAGACGGTGCCGCTCTTGAGCGCCTTGGCGACATCGAGCACGGTGTCCGTGTTCTTGGACCAGATCGTGTTGGCCAGCCCGTATTGCACCCCATTGGCAAGTCCGATCGCCTCGGAGGCCGTCGTGAACCGGGTGACGCCCAGAACGGGCCCGAAGATCTCCTCCTGGAAGATCGGTGCGTCGGCCGCGACCCGATCGATGAGCGCCGGCGCCATGAACTGACCCTTGCCGAGGGCGGCATCCGACAGCGGCTGCCCGCCTGTGATGACGTCGCCGCCGTACTCCTGAGCGCCAGAGATGAAGGACTTGACTCGCTTCAGGTGCGGCGCGTGGATCAACGCTCCCAGCTGCGTCTCACGGTCCAGTGGCTGGCCGACGCGTACGCGCTGCATCCGGCGGCTGACCTCTTGGATGAATTCGTCGGCGACCGACGCGTGCACGAGCAGCCGAGGCTGTGAGACACAGCACTCACCGTTGTTGAAGGTGACGCCGTGCACCACGCCGGCCGCGGCGTCTTCGAGATCTGCGTCGGCGAACACGATGTTGGCCGCCTTGCCACCCAGCTCGAGCGACAGCTTCTTCATGTTGCCTGCCGCGGCAGCCAGGACGCGACGTCCGGTGGCAGTGGAACCGGTGAACGAGACGAGGTCGACGTCGTCTGATTCGGTGAGCGCCTGCCCGGCGCGCCCGTCGCCGACGACCAGGTTGACGACGCCGGCCGGAACTCCGGCCTGTGCGATCAGCTTGACCAGCAGGTGCGCGCTCGAGCTGGTGAACTCGGACGGCTTCACCACGGCGGTGCACCCGGCGGCGAGAGCGAACGGCAGCTTCTGGCTGAGGATCAGGGCGGGGAAGTTCCACGGGATGATGAGTCCCACGACGCCGACCGGCTCCCGCAGCACCAGACCGGTGTAGTCGGGGCCGTTCCCGGTGAACGTCTGACCCTTCATCGTCAATGCCAGTGCCGCGGCGTACCGCCATAGCCCCGCGGCGCCGCCGATGTCGCCCTCGGCGGTCGTGATCGGCTTGCCCGACTCTTCTGCGTCGAGGCGGGCCAGCTGGTCGGCATTGGCGTCGATCAGGTCGGCTACGCGGTTGAGGTAGAGCGCGCGTTCGGCGACGGACATCTTCGGCCAGGCGCCGGAGTCGAACGCCGTGCGAGCGGCGCGTACGGCAGCGGCGACTTCTGCGGAACCGCCGGCGAGGACTTGGCTGACGACTTCGTCGGTGCCGGGTGCGCGGCGGTCGATGGCCTCGTCGGCGCGGTTGGCCTCCTGATCGGCGATGATGTGCCCGATGAGGCGGGCTTCGGTCTTGGTGATGGTGGGAGTTGACACAGGCTTTCCCTTCAGAGTGCGCGACGGTAGAGGGTGACGAGATCGTCGAGAGAGGCCTCCCGAGGGTTGCCGGGAAGGTCCGCCTGCTCGAGCGCGTCGGCGGCCAGTTTCCCGATGGCGTCCTCGGGGATGTTCAGTTCGGTGAGGGTCCGGGGGACGCGGGTCTCCTCGGCGAGGCGGTGCACGGCCTCGGACGCCTTCGCGGCGGCCGCGATGTCGTCCAGCCCCGTCACGTCCTCACCGAGGGCCTGCGCGATGCGGGCGAAGCGTGCCGGGGCGGACGGGATGTTGAAGTCGATCACGTAGGGCAGGAAGAGGGCGTTGGCAGTGCCATGGTGGATTCCGAAGTGGCCGCCGATGGTGTTGGCCAGTGCATGCACGGCCCCAAGGCCGGCGTCGTGGAAGCCGATGCCGGCCATCGAGGACGCCACGAGCATCTGGTACAGCGCGTCGGGGTCACCCTTGGACGCGGCTACGAGGTTCTTGCCGATGATCTCGATCGCACCGAGGTTGATCGCGTCGGTGACCGGATTGGCGCCCTTGGCCACGTATGCCTCGATGGCGTGTGTGAGCGCGTCCATGCCGGTGGTGGCGGCGATACGGCCGGGCAGCTTCGCCACGACGCGCGGGTCCAGGATCGCGATCCGGGGGAACATCAGGTCGGAGACGATGATCATCTTGACGTTGGTCTCGTGATTGGTGATCACGGCGCCCTTCGTGACCTCCGATCCGGAGCCGACCGTGGTGGGCACCACGAGGACGGGTAGCGGCGGGGTGGTGAACTTGTCGACGCCCTCGTAGTCGGCGATGCTGCCGCCATTGGTGGCGACGACGGCGACGGCCTTGGCCACGTCGATGCTGGACCCGCCGCCGATGGCGAGGATAACGTCTGCACCGGCTGCTTCGCGGGCGGCGGAGGCAGCGGCGACCGTCTCGACATCGGGGTTGCCGACGACCTCGGAGTAGGTGTGGATGGGCAGTCCGCTACCGGCGAGCACGTCGACGACCTGCTGGTGGATGCCGGCGGCGACGATGCCCGGGTCGGTGATGATGATGACCTTGCTGCCGAGGGTGGGCAGCAGGCCCGCCGCGGTTTCCAAGGCGTCCCCGCCGAGGATCAGGTGCGGGGGAGAGGAGAAGTGTCCGCTCATGAGGTTTCTGCTTTCGTTGTGGTGGTGGACTTGCGGTTGAGGAAGGCTTTGACGGCGGCGCGCTGCTCAGGGGTCGCGCATCGCTCCCCGACGAGTTCGGCTTCGCGGCGGAGACCGTGGGCGATGCCGTGTCGGACGCCGTACAGGACTGCTTCCTTGCATGCGGCGACCGCGCCCGGAGCGTGACGGATGACCTGAGCCGCCAGCGCGACGGCGGCCGCGACGGCGTCGTCTGCGACGACGTTGACCAGCCCGTAGGAGTGGGCGGTGGCTGCGTCGATCGGGTTGCCGGTGAGAATGAGCTCGAGGGCGCGGCCTGTGCCGATCAGTCGCGGCAGGCGCTGCGTCCCGCCCCAGCCTGGCAAGTTGGCGAGGGTGATCTCGGGCTGGCCCATGCGCGCGGTGGCCGCTGCGGTGCGCAGGTCGCATGCCATCGCCAGTTCCAGGCCGCCACCGAAGGCGACACCGTTGATTGCGGCGATGGTCAGCTGCGGGAGCTCCTCGATCCGGTCGAAGACGTCCTGCCCATGGATCATCTGCCGGCGGGCCTGGTTGGCCGTGAGCCCGTGCAGTGTCGAGATGTCCGCGCCGGCGGAGAACGCGCGGTCGCCGGAGCCGGTGATGACCACGGCACGCACCTGAGGGTGCTCTCCGGCGTGGAGCCCTGCCGCGAGGTCGCCGAGCGCATCGATCGTGGGGGTGTCCAGCGCGTTGCCCTTGTCGGGGCGGTCGATGGCGGCGATCAGGATGCCGTCGTCGCGGAGCGCAGTTGCCAGGGTCACCGGGAAACCTCCTCGAGATGGGTGGGGGCGAGCGTGAGCGAGAAGTCGGCGTTGGTGAAGATGCCGGCGTCCATTTCCTTCAGGTCCGGGCTGATCGCGGGGGTGAAGCCCATGTGGGCGATCACGTCGCGGTCGACGTCGAGGCCTGGTGCAATCTCGATGAGGGTGAGTCCTTCGGCTCCGAGCTCGAACACGGCACGTTCGCTGACGTAGAGGATGTGCTTGTGCTCGGCGACGGCCAGGGACCCGCTGAAGCTGATCTGCTGTACCTTCTCGACGAACTTCCGCAGGCCGGGCTCGCCGAGCGTGATGTGCCCGATCCCGTCGAGTGTGGGCTGGGAGCCGGCGTCGAACGTGCCGACGAACACGACGCGGCGTGCGCCTTGGGAGATATTCACGAAACCGCCGATGCCGGCGACGCGACGCCCGAACTTGCTGACGTTGACGTTGCCGATCTGGTCGACCTCGGCGAAGCTCAGCACGGCGAGGTCCACGCCGCCACCGTCGTACCAGTCGAACTGGGCGCCGGCGTCGATGGAGGATTCCGCGTTGCGGGCCAGTCCGAAATCGGTGCCGCCGGCGGGGACGCCGCCCACGTGCCCCTGTTCGACGGTGAAGAGGACTTCGCCGGCGACGCCCTCTTCGGCCAGTACGGCGGCGACGCCGTCGGGCATGCCGAACCCGAGGTTGACGACCTCTCCGGCATGGACTTCCTGCGCGGCGCGGCGGGCGATGATCTTGCGCACGTTGAAGGGGATGGGCGGGATATCGACGTCCGCGCTGCGCTCTCGGGATTCCAGCACCGGATCGCGGTCGGTCGCGAACGACAGCCGCTGCGCGGGGTTGACGACGACCGCGTCCACGAGGACGCCGGGAACGCGCACCCGGTCGGCTTCGAGGTCGCCGTAGGGGACGCGGGTGCGGACCTGGGCGATCACGATCCCACCGCTGGCCTTCGCGGCCTGCGCCGCGGCGAGGGTCTCGGCGAGCAGCCCTTCCCCTTCCATGGTGAGGTTGCCGTGCTCGTCGGCGGTGGTGGCGCGTATGACGGCGACGTCGATCGGGAAGGCGGGGGTGTGGATCCAGGTCTTCCCGCCGAGTTCGATCAGCTCGTTGACGGGCTCGATGGCGGAGAGGTTCAGTCGACCGCCGTCGATGCGGGGGTCGACGAACGTGCCCAGTCCGACCTGCGAGATGGGGCCGGGGCGGCCGCCGGCGATCTCGCGGAGTAGGTGTGACAGCGTGCCCTGGGGCAGGCAGTACGCCTGGATCTTCTCGTCGGCGGCGAGCTCCTGCATGCGGCGCGACCAGGCCCAGTGACCCCCGATGACTCGGGCGGTGAGCTTCTCGTGGGCGAGGTAGTCGATCCCGTCGCCATTGCCGGAGCCCATGCCGGAGATGTGCAGCACGGTCAGCCCGGTAGGGACCGCGGTGTTCAGGAAGCGTCGTTCGATCGCGGCGAGCACGGCGCCGGGCTCGTTGACGCCTCCCCCGGATCCGTCAACGAGCAGTGTCGTGTTGCTGGGAACGAGTTCGGCTGCCTGGTCGGCGTTGAGGAACTTCATGGGATGTCTCCGTCGACTGTGGTGACGTGTCTTTCACGGTGATGGTCATGCCCGGACGCGTCATGAGGATCAGCAGTCCGTTCTTCCTGAGTGCGACCATGGTTATCTGATCACTGGCTCTGCACTGTCCAGCAGTGGCAGTTCGTGGGGGAGCGGGAGCCCCTCCCAGTCACCTTCCGCTGAACAGACGAATGCGGCAACCCGGTTCGCGAGTTGGAGGCGTTCGCGAGGTGCCGCCCCGCTGAGGAGGGCGTGAAGGTAGCCGGCGGCGAAGGCATCGCCGGCGCCGACGGTGTCGATGGCGTCGACCGGGATTCCGGGAGCCTCCACGTCTACTCCGTCCACTCGTGCGATCGCTCCGGCGGCGCCCCTCTTGAGGACGACCTGGGTTGGTCCCAGCGCTGTCAGGGCGTCGAGTTGTGCTGCCAAGTCCAGCTGGCCCGTGACGAGTTGGGCTTCGTCTTGTCCCGCCAGGACGATGTCTGCGTGCGAGGCGAGTTCGCGCAGCACCGGCACAGCGCGGTCGATGGACCACAACCTGGATCGGTAGTTGATGTCGAAGCTGACGGGTACCGAGGCCTCGTTCGCCAGTTTCACCAGGTGGGCGACGGTCGCGGCTGCGGTGTCGGAGAGGGCGGGCGTGACGCCAGTGACATGCACGAGCGCCGCGCTCGAAACGAGCCCGACGGGGATGTCGGTCGGGTTCAGTCCCGCCCCGGCGCTGCCAGACCGGAAGTAGGTGACGTGCGAGCGGCCGGGAAGCCGTCGCCCGCGGGTCATGATCGCGGTGGGTGCGCTGCCGTCGATCGTGACACGTGCGTCGACGCCTTCGCCGCGGAGCGTTCTGACGATCACGCGGCCGGCGTCGTCGTCTCCGACGCGCCCCATCCATACGCTGGGCGTTCCCAGTCTGGACAGGCCGATGGCGACGTTGGACTCCGTGCCGCCTATCGAGAACCGGTAGTGGTCGCCAAGATGCGTCTCGCCGATCCGAGATGCTGTATACAGCCCGAGGGTCTCGCCCCCGGTCATTACGTATCCCATCGCCATCAGTCGGCCTGCCGTGCTTCTGTGGCCACGTCGACGTATCGTCGGGCCCTGTCGATGATGTCGGCGGTGGATGAGTCGCTGCCGCCGACCAGGGGTCCGCCGACGCAGACGGCGGCAGCACCGGCAGCGAGCCATGGCGAGACGTCCTCGAGGCCGATGCCGCCGGAGGGCATGAATTCCAGCTCGGGGAACGGGCCGAGCAGTTGCTTCGCCAGTGCAGGGGAGGTGGCTCCGGCGGGGAAGAGTTTCACCGCGGTGGCGCCGGCGGTGAGCGCGAGGTTGATCTCGGTCGGCGTGAGAGCGCCCGGATACACGGGGATCTTCCGGGTCCGGGCCGCGGCGACGATGGCTCGATCGATATGCGGGGAGACGATGAAATCGGCTCCTCGCTCGATTGCCGACAGCGCCTGGTCGACGGACCGGACGGTGCCGACGCCGAGTTTCGCGTCGTCGGGAAGTTCATCCTGCAGTTCGGGCATCATGTCGAGCGTGCCTGGCGTGGTCATCGTCAGCTCGATCGTACGCACGCCGCCCGCGATGAGCGCAGGCACGATCCGCTGATACTCGGCTGCCCTGTCGGCGCGGATGACGGCGATGAGCGGGAGAGCGCGGAGCGCTTCGGTGACGCGCATGGGGATCAGCTCCCTATGGCGGCGACCCGGCCCCGCAGGATCCGGTGTAGAGCCTCGACGAAGTAGTAGTCGCCCCACATCACCGACTCGTCGACGCCGACCTCGTTGTGCAGATGGTAGGTCGCATGCCGCAGGACGCCCTCCCATCCCGAGCCGGGCTGGGCCAGGAAATCTGGGCCGCTGAGCTTGGCCACCAGACGGTACGCGTACCGGCGATAGCGGTCGCCACCTGGGTCGCCGATGAGGTCCGCCAGCTGGAGCAGCGCCGACGCGACGACGGCACCGGCTGACGACTCGTACGCGAACCGGGGCTGCGGGTCGTCCCAGTCGTTCGGAGGTACCAGGCGGTCGCCGGTGCGGGCGACGTAGGTGTCGGCCAGCAGGCGAGCGGTGTCCAGAAACCGGGCGTCACCGGTCCAGCTGTAGGCGGTGCCGAAGCCGTAGACGCCCCAGGCGTGTCCGCGGACCCAGCTGGAATCGGCCCGGTACCCCTGATGTGTCGCGGTGCGCTCGAACACACCCGTCTCCGGGTCGAACCAGGCCTCGTGCACACTGGTGCCGTCGCCGCGAACCAGGTAGCGACGCGTGGTCAGGGCGTGCGCGGTTGCGATTTCAGTCAGGGTCTCATCACCGCTGAGGTGCCCAGCCTGGTAGATGATGCCGATGTTCATCATCACGTCGATGAAGGTGCTGCCCGGATGGACCCAGGTGCTCAAGTACTGGCCTCGCTCATTGAATCGGCGCGCCATCGTGCGGCCGGCCTCGATGAGGACATCGCGGGTGCGCTCGCTTGGCGCGACGGCGTGCCAGCGGCCCCAGCTCGGCGTGAATAGGAAGCCGATGTCGTGGGTGCCGTCGTCTCGCTTCCGCGGCTCGAGCAGTTCGCTGTATCGCTGTGCGTGCTCGCGCCACCAGCCGGTCTCGTCGCGGTCCGCGAACAGCCACAGCAGTCCGGTGAGGAATCCGGCGGACCAGGTTGGCGCCCACGGGTCCTCCTCGAAGTGCCAGGCGCCCGCATCGGTGAACGTGGGAAACGTGCCCGGGTGCTGACTGATGAGAGCGCGGACCTGATCACGTGCCGTCTCGAACGCTGCGCCGTACAGGCCGGCTTCGCTGAGATCCAACGATGTGGTGGTGTCCTTCTCCGTGACCGCGTCCCTGCTCACAGCTTTCCTCCGCTTCATTGCGTGACCCGCGTTGATACCTACCCGAGAACGCTAAGTTGCCCACCCTCTTCCATCAATCGCTCCTCGCGAATAGGATTTACTGACTGCTAACACTCTCCAACGGAGGAGCGATGACGAATACGGCCGATTCGTCTGGCAAGTACGAGCCCCGCACTGTGCGTTCGGTCTCGCACGCGGTGGAGCTCATGCGCATCCTCGCTCGCTCGAACAGCACTGTGACCCTGAGCGTGCTCAGTCGGAAGATCGGGCTCAGCAAGCCGGCGGTGTACAAGCTGATGAACAGCCTTCTCGCGGAGGGCCTGGTGCAGCGTGACCCGACCGGCGGGTATCGATTGGGATGGACCGCATACGAGCTCGCCGGGCAGATCCCGGAGGCGCGCGACCTCGCCCGCGCCGCCCGATTCGAGATGATGGATCTGGCCGGGACGGTCCCAGGCGCGGCACTCCTCTCGGTGGCCGACAACGACGGCGTCCTGTACGTCGACCGGGAGCAGGAGGATCCGGGCTTCATTACATTGGCGACCATCGGTCACCGTTCCCCGTTGCACGCCACTGCCTCCGGCAAGGTCCTGCTGGCCGGCCTATCGGACCGCGAGATCGCCCGACTTCTTTCTGGCCCGCTGCCACCGAGCACGACAACCACGCTCACTGAGCCGCGGGCGCTCGCCACGGAGCTGACGAAGGTGCGCGTCGAGGGCTTCGCCGCCTGCTGGGGTGAGCATGAACCGACGCTCTCGAGCCTGGCCGTTCCGGTACGCGACGAATCCGGGTCGGTGCGCGCGGCCCTCGCGGTCGCGATCTCATCCGATCTCTTGCGCAGATCCTCGCCAGCGCGGATCGTGGCGCGACTGCAGAAGGCGTCGCAGGTGATCGCCAGAAGCCTCTAGTCGTTCGCGATCACAATCTACTGTTCGCTATGAGATAACACTTCTGAGCTCCGAACGTAGATGGCGAGGCTGGCTTCGCGCGAATCTGGTGCCGTCACCAAGGTGGTTGGCACTGAGTCGGAGGTAGGTCAATGAAGATTGCCACTACGAGAATTGGTGTTGCCGCAGCATCCCTCGCGATCGCGGCAACCCTGCTCACAGCATGTTCGAACGGGAGCGAGACCGGCGGAGGATCGTCTGGAGGCGGCGGGGATGCACTCTCCATCGGCCTCCTGCTGCCTGAGACCGTTGTCGCGCGGTACGAGGAGAAGGACAAGCCGTACTTCGAGGCGAAGATCGCCGAGCTCTGCCCGGACTGCGAGGTGATCTACGCCAACGCCGACTCCGACGCGAGCAAGCAGCAGCAGCAGGCTGAGTCGATGCTCACGCAGGGTGTGGACGTACTCGTGGTCGACCCCTACGATGGCGTCGCCGCAGCGAGCATCGCCCAGTCCGCCGCCGCGCAGAACGTCCCGGTCGTCTCCTACGACCGACTGATCCAGAGCGACCAGGTCACCTACAACATCTCGAACGACTACGAGAAGGTCGGACAGCTTCAGGCGCAGACCCTCGTCGACACGCTCGAGGCCGACGGCGTCACTCCGGACCAGGGCGGCATCGTGATGCTCAACGGCGCCTCCACAGACAACAACGCCGCCGCCATCAAGACGGGTGCGCTGTCGGTCATCGACGCGAGCGGCTTCGAAGTGGTGGCGGAGATCTCCACCTGGGATCCGGTCGAGGCGCAGAATTTCGTCGCCGGCCAGCTCACCAAGGGAGACCCGATCGTTGCGGTCTACTCCGCGAACGATGGCAACGCCGGCGGTGCCATCGCCGCCTACAAGGCAGCCGGGCAGCCCGTCGTTCCGATGACGGGCCTGGACGCATCGCTCGCCGGACTGCAGCAGATCGTCGCCGGCGACTTGTTCATGACCGTCTACAACTCCTTCCGGGCTGAGGCCGAGAAGGCTGCTGAGGTGGCCTACGCGCTGGCGAAGGGCGAGACCCTCGATGGTGACACCACCGTCGATGGCATCCCGTCCACGCTGCTCGAGCCCACCGCCGTGACGGTCGACAACATCGAGGACACCGTGATCGCAGACGACTTCTACACGGTTGCAGATATCTGCACCGACGAGTACGCGTCCGCCTGCCAGGCCGCCGGCCTCGAGTGATCCTCGGGCGTCGGAGGCCGGCCTGCCGGCCTCCGACGCCGAACTCATCCATGGGAGATGACGACGTGACCAACACAACTGCACCCGTCCCGCTGCTCAGTCTGCGAGGCATCAACAAGTCATTCGGAGCTGTCAGGGCGCTGACCGACATCTCCCTCGAGATCCACGCGGGCGAAGTCGTCGCCCTCGTCGGAGACAACGGCGCCGGCAAGTCGACGCTGGTGAAGGTCCTCGCCGGCGTGCACTCCGCCGACGACGGCGAGATCTTCTGGAACGGCGCGCCGACGAAGATCGAGAGTCCGGTCGATTCCCAAGAACTCGGTATCGCCACCGTCTACCAGGACCTCGCGCTGTGCGACAACCTCGACGTCGTCGCGAATCTCTTCCTCGGCCGCGAGATGAAGAAGGGCGGGCGACTTCGCGAAGACGAAATGGAGCAGAAGTCCTGGCTGCTCCTGCGCCAGCTGTCCGCTCGGATCCCGAGCGTCCGCATCGCCGTCGCGTCACTCTCGGGCGGGCAGCGGCAGACGATCGCGATCGCTCGTTCCCTCGTGGGAGAACCCTCGATCGTCCTCCTCGACGAGCCGACCGCCGCCCTCGGCGTGGCCCAGACCGCCGAAGTCCTCAACCTCGTCGAACGCCTCCGTGAGAACGGACTCGGCGTCATTCTCATCACCCACAACATGGCAGATGTCCGCGCCGTTGCGGACCGCGTCGTCGTGCTTCGCCTCGGGCGCAACAACGGCACATTCGTGACCGACGAGGTCAGCCACGAGCAGATCATCACCGCCATCACCGGCGCGGCGGACAACGTCGTCACCCGTCGCGCAGCCGCGAAGGAACAGAAATGAGCATCACCAAGACCCCCACTGAGCTGCTCGACCTGCAGGACGAGCGGCTCGCTGTCCAGCCCGGTCTCCGGGGCGAGATCCAAGGCGCATGGCGTCGCGTGCGCGGCGGTGATCTCGGCGTTCTCCCGGTCGTCGTCGGCCTGATCCTCATCGCGATCGTGTTCCAGTCGCTCAACAGGTTCTTCCTCTCCAGCGCCAACCTGGTGAACCTCACCCTCGAGTCCGCGGCGGTCGGCACAGTCGCCCTCGGTGTCGTGCTCGTGCTGCTACTCGGCCAGATCGACCTCTCGGTCGGCTCCGTCAGCGGCCTATCCGCGGCGATCCTCGCGGTCACCTTCACCCGGATGGACTGGCCGCTCCTGCTGAGCATCTCGATCGCGATCGCCGTCGGAGCGGGGATCGGCCTGATCTACGGCGCCCTATTCGTGCGGTTCGGCGTCCCGAGCTTCGTGATCACGCTCGCGGGCCTGTTGGCCATCCTCGGATTCCAGTTGTACGTCCTCGGGACCAACGGCTCGGTCAACATCCCGTTCGACTCGTGGATCGTGCAATTCGCCCAGCAGATGTTCCTCCCGCCGTGGGTCGCCTACCTGCTGGCACTGCTCGCCGGAGGCAGCTACATCTACAACGGTCTCCGACGGGCGAGCCACCGTGCATCGATGTCGCTGAGCTCGGCATCCCGCAGCGGGATCATCATCCGAGGGGTCTTGCTCACCGTCTCCCTCAGCACCCTCACCTGGTACCTCGCCCTCACGCGTGGCGTCGCAGCGATGTTCGTGTTCTTCATCGCGCTGGTCGTGCTGTTCCACTTCCTGCTCACCCGGACCTCGTGGGGACGCGACGTCTTCGCCATCGGCGGCAACGTCGAGGCCGCCCGCCGGGCCGGCATCCGGGTGAACCGTACGTATATCTCCGTGTTCATCCTGTGCTCCACGCTCGCGGCGGTCGGCGGCATCCTCGCCGCCGCGCGGCTCGCATCGGCCAACCCGAGCAGTGGCGGCGGCGATACCAACCTGAACGCCATCGCCGCGGCAGTCATCGGCGGTACGAGCCTGTTCGGTGGACGAGGGTCGGCCTACTCGGCACTGCTGGGCATCATCGTCATCTCGGCGATCTCGTCGGGACTGACGCTGTTGAGCCTGGATTCGTCGATTCGCTTCATGATCACCGGCGCAGTGCTGCTGGTGGCGGTCATAATCGATTCTGTATCCCGTCGTTCCCGTGTCGCGCACGGGCAGGCGTAGCGCAACGAGACGAGCAACGCATGATCACACCTGACCCGGATCCGTCGTCGCCCCGGACGGTACAGTCGGTGACTCGTGCGGTCACCCTGCTCAAGGAGATCGCCCGAACGCCGCAGCCGAGCTCACTCAGCGACCTCGCCCGCGCCGCGGGCCTGAGTAAGCCGGCCGTCTACAACCTGCTGAAGACGCTCGAGGTCGAAGGGCTGGTTCGCAAAGACAACGACGCCCGGTACACGCTCACCTGGGGCATGTACGAGCTCGGCACCGCGGTGCTGCGAGGGGTCGACGTCAGCCGTGTCGCGCGCGTCCACCTCGACAACCTCGCGGTGCAGACCGGTGAAGCGGCTCTGCTCGCAATACTGGACGATGATTCCGTCCTCTACCTCGATCGCGGGCAGTCCGCAGAGACCTTCACCATGGTCGCCAACGTGGGCAGGCGGTCACCGCTGCACACCAACGCATCCGGCAAGGTGCTGCTCGCTGGTCAGTCGCCGATGTTCATCGATCGGATCCTCTCCGGAACCCTCGAGCAGCGCACACCGCGCACGGTCGTGGATCGGCGAGATCTCCTTCTCCAGCTCGAGCAGGTTCGACGCAACGGGTACGCGATCTGCGAGGAGGAGCAGGAAGTCGGGCTCTCGAGCATCGCTGTCCCTGTGCTCGACCACACCGGCGGCGTTACCGCCGCGCTGACCATCGCGGGTCCGGCCTCCCGAGTGAACGACCGTGCGTGGGACAGCCTTGTGAGCAAGCTCCGCAAGGAAGCGAAGGAGATCAGCGAGCAGCTTGGGTCGACGACGGTTGCATGACGGCCGCCGCCTCAGACGAGTAGACGAACGCCTCGCCTCGTCGTGGAACCTGGACGAGCCCGCGACATCGGCTGGAGTGATTACCTTGGGCACGCGTCGGCCGCCATGGCGCTCGACGACGACGCGGTCCTCTTCGAGAACCACTCAGACGCCGTGGCCGGTGCCCTGAACCCACACGGGATCACGCAGATCGGTCGTGAGTTGTGGGCAGTGGGCACGGAGTCTGCCGAATCGCCCTCATCCGGAAACGCGAAAACCCCCGGCGGACCGGGGGTTTTCATCTGTGGCTCCGACCGGCATCGATCCGGTGACCTTTCGATTTTCAGTGAGCCTGGGCGGTTTTCGCTCAGTTCTTGTGGATGCGATATCGCGCTGATCAGGGATTCTTCGAAACAGTCACAGTTGGTTTCAGATGGTTTTCGCGCATCTAATGGCACATTAATGGCACAAACAGCGGTGGTGAGGTGCGGACGGGCTCACGAATATGGGGTGGCAGAACACGCTTGGCGGCAAGTTCAGGAACAGCTCCGGAGTTGAGACATCGGCCTGCATGAGAGGCTCTCACCATGTCCGAGTTCGTCACTAACCCGCACGGACGGTTGCTCGTGCCCACCTACCATGCCATCGCGCCGCACGGCACAGGTCGGCTGTTGGTCGCTGGGGAAGGGGAGTGGGGCAACAGGTGCGAGGCCGGGCACCGGTTCGCTCGTCCGCGCGCCACACCAGAGGACCCAGTAGACATCTGCACCTGCGGTAAGTATCTCTCGGAAGAGCTCGCTATCCTCCCCGAGGACGCGACCCTCTTGGAGGACCCGAATGAGGCGTTCGATCGTAACTGGTGGCATGTCAGCCACAGCGCCGCACTGGCGCTGGATCCCGACCAGCCCGTTCATCTTGGTTCACGCGAGGCTGCGGACGATCGCGCAAACCTCAAGAACTATGCGCGCGAGAATCACGGCAAGTCCTTCGACCTTCACCTCTACAAGATCCGTCTAAAGGGAAGCGCCCGAATTCACCCAGACGTCCTCGTTGAGAGGCCAGGTCAGTCTTCGGACCACACGCATGCACTCTCGCTGCTTTCCGATTGGGACGTGGTGCGATACGTAAATGGAACTGAGGCGCCAGGATCCATCTCGCTCGTCGTCAACGCTCGAGCCGTTGAGAACATGGATCTCGAGATTCGCGACTACCTCAGGCGCGAGGTTTGAGAGGCCTGAAATTCTTTGGGCCTACCGGCGCGGCATTTCTCAAGGCGCCGCGCTCCGCAAGCGCTTCGATAGCTATCTCGACATGTCCCGAAAGGTAGGCTTCGGCTCTCTCTCTCTCTCTCTCTCTCTCTCTCTCTCTCTCGACAATCGTTCCGGACAGTGCAGCCAGTAGTGCGGCGCCATCGTGACCTGTGCCATGCCGGGCAACTCGCGTAGCCGACCCGGCCGTCACGCCGCATCGCGATCGTGCGACTTGGCGGATCACATGATCTGCAATCCGTCGACGACTCGTTCGCCGAGCGTGAGTCGAGCGGTGCCGAAGGGTCGGCGTACTCGGCATCCTTTTCGGGGTCGTAGCCGCCGATGGCGCGCCGCGTCCAGTGGTCGGCCGGTTTCACTCCGGCCATTCGAACTGGGTTGGCGAGTTCGCGTGGAAAGCCTCAGGGATCCGGTCCGCGATCTCACGCGAAACCCCATCCTGGATGAGCAGATCTCGAGTGGTCATCACAATCAGAAACTGAATCAACTGATGTGCTTCGAGATCCCCGTCCATGGGCGATGGCTCGCCGCTCGCCAGGTGCTTGTCGTCAAACGTCGGCGCATATTGGCCTGCGAGCGATCCGGATGGGTGAGCCGATTTCGTCTCCTCCCTCCACATGGCGTAGAGCGACCAGGGCTCGACCTCCGTCGCCTTCACCGCCGCATCCAGTTTTCGGGTCTGCTCTTGCAATGCCCCCTTCGTCGGGGAGAGGAGTTCGAACTCGTTCATCTCCGTGGGGTCGAAATCGACAGTTTGACCTAGCGAACTCAGATAGCCAAGCGTCGAGTTCGTGTCTTTCCGATCCTTTTCAAGCATGATGTCTACAGCTTGTCGCCGCTCATCTCGAGAGAGGCTAGCCAGCCAAAGGAGTCGTATAGCAGCTTCCAGAACGAGTCGTCGATTCGGTGCGGCGGAGGCTGCATTACCCGCAGCGGTAAGCATGGCAACGACTTTGCTCTGTGCGGCTGCTGCCCGACATATTCCGACTACGACCTGGGGAACCCGGTCCTTGAGCACGATGTCACCCACATCGACAGCTATAACAGCATCAGCTGCGCGACCTACACGTTCTGCATTCTTGACGTGTGTGGGTCGACTCCGTTCCGCCTGACGCTTACGTTTTGCTTGTTTGCCGCTCATGTCATCACCCACGCCTGGCCGAGCGTGGAGATACCCGAGAGCACAACGCGCTTACGCCGCGCGGCCGGCAAGGCTTTCCCACGACGCATCATCGCCCCAGATACTGTTTGGGTCGACGAATGGCTGAATCTGGTCGATGAGTTGATCCGTGCCGCCCGCTAGCGCGTCAATAGCGATCACGCGGCCCACTCCAGCGAATAGGTCTGCAACCTGAATTCGGGAGTCAGACTTTGAGTCAACCATCGTCACGCTTTGGAGCGTGACCGGGGAAACGCTGAACCCGGCGACGCTCGGCTCGGCCAATCCTCGCTTTATCGTCTGAATTCGCTCAGCGGTAAGTAGTGATGTCTCATCGTGAACGATGCGAACGGGCAGCCCAGAACGTTCCTGCCACGTGCGCGCGACTGTCGCGAGGGCGGCGAACGTAGGGTCAAGGGCGAGGTATTCAACAGACGTCGTTTTCGTGTCGGCTATCAGGTTGGCGGCCTCGCTTCGCCCTGCATGAACGAGTCTCAGGATGAGAGCCAGCTTGCCGGTCGCGTTTCCTCTCAACGTTTCGAGAGTGCTGTAGAACTCTTCCAGAGTAGCTTTGCTGCCTGACCTCACGGCGGCTCGAAGCATCGTATTGAACTCGTCAACGCCCGTATCCCATGGGCTTCCGAGTTGAGCCGGCGCATCCACAAAGAGGGTGTGCGCCATCTGACGCGCTTTCCCATTGCGATAAAGGTCATGCCCACGTTCATGGAGCACGGGCTCGACGAGCATGTCGATGATCTTCCCGCAGGCAAAGTACTGCTTGTCCGTGAAATGAATGTTCACGTTCCCTGCGAACTGTGGCTCCTCGAGGAACCACTCCAATACATCGCGGTTTGTCGGCTTTAGTAGAACGCTGCTCTTCAGCTCGCCTGCTTTCGCGCCGGTACGGGCTCGTACTTCGTCCATCACGGCTTCGGCGGCTGCGGACGAAATGTTCACACCGGCGTGGGCGAAGACGCGGCTACCAGCTCGGCTGAGGTTCTCCCCTTCATTGCCTGACTCGTCGCAAGCCACTTCAACATACTCAGTTGCCATGATTCTCCGGATCTGTTCAGCGAGCCAAAGGTCACCGTAGCTCACGGCTCATGCGTTCGCTGAGCAATCCGGAACAGCGCGGTTCTCAGAAGGTGATGGTGGGTCCTCTGGCTCTCCGCCCATCAGCGGTTCCGAAATGAGCAGGGTCGGTCGGTCGCGAAGACGCAGAGCTGGATGTGAGTCCACGCACAGACTCTTGTGCTGCGGTTGTCGCTTTCGCGAGCCCGCGATCGGCGCGATCGCGCTCCGCTGCGAGCACGAACTGCGCACGGGCATCGTACACGTCTGCTGCCACGAGATGTATGCGGTTCACGCTCCGCCCGCGCGTCATTCCTACGTAGACACCCGCTGCACCCATCGCATCGTCAACCACCGTGTCTGACTCGTCCACTGTCATGCCCTGCACGCCGTGGGCCGTGGCGGCGTACGCGAGATGCGCGTGTTCGGCGACGTAGTCCGCTGGCAGCAGCACAGATCTATGCCGATGGCCGGCGGCATCTTCGCTCGCCCACACCGCGCCATCCTCACCCACGCTCCGAACGACCCACACCTGGCGATTTGCCACCCGCAAGCCCGAGTCGTTCCGCCGCGTCTGAATCACATCGCCGCGCCCGATGCTCAGCCCATCGCTCCCGGTCACCGTGCGGCTGTCATCGACATCGCCGGCTCGCACCCGCTCCTCGCGAATCCGCGCATTCAACTCGCGCGCCTCGTCGTTCGTCGCAACGGTCATCGCGCAACCCTCGCGCCACTCCCGCGCGAGCGCCTCGAGCTGCGCATCCGGGCTTTCATGAATCGCGACGAGCCCGAGTTCGCAGAGCCGATCGAAGACCGCCTCCGGATTGTCCCCGCGCCGCACTTGCACGGTGAGCGCGGCGTACTCGGGGTCGACGAATCGGTGCACGGCCGTCATGCGGTGCAGGCGGGGGAGCAGCTGCGCGGCCAAATCGAGCACGCCACCGCGGCCGACTGCCGAGAGCTGCGCACGGTCGCCGACCAGGGCGACCGTGGCGCCGGCCCCATCGGCGATGGTCAGCAGCGCGAGCGCGGTGTCCTGGTCGAGCATTCCAGCCTCGTCGACGACGATTCGCTCGCCTCGGCGCAATCGAGCGGATGCCGCAGGGCCGGCGTACACGGCACTCGTATCGGGGTCGTGGTCGCCGATGGTGAGCCGCGTCCACACACCGTCGCGATTCCACCGCCACCCGTGCTCGTGCACGAGCTTGGCGACGCTGTCGGCCGCAACCCCGAGCTCCTGGTGCGCAACGTCGGCCGCCTTCTTCGTCGGCGTGACCACCCGGGTCTTGCGACCCTGCATCGCCGCCGCCTTGATCGCAGCGGCGAGCATCGTCGTCTTGCCCGCGCCGGCCGCACCCTCCACGACGACGAGCGCTTGAGCGGATGCCACGGCCGCAGCCGCGCGCGTCTGTGCCGGGTCGAGTCGGAGTCGCTGCGCAATGCGCGAAAGGTCCGGCGTGCGCACCTGCTGCTGCTCGGCCCGGGCCGTGAACAGATCACGCAGCCGGGTCTCGACGGCGATGACGTGCGCGCTCGTGAGGTGCGCGACGTGTTCAGGGTGCGGCCCGTTCGGCGGCAGCACCGACAGGCAGTTCTCCTCGGCCAGGTGCGTGGCGAGAGTGACGAACTCGCGCAGCGGCGTCGGTTCGGCACGCACGCCGGCCTCGGTCACGAGGTGCGACACGTGCTCCTGGATGTCGTGCACCGTCCACGTCGACGCGGCGGCCGCGCATCGATCGAGCGCGCGGGATGCGAAATCCTGCACGCTCAGCTCATCGAGCGCGACGGCCCGTTGCGCCCGCACGCGTTCGAGATCAGGTCGATAGCCGGATGCCTCGAGCTCGCGCCGCCACGCGTCCTCGCTGCCGAGCTGGGTCGGCTTCTTGTGCGGCCGCTCGTGATCCCACGCCATCACGGTCAGCCGCGATATCGCGGCGGGTCCGGGTTCCTGGTCCGGATGCGCCGCGCGCCAGTCCTTCTCGAAGTGCGCAAGGTTGCGCGCGACTTGCTCGGCACGCTTGCTCATCGCCGCGTTGAACGGCTGCAGTTCGGTGACCTCTGCCGTCACCGGGTCGAGCGTGAGGCCGTGCGCGTCGAGCGCGGCCGCGAGCTGCGGGTGCGCCGCGATCACCGCGGTGCCGAGCGCGCGGATCGCGCCTTGCTGCCGGAACAGGGCCGCGGTGTCGAGACCTCGCCACGCGGCATCCGCCCACACGCGTGTGCCGATCTGGAAGTGGATGTGCCGGTGCGGGTCGCCCGCCCGCGAGGTCTTGTGCGAGACCGCGACCGTCTCGAGTTGCTCGACCGGCACCACCCGCTGCGCCCCGCGCGGGCCGACCCGCGTGACCGAGTGCTGGCCGAGCCAAACGCGGATCTCGGCGACCGCGTCGCGCTGCGCCGCATCGAGGGCATCGGATACCTCGGGGTGCAGCGCCGCGGCGATCGACAGTGACTTCGGCGCGTTGACGACCATCTCGGCGAACCGCGGCGATCCATGGCGCGCGTCGCCGGCGTGGCGGGGCGTGCCCATCGATTCGCCGGTGAGCGGGTTGATCCAGTCGACCCATTGGGCGTACTGGTCGGGGGTGAGTGCGCCCTCGCCGATCAGGTCACCGTTGCCATCAACGACGGAGAACTCGGCCAGCGTCGTGCCGCCCTCGAGGTAGTAGTCGTCGGCGCGAGAGCGATCGGACTCGAGGTACCGGCGCGCGTCGGCCCCGGAACCTCGGTACAGGATCACTCCACCGCGCATCGCCTTCCTCCGAGCTAGCTCAGGTTCTTGCAACTACCTACGGTAGCATACGTCCATTCATGTTGGGGTGAAGTGGCGGAGGTGAGAATGGAGGAGCCGGAGTCAAAGCATTGTTGGGCGGTCGTCGGCCTTCGGGTTGGCTGGTGCGGTGGTCGGGTTCGCGCTTGGCCGTCGCGGTCGAGCGCGAAGAATGATCCCCATGCGGGCATTGCACGCAAGTGGTGCCTATGCGAGCTGTGCTGTGAGTTCGCCTCTCGTGCTCCATGAGGTCGGGCGATTGCTGGTGTGATCGGCAGCAAGAGCGCTCGTCGGCTCAGCTTTTCGTTGCCACTGCCGTCGGGAGATGTCTTCAGAATCATGCCCAGCGCGATGAGCTCCTTCGCCGCGGTAGGTTCACTGCGCGCCGAACGCACACCGACCAGAGCCAGAACTGCTGCCGCGGCAGACAAGCCCGCGAATAGCGAAACGGCGATGTCGTTATTCACGACCGCCAGCGTACGAGGCTTCGCGACCGTGCCTCGCCCACCGCCCGGAGAGTTCGTCCGAAGCGTCTAGGAGATGAAGCGACGACACCCACAACGGTGCACTTGAGGT
The DNA here is from genome assembly GCF_042672355.1 of Agromyces binzhouensis. Classification (NCBI taxonomy): domain Bacteria; kingdom Bacillati; phylum Actinomycetota; class Actinomycetes; order Micrococcales; family Microbacteriaceae; genus Agromyces; species Agromyces binzhouensis. Next base: position 174,586 of record NZ_JBHXVJ010000003.1, on the reverse strand, counting down.
GTCGGACGTGGCTGTCATAATCAGGGCCAAATGGGGACAACAACTACATCAGTGGGAGCGCATGCGTTTCCTTTGTGGTCAGACGAGCCAGCGGATAGGGATCTCCTGGCATTCCGCGCAGTCGCCGAAACCGTGGCAGACGCGATCTTCGACGATGACCTCGATCCGATCGCCATCGGGCTTTCCGGAGCGTGGGGGAGCGGCAAGACGAGCGTGCTTGAGCTTGTCGTGGCAGAGATCGGTGCGCGTTCGCAGGGATTCGACGGCAAGGTGCTGGTCGTGCCCACGCAGCCATGGCGATACGACCCCGCCGTCGGCCCGAAGGAGAGCCTCATCGCCGAGGTCCTCGGCGCGCTGAACGGGGAGTTCAACGAGAGCGACCCAGTCGGGCAGGCCGGGCTTCTGATGTTCAAGAAGCTCGTGCGCAAGGTCAACTGGACGAAGGCCGTCAGGATGGCGGCGCGGACCGCCATCACGTTGCAGCTCCCTGAGTTCGACGACGTCCTGGGCTTGGTCAACGACGACCCCGAGAGCCTCGAGGGCGAGAAAGGCATGGCGGCGTTCCGCGAAGAGTTCCAGGCACTCCTCGATGACCCCGCGCTGCGGCACATCTCCCGAGTCGTCGTCCTGGTCGACGATCTGGACCGCTGCCTCCCGGACACCGTCGTCGAGACGCTCGAGGCGATCCGCCTGTTCCTCTCCGCCAAAGGCATGTCGTTCGTGATCGCGGCGGACGAGGACCGCGTCGCGGAGGCAATCCAGCAGAAGTTCCATTCGCCCGACGGCGGCACGGATGACGAGTCGCCCGCCAAGCTGTACCTGCACAAGATTGTCCAGACGACGATCCCGGTTCCGGCCCTCAGCCGTTTTGACACCGAGGCGTACCTCTTCCTCCTGCTCGCGAAGTCGGGGCTTGAGGACGACGCGTACGAGGCGCTCGTTTCACAGTGCGACGGGCTGAGGATCTCGGGCGGTGGCCTCGACGCCATCGAAGTCGAGGAGGGCAGCCGGCTCGCCGACCATCTCGTCACCGCGGCGCGTCTCACGCCCATCCTCTACGAGAAGTTCCACGGCAACCCGCGCCGAATCAAGCGGTTCCTCAATGACCTCAACGTCCGTCAGAGCATCGCCCAACGCCGCGGCTTCGACTTGGCGCCGGACGCCGTCGCCAAGTTGATGGTGCTCGAGCGCATCCTCACCGAGGACTTCAAGCAGGTGCTCGACTGGCTGGCGACGAACCAGCTTCGCGACAAGCTCGAGGCACTCGAACTCGTCGCGAACGGGCCGTCCGTGCGGGTGGACGAAGAAGCCGAAGCATCGCCGGCAGCCGAACAGCCAAAGCCTCCGGTCAAGGCCAAGGTCGCGAAGGCAGCAGCCGACGAGATCGTCGTTGCCTCGGTGCCCGACGACGGCTTCACGGACACCTTGAAGCGTTGGGCGAAGCTTCCGCCCGCTCTGAACGCCACGGCAATCTCCGGGTACCTGTACCTCGCGGCCTCCTTCGCGAAGATCGAGGTCATCGACACCGGTCTTCCCGAGCGACTCAGGGACCTGGCGGCCGCCCTCACCTCCTCCCTCAAAGTGGATCGCACCGGGATCACCGACGATGCCCTTCGTGCGCTCCCGGAGACCGACGCGCGCACGCTCGTCGGCTACCTCGGGCGGCGAACTCGAGACCAGCCCTCAATCCAGAAGTTTTCGGTGGAGAGCCTGCTTCGCCTGGCCGCGACCCAGCCAGCCGTTACGGGTGACGTCGTGAGCGCTCTGAAGTCCATTCGCGGTGTTGACGTTGAGGTGGCGACCGTCGTGAAGCTGCGACCGCTCGACGGGGTGACGTATGGCCCGGTCCTTGCCGCCTGGAAATCCGGGGCAACGTCTCAACAGGTCGTGAACTCCATCGCGGTCGTCGAGAACGAATGGGCTGGCAATGGGAACTAGTGGCTCATTCGGCGGCAGCGGCGGCAAGGACGCCAAGGACCTCCGTGACAACATCGCCGGATGGCTTGACGGTGACGACGGCGGCGTCACCGGGGCCGCTGATGGCCACGCCGATGGTGACGGCGATGCGGGCGGACAGCAGTCAACTCCAGCGACGGGGGCAGGTGCGCCCGCACGGACCATCGATCTGGGCCCCGCAGTCCGCCTACTCTTCCGTTCCCGAGGCGGGGGCGGTGATGGCCCTGGCGGAGGTGGGGGCGGCGGAGCCGGCGGAGGTGGTGGCCGCTCGTCCGGCGGCGTGACGCGATCTGTCGGACGTATCTCGCGTGCGGCGGGTCGCGGCGGGAGCCTTGCTCTCGCGTACTCATCCGGCGACCGGGCCGCTCTCGACAGGGCCGGACTCAACTACGACGAGTTGCGCGCGCTCGGAGACCCGGTCGCGATCGGCATCCGGATCGTCGAGGCGGCGTTTGATGCCAAGGCCGACAGCACCATCGCGGACGCTGAGGAACGCGGCATCGTGGCCGAGGTGGTCGCGTGGATCCTCGAGCAGCCCAGCGATCGGACGCCGACTCCCGAGGAGGTCGTTCGCAAGACGATCGAGACGACGATCGCCGAGACGGCGCTGACCGAAATCGCGTCGACGTTGTATCAGCAGGGTGCGTCCTATGCCGAGCGGCAGAGCGTGGAACAACAGATCCGCGAGGTCGCCGCGGAGTACGCGGCACAGGCCAACCTCACCGCCACCGGCGCCACCGAGCAGGAGATGTCCACCGCGATCGAGACCGGCATCCGCGACATCGGAATCATCTTTGGAGTCGCGCCATGAGTCGTCTGATGCTCACCTTGTCCGAAGCCACGGCTGACGCGGCCCTCACCGACGGCATGTTCGACGAGGTGTTCCTCTGGACCGGGGCGGGCCGAACCACGTTCACCGGATCCACCGGGCCGTACCTTCACGAACTCGGCGCCGTCAACCCGATCAACGTAGATCTCGTCCGCATCGCCCTTGCCGTGCTCGCAGCTGATCGGTCGATCCTTCGGGTGGGTCGTGGCTCCGATTGGAACGCCCGCGACCTCGACCTGACCATCGACGTCGCCAACGCCGACATCTGGACTGCTCGCGCCGACGAGCTGTCAGAGCTCATCGGCTTTCTGACGGGCGACCACTGGAGCTTCATCTTCACGCAGGCTCCCGCGGCGGCCTTCCCGCCGCTCGCCGTGGAGGGCGAACGTCACGGCCGCACGGTGCTTCTCAGCGGCGGTGCCGACTCGGCCGTCGGTGCGCTGCTGTCCGCTCTCGACCTTGGAGCGGGCCGCTCGCAGGCGTTGGTGTCGCACTACAGTTTCACCGCCCTCTCCCCGGTGCAGCGAGACCTCGTCGCGGCGATCGAGGGACTTGTTCCGGGACAGGCGCAGGTTCACCACCAGTTCCATCTGAACCGTGCGAGTCGCCGTCTCGACGGCACCGGCTTCCGGAGCGAGACATCCACCAGGTCGCGCTCATTCCTCTTCCTCGCACTCGGCCTCGCCGTGGCTGAACGCGCCAACTCGCTCCTCTGGATACCGGAGAACGGTTTCGCCTCCCTGAATCCGCCGCTCGGTCCCGACCGTCGCGGGAGCCTGTCGACCCACACCACACATCCGCGGTTCCTTCGTGAACTGAGCGCTCTGGTCACCGCCGCGGGCGGGCACGGCCTGCTCGAGAATCCATTTGAACCGATCACGAAGGGGGAGATGTTCCGCCGCCATGCGGCGGCCATCGGCGTTGACGAAGCGTCCCGCTACCTCAGCGCGACCAATTCCTGCTCGCACACTGACGGCCGATACAGCGGCGCACCCGCCGGCACCGCGTGCGGTGTCTGCTTCGGCTGCCTCGTGCGACGCTCCGCTTTCGCCGCGTCCGGTGTCCCCGACGCAACGACGTATCTCGTAAACGACACAAGTCGCCGATTCGACGAGTTCGTGCGCGGCAAGAGCATCGTCGAGCCCATGCGTGACTTCGTTGCCCGCGGTGTGCGGCCGCGCGATGTTATGGCGATGTCACTTCCCGAGGGGTACAGGGCACAGGACGCGTTGACACTCTGCGCGCTCGGGGTCGACGAGCTCCGACAGGTGGTCGCGTGAGTCCGGCGCTCCCACCTCTCGATCTTCACGCGCACGTCAAGACCTCGATCCCTGCGCGAGACCTGGAGCGGCTAGGCGCGGTCGTATTCGCCGCGACCCGCTCAATCGACGAGTTCAGCTCGACCCAGCGCCGACGCGATGCCGTGACCGTCTGGGGGATCGGCTGCCATCCGGGTGTGCAAGCCGCACAGCGGGACTTCGATCCAGAGCGGTTCGCTTCGCTCGCCCGTACAACCCCTTATGTCAGCGAGGTGGGGTTGGACCGTCGGTCGCGGGTCCCCATGGCGACGCAGCTGGGGACGTTCCGTGCGATCCTGCAGGTGCTCTCTGTAAGTCCCCGGATCGCGTCGATTCACAGCAGCGGTGCGCACGCGCAGGTGCTCGACGCGCTCTCAGACACCCCGATTAGGGGCGCCATACTCCACTGGTGGCGAGGCAACCGTGAAGAGACGGCCCGCGCCGTATCTCTGGGATGCTGGTTCTCGGTTAATGCAGCCAACCTCAAATTTCCGGAGAGCGTCGCAATGATTCCGTTCGACCGCATCCTCACGGAGACCGACCACCCATCGGGGGATCGCGACTCGGCAGAACCAAGACAACCCGGGGCAGTCAATGCCATTGAGGCGTCCCTCGCTCGTGTCTACGGGGTATCGGTTCCGCGCATCCGCCGGCAGATCTGGCACAACTTCGCCTGCGTCGTCGACGAAGTCGAGGTCAGCAGATTGCTTCCGACTCCCGTTCAAAGGATGCTCACCTTCGCACGAGATGAGGACGGTGGTTAATGAGCGGTCGGCAAGAGACAGCAGCGGTCAAGCTGCCCTTTGAAGCGGGCGAGCACCTCTGCACCTGGGACCTTCCGGATGGCGAAGGCGGCATCCGGCCTGCACCTGGGCTGTTGACCGTCGAGCCCGGGCACTGGCCGAAGGCAACCGTCTACGGCGAGATGCCCATCGAGTGGCGAGGTGGCATGGCTTCGTTCCCGCAGCGCCACGAGTTCGATTGCCTCCGCGGCACCTTGTCGTCGGGCGCCCGCGTCTCACTCATGAACGGCGAGTTGAACTATTGGGTCGAGTCCCAGGGACTTGCGCTCGGGGCGTTCGCTGTCATTTCACTCGCTCCACTCCCGGCCGAGGTCTCACAGCCGATCTTCCGAGCAGTGGAGATCCAGATTGAGGGGATTGAGTCCGTGGTGGACACCGTTCCGATCGGTTCCGTAACGATGCCGAATCCGAAGACCACCGCCCAAGAGCAGGAGCGGATCTGGTCCGCCACCCTGAACAGGTCAGGCGCATCGCTGTCGTGGGAACGAGATGGCATCAACATGGAGACCTTCTACACGATCTCCATTCGAGCCTTCGATGGTTACGAGTTCGGTATGAGGTCGAGCCCTACTATTCGCCTGAGTTCCGACAACCCGATGACCGTGACGGACTGGTGGCTCGGCTGGGTGCTACCGCTTCGCAAGATGGTGTCAGCTCTCACGGGAGCCCCGCGTGCGATCCACTACTTCTTGGGGCTCGATGCCGCTGACGCGCGGGCGCGGCGAGACCAGGTCTTCGGATGGGATCTCACGCAAACACCTACCGACTCCAGCCGGGCCGAGACGCAGAAGGTCAAGTCCGCTCTCAAGGTCGTAGCCGACAACGCGAGCCTGCTCGATCTCCTCATGACCTGGCGAACGCTGGCCGAGCGCCAGCACCCACTGATCGAGATCATGGGCGATATCTCGACGATGCGAGATCAAAGTCCGCGCTCGCGCTACCTCATGCTCGTTCAGGCGCTGGAGGGCCTGAGAGGCTATGAAACTCGAGACCAGAGGGCCAGGAAGCAAGCCGAGTACACGGCGACGCGTGACGCCTTTCTCGAGCGCGTTCTGCCCACGCTTAGCGAGGAGGACGCCAAATTCCTCTCGACCCGGCTGATGAAATTCCCACCCGGCGGCCTGAGTGGTGACCTCGGGGCTGTTCTGAAGTCGCTGCCGGTCGACGTTCGACCGGAGCTGGAGTCTTTGCCGCTCGTGGCGACGGTACGCGCGATGGACGGGGTCGACGACAAGCTTCCACTGGTGGATGTCCTCGTTACGATTCGCAACAAGCTTGCTCACGGGGAAGTCCAGTTCCCGCCCGATCAGTTGCAGACCATGGTCGACGTGCTGGAGCGAGTTGTCAGGTCGGAGACGGTGAGAGTACTCGACGGTCCGATCGCGAGTCGCACGCGGGCCGCTGAGAAGCCGCAGCGTTGACGCGACGAATCCACGGCGGGCCGCCCGGGATGATCTAGTGCGCCCGAAGGCGGGTCCTCGCGCCACCCATGTTCGGGCCGAGCCTCACGCGCGCTGGTGCGCGAAATCGTGAAGGCGTAAGCCCCGCCGGTGAAGACGCCCGCACGGGCACGCCAACCGCGACAGGGATGTCTACCGAATTGATGTGGTCGCAGCTTCCAAATCGTCGCGATGTTATCCCGCTCGCCCTCGCCGTCCTGGAGGCAGGAGGCCGCGCTCGCGGGCCTTCGTGATCCAACCCTGTGCCGTCGACAGGGCGACGCCGTTGATCTCCGCCATCGTCGCGCTCGGGTTCCTGTCGCCCTCCCGGGTGAGCTGGCCGTGCTGCAGGGCGACCAGCTCGTAGAAGTCGGGCGTCTTCTTCGGGTCGCCGAGCGGGTTGAGCAGGTCGCGCTCGCTGACCTTTCGGCCGGACGGCAGCACAATCTTGCCGCCGGTGATCGTCTCGGTGCGCTTCATCGCGAAGAGGCGCTTGTTGATCGCGGCCTCGATGCGGGCGGTCGGCAGCTCGCGGAGGAGCTGGCTCGTGATCGGGTCGCCCGGGCGCCAGGGGAGGTAGATCACCCCGGTGATTCGAATCTCCTCGGGCACGGCGAACGGCTGCCGCTGCAGGCGGATCATCACGCGGGTATGCGTGACTTCGTGCTCGAGGTAGCGCCAGCGTCCGTCGATCGTCTCGTTCTGGTCGGAAGCCTTCCGTGCTGTGCCCTGATCTTCGGTATTGACCCAGTCGTTGTATCCGAGGAGTACGTCGATCTGCGCGCTCGCATCGTCGCTCCGCTCGCCGGGGAAGCGGTTCGGGAGATGCCACCCGTGGGGAAGGTCGGTCGCGTCGAGCAGTCCGTCTTGCGACTGATTCGCCCATGGGGACGGTTCGGGAAGACCCATGGCTCGAGTCTAGCCACACAACTCAGGTACTTGCCGAAACCCGCGTGCGGTGATAGCCTCAGGTACTTGCAAATAGCCGCGCCTGGGTCGGCATGCATGAGATGCCAGCTGGCGGCCGATGGGTCGAGGGGGAGCGTCATGGTCGACACCGCGTGGAGGGTCGAGTGTCTGAGCCGAGTCGAGGCGGCCGAGCGGTGTCGCATCCCGGTCTCGAGCTTCGACAAGCTGCGCCACGATGGGCTCATCCCCGAGCCCGACGCCCGCATGGGCAAGCACCTGCTCTGGAGCGCCGACACGATCGACGAGCTGCTCGCGCGGGGTGGAACGGAACACTGATGGCCGGGAGGCCGACGAAGGACACCCCGACGCGCGTCGATCCGCGCACGGGCCGGCCGCTTCCTGAAGGCATCCGATGGCGAGCCGATCGACAGCGTTACCAGATCCGAGTCGTGGGCCCGAGCGTCGAGGGCGGCGCAGCCGAGCGCTCCCGAACCTTCCTGACGCTCGCCGAGGCCAAGCGCGAGCTGGCCAAGATGGTCGCCGGCCGCAACCCGAACGGGTCGATGACGCTGGACCAGTGGCATGAGAAGTACTGGCCGGCGATCGAGGCCTCCATCCGACCGGCGACGGCCCGCAGCTACGGCGTAGCCTGGCGAATTCGCGTGAAGCCGAGCCTCGGCCGTCACCGGCTCGAGGACATCACCTCGCCCATGATCGAGTCGGCGATGGTCGCGTGGTCGGGCGGGGCATCGGCCAAGAACGACGCTCTCGCAGTGCTCTCGCGGCTGCTCGACGGTGCCCGCCGCTCTCGGTTCATCGACTACAACCCGGCGCGCGAGGTGAAGCGGCCGAGCATGCGCGAGTCGATTTCGCCAGTCTCACGTGCGCTGACCTTCGACCAGATCCGCATCATGCTCGAGTTGGTGCCCGATGGCGTCTACCGCCGCTACCTCGCGGCGCTGGTGTACACCGGCATGCGAGCGGGGGAGGCCACCGCTCTTCGGGTCGGCGACGTCGACTTCGGCCGCGGTGTCATCCGTGTCAGTCGGTCGTTGAGCCCCGGCATGCGCGGCGAGCTGATCGAGCAATCGCCGAGGAGTCACAAATCGCGGGACGTCCCGCTGATCGACGCGCTACGTCCGTACGCCGAGGCGGCAGCACGCGGAAAGCGTGCGAGCGACTTGCTCTTCGACGGCGCCGACGGCGGACGCCTCACGAGCCACAACGTGCGCCGAGCCGTCGACTGGGACGAGCTGCGCGTCGCGATCGGCAAACCCGACCTGCGCATCCATGACCTGCGCCACACGTTCGCGACGATCCTCTTCGACGCCGGCGCGAGTGCACCCGACGTGCAGGCTACGCTCGGCCACTCGAGCCTCCAAGTCACCGAGCGCTACTCACGGGCCCGAGAGGGGGTCGCGCTCCGCGCCGGCGTCGCCCTCAACGAGGCGATCAGGGCCGACGGTCTCAAGCCCAGCGGCGACCCGGGCATGGTACAAGAGGGTGCCCCGGCCCGGCGTTAATGGCACAACAATGGCACACGCTCACCGCAGGTCCGGCCCAACTGCCAAGTGAGACGACGAAACCCCCGGTCGCCCGGGGGTTTTCGTTGTGGCTCCGACCGGCATCGATCCGGTGACCTTTCGATTTTCAGTCGAACGCTCTACCAACTGAGCTACAGAGCCTCGGGGTGCCGAAACACCTCGATGATAAGGAGAAAGCCCCTTCTCTCGAAAGGGAAAGGGCTTGTCGCCTGAGCGACCCTGACGGGACTTGAACCCGCGACCTCCGCCGTGACAGGGCGGCACGCTAACCAACTGCGCCACAGGGCCTCGTAAAGAAGCTTTTCAATTGTAAACCCATCGTCTGGGTGACCCCAACGGGATTCGAACCCGTGCTGCCGCCGTGAAAGGGCGGTGTCCTAGGCCGCTAAACGATGGGGCCGGAAGGTCGTGCCCGAGGGCTCGACCGCCGAGAAGAAAGCATACGCACACCTCGGCCAGAATCCAAAACGGGGTGGGCAAGACGCGCCACGCGCGGCGGAAATGCCCGATCCGCGGTCGTTCCGAACCTAGTGTGGCAAGGCCACTGCCCGTAGGTGAGGCATGCGAGCGCGTGCCCACGGCCCGCGCGGATGGGGGAACATGTCGCGAATCGCAGGACGCCGAGTCACCCGGGGGTCGCGCATGCGCGCCCTCGCGGGCTCGCTCGTCATCGCGCTCGCGGCGACCGCCGGGGTGGTGGCGAACCCGATCGCCGCGACCGCAGCCGACTACCCCACGTGGGAAGAGGTGCAGAAGGCCAAGGCGAACACGCAGGCCGCGGCGCAGGCCGTGGACGAGATCATCGGCCTCATCGCCGACCTCGAGGCGAACGTCGAGGCGGCGAGGGCCGAGGCGCAGCGTCGGACGGACGAGCTCATCGTGGCGCAGCAGGAGTACGACGACGCCGTGCGTCGCGCCGACGAGATCCAGGCGCAGGCGGACGAGGCGAAGGCCGAGGCCGAGGAGGCCGAGCAGAACGCCGGCCAGCTCGCGGCGCAGCTCTACCGCACGGGCGGATCCGACCTCGGCATGAACCTCATGTTCGACGCGGGCGATGCCGCCCGCACCGACGAACTGCTCGCGAAGCTCGGATCGATGGAGAAGCTCGTCGAGCGCACGGCCGGCATCTACGAGCAGGCAGAGGAGGCGGGCAACACCGCCCAGTCGCTCGCCGACCAGGCCGAGGTGGCGCGTGCCGAGCGCGAGAAGCTGCGGGTCGCCGCGGAGCAGGCGCTCGCGGCCGCGCAGGCGGCGCAGGCCGCCGCCGAGCAGGCGCTGGCCGAGTCCGAGGAGAAGAAGATCGAGCTCGACCAGCAGCTCAAGTTCCTGAAGGACAAGGAGGCCAAGACGGCAGCGGCCTACCAGGAGGGCGAACGCAAGCGCAAGGAAGAGGAGGAGCGCCGGCGACGCGCGGCGGCAGCGGCGGCAGCAGCCGCAGCGGCGGCGGCAGCGGCGGCGGCTGCAGCGGCGGCCGCAGCCGGCGGCGGAGGCGGCGGCGGTGGCGGTGGCGGTGGCGGCCAGACGGTGCCCTCCGGCTGGTCCAAGCCCGCCTACGGCTGGATCTCCGGCACCTACGGTCCGCGCCAGGTGATCTGCAGCGGCGGCTACTGCTCGAACTCGTTCCACTACGCCACCGACCTCGCGACCGGATGCTCCGCGCCGATCTACGCGGCGAACTCCGGCACCGTCGTCTACGCCGGCTGGTCGGGCAGCTACGGCAACTTCATCAAGATCGACCACGGCGGCGGCATCTCGACCGGGTACGCCCACATCCGCCCCGGCGGCCTGTTCGTCGGCTACGGGCAGCGGGTGAACTCGGGGCAGGTGATCGCGTCGAGCGGCACCACGGGCGCGTCGACCGGCTGTCACCTGCACTTCGAGGTCTACAGCGGCTGGAGCCGCATCAACCCGGTCCCGTTCCTGGCCGCGCGCGGCATCTACCTCGGCTGACTCCGACGCACCGCGGGCGGAGACGCGACGAGGGGGCGAGCCGTCGGGCTCGCCCCCTCATCGCGTGCAGGCGGATGCCGCGGCATCCGCTCGGGCTCAGTGACCCGGGTACGCCTCGATGGCCTTCGCGATCAGGCCCTCCGCGTCGGCGGCGTTCGCCCAGCCCTCGGTCTTGACCCACTTGCCGGGCTCGAGGTCCTTGTAGTGCTCGAAGAAGTGCTCGATCTCCTTGCGGGTGTACTCGGGCACGTCCTCGACGTCCTGGATGTCGTCCCAGCGCGGGTCGCCCGCGGGAACCGCGATGACCTTGGCGTCGCCGCCGCCGTCGTCGGTCATGTGGAAGACGCCGACCGGGCGCACCTTCACGCCGACGCCGGGGAACAGCGGGTACTGCGTGAGCACGAGCACGTCGAGCGGGTCGCCGTCGTCGCCGAGCGTGTTCTCGAAGAAGCCGTAGTCGGTCGGGTACACGAAGTTCGTGTAGAGCACGCGGTCGAGGAAGACCCGGCCGGTCTCGTGGTCGACCTCGTACTTGTTGCGGCTCCCCTTGGGGATCTCGATGACGGCGGCGTACTCGCCCATGTGGTTCTCCTCGTTTCGGATGGTGGAGTCTCGAAGGTCTCGCGGGCCGTGACGGCACCGGCGTCGCCGCGCGCCCGATCGGCGCCGCTGACGACGGAATAAGGTTACGTGATGCCCCCCGAGCGCCGTCCCCGCCTGACGCCGCCGATCGCCGACGTGCGACGCGCGGTGCGTGCGGTGCTCGGGCCGCGCGACGACACCCCGCTCGCGCTCGTCGCGCTCTCGGGCGGACCCGATTCGCTCGCGCTCGCCGCCGCCGCGGCGTTCGAGGGGCCGAGGGGCGGATGGCGCGTCGGCGCGATCGTCGTCGACCACGGCCTGCAGTCGGGGTCGGCCGAGCAGGCGGATGCCGCGGCATCCGTCGCCCGCGACCTCGGGCTCGGCCCGGTGCTCGTCGAGCGGGTCGATGCGGAGGCCGCACCGGGCGGCGCCGGACCCGAGGGCGCCGCACGCGCCGCGCGGTACGCCGCGCTCGACGCGGCCGCACGCGCGACGGGGGCCGAGGTCGTGCTCCTCGGCCACACGCTCGACGACCAGGCCGAGACGGTGCTCCTCGGACTCGCCCGCGGCTCGGGGTCGGCGAGCCTCGGCGGCATGGCCCCACGCTCGGGGCGCTACGCCCGGCCGCTGCTCGCCATCCGACGGGCGACGACGCGGCAGGCGTGCCTCGACGCGGGCCTCGCGCCGTGGGACGACCCGCACAACCTCGACCCCGCGTACGCGCGCGTGCGCGTACGCGAACGGGTGCTGCCCGTGCTCGAGGCCGAGCTCGGCCCGGGCGTCGCCGAGGCGCTCGCCCGCACGGCCGAGCAGCTCCGCGAGGACGAGCGGGCCTTCGCCGACCAGATCGACGAGTTCATCGAGGAGATCTGCGAACCCGCCGAGGCCGGCATCGCGATCTCGGCGGCGGCGCTCGCCGCGAACCCCGCAGCACTCCGGCAGCGCGTCATCCGGCACGTCGTCGACAGCGAGTTCGGGGTGTCGCTGAGCCGTGCCCAGACGCTCGAGGTCGCCCGGCTCGTCACGGACTGGCACGGGCAGGGGCCGATCGACCTGCCCCGCGGCATCCGCGCCGCACGCGCCGGCGGGCACGTCGTGCTCTCCACGACCGGCTCGACCGACGTGCTGCCGCACGACCACTAGCGCGCGGCGGCGTAGGCTCGTGGCATCCGTTCGCCCAGACGCACGCAGGAGGAGCTCGGGATGGATTCGCGCGAGATCGAGGCCGACCTGACGGAAGTGCTCGTGACCGAGCAGCAGATCCGCGACAAGCTCGCCGAGCTCGCCCGTCGCATCGAGGCCGACTACGAGGGTCGCGACCTCCTGCTCGTCGGCGTCCTCAAGGGCGCGGTCATGGTGATGGCCGACCTCGCACGCGAGCTGAAGCCGCACGTGAACATGGACTGGATGGCGGTCTCCTCCTACGGCGCGGGCACGACGTCCTCCGGTGTCGTGAAGATCCTGAAGGACCTCGACTCCGACCTCTCCGGCCGCGACGTGCTCATCGTCGAGGACATCATCGACTCCGGTCTCACCCTCAGCTGGCTGACCGCCAACCTCGCCTCGCGCGGCGCGGCGTCGATCGAGATCTGCGCACTGCTGCGCAAGCCGGATGCCGCGAAGGTCGAGATCGACGTCAAGTACCTCGGGTTCGACATCCCGAACCAGTTCGTCGTCGGCTACGGACTCGACTTCGCCGAGCGCTACCGCAACCTGCGCGACGTCGCGATCCTCGCGCCGCACGTCTACAGCTGAGCGCCGTGCGCCCGTAGGCCGGAGGTCGTCGCATGGGTGAGCGCGGGCGTCGCACCAGGCTGCGGGACGCCGGCGCCGCATTCGCGAGCAACTGGCGGAACTCGGACCTGCGCCGCGCCCAGCTCAGCTTCCTCGGCGCGTGGACGGCCGAGTGGGCCTTCACGGTCGCCCTCGGGATCGTCGCGTACCGCGACGGCGGGGCCGCGGCGGTCGGGCTGGTGGGGCTGCTCCGCATGGTCCCCTCCGCACTGCTCGCGCCGCTGCTGTCGCCCATCGCGGATCGGGGACGCCGCGAGCGCGTCCTCGTCTGGGTGTCGGTCGTGCGTGGCCTCGCGACCGCGGCGGCCGCGGTCGTCGTCGCGACGGCGGGCCCGGCGGCGGTCATCTACGTGCTCGCCGTGCTCTCGACGATCGCGGCGACCCTCTACCGCCCGGCGCACTCCGCGCTGCTGCCGTCGCTGTGCCGGACCGGCCACGAGCTCGCGAGCGCCAACATGGTCCGCGGGCTGCTCGACTCGGCCGCCACCCTGGGCGGCCCGCTGCTCGTGGCGGTGCTGCTCCAGTTCACCGGTGTCGACGTCGTCTTCGCCGTCGCTGCCGCCGCGTCGTTCGCGGCCGCCGCGCTGCTCCTCGGGTTGCGCTACGACGCCCCGCCGCGCCCGTCGGCGCCCGACCGGCCGAACATCGGCCGTGAGGCGGTCGAGGGGCTGCGTGCGGTCGCGCGCGATCGGGACCTCGTCCTGATCCTCGGCCTCGCGGCAGCCCAGTCCCTCACGCGCGGGGCGCTCACCGTGCTCTCCGTCGTGGTCGCGATCGAGCTCGTCGGCACCGGCGAGCCCGGTGTCGGCGCGCTCATGACCTCGGTCGGGGTCGGCGCGGTGCTCGGCTCGCTTGGAGCCTCGCTGCTCATCGGCACGGGTCGCCTCGGCGCCTGGTTCGCCGTCGGCGTGGCCCTCTGGGGCCTCCCGATCGCGCTCGTCGGCGTCTTCCCCGAGCAGGCGGTCGCCCTGGTGCTGCTCTCGTTCGTCGGCGTCGGCAATGCCCTCATCGACATCACCGGCTTCACGCTCATCGGCCGAACCGCGCCCGACGAGGTGCTCGCGCGCGTGTTCGGCGTGCTCGAGAGCACGGTCGCGATCTTCGTCGGCATCGGCGGCGTCGTCGCGTCGGCGCTGATCGGATGGTTCGGCATCCAGCCCGCGCTCATTGCGATCGGGCTCCTCTGCCCGGTGCTCGCGGTGGCCTCATGGTGGCGACTTCGCAGGCTCGACCGCGTCGTGGCGGCGCTCGACCGCGAGATCGGGTTGCTGCGCCGCGTCGACATGCTGTGCATGCTGCCCCTGCCAGCCGTCGAGCGGCTCGCGCGAGGGCTCGAACCCGTGTCCGTGGCATCGGGGGCCGTCGTGTTCGCGCAGGGCGACGTCGGCGACCGGTACTACGTCATCGAGTCCGGCGAGGTCGACGTGGTCCACGACGGGCGCGTCGTGGCCGACCTCGGTCCGGGGGAGGGCTTCGGTGAGATCGCGCTCCTTCGGCCGACCGGGCGGATGGCGACCGTGGTCGCCCGGACCGACCTCCGGCTCCAGGCCCTGACGTCCGACCGGTTCCTGCCCGTGGTGCTCGGGTACACGCCGAGCGCGGTCGAGGCGACGGCGACCGTCGACGGGATCATGGCGCAGTACGAGCCGGGGGAGACGCCGGAGGAGGCCTCGGGGGAGACGCCGGAGCAGACCTCGGGGGAGACGCCGGAGGAGGCCTCGGGGGAGACGGACTGAGCGCCGGCCCGCGGCGACGGGGGCTGAGCGGTGACCGCTGGGCGCTGACCGCTTTCAGCGAACAGGCAGCAGGTGCCCAGTGGCCAGAGGGTAGCCTGCTAGCACCATGAACATGAAGAAGCTCCTGCGCGGGCCGATCCTCTACATCGTGCTGGCCATCATCGCGGTGTGGATCGGGTCGACCCTGATCACCCAGTCGGGTTTCCGCGAGGTCTCGACGCAGCAGGGGCTCGAGCTCCTGAACGACGGCAAGGTCTCGGCGGTGAAGATCGTCGACGTCGAGAACCGGGTCGACCTCACGCTCGCCGAGGCTGAGGACGACCTCGGCACGCAGGTGCAGTTCTACTACGTCACGCCGCGCGGCGACGACGTCATCGCGGCGGTCGACGCGGCGAACCCGGCCGACGGCTTCGACGACGAGGTGCCGCAGCCGAACTGGTTCCTCTCGATGCTCGGCATCCTGCTGCCGCTCGTGCTCATCGGCCTCTTCTTCTGGATCATCCTCTCCGGCATGCAGGGCGGCGGCAACCGCGTCATGCAGTTCGGCAAGTCGAAGGCGAAGCTCGTCTCGAAGGAGAGCCCGAAGGTCACCTTCGACGACGTCGCCGGCGCCGAGGAGGCCATCGAGGAGCTCCACGAGATCAAGGAGTTCCTCAAGGAGCCGGCCAAGTTCCAGGCCGTCGGCGCACGGATCCCGAAGGGCGTGCTGCTCTACGGCCCGCCGGGCACCGGCAAGACGCTCCTCGCCCGCGCGGTCGCGGGTGAGGCGGGCGTGCCGTTCTACTCGATCTCGGGTTCGGACTTCGTCGAGATGTTCGTCGGCGTCGGCGCGAGCCGAGTGCGCGACCTGTTCGACCAGGCCAAGCAGAACGCGCCGGCCATCATCTTCGTCGACGAGATCGACGCGGTCGGCCGCCACCGCGGCGCCGGCCTCGGCGGCGGTCACGACGAGCGCGAGCAGACGCTGAACCAGCTCCTCGTCGAGATGGACGGCTTCGACCCGAAGACCAACGTCATCCTGATCGCGGCGACCAACCGCCCCGACATCCTCGACCCCGCGCTGCTGCGCCCGGGCCGCTTCGACCGGCAGATCGGCGTCGACGCGCCCGACCTCAAAGGCCGCCAGAAGATCCTCGAGGTGCACTCGAAGGGCAAGCCGCTCGCCAACGGCGTCGACCTCGAGGTCCTCGCCCGCAAGACGCCCGGCTTCACCGGAGCCGACCTGGCCAACGTGCTCAACGAGGCGGCGCTGCTCACCGCCCGTTCGAACGCGCAGCTCATCGACAACCGCGCGCTCGACGAGGCCGTCGACCGCGTGATCGCCGGTCCGCAGCGCCGCACGCGGGTGATGAAGGACAAGGAGAAGCTCATCACCGCGTACCACGAGGGCGGTCACGCGCTCGCGGCGGCGGCGATGAACCACACCGACCCCGTGACGAAGATCACGATCCTGCCGCGCGGCCGCGCGCTCGGCTACACGATGGTGCTGCCGCTGGAGGACAAGTACTCCGTCACGCGCAACGAGCTGCTCGACCAGCTCACCTACGCGATGGGCGGACGCGTCGCCGAGGAGATCGTGTTCCACGACCCGTCGACCGGCGCCTCGAACGACATCGAGAAGGCCACCGCGACCGCGCGCAAGATGGTCACCGAATACGGCATGTCGGCCAACGTCGGCGCCGTGAAGCTCGGCCAGTCGCAGGGCGAGGTCTTCCTGGGCCGCGACATGGGCCACCAGCGCGACTACTCGGAGGAGGTCGCCGAGAAGGTCGACACGGAGGTGCGCGCACTCATCGAGCAGGCGCACGACGAGGCGTGGCAGGTGCTCAACGACAACCGGGACATCCTCGACCGGCTGGCCGCCGAGCTCATCGAGAACGAGACGCTCGACCACCACCAGATCGCCGAGATCTTCAAGGACGTCAGGAAGCTGCCCGAGCGACCCCTGTGGCTCTCGAGCGACAAGCGACCGGTCTCCGACCGCCCGCCCATCCCGTTCCCGACCCGGAAGGCGCCGATCGACCAGGGCGCCGTCGACGGCGGCGTCGATTCCGGCACGCCCGTCGAGGAGGCGAAGGCGTCCCGCACGCCGAGCACGAAGCCGCGTCCCGCCACGGCGTGAGCCGCGGCACGGAGGACGGCGCAGAGGAGGGTGCCATGACGGGCGTCGACGCCGATCGCATCGAGCGCGCCGTGCGCGAACTGCTCCTCGCGATCGGGGAGGACCCCGAGCGGCCGGGCCTCGAGCGCACGCCGCGGCGCGTGGCCGAGGCGTACGCCGACTACTTCAGCGGCGTCGGTGCGGATCCGCTCGTGCACCTCGCCGAGACGGTCGCGTCGGGCGACACCGCCGCGGGGGTCCCCGCGACCTCCGACGCCGTGGTGCTCCGCGACCTCGCCTTCCGGTCGGTGTGCGAGCACCACCTGCTTCCGTTCATCGGTACCGCGCACGTCGCCTACCTCCCCGGCGAGCGACTCGTCGGGCTCGGCCGCATCCCCGCGGTGATCGACACGATCGCGAGCCGCCCGCAGCTGCAGGAGCGCATCGCGGAGGAGGTCGCCGACGCCCTGGTCGCCGGGCTCGACCCGCGCGGCGTCCTCGTGGTGATCGACGCCGTGCACGGCTGCGTCACGGCGCGCGGAGCGCGGCAGGATCGCAGCTCGACGGTCACGATCGCCAGTCGCGGCGAGCTCGCCGAGCCCGCGGCGCGGGCCGAGATCATCGCCCTCATCGGATCGGGGCGTGGTGCCTGACACGCCGCCCGAAGCGGCGGCCCGGGGGTCGGCGATGCCCGGCTCGTCGTCGGCCGAACCGCTCGTCATGGGCGTGGTCAACGTCACGCCCGACTCGTTCAGCGACGGCGGGCGCTGGTTCGACGCGGATGCCGCGATCGAGCACGCGCTGCAGCTGGTGGCCGAGGGTGCGGACGTGCTCGACGTCGGCGGTGAGTCGACGCGGCCGGGGGCGGCGCGCGTCGACCCCGACGAGGAGCTGCGCCGGGTCATCCCGGTCATCCGCGAGCTCGCAGGGCGCGGCCTCCGCGTGAGCGTGGACACGATGCGCGCCTCGACGGCTCGAGCGGCGGTCGAGGCCGGCGCCGAGATCATCAACGACGTCTCCGCCGGCCTCGCCGACGAGGCGATGGCACGGATCGCCGCCGACTCCGGTGCGACCTACGTCGCGATGCACTGGCGCGGGCACTCCGACCGGATGGACGACCTCGCCGAGTACGACGACGTCGCGCGCGACGTGCGCGACGAGCTCGCCCGCCGCGTGGACGAGCTCGTCGCGGCCGGCGTGCACGCCGATCGGCTGATCCTCGACCCGGGCCTCGGCTTCTCCAAGCGCGCCGGGCAGAACTGGGAGCTGCTCGCCAACCTCGACGTGCTCGCGGAGCTCGGCCTCCCGATCCTCGTCGGCGCCTCGCGGAAGCGGTTCCTCGGCGCGCTGCTGCCCGAGGGCGCCCCGGTCGAGGACCGCGACCTGCCGACTGCTGTCATCAGCGTGCTCTCCGCGCAGGCCGGGGCGTGGGGCGTCCGCGTCCACGACGTCGCGGGCACGCGCGTCGCCCTCGACGTCGCCCGCGCATGGCAGAGTGGACGACGTGGCCAGCACTCGTGATCGGATCGCCGTCACCGGCATCCGCGTGCGCGCGCACCACGGCGTGTTCGACTTCGAACGCGAGCAGGGGCAGGAGTTCGTGATCGACGTGTCCGTCGCAGTCGACCTCGCCGCCGCGGCATCCGGCGACGACCTCGCGCGCACGGTGCACTACGGCGAGCTCGCGGTCGCCGTGGCCCGCGCGGTCGAACGCGACCCCGTCGACCTCATCGAGACGGTCGCCGAGCGGGTGGCCGCGGTCGCCCTGGGCTTCGACGCCGTCGAGGAGGCGACCGTCACGGTGCACAAGCCGCAGGCGCCCATCGAGGTGCCGTTCGACGACGTCGCGGTCACCATCGTGCGGAGTCGCGCGTGACCCGGGCCGTGATCGCGTACGGCGCCAACCTCGGCGATCGCGAGGCGACCGTGGCGTCGGCGACGCGCGCCATCGCCTCGGCCGACGGCGTCGAGCTCGTCGCGGTCTCGCCCGTGTACGAGAGCGCGGCCGTCCGGCTCGACGGCGTCGATCCCGATGCGCCGCGCTACCTCAACGGCGTGATCCTCGTCGACACCGAGCTCGAGCCGCACGCGCTCCTCGACCTGCTCCAGCGCGTCGAGGCCGAACACGGGCGCACCCGTGAGACGCGGTGGGGCGACCGCACGCTCGACCTCGACCTCATCGACGTCCGCGGCATCCGCCTCGCCGACGACCGGCTCGAACTGCCCCACCCTCGCGCGTGGGAGCGGGCGTTCGTCCTGCAGCCGTGGCTCGACGTCGAGCCCGACGCCGAGATCGCAGGTCGCGGGGCGGTCGCCGCCCTCCGCGCCGAGTCGACCGACGAGGTGGTCCGCCGGTGAATCGCACGCACGCCTCGACCCTCGTCGCGTTCGCGGTGGTCGGCCTCGCGGTCGGCTACCTCGGCGAGCTCGCGCTCGTGGCGGGCGGGGCGACCGCGCTCGTGCCGCCGATCTCGCTCGCCGTGACGCTCATCGGCATCGGCGCGATCGTCGTGCTCGTGGCGTGGCCGATCCGACAGGCCGTGCGCGGCGACCGCAGCCGCAGGGTCGACCCGTTCCGCGCGGCCCGCATTGCCGTGCTCGCGAAGGCCAGCAGCGTCACCGGCGCGCTCGTGCTCGGCGTCGGCATCGGCATCACGGTCTTCCTGCTCACGCGAAGCGTCCTCCCGCCCGCCGGGACGATCTGGATGGCGGTCGCCACCGCCATCGGCGCCGCGCTGCTGCTGATCGGCGGACTCGTCGCCGAGCACTTCTGCACGCTCCCGCCCGACGACCCCGAAGAGGAGGGTTCGGCGCATGCCTGACCCCGAGCACGCCGCACCCGACGCACCGGTGTCGAGCGGCGCCGCCGACGTCCCCACGCCCGACGCTCCCGGATCGGGCGTGCCCGCGCCCGACGCTCCCGAGGCGGATGCGCGCGCGCACGTCGACGACGACTGGCGCCGCGTCTCGCCGAAGCACGTGGTGGTCGAGGTCATCGGGTCCGTCATCGGCGCAGGCCTCACGGTCGCCGTGCTCCTCCTCGTCGGGTCGTGGTTCGACCTGCCGTGGGCGACGTGGGCCGGCATCGCGGTCGGCGTGATCGCGCTCGTCTCGATCGCGTTCGAGCCGCGCCGGGTCCGCTCGATCGGGTACCGGCGCCGGGCCGACGACCTCGTCTTCCGGCGAGGCATCATGTTCCAGCGCCAGGTGGCGGTGCCCTACGGGCGCATGCAGCTCGTCGACATCACGCGCGGGCCGGTGTCGCGGGCGCTCGGGCTCGCCGACCTGAAGTTCGTCACCGCCGCCGCGTCGACCGCCGTGACGCTGCCGGGGCTCCCCCTCGACGACGCAGAGGACCTCCGCGACGAACTCGTCGCCCTCGCCGAGACCCGCAGGGCGGGCCTGTGACCGAGCCTGCGGTCCGCACGCCGATCGGCCCGCTCGCCGACGGCGAATGGCATCGGCTCCATCCGGCGAGCCCGCTGCTTCGGGGCGGCCTCGTGCTCATCGCCGTGCTCGGGTTCGTGCTCGCGAACCTGCGGGAGCGCATCGTCGAGGTCTTCGTGCTGTTCTTCGCGCCCGGTGCCGAGGCGCCCGGCGAGACGCCGGACTTCGGCGGTGACTGGGCGGAGGACCCGGTGACCGGGCTGGTCGCGCGCGGGCTCATCGGGTGGGCCCTCCTCGGCCTCGTCGTCGTCATCGTGCTCGTCGTCCTCGCGTTCTGGTTCGCGTGGCGGATGCACACGTTCCGGGTCACCGACGAAGCGCTCGAGGTGCGCAGCGGCATCCTGTTCCGGTCGCACCGCAGTGCACGGCTCGATCGCATCCAGGGCATCAACATCGCACGCCCGGTCTTCGCCCGGATCTTCGGCGCGGCCAAGCTCGACGTCTCGGTCGCCGGGCAGTCGGGCAACGTCGACCTGTCCTACCTGGGCTCGGCGCAGGCCGATCGCCTGCGCGGCGACCTGCTGCGCCTGGCGTCGGGCGCCCGGCGGCAGGAACCCGGTGCGCCGGGCGACACCGAGACAGTCGTCGCGGCCGGGGCGGATGCCTCGGGCGTCGCGCAGCCCGAATCGGGCGCGCCGTCCGTGGTCGATCGCGCGGGCACGGTGGTCGGGCGTCGCGTCGACGAGTTCCTCTCGCCCGAGCTCGACCCCGATCTCGCACCGCCCGAATCGGTGGTGCGGCTCCCGCTGCCGCGGGTGATCGCATCGGCGCTCCTCGGCGGCTCGATGATCTGGCTGGTCGCGATCATCGTGATCATCGTCGTGGCGCTCACGACCGGCACGCTGTGGATGCTGTTCACCTTCGTGCCCGCCGCGATCGGCGTCGTGAGCTACCTGTGGTCGCGGATCACCGGCTCGCTCCGCTACTCGATCGCCGGCACGCGCGACGGCGTCCGCATCGGCTCGGGACTGCTCTCGACCGCGAACCAGACCATCCCGCCGGGCCGCGTGCACGCCATCGAGGCGTCGCAGTGGCTCCTCTGGCGCGCGTTCGGCTGGTGGACCGTGCGCGTGAACGTCGCCGGCCAGTCGGTCGCCCAGGCGGGCGACGCCGCCCGGCGCACGCTCGTGCTGCCGGTCGGCACCGCCGACGACGTCCGACGCGTGATCGGCCTGCTCGCGCCCGACGCGTTCGACGACCTCGTCCCGCTGCTCGACGCCGGCCTCGCCGGCACGGGCCCGGCGACGGGCTTCACCTCGGCGCCGCGGCGCGCGGCGTGGATCCGGCCGTTCTCGTGGCGCCGGATCGGCATCGCGGTCGAGGGCGGCACGGCGGTGCTGCGCAGCGGCTGGCTGCTCCGCCGGCTCGCGTTCGTGCCGCTCGCGCGCATGCAGTCGGTCGCCGTCGCGGCAGGGCCGGTGCGCCGGGGCCTCCGACTTGAGTCGTTGCGCATCCACACGGTGGCCGGACCCATCGCGCCCGAGGTTCCGGCGCTCGACCGCGCAGACGCCGCCGCCGCGTTCACCGCCATCGCGGCCGAGGCGGTCGACCGCGCACTGCGCGACCGGACCGACCGCTGGGGGGTCGAGCATGCGTCCTGACCGGCGGGCCGGGCGCCTCGGCGTCGGCACCATCGGCGCGGGCCGCGTCGGCGCGGTCCTCGCCTCCGCGCTCGGCGGCGCCGGCCATGCGCTCACGGGCATCGCCGCGGTGTCCGACGCGAGCCGCGAGCGCGCCGCCGCGATGCTGCCCGACGTGCCGATCCTCGCGCTGCCCGAGATCGTCGAGCGCAGCGAACTGGTCCTGCTCGCCGTTCCCGGCGACGAGCTCGCCACGCTCGTCGAGGGACTCGCGACCGCGGGAGCCTGGCGACCCGGTCAGCTCGTCGTGCACACCGCGGCCGCGCACGGCGTCGGCGTGCTCGAGCCGGCGATGCGGGCCGGGGCGATCCCGCTCGCGATCCACCCGGCGATGTCGTTCACCGGGACGAGCCTCGACCTGGGCCGCCTGGCCGGCGCCTGGTTCGCGGTCACGGCGCCGGCGCCGGTCCTCCCGATCGCCCAGGCGCTCGTCGTCGAGATGGGCGGCGAGCCGTTCGTCGTCGCCGAGTCCGACCGACCGGCGTACGCCGAGGCGATCGACACCGCGGTCTCCTTCTCCACGGCGATCGTCGACCAGGCCACGGGCATCCTCGAGGGCATCGGGATGCCGCGGGCCGGCGCCGTCCTCGCACCGCTCGTCCGCAGCGCCGTCGAGAACGCGCTCGCCCGACACGACCCGGGCCCCATGATCGACGGGGCGGCTACGATCGACGGGGCCGACGACGATCGGCCGTCGGGAGGTGGCGCGTGACGGACGACGACGAGCGGACCCGCCGCTCCGGCGGCGGGCAGGCGGAGCCGGTGGTGCACGGCACGGTCGCCGGCATCCGCGACGCGGTCGCGGGGCTGCGAGACGCCCGTCGCACGGTCGCCCTCGTCCCGACGATGGGCGCGCTCCACGACGGCCACCTCGCACTCGTGCGCCGTGCGCGCGCGATCGCCGACGCGGTCGTCGTGTCGATCTTCGTGAACCCCCTGCAGTTCGGTGCGGGCGAGGACCTCGACCGCTACCCGCGGACGCTCGACGCCGACGTCGCCGCGCTCGCGCGCGAGGGCGTCGAGCTCGTGTTCGCCCCGTCGGCCGCCGAGATGTACCCGGAGGGCGCCGTCGAGACGAGCGTCGGCGCGGGGCATGTCGGCAGCCTCTACGAGGGCGCCTCGCGTCCCGGGCACTTCGACGGCATGCTCACCGTCGTCGCGAAGCTCTTCCACATCGTCCAGCCCGACACGGCCGTGTTCGGCCAGAAGGACGCCCAGCAGGTCTTCCTCGTGCGCCGGATGGTCGCCGACCTGAACGCGCCCCTGGCCATCGAGGTCGTCCCGACGGTCCGCGAGGCCGACGGCCTGGCGCTCTCGAGCCGCAACCGGTACCTCGACGCCGACGGACGTCGCGCGGCGCTCGCGCTGTCCGAGTCGCTCGCGGCCGCCGAGGCCGCCGCGGGGGAGGGCCTCGACGAGGTGCTCGCCGAGGCGGCCGCCGCGTTCGGCGACCACGAGGCCATCGAACTCGACTACCTCGTCGTCGTCGACCCGGCCACGTTCCTGCCCGTCGACGAGGAGGCGACCGGCGAGGCGACCGTGCTCGTCGCGGCCCGCGTGGGCGGCACGCGGCTGATCGACAACGCCGGCATCGTGCTCGGCTGAGCCGAGGCATCCGGCTGCCCTTCAGGTCGGCGCGTCGCAGCGGGATACGCTGGTGCGTGGCATCCGCTCGGATGCGCACCCCACGAACCCACCCCGACACCGGAGACGCCAATGGCCGACGAGACCACGCACGAGCCGACCGCCGAGGAGATCTCGGAGCAGAAGGCCGTGCGACTGGCCAAGCGCGAGCGGCTCATCGACGGCGCCGCCGACCTCGGCGACGGCGCGTACCCGGTCTCGGTGCCCATCACGACGACCATCCCCGAGGTGCGTGCGCGTTTCGTCGGGCTCGGCGTCGACGAGCGGAGCGGTGAGACGGTCGGCGTCTCCGGCCGCGTCGTGCACCTCCGCAACACGGGCAAGCTGTGCTTCGCGGCCCTGCAGTCGGGCGACGGCGGCCGCATCCAGGCGATGGTCTCGCTCGGCGAGGTCGGCGAGGAGTCGCTCGCGGCGTGGAAGGAGCTCGTCGACCTCGGCGACCACGTGTTCGTGGCGGGCGAGGTCATCACCAGCCGTCGCGGCGAGCTGTCGATCATGGCGACCGAGTGGCGGATGGCGGCCAAGGCCATCAACCCGCTGCCGAACCTGCACAACGAGCTCTCGGAGGAGACGCGCGTCCGGAGCCGCTACCTCGACCTCATCGCGCGCGAGCAGGCGCGCCGCAACGTCCTCGACCGCGCCACGGTCAACGCGAGCCTTCGCTCGACCTTCACGAGCCTCGGCTTCGTCGAGGTCGAGACCCCCATGCTGCAGGTCATGCACGGCGGCGCGTCGGCCCGGCCGTTCGTGACCCACTCGAACGCGTTCGACACCGAGCTGTACCTGCGCATCGCGCCCGAGCTCTACCTCAAGCGCGCCGTGGTCGGCGGCATCGAGCGCGTGTTCGAGATCAACCGCAACTTCCGCAACGAGGGCGCCGACTCGACGCACAGCCCCGAGTTCGCGATGCTCGAGGCCTACCAGGCGTACGGCGACTACAACTCGATCGCCGACCTCACGCAGAAGCTCATCCAGGACGCCGCCTACGCGGTCGCCGGTTCGCACGTGGTCACCTGGGCCGACGGCACCGAGTACGACCTCGGCGGCGAGTGGGATCGCCTCTCGATGTACGACTCCCTCTCCGCGGCGGTCGGGGAGCAGATCACCCCCGAGACGCCGATGTCGCGGCTGAAGGAGCTCGCCGACGCGGTCGAGATCGAGGTCGACCACCCGCTGCCGGGCAAGTACGTCGAGGAGCTCTGGGAGCACCACGTGAAGTCGGGCCTCGTGCGGCCGACGTTCGTCATGGACTTCCCGCTCGACACGTCGCCCCTCGTCCGTCAGCACCGGTCCATCCCCGGCGTCGTCGAGAAGTGGGACCTCTACGTGCGCGGCTTCGAGCTCGCGACGGGCTACTCCGAGCTCGTCGACCCGGTCGTGCAGCGCGAGCGGTTCGTCGAGCAGTCGCGCCTCGCCGCGGGCGGCGACCCCGAGGCGATGCGCCTCGACGAGGAGTTCCTGCGCGCGCTGGAGTTCGGCATGCCGCCGACGGGCGGGATGGGCATGGGCATCGACCGCCTGCTCATGGCGGTCACCGGCCTCGGCATCCGCGAGACGATCCTGTTCCCCCTGGTCAAGTGAGAAGGATGCCGCGATGAACGACTACCTCCCCAAGAAGGACCTCGAGCCCGAGCGCGATCCGCGCCAGCCGTCGTTCGCCCGGATCGCGATCTGGGTGATCGTCGCCGCAGTGGGCGTGTACCTGCTCGGGTCGGGCATCTGGGGCATCATCACCGCCGGTTGAGGAATCCGCGGGTATTCTGGAACGGCTATGGACGATTTCTGGCTGAACGCGATCTGGTCGCTCGCACCGACCGTGCTGATCGGACTCATCTTCTGGTTCGTGATGCGATCGCTGCTGCGCGCCGACCGGACGGAGCGCGATGCGTACGCCAAGATCGAGGCCGAGGAGCGGGCGAAGCTCGCCGACGAACGCCACCGAGCCGCGTAGCCCGGCATGACGTCGGCGCAGATCACGGCGATCATCGCCCTGCTGATCCTCGTCGTGGACGTCGTCGTCCGCATCATCGCGATCATCGTGGTGCCGCGGAACCGCCGTCCCACCGCGGGCATGGCGTGGCTGCTCGCGATCTTCTTCATCCCCTACCTCGGGGTGCTGTTCTTCCTGCTGATCGGCAACCCGAAGCTGCCGAAGGCGCGGCGCGCGAAGCAGGCCGAGGTCGATCGCTTCATCCGCGAGAGCACCCACGGCGTCGAGCAGGCCAGTGACCACAGCGAGTGGCCCGACTGGTTCGAAGGCGTCGTGCGGCTCAATCGCAACCTCGGTGCGATGCCGCTCATCGGCCACAACAGCGCACGGCTCATCGGCGACTACGAGGCCTCGCTCGACGCGATGGCCGATGCGATCTCGCGCGCGACCCGCTACGTGCACGTCGAGTTCTACATCTTCTCGTACGACGACACGACCGCCCGCTTCTTCGACGCGCTGGGTGACGCGGTGGCGCGCGGCGTCGAGGTGCGCGTCCTCCTCGATCACATCGCGTCACGGCGATCGAAGGGGTACCGGCGCACGCTCCGACGGCTGACGGGCATGGGGGTCGAGTGGCGGCTGATGCTCCCGGTGCTGCCGTTCCGCGGCAAGTACCAGCGGCCCGACCTCAGGAACCATCGGAAGATCCTCGTGGTCGACGGCGAGGTCGCGTACATGGGTTCGCAGAACGTCATCGATCGCAGCTACAACAAGCGCGGGAACATCCGCCGCGGCCTGAAGTGGCAGGAGCTCGTCGCCGAGGTCGAGGGCCCGATCGTCTCGGGCCTCGACGCGATCTTCGCGACCGACTGGTACCTCGAGACCGGCGAGGCGCCGTCGCGCGAGGAACTGATCCCGTTCGCCCAGCCGCCCGCCGAGCAGAACCTCGACTGCCAGGTCGTGCCGAGCGGTCCGGGGTATCCGAACGAGAACAACCTCAAGCTCTTCCTCGCGCTGCTCTACGCCGCCCGCGAGAAGATCATCATCACGAGCCCGTACTTCGTGCCCGACGAGGCGATGCTCCGGGCGATCAGCGGGGCCACGCAGCGCGGGGTGCACGTCGAGCTCTTCGTCTCCGAGATCGGCGACCAGGCGCTGGTCTACCACGCGCAGCGCTCGTACTACGAGGCGCTGCTCCGCGCCGGCGTGCGGATCTACATGTACCGCGCGCCGTTCATCCTGCACGCGAAGCACTTCACGATCGACGACGACGTGGCCGTGATCGGCTCGAGCAACATGGACATCCGGTCGTTCGAGCTGAACATGGAGGTGTCGCTGCTCGTGCGCGGCGCGTCGTTCGTCCGCGAGATGCGCGCGGTCGAGGACGGCTATCGCCGCGACAGCCGCGAGCTGACGCTCGAGGAGTGGATGCGGCAGCCGCTGCGGTCGACGGTGCTCGACAACCTCGCGCGGCTCACCTCCGCGCTCCAGTGACGGCGCGATCGCGCAGCATTCTTCACACGAACGCAACGAATCGCTCTGGAGACCGCATGCGTTCGCATGCAAGGCTGGCTGGTACCGCTTTCCAGCGCACGATTCCACCGAGGAATCCTGCGCGGTTCGTCCGCGCCGGCGAGATCCGCCGGAGGCGCGCGGCGAGCCGGTCCCGATCCGAGTCCGCAACCCTACGGAGCACCATGTCGATGCAACGCACCCTTGCGGGCGCGGGCGTCACGGCCGTCCTGGCCGCGACGCTCGTCGCCGGTTCCACCCCAGCGGTCGCCCTCGAGGGCGACCCTGCCGTCCCGATCGTCACCCCCGTCTCGCCGCTCGTCGCGCCGCCGTCGAGCTACCCCCACCAGCCCGAACTCGCCACCGTCGCGGACGACCCGACCGACGCGTCGATCAACCGAGGCGTCATCCCCTACGACGAGATCGCACCGCTCCTCAACGGACTCACCGCCGTGAGCGACCGCATCTCGGTGCAGGTCGTCGGGCAGTCCGCGCTCGGCCGCGACATCCACCTGGTCACGCTGACCGCCCCCGAGAACGCGGGTGAGACCAAGCGCCAGGCGACCTTCCGCGACATGATCAAGCACAACCCGGAGGCGGCGGCGAAGAACGCGTCGCTGATGGCGAACTACAAGGTGCCGATCTGGTTCAACGCGAACATCCACGGCAACGAGTGGGAGGGCACCGACGCGGTCCTCGAGTACATCGAGCACCTCGCGACGGCGCCGTACGACGAGGTGAAGGACGTCCTCGAGCGCAACCGGCTGTACTTCACCGTCACGAACAACCCCGACGGGCGCGCGCTCGGCCAGCGGGCCACGGCCGACGGGTTCGACGCCAACCGCGACATGATCACGGGCGCGACCAGCGAGGCCCGGATCATCCGCGACCTGTCGGGCGTCATCCAGCCGACCTTCTACATCGACCTGCACGGGTACACGAGCGTGCTGCAGGTCGAGCCCTGCGGTCCGCCCCACGGCGAGAACTACGAGTACGACCTCTTCCTGCCGCACGCGTACGCCGCCGCGCTCGAGATCGAGGAGGCCGTCACCGCGGCCGACATCCCCGGCAACACGTACCTCGACCGCACGACGAACCGCGTGACGACCGAGAACACCGGCAACATCCGGATCCCGTACCGCGACATCCGCTCGGGATGGGACGACTGGCCCCCGATCTTCACGCCGCAGTACGTCGCCTACCAGGGCGCCATCACGAACACGGTCGAGCTGCCGCTCGGACGCGTGAACCCGCCCACCGACCCGCGGAACCCCGCGAACTCGGCGGTCAACGTCGAGGTGGCCGGCGTCGTGATCGACACCTCCGTCGACTACGTGATCGAGAACGCCGACGCGCTGCTGTCGAACCAGATCGAGATCTTCCGTCGCGGCGTGGCGGGCGAGCCGCTCGTCGAGATCCCCGCCGACGTCGACCCGGCCGAGGTGGCCGAGCCGAGCCAGTGGGCCGAGATCTGGGACGAGACCGACGTCTACACCGCCGAGTTCCCGCGGGCGTACGTCATCCCGGCCGGTGACGGCCAGCGCTCGGCGACGGATGCCGCGAACCTGGTCGACCAGCTCATCGCCAACGGCGTCGAGGTGCAGCGGGCGTCCGCGGCCTTCACCGCCGGCGGGACCACGTACGAGGCGGGCTCCTACGTGGTGGACATGCACCAGCCGCTGCGCGGAATGGCCAACGTGCTGCTCGCGGACGGCTCGGACATCTCCGACCGCGTGCCCGACATGTACGACATCTCCGCCTGGAGCCTCGCCCTGCTGTGGGGCGCGGACGTCGACGCCGTCGGGTCGACCGGCGACCCGGCCGTCAGGGCCAAGCTGAAGGACGTCGCCGAGGCGGCGCCGACGGGGTCGGTGCCCGCGCAGGGCGGCTACCTCGAGCTCGCGACCTCGGGCGTGGCCGAGTACCAGGCCGTCAACGCGCTGCTCGAGTCGGGCGTGCCCGTCTCGGCGTTCGCGGACGGCACGGTGATCCTCGGTCCGGATGCCGCGAGCCACGCGGCCGCGGTCGAGGTCGCCGACCTCTACGGCGTCTCGTTCACCGCGTCGGACGGTTCACGACTGGCCTCGGAGGAGAGCAGCGGCCTCGACGACCTCACGGTCGCCTACTCGGGCGGCGGCGAGGAGCTGCAGACGCTGCGCAAGCTCGGGTTCGACGACCCGGTCGCGATCTCGTCCGCGACGTTGACGAACGGCACGGCGACCCTCGACGGCGTCGACGTGGTCTGGATCGGGGGCACGCTGAACTTCTCGTCGGCGCAGGCCGCCGGTCGCGCCGTGATGGCGGAGTACCTGGCCGCCGGCGGCGGCGTGGTCGGCGAGGGCACGGCGATCGCGAGCTTCGCGAACTCCTTCGGCCTCGTCTCGTCGACCGCGACGTCGGGCACGGGCGGGTCGAACGGCATCGTGTCGGTCGACCCGGTGGAGGACGGCCTCCTCGGCACGTTCCCGCAGGACACCGCGTTCGTCTACCCGGCCGTCTGGTACACGAACCTCGGCGCGAACGCCGTCGTCGAGCAGACGTACGCCGCGGACCCGTTCATCTCGGGGCACTGGCGCGACTCGGCCGGACGTTCGACCGCGGATGCGGCGGGCCAGGCCTCCGCGGTCTCGGCCGAGACCGAGGCCGGCAACCGGGTGCTGATGTTCGGCACGTCGATGAACTTCCGGACCCACCCGGTCGGGCAGTTCGGCCAGATCGCGCGCGGGCTCTTCTGGGCCGGCACCGAGGGTGCGGAGGTGCCCGCCCCGTAGGTCGACGGATGGCACGGCACGGCGCCGGTCGGGATGCGTTCCCGGCCGGCGCCGTCGTGTGCCTGCGACATCCTTCGCCGAACGGGCCCGTGTGTGGTTTTCTGTGGGAATTTCTGCGAAACGGTTGCATTCCTTGGAAAGAGCGAGATAAACTCACACGAACGCAGGTGATCGAAGATTCGGCAGGGAGGCCGCATGTACGCGATGGAGCGACAGGAGCACATCCTCGACGCGCTCGCACGCACCGGGCGGGTGTCGGTTGCGGGGCTCGCCGACGAACTCGACGTCACTGCGGAGACGATCCGGCGCGACCTCGACGCGCTCGAGCGGGTCGGCCGGCTGCGTCGCGTGCACGGCGGCGCCGTGAGCGCCGGCCGCGCGAGCCTGACCGAGACCACGGTCCTCGAGCGCACCGGCCAGCAGTCCGAGGCGAAGCGGGCGATCGCCCACGAGGCCATGGCGCTCGTGCCGCCGACGTTCACGGGCTCGATCCTCCTCGACGCCGGCACGACGACCGGCGCGCTCGCCGAGGCGCTGGCGGACTGGAAGCCCGCTCCGAACACCCCGCCGCTCACGGTCTACACGAACTCCGTCCCGATCGCCGCGCTCCTCCACGGCAGCCGCGACCTGGTCGTCCGCATCATCGGCGGCACGATCCGCGGCATCACGAGCGCCGCCGTCGGGCCCTCCGCGATGGCCCAGCTCGCCGAGATCCGCCCCGACATCGCCTTCATCGGCTCGAACGGCGTGAGCGCCGAGTTCGGGCTCTCGACGCCCGACGAGCTCGAGGCCCAGGTCAAGCAGGCCATGGTCGACCGGGCACGCCTCGCCGTGGTCCTCGTCGACTCGTCCAAGCACGACGACGAGGCCCTGCAGCGCTTCGCCGCGCTCGACGAGGTCGACGTGCTCATCACCGACGCGCCGCCCGGGCCCGCGCTCGCGGTCGCGCTCGACGAGGCAGAGGTGGAGGTGCGAGTCGCATGATCGTCACGCTGACCGTCAACCCGTCGCTCGACCGCACGGTCGAGCTCGACCGGGAACTCGAGCGCGGCGAGGTCCAGCGCGTCGCCCGCAGCGTCGAGGAGCCCGGCGGCAAGGGCGTCAACGTCACCCGGGCGCTGGTCGCCGCCGGCACCGACTCGGTCGCAGTGCTCCCCGGTCGCGCCGACGACCCGCTCGTCGTGGCGCTCACCGCCGTCGGCCTGCCCGTCGCGACGGTGCCCATCGCCGCGCGACTCCGCTCGAACATCGCGATCACCGAGCCGGACGGCGTCACCACCAAGCTCAACGAGCCCGGTCCCGCGCTCGACGCCGACGAGCAGCGCGCCCTCATCCGCGTCACGGTCGAGCGGTCGAGGGATGCCTCGTGGCTCGTGCTCGCCGGTTCCCTCCCGCCGTCGCTGCCCGACGACTTCTACGTCCGCGTGGTGCACGAGGTGCGCGCCGCCGGAGTCGGCGCGCGCATCGCCGTCGACACGTCGGGCGCCCCGCTCGCCGCACTCGTCGACTCGGGGGAGGAGATCGACCTCATCAAGCCGAACGGCGAGGAGCTCGCCGAGCTCACCGGCGAGACCGACTCCGACGCGCTCGAGGCCGACCCCGAGCGGGTGGCCGCGCTCGCCGCGCGGCTCGCGCCGCGCGGCATCCACTCGGCGCTCGTCACGCTCGGCGCCCGAGGCGCCGTCCACGTCGGGGCGGGGGGCGCCTGGTTCGCCCCCGCGCCGCGCATCGACGCACGCAGCACGGTCGGCGCGGGCGACAGCTCGCTCGCCGGCTTCCTGCTCGCCACGACCGAAGGGGCGACGCCCGACCGGGCGCTCGCCCAGGCGGTCGCGCACGGGGCGGCCGCCGCGTCGCTCCCAGGTTCGGCGGTCCCCACCAGGTCCGACGCCGACGCCACCGCCATCACCGCCATCCGAATCCGGGGCGCCGTCGCCCCGGCCGTCCATTAGGAGGAATCGATGTCCACCGTCATCGACCAACGACTCGTCACCCTCGACGAGCCGATCGGCGCCGACAAGGCCGCCGTCATCCGGGCGCTCGCCGACGCCGTCGTCGCAGCCGGCCGCGCCACCGACACCGATGCGCTGTTCGCCGATGCGTGGGCGCGCGAGGAGAAGGACTCCACCGGCGTCCCGGGCGGCATCGCCATCCCGCACGCGAAGTCCGATGCCGTGACCGAGCCCACGCTCGCCGCGGCGCGCCTGCCCGAGGGGGTCGACTTCGGCTCCTTCGACGGGCCGGCCGACCTGGTGTTCCTCATCGCGGTGCCGACGGCGTCGACACAGGACCACCTCGCGGTGCTCTCGACGCTCGCACGATCGCTCATCAACGAGGACTTCGTCGCCTCGCTGCGATCCGCTCCCGACGTGCCGGCCTTCGTCGCGCTCGTCGAAGGGGCACTGCAGCCGAAGGAGGAGCCCGCCGCCGCGCCCGTGGCAGCCGGGGCCGCCGCTGCCTCCGCCCAGGCCGCGGCCGGGGCGTCGGCCGCACCGGATCACGCGCCCGTGCTCATCGCGGTCACCGCATGCCCGACCGGCATCGCGCACACCTACATGGCCGCCGACGCGCTCGCCGCAGCCGCGAAGAAGGCCGGCGTCGAGATGCACGTCGAGACGCAGGGCTCGTCCGGCTCGACGCCACTGGCGCCCGACGTCATCGCACGTGCCGACGCCGTGGTGTTCGCCGTCGACGTCGACGTCCGCGACAAGAGCCGGTTCGCCGGCAAGCCGGTCGTCCAGGGGCCCGTGAAGCGCGGCATCGACCACCCCGCCGAGATGATCGACGAGGCCGTCGCCGCGATCAGCGACCCGTCGGCGCCGCGCGTCACGGGCGAGGCGACCGCGACCGCGACCGCCGCGGCCGCGAACGAGCACTTCGGCCAGAAGGTCAAGCGCGTCCTGCTCACCGGCGTCAGCTACATGATCCCGTTCGTCGCCGGCGGCGGCCTGCTCATCGCGCTGGGCTTCCTCTTCGGCGGCTACGACATCACCGCGACCGCGGGCGAGATCGTCACGACGAACAGCCTGTTCAACCTCCCCGAGGGCGGGTTCCTCCTCTACCTCGGGGCGGTCTTCTTCCAGATCGGCGCGATCTCGATGGGCTTCCTGGTCCCCGCGCTGGCCGGCTACATCGCCTACGCGATCGCCGACCGCCCCGGAATCGCGCCCGGCTTCGTGGCCGGTTCCGTCGCGGGCCTCATGGGTGCGGGCTTCATCGGCGGCCTCGTCGGCGGCCTGCTCGCCGGCTGGGTGGCGCTGATGTTCGCACGCCTCGACGTGCCGCGCTGGCTGCGGGGCCTCATGCCGGTCGTGATCATCCCGCTCGTCGCGTCGATCGTGGCGTCCGGCCTCATGATCGTGGTCCTCGGCGGACCGATCGCGGCGCTGTCCACCGCGCTGAACGACTGGCTCTCCGGCCTCTCGGGTGCCGCGGCGGTCGTGCTCGGCCTGATCCTCGGCGCCATGATGGGATTCGACCTGGGCGGCCCCGTCAACAAGGTCGCGTACTCCTTCGCCGTCGCCGGGCTCGGCGCCGCGACGGTCGAGAACCAGGCACCGCTCATGGTGATGGCCGCGGTCATGGCGGCCGGCATGGTCCCGCCGCTCGCGATGGCACTCGCCACCGTGCTCGACCGCAAGCTGTTCACGCCGGTCGAGCGTGAGAACGGCAAGGCCGCGTGGCTGCTCGGCGCCGCGTTCATCTCCGAGGGCGCGATCCCGTTCGCCGCGGCCGACCTCTTCCGCGTCATCCCGTCCATGATCCTCGGCGGCGCCGTCGCCGGTGCGATCTGCATGGGCATGGGCGTCACCTCGCAGGCGCCGCACGGCGGCATCTTCGTCTTCTTCGCGATCGGGAACCTGCTCTGGTTCGTGCTCGCGATCGTGGCGGGATCTGTCGTCGGCGCGCTTGCGGTCATCGCGCTGAAGCGCTGGGCCCACCGACGCACGATCCGCGAGGAGGTCGCGGAGGGAGAGCCCTCGATCCTCGCGGCCTGACCGCCCACCGAGCCCCGACGGCCGGTGCCCCGCTCCCGGACACCGGCCGTCGGCGTGCGCGGAGCGCGTGTCAGCGCCGCGGCTTCAACCGCACGGTCGGCAGGTCGGGCGCCGGGAGCGGGTCGCCGTCGTAGCCGGCGACGACCCCGAACGGGCCGTCGGGGTCGTTGCGCGCGATCACGTCGGACTGCCAGCTGCGGCGGAACTCGACGATCTCGTCGTGCGTGCGCCCGATGAAGTTCCACCACATCACGAGCTCCTCCTCGAAGGGCACGCCGCCGAGCAGCACGATGCGGACCGGGTCGGCGTCCGCGCGCACGCGCACGCGCTCGTGACCCCGCTCGAGGTGCGCGAGCTGCGCCCACGGCACCTCGGTGGCCGTCCCGGACTCCGGCGCCTCGACGAAGGCGGGACCGGAGTCCACGAGGATCCCGTGCTCGAACGTGGGGTCGAGCGGGAGGTCGACCGAGCCTCCCGCGGGGAGATCGACCTGCGCGCCGAGGAGTGGTGAGAAGACCGTGATCGACCCGGCCGCGGCATCCGTCGTCTCGCCGTCGCCCGCGAGCTCGCCGACGAAGACGCGCACCGTCGCGTCGCCGAGCCGGAAGGGCGTCGTGTCGGCGTGCTCGAAGAACGGCGCGACCGACCGCGCGTCGTCGGGGAGCGCGACCCAGAGCTGGACGCCGTGCAGGCGCGTCGTGCCCGACGTGGAGACCTCGGAGTGCGAGATCCCTCGTCCTGCGGTCATCAGGTTGACGCCCCCGGGCCGCACCAGTTCGTGGCTGCCCGTGGAGTCGCGGTGCTCGATCTCGCCCTCGAACAGCCAGCTCACGGTCTGCAGCCCCGTGTGCGGGTGCGGCGGGACGACCATGCCGCCCGTCTCCGCGACGTCGTCGGGACCGTAGTGGTCGGCGAAGCACCAGGCGCCGATGGTCGTGCGCCCGCGCTGCGGGAGCGTGCGGCGGACCGGCATCGCGCGCGGACCGCCGAGCGGGACCTCGCGGTACTCGTAGACGGCGACTCCGGGGCCGGTGGTCTCGTCGGGCGGGCAGAGCAGTTCGACGGGATCGCGCTCGAGGTTGCTCATGCCCGAATCCTACGCGCGGGCGCCGACGGTGGGAGGGATCGGCCGTGACGGTCCCGCGCCCACCTCCGACGCGAGGAGGGTAGGGCCGGAGGTCCCGTCCGGCGAGGGCGACCGCGTGGCAGCATGGCGCCATGACTTCGCTCACCGGACCCCGCCGTCTCCTCGTCGCCGGACTCGCGATCGCCTCGGCCCTCGTGCTCACGGGCTGCAACCCGGGCTCCGGCGCGGTCGAGGACTTCCCGGGCCTGCCCGTCGCGGAGGAGGAGGCCGCGGGTGAGGCCGGCGGCGAGGAGACGGACCTCGGCGGGTCGACCGAGGAGGAGACCGACGAGGAGGACGTGGTCGACGCCCCGGAGCCGACCGGCGACGAGCCCTACGTGCAGTACCTCGACGACGGCGGCAAGCTGGCGATCACGATCTGGGGCTCGTCGACGTGCCCCGTCGTGCCGACCGAACTGAAGGTCGTCGCCGAGGCGGGCGAGGGCAACGCGGTCGAGGCGGTGCTGCCGGAACCCGAGACCCGGCCCTGCACGGCCGACTTCGTCCCGCACACCACCGTCTTCTGGACTCCCGTGTACACCACGACGACCGAGCCGCTCGAGGTGACCGTCGGCGACCAGGTCGTCACGGTGCCGATCAAGTAGTCGCCGAGCCGCCGAGTCGCCGCGGTGCAGGGGTCGCCCGGCGTCAGCCGTGCCCGAGCGTGAGGTCGACGAACAGCTCGCTCGCCACGCGCTCCAGGTCGTCGCGCACGTCGGCGGGGTCGCCGCCCGGCGGCACCCGCACGACGAGGTGCGCCTCGAACAGTCGGCCGCCGGCCATCGGCGCGTCGCGCTGGCCGGTCGTGATCGTCTCGATGCTGAGCCCGTGCCGGGCGAGCACCGCCGAGATGTCGCGCACGATGCCCGGGTGGTCGTTGCCGATCAGGTCGATGCGCAGCGGCGTCCAGACGGCGGATGCCCCGGCCTCTGCCGTCGCCTCGACGCCCGGGTGCGCCGAGACCTCCATGAGCCCGTCGAGACCGTCGAGCGCGGCGCGCAGCGCAGCCTCCTGCTCGGCGGGCACGTCGACCACGACGATGCCGGCGAACTGGCCGGCGAGCTCGGCCATCTGGCTCTGCTCCCAGTTGCCGCCGTGGTCGCCGATGACGTCGGCGAGCGCCCCGACGAGTCCGGCGCGGTCGTCCCCGATGACGGTCAGCACGAGTCTGGGCATGCGTGCATCAAACCACGTGCCGGCGGGTGCGGTCGACCCCGCGGCATCCGCCTCGACCGCCGGCCCGAGGCATCCGCCCGCGCCGCCGCGACGAACCACGTCGTGAGCGTGCGCCCGTGGCGAACAGCGGCCCAACGCCGAGCCCCGGTGGTTAACGTGGAACGTAACGACGCCCCTACCCGGCGTCGGCGAGGAGTTGAGATGTTCGAGAGATTCACGGACCGAGCCCGTCGTGTCGTCGTCCTGGCCCAGGAAGAGGCCAAGATGCTGAATCACAACTACATCGGCACCGAGCACATCCTGCTCGGCCTCATCCACGAGGGTGAGGGCGTGGCCGCGAAGGCGCTCGAGTCGCTGGGGATCTCCCTCGATGCCGTCCGCGAGCAGGTGCAGGACATCATCGGGCAGGGCCAGCAGCAGCCGACCGGGCACATCCCGTTCACGCCGCGCGCCAAGAAGGTGCTCGAGCTCTCGCTCCGCGAGGCGCTCCAGCTCGGCCACAACTACATCGGCACCGAGCACATCCTGCTCGGCCTCATCCGCGAGGGCGAGGGCGTCGCCGCCCAGGTGCTCGTGAAGCTGGGGGCCGACCTCAACCGCGTGCGCCAGCAGGTCATCCAGCTCCTCTCCGGCTACCAGGGCAAGGAGCAGGTCCAGGTCGGCGCGAACGAGCAGCAGCAGCCCCAGGGCGGCTCGCAGATCCTCGACCAGTTCGGCCGCAACCTCACGCAGGCCGCGCGCGACTCCAAGCTCGACCCGGTCATCGGCCGCGAGAAGGAGATCGAGCGGGTCATGCAGATCCTCTCGCGCCGCTCCAAGAACAACCCCGTGCTCATCGGCGAGCCCGGCGTCGGCAAGACCGCGGTCGTCGAGGGCCTCGCCCAGGCGATCGTCAAGGGCGAGGTGCCCGAGACGCTGAAGGACAAGCAGCTCTACTCGCTCGACCTCGGCTCGCTCATCGCCGGCTCGCGCTACCGCGGCGACTTCGAGGAGCGCCTGAAGAAGGTCACCAAGGAGATCCGCACGCGCGGCGACATCATCGTCTTCATCGACGAGATCCACACCCTCGTCGGTGCGGGTGCCGCCGAGGGCGCGATCGACGCCGCGTCGATCCTCAAGCCGCTGCTCGCCCGCGGCGAGCTGCAGACCATCGGCGCCACCACGCTCGACGAGTACCGCAAGCACTTCGAGAAGGATGCCGCGCTCGAGCGCCGCTTCCAGCCGATCCAGGTGGCCGAGCCGTCGCTCCCGCACGCGATCAACATCCTCAAGGGCCTCCGCGACCGCTACGAGGCGCACCACAAGGTGTCCATCACGGATGGCGCGATCGTCGCCGCCGCGAACCTCGCCGACCGCTACATCAGCGACCGGTTCCTCCCGGACAAGGCGATCGACCTGATCGACGAGGCCGGCGCGCGCCTGCGCCTGTCGATCCTCTCGTCGCCTCCGGAGCTGCGCGAGTTCGACGAGAAGATCGCCGTGGTCCGCTCCGCCAAGGAGACCGCGATCGAGGAGCAGGACTTCGAGAAGGCCGCGTCGCTGCGCGACGAGGAGAAGAACCTGCTCGGCGAGCGCCTGCGCCTCGAGAAGCAGTGGAAGTCGGGCGAGGTCAAGACGACCGCGGTCGTCGACGAGGGCCTGATCGCCGAGGTGCTCGCACAGGCCACCGGCATCCCCGTCTTCAAGCTCACCGAGGAGGAGAGCTCGCGGCTGGTCTTCATGGAGAAGGCCCTCCATGAGCGCGTCATCGGCCAGGAGGAGGCGATCTCCGCCCTGTCGAAGACGATCCGCCGCACGCGCGCCGGCCTCAAGGACCCGAAGCGCCCCTCGGGCTCGTTCATCTTCGCCGGCCCCACCGGCGTCGGGAAGACGGAGCTCGCCAAGGCGCTCGCCGAGTTCCTGTTCGACGACGAGTCGGCGATGATCTCGCTCGACATGTCGGAGTACGGCGAGAAGCACACGGTCTCGCGACTGTTCGGCGCCCCTCCCGGCTTCGTCGGCTTCGAGGAGGGCGGCCAGCTCACCGAGAAGGTGCGCCGCAAGCCGTTCTCGGTCGTGCTGTTCGACGAGATCGAGAAGGCCCACCCCGACATCTTCAACTCGCTCCTGCAGATCCTGGAGGAGGGCCGCCTCACCGACGGCCAGGGCCGCGTGGTCGACTTCAAGAACACCGTCATCATCATGACGACGAACCTCGGCACGAAGGACATCTCGGGCGGCCCCGTGGGCTTCCAGGTCGAGGGCGACACCCGCACGGGCTACGACCTCATGCGCGCGAAGGTGAACGAGGAGCTGAAGAAGCACTTCAAGCCCGAGTTCCTGAACCGCGTCGACGAGATCATCGTGTTCCCGCAGCTCAGCAAGGAGGAGCTGCTGCAGATCGTCGACCTGTTCATCAAGCGGCTCAGCGAGCGCATGCTCGACCGCGACATGACCGTCGAGCTGACCGTCCCGGCGAAGGAGCGGCTGATCGAGGTCGGGTTCGACCCGGCGCTCGGCGCCCGGCCGCTCCGCCGTGCGGTGCAGCACGAGGTCGAGGACCGCCTGTCCGAGAAGATCCTGCACGGCGAGCTCAACTCGGGCGACCACGTGCACGTGGACTTCAAGGACGGCGAGTTCGTCTTCACGACGACCCAGCGGGCGCTTCCCGTCGGGGTCGGCGTGAACACGGGCGCCGCGATCGGCACCGGGCCGGCGACGCCCGACCTGGCTGCCGGCCAGTAACCCGGAACCACGACAGGGGCGGATGCTGCGGCATCCGCCCCTTCGTCGTTTCGGGCGCGCGACGGCGATATCGTCGAATGGTCGTTCCCCGGACCTGGACTGCGAGGCGAGCCGCCATGAGACATCCGCTGCTGGACTGGGCCGACGCGAGCCTGGCCGAGACCCTCCACGACCTCGAGCGGCTGGTGCTGGTCGAGTCGCCGTCGGCCGACCTCGCCGCGGTCGCGCGGTCCGCCGACGCCGTCGCCGAGATCGGCGAGCGCCGTCTCGGCTTCGCCCCCGAACGCATCGTGGTCGACGGATGCACCCACCTCCGTTGGCACCTCGGCTCCCCGGAGCCCGATGCGCCGCGCGTGCTCCTGCTCGCCCACCACGACACCGTGTGGCCGATCGGCTCGCTCGAGACCCACCCCTTCTCCATCCAGGACGGCGTGGTCCGGGGCCCGGGGTGCTTCGACATGCTGACCGGGTTGGTCATGGCCGTCCACGCCGCGGCCCACCTCGGGCATCTCCCCGACGCCGCCGTCACACTGCTGGTCACCGGCGACGAGGAGCTCGGATCGCAGACGTCCCGGGCTCTGATCGAGCAGGAGGCCGACGGATGCGTCGCCGCCCTGGTGCTCGAGGCGAGCGGCGACGGCGGAGCGTTGAAGATCGGACGCAAGGGCACCTCGAGCTACCGCGTCGAGATCACCGGGCGGGCGGCACACGCGGGCCTCGAGCCCGAGAAGGGCCTCAACGCGACCCTCGAACTCGCGCACCAGGTCGGCGTCGTCGCCGGGTTCGCGGATGCCTCGGTCGGCACGTCGGTCACGCCGACCGTCGCCCGCAGCGGCACGACCATGAACACCGTGCCCGCGCACGCGTCGTTCGAGGTCGACGTGCGCGCCCTCACGGTGGGGGAGCAGGAGCGCGTCGACGCGGCGTTCCGCTCGCTCGTCTCGTCGACCGGAGCGCGCATCGCGGTGCACGGCGGCGTGGGGCGCCCGCCGCTCGAGATCGCCGCCACCGAGGGCGTGTGGCGCCGCGCCCGCGCCGTCGCCGACGGGCTCGGGATGTCGCTGCCGGACGCGATCGTCGTCGGAGGCGCATCCGACGGCAACTTCACCGCGGGGATCGGCGTGCCCACCCTCGACGGCCTCGGCGCGGTCGGCGGGGGAGCGCACGCCGACCACGAGCACGTCATGGTCGCGGACATCCCCGCGCGCACGGCGCTGCTCACCGGTCTCATCCTCGACCTGCTCGGCGTGGACGGGCCCGGCGCGTCCGGCGCAATACGATGAGCGGATGACGCAGCCGCCCATCACCGTGCGCCGGGCGCGCACGCCCGACGTGCCGAAGATCGTGGAACTCGTCGAGCCGCTCGTGGCCCGACGCATCCTGCTCGGCAAGGAGCGCGTCGACCTGTACGGCGCGGTGCAGGAGTTCCGCGTCGCGGAGACGTCCGACGGCACGGTCGTCGGCTGCGGTGCGCTGCACGTCATGTGGGAGGACCTCGGCGAGATCCGCACGCTCGCCGTGGGCGAGGAGTGGCTCGGCCACGGGGTCGGCCACGCGCTCCTCGCCGCGCTCGAGTCCGATGCCCGCGAGCTCGGGCTGAGCCGCCTGTTCTGCCTGACGTTCGAGGTGTCGTTCTTCGGTCGGCACGGCTTCGAGGACATGGGTGCCGAGAGCGTCGATCCAGAACTGTACGCCGAGCTCGTGCGCTCGCACGACGAGGGCGTCGCGGAGTTCCTCGACCTCGCGCGGGTCAAGCAGAACACGCTCGGCAACACGCGGATGCTGAAAGTCCTCTGAGCGTTCCTCATCGGCGTCGGGGCACGCCGCGCGCCCGCGCGTCCCGCTTCGCCGCGCGGCCGTAGCCTGAGCCCATGTCGACCAACCGTCCCGCGTCAGGGCGCCTGCCCGCTGCCGTGTACCGACGCCGTCGGCTCATGGTGCTCCTGGGCCTCGTCGCGGTGATCGTCGCGGTCGTCCTCGTCTTCGTGCGCCCGGGCGCGAGCCAGGGCGACACCGTCGGCGCGACCACGCCCGCGAGCGCGCCGCCGACGGCTGCGGCGACCGACGGCGCGACCGCGACGGATGCCGCCGAGCCGCCGGCGAGCGAACCCGCGGCCGAGCCCGCCGCCGACGGCGACCCCTGCAGGGCCGACCAGATCACGGTGGAGGCCGTCACCGATGCGGCGGTCTATGCCGCGGGCGAACAGCCGAAGCTCTCGGTCACGATCACGAACACGGGCTCCAACTCGTGCGTCATGAACGTCGGCACGGCGGCGCAGGTGTTCACCGTCACGAGCGGGGCGGACACGTACTGGACCTCGACCGACTGCCAGGTCGACCCGGTCGATGCCGAGGTCTCGATCGAGCCCGGCACGCCGGTCTCCTCGAGCGAACCCATCACGTGGGACCGCACGCGGTCGAGCGCCGACACCTGCGGCGGCGAGCGGACGAGCGTCCCCGCCGGTGGCGCGTCGTACCACCTGAACGTCAGCATGAGCGGGTTCGAGTCGTCGACGTCGAAGCAGTTCCTGCTCTACTGACCTGCGCGATTCGCACGCCCGTCGACGCAGGTCGCCGCTGCGCGGATGTGTCCGCGTGTGACGGCCTTCCGTTGATCTCGCGAGGATTGCTCAGCAGGATCGGACGTGGACTAACCATCCTGCGGTCCAAGGGGTCCGCGGCGTTACCTCGCGCCGCGGACCTCCGCCGCGGGGCTGCGCTGCGGGCTCGCGCCGCGGACCTCCGCTGCGGGCCCGGCCGCTGCACCCGCGGCGGTTCGCGTGCACCGGCCTCGGTAGGCTGGGAGGATGGCCGGTGCGAAGCGTTCGAAGCCCAAGCAGCCCCTCGAGTTCCGGTCGCAGGCGCTCGCCGAGGCCCTCGAGCGGCAGGACATGGCGGCGGTCGCGCTGGCCCTCCGCAACGGCAACACGGTCGTTCCGCTCATCAAGCCCGGACCCCGCGACAGGCCGCTCGACGGCGGCGAGGTGTGGACGTATCGTGATCCGAATTCGGGCGAGGTCGCGCTGCTGCTCTTCAGCGACGCCGCGCACAAGCCGGCGAACCTCCCGCCGGCCGTCGGGCTGCAGAGCCCGGCGTGGCTGAAGTCGTTCCTCACCCGATACGAGTCGACGATCACCACGGTGTTCCTCGACATCGCCGGGCCGCACCCGATGCAGGCCTCGCCGGCTGAGCTGCTGAAGGCGCTCTCGGTCTAGAAGGCCGCGTCGAGTTCGCGCTCGCGCGACCCGGAGGCCGCCATCATCGCCCGTTCGACGGCCGCACGCACGCTGCCGAGGTCGTCGTCGAGCAGCGCACGATAGCCGAGGCGCGCCGCCTCGGCGGCGCGCTGCCGGGCCGATGCGACCGGTCGCACCTCGCCGGCGAGGCTGATCTCGCCGACCGCGGCGAGGTCGTGCGGCACCGCGCGATCGCGCATCGCGCTCGCGATCGCCACGGCGATCGCGAGGTCGGCCGCCGGCTCGATGAGGCGCACGCCGCCGACCGTGGAGACGTACACGTCGTGCTCGCCGAGCTGGCGGAGGCCCGCGCGTCGTTCGAGCACCGCGATGATCATGGCGACGCGCGACGGGTCGACGCCGTTCACGACGCGCCGCGGCTGCGGCGCCTTCGTGCCGACGACGAGCGCCTGCACCTCGACGGGCAGCGCTCGTCGGCCCTCGAGCGCGACGGTCACGCACGTGCCGCTCACGGCGTTCCGTGAGCGGCTGAGGAAGAGCCCGGACGGGTCGGGCACCTCGGCGATGCCGTCGCCCGTCATCTCGAAGCAGCCGACCTCGTCGGTCGGCCCGAAGCGGTTCTTCAACGCCCGCACGAAGCGCAGCGCGGTCTGCCGGTCGCCCTCGAACTGGCAGACGACGTCGACGAGGTGCTCGAGCAGGCGCGGGCCGGCGATCGTGCCGTCCTTCGTGACGTGCCCGACGAGGAGCACGGGGAGCTGTCGCTCCTTGGCGACGCGGATGAGGGTCGAGGCGACCTCGCGGACCTGGCTCGGCTGCCCGGGCAGACCGTCGGAGAGCGCGCTGGACACGGTCTGGACCGAATCGACGATGAGCAGCTCGGGGGAGACCTGGTCGACCTGGCCGAGGATCGTGGCGAGGTCGGTCTCGGACGCGAGGTACAGCTCGTCGTGGAGGGCGCCAGTGCGCCCGGCCCGCAGGCGGACCTGCGCGGTCGACTCCTCGGCGCTCACGTAGAGCACGCGGCGGCCCTCCGCGGCGACCCTCGCCGCGACCTCGAGCAGCAGCGTCGACTTGCCGACGCCCGGCTCGCCCGAGAGCAGGATCGCGGCGCCCGCGACGATGCCCCCGCCGAGGACCCGGTCGAACTCGCCCACCCCGCTCGGACGATGGGCCGCGTCTTCGCTCTCGACGATCGCCGAGATGGGTCGCGCGGCACGCCCCGCGCTCGGGGCCACGGCCTGCAGGCCTCGCACGATGCCCGTCTCGACACCGGCCTCGACGACGGTGCCCCACTGCTGGCACTCGGCGCACCGGCCGACCCACTTGACGGTGCTCCAACCGCATTCGGTGCAACGGAACGCGGTCGTGGGCTTCGCCATGCTCCGAGACTAGGCCCGGCCCCCGACATCCGCCGGGACCCCCGCCGCGGCGGCCGGCCCCAGCCCCGGGGCATCCGTCACGGCTGGGCTCGGCTCGGTCTGCGCGACCCCGGCATCGGCGGGGAACCGTGCCGCGAGCGAGGCCAGCACCGCCGGACGGAAGGCGTCGGCCCAGACCTGGTATCCGTGGTCGTTGGGGTGGAACCAGTCGTTGGCGAAGTGCGTGAAGATGCGCCGCCACCCGCGCACGCGGGTCTCCCGGTGCAGTCGGACGACCTCGAGCCCGTGCTCGGCCGCCACCCGGCGGAGGATGAGGTTCGCCACCGCGACCTTCCGCTCGTTGTGCGGGAAGTAGAAGAAGGGCAGGTCCGCGACGAGCGCGTGCGACGGCAC
The DNA here is from genome assembly GCF_042672355.1 of Agromyces binzhouensis. Classification (NCBI taxonomy): domain Bacteria; kingdom Bacillati; phylum Actinomycetota; class Actinomycetes; order Micrococcales; family Microbacteriaceae; genus Agromyces; species Agromyces binzhouensis. The sequence continues at coordinate 130,705 of NZ_JBHXVJ010000003.1, read as the reverse complement.
GGCGGCGAAGATGGTGTGGAGGTTCTGCTCGAACGACTCCGGATCCCACTTCGCGATGTCGTTCGCGCCGATCGAGACGGTCATCACGTCGGGCCGGAGCTTCGCGAGCTTCGGCAGCTGGTCCTGCACGGCGAGGGTCGTCGTCGCGCCGGAGACGCTCAGGTTCACGACGCGAACGCTCCGCCGCGTGGTGTCGCGGATGAGTCGCGCGAGCAGGCCGACGTAGCTGTGGTCGGGGCGGCTCGCCCCGATGCCCTGGGCTGCGCTGTCGCCGAGCGCGACGTAGAGGATCTCGCCCCGCACCCTCGCGTGGTCGCGCCACCACTTCGAGTGCACGGGCAGGGTCTCGTTCAGGATGAGGCTGTTCGCCGTGATCCGCGCGCGGAACCGTCGCCAGGCCGCGCGGACCGCGAGCACGACTCCCGCGACGAGCGCGATCGGCACCAGCGCGGCGATGACGGATGCCCCGGGCGGACGTTGCTCGACCATGGCGCGACGCTAGGGCCGGTGTCTGAACGGTCGCTGAGCGGACGCCGTCGAGGGGTCGTCGTGCGGCGGGACCATGGTCATGGTCGCGCGCCGGCTCCGCGCCTAGCCTTGGGACGTGCTCGCGGACGTGGACGTCCTCGTGGTCGGTGCGGGCCAGGCCGGTCTTGCCGTCAGTCACGCGCTCACGGCGAACGGCGTCGACCACGTCGTGCTCGACCGCGACCGAGCAGGCGGAGCGTGGGCGGAGCGCTGGGACAGCTTCTGCCTGGTCACGCCGAATCACACCATCCGCCTTCCCGGTGGCGAGTACCGGGGCGACGACCCGGCCGGATACCTGACCCGGGCCGAGGTCATCGCGCACCTGCGCGCCTATGCGGAGTCGTTCGGCGCCCCCGTGGTCGAGCACGTCGGGGTGGATGCCCTCCGCCCGACCGACGGGGGATTCGTCGCCGACACCACTGAGGGAGAGGTCCGGGCCCGACGGGTCGTGGCGTGCACCGGCGCGTTCCAGCGCGAGCGGCGACCGCCGATCGCGGACGTGCTCGCGGTCCACCTGCCGGTCATCGGATCGGCCTCCTATCGATCGCCCGACTCGGTGCCCGGTGGCCGGGTCCTCGTGATCGGGGGCGGGCAGACCGCCGCGCAGATCAGCGAGGAACTCCTGCTCGCGGGCCGGGAGGTGGTGCTCGCCGCGGGACGCGCGCCCGCGATGCCGCGGCGGGTCGGCGACCGCGACGGCGTGGACTGGCTGATCGACGCGGGCTTCTTCGAGCAGACGGTCGCCGACCTGCCGGGTCCGGCCGCGCGCCTCGGCGCGAATCCGCTCGTGACCGGCCAGCGCGGCGGGTACGACCTCAACCTGCGCACCCTCGCAGCCCATGGAGCCCGACTCACGGGACGCGTGCGGGGTGTGGACGCCGGTCGGCTGGTGGTCTCCGAGGGCCTCGAGGAGGCGATCGCGTCGGGCGACGCGGGCTGGGCCGCGGTCTGCCACCTGGTCCGCGTGGCCGCGGAGCGGATCGGGGTGCCGGTGCCCGACCTGCCCGAGATGCCCGGCGAGCCCATCTCCGCGGCCCCGCCGCCGCGCATCGACGAGCTCTCCGCCGTGATCGTCGCCTGCGGGTTCCGTTCGGACTACGGCTGGATCGGATCGCCCGACCTCGTGGACGACCTCGGGTTCCCCGAGCAGCACGACGGCGCCAGCGACACGGTGCCCGGGCTGTACTTCGTGGGTGTGCCCTGGCTCCGGACGCGGAAGTCGCCGCTGCTCATGGGCGTCGGGGAGGACGCCGACGTGGTGGTCGCGCAGTTGGCCGGCTAGCGGCATCCCCTCGTTTTGGCGCCTCGCGCGGAGGCCGCTATCATCGATCTCGGTACCGTGTCCGAGCGGCCGAAGGTGCAACTCTCGAAAAGTTGTGTGCGTGAAAGCGCACCGTGGGTTCAAATCCCACCGGTACCGCCAACCGAACGCCCCGCATCTTCGTGATGCGGGGCGTTCGTCGTGGTGGCCCCTGAACGGGTCCTTGCGCCTGTCGGCGACCTCTCAATACCGTGGCCCGCGAACTGGGTGACCGAACCTCTTGTGCGTCGGGAACGACTGCTCGCGGAGCCTCGGGGTGCGGTGATACGCGCGTGAGGATGATCGATGACTGGTGTGAAGAGGTTCCTGAGCCGAGTTCGAGCGGAAGCCGCCGCCGCGGCGAGTCACCGCCATCGCCACCACGACCGCCGGCCCAGGCGGAGCAGCGGGGCACGGCCATCGGCCATCGGCCTCGTCGCGGTCGCCGCGCTGGTCGTCCCGGTGGCCGTGGGCTCACCGGCCGTGGGCGCGCCCGTGGTGGCGAAGCGGCCTCCCCTGGGTGACCCGGGCTGCGCATCCGCGCCGTCGGCCGGAACGCCGGTCAGCCCGATCGCCGCTGGATCGCCGTCCGGTCCGTACGCGACACCGGGGCTCGCGCTGCCGACCTGGTCGGACACGCAGTGGGCGCCCGCCGAGTACAACGACACCATCCAGCTCGGCGACGTCGACGGCGACGGGCTCTCCGAGCTGTTCGGCCGGACGGCGAACGGCCTCGACCTGCAGGGGTTCGACCACGACACGGGCCAGTGGCTGCCACTGGGTTCCCTGGACGCGGCACCGTTCAGCGACGCCGACGGCTGGACCGAGGCACGCTACTACGAGACCATCCAGACCGGCGACATCGACGGCTTCGCCGGCGTGGAGGTGTTCGGTCGCAGCGCGCACGGCGTCGTCGTCCAGTCCTTCGATCCGGACTCCCACTCGTGGGTGTCGTACCCGACGCTGGACCGGTTCACCGACTCCCAGGGGCTCGACCGGGCCGAGTACTACAGGACGTTGCAGTCGGCCGACATCGACGGCTCACAGCGTGCATCGGTCCTCGGCCGCACCCCCGGCGGCGTGAAGGTGTTCCAGTACCAGCCGTCGCCGGCCGAGGCATCCGCGGGCACGTGGGCGGAGCTGCCGACGCTCGACACGTTCATCACGCCGCACTGGGACGAGCCCGAGTACTACTCGACGTTGCAGGCGGCGGACCTCGACGGCGACGGGCGCGACGAGGTGCTCGCGCGCAACCGCGGCGGACTGGAGGCGTACACGTACGATCCCGTCGCGAAGTCCTGGACGGAGCTGCCGGTCCTCGGCGATCTCAGCGACGCCGACGGCTGGAAATCGGAGGCGCGCTACTCGACGATCCAGACGGCGGATCTCGACGGCGACGGGGCCGCGGACGTGCTCGGTCGCGGGAAGGACGGCATCGTCGCGTGGCGGTTCGTCGACGGCTCCTGGGTTCCGCTGCCCGACCTGACCACCGACTTCACCGATGCGGGGGGATGGAATCAGGCGAAGTACTACGTCACGATCCAGACCGGAGACATCGACGGCGACGGCGCCGCCGAGCTGATCGGTCGCGCCTCCGACGGCCTGCACACCTGGTCGCTGCACACCTCGAAGCGCAAGTGGGTCGAGCTCGGCGCCTCCGGCCCGTTCCCGGACGACGCCGGATGGCACCGGGAGATGTCCTACTCGACGATCCTCGTCGGCGAGATCGGCCTCACGTCGCAGGTCGGCGGCTCCTCCCACATCCCCGACCCGCGTGCCGAGGTCATCGGGCGCGGGCCGACGGGCGTGCAGACGTACCGTTGGAACACGAAGGGCCTCGCGTGGGAGAGCCCGTCGGCCGTGTTCCCCGACTACAGCACTGGGGCGGCGGGCAAGGCCTACGACCAGCTGAACTCCATGTTCGGCGGCACGATCGACCCCGGCTTCGACCTCCGCACCGCCTATCAGACGGCCGATGACGGGGCGTTCACGTGCTGGACGACCACGATCACAGCGCTCACGGCGAGCCAGCTCGGCGTGGCAGCGAGCGTCTGGACGCCCATGCAGGCGCAGTTGCTCGCCGAGATCGGTGCCGCGAAGGGTGTGGCGGACTGGTTCGAGGTCGTGCGCGGCCGGATCACCGACATGATCGCGCTCAAGAGCTTCGACGCGACGACCACGCGCCTGCAGTATTCCGAGAGCTCCAAGGCGAGCCTCGAGGCTTCCGTCTTCAACATCTTCGGGGGAGTCATCAGGTCGGCGGCGGTCGCGGGCGGACCCGCAGGTTCGGCCGTGGGTGGGCTCGTCGCTACGGCGATCTCGGCGGGCGTCGGATTCGCGACATCACCGACCACGGGCGAACTGCAGGGCGACTACCTCAAGATCGAGGCCGGCCTCGAGACGTCGTACCAGGACGCCCTCACCGGCAACGGGAACGCTCGCGCGGCCGTCGCCGCCGACTACGGCCGCCTGACGGCCGGCGACCTCCTCATCGAGGCCCTCGTCTGGGCGGAACCGCAGGCGGACGTCGAGGCCCGCATGACGGCCGCGTCGCTGCGCTCCTACACGATCTCGACGTGGCAGATGCTGACGCCCGCGATCTGGAACGTGTACGCGGCCGGCGACGACACCGAATACTGCTCGAATGCGCAGGGTGCGTGCTGGGGACTGTACGACGGCCTGTTCCTCCACGTGAAGGACGAGTTCGTCCACCAGTTGTTCCATTCGCCCGCCTCCAGCTGCGCGACGACCTGGAATTTCGATACCTGCAACCTGGATCAGAGCAAGGAGGACGTCTTCCGCGGGCTCGACGGGTGGGACATCCCCTGCCGATCCGACGAGTACTCGGCCGCTGGGTGCCCGCCCGGGGCGTGATGCGGGTCACCACCCGCTGCGCCTCGGCGTGTGCCCGTCGCGGGCGTCCTCGGGCATCGGCATCTCGGCGCGGAGGCCGAGCAGCCGCACCGCCCGCGAGGCGTCGCGCTTGGCCGCGAGCTCGAGCACGTGCGCGAGCACCTCGTCGGGGTCGGTCGTGGGCGGGCTGATGCGCCGGCTGAACGTCTTCGTCGTGAACGGGACGTAGCGCACCTTCAGGGTGAGGCCGATGACCGGGCGACCCTCCGCGGCGACGTCGGCCATCACCCGCGTGACGAGGTCGCCGAGCGCGGACTCGACCTGCTCCGGCTCGGTGAGGTCCCGCTGGTACGTGGTCTCGCGGCTGTGGCCGCGGGCCACCCACGGGGTGTCGTCCACCACGCGCGTGCCCTCCCCGCGACCGAGCTGCCGGTACCACGGCCCCATCCGCGGACCGAACTCGGCGACGAGCACCTCCGGGTCGGCGTCGGCGAGCTGGGCCACGGTCTCGATGCCGTGCGCGGCGAGCCGCTTCCCGATGCGTGATCCGATGCCCCACACGGCCGTCGCCGGCCGCTCGCCCATGACCGCCATCCAGTTCGCCGCCGTGAGTCGGAACACGCCGCCGGGCTTGCCGAACCCCGTCGCCACCTTCGCGCGCAGCAGCGTGTCGCCGATGCCGACGCTGCAGTGCAGTCCGGTTCGCTCGAGCACCTCGCGCTGCAGGTCTCGCGCCGTCGCCTCGGGGAAGGCGACGTCCACGCCGACGAACGCCTCGTCCCACCCGAGCACCTGCACGACGGCGCCGGGGTGCGCCCGCAGCGTTTCCATGACCTCGGCGGATGCCGCGGTGTACGCGGGCGCGTCGACCGGCAGGATCACCGCGTCCGGCGCCTTCCGGGCGGCGATCCGCAGCGGCATCCCCGATCCGACGCCGAACTCGCGGGCCTCGTACGACGCGGTCGAGACGACGGCGCGCTCGGTCGGGTCGCCGCGCCCGCCGACGATCACGGGCCGGCCGGCGAGCTCCGGATGCCGCAGCACCTCGACCGCGGCGATGAACTGGTCGAGGTCGACGTGCAGCACCCAGGCGTGCGCGCGTGCCCCCATGCAGCCAGACTCGCGCCGCTCGGGCGCGGCCCGCAAGTACAGGAGGTCGACACACCCGCACAACCTCTTGCACTCAGGAAGCATTCAGGAGGACAGTTGGCAGCAACGGAAGGAGAATCGATGAGTTTCCTCGCATTCCTGCTCCTCGGCCTCATCGCTGGAGCGATCGCCAAGCTGATCCTGCCCGGAAAGCAGGGCGGCGGCTGGTTCATCACCCTCTTGCTCGGCGTCATCGGCGCCCTGCTCGGCGGATGGCTCGGCAGCGTGCTGTTCGGCGTCGGCCTCGAGGAGTTCTGGGACCTCAGCACCTGGCTGCTCGCCATCGGCGGCGCCATCATCGTGCTGCTGATCTACGGACTCATCGTCGGTCGGAAGAAGTCCTGACCCACGAAGCTCCACCGGACGGCCCGGTCGACCTCGCGTCGACCGGGCCGTCGGACGTCCGGAGGGCCCGTTCGGCGCGGTCAGCCGGCGGGTGACCGGGATCCGTGCGTCGGCGGCACGACGATGGTGGGGCAGCGCGCGTTCGTGACCACCGCGTGACTGACCGATCCCAGGAACAGCCGGCGCACGGGGCCGAGCCTGCGCGAGCCCACGATCACGGCGTCGTGATCCTGCGCCCGCCGGAGGAGCATCGCCGCGACGGGACCGGATTCGACGTGCGTCACGATCTCGAGGTCGGGGTGCTCGTGCCGGGCGGGGGCGAGTGCCTCCTCGAGCTCCTCGACGTCGTCGCCGACCGTGTGCGATCGGGAGCCGACGTGCATCGCGTGCAGCGCTTCGCTGACGGAGACGGCGTACGCCGCAGCGAACCGGCACAGGTCCCGGGCGGCCGGCCCGTGGTCGACGGCCACGAGGACTCCCGAGCGGGGCCGCACGTCGCCGGTGGGGATCACCGCGACGGGGCCGCCGGCCATGCCGCAGAGCCGCACCCCGAGGCGAGAACTGTGCCAGAACTCGTCCGTCCGGCCGTTCTCGGCACCGACGACGACGAGCCGGTCGTCGCCCGTGCGATCGCAGAGCGCGTCGCCCGGCTCATCACGCAGCACCTCGAACGCGACGTCGAGCGAGGGATGCTCCGACCTGACCCGCGCAACTGCGGCCGCGGCCTCGGTCTCGGCGACCCTGACGAGCTCCGCGGTCTCGCGATCGTCCCCGGCGATGGAGTTCGGGTCGACTGCGCGCAGGAGCTCGAGGGACCGCGCGCCCTCCGGTTGCCGCTCCGCTCGGCCGATGGCCCAGGCCAGCGCCGTCTCGGCGGTCTCGCTTCCGTCCCATCCGACGACCGTCGTCTCGTGCATGTCGCGCCTCCGATCCGCGTTCCACTCCGAGGCTGCCCGATCCGGCCCGCCGACGGGGAGCCGAAGGTCCGCCGGGTCGCGGACCGGTCAGCCCGCGGTGCGGGCGTCGGCGAGTTCGACGAAGCGGCGCAGCATCCGCTGCGGTTCGGTGACGGATGCCGAGTTCACGCGGTCGCGCAGCGTCTCGAGTTCGTGCGCCGGGAAGTAGCCGTGGTGCCGGTACACCCGGGCGCGGGCGATGAAGTCGGCCGCGGAGACCTCCGGGTGGAACTGCGTGGCGTACACGCTGGTCCCGGCACGGAAGACCTGCACCGGACATCCCGCCGAGCGGGCGAGGTGGACGACGTCGTCGGGCAGGCGGCTCGTGGCCTCCTTGTGGCCGACGAGGGCGTCGAATCGCGCGGGCAGCACGCCCACGAGCGGGTCGCTCCGGCCGGCGTCGGTGAGCGTGACCTCGACAGGGGCCGCCTCCTCGCCGTAGAGCGTCCCGACCTCGCCGCCGAGGACCCGGGTCAGGATTCCGATGCCGTAGCAGGTGAACAGCACCGGATGGTCGGCGGCCAGCGCGCGCTCGGCGAGGCGGGCCAGGTCGGCCTCGACCCGGAGCTGCGTCGGATGCTTGCCCTGCTCGGGTGTGGTCACGTTGTACGGGCTGCCGCCGACGACGATGCCCGCGTACCGGCGCGGATCGAGGTCGCCGATCGACTCGACGTCGAGTCGCACGTGGTCGAGCCGGCCCGCGTCGAGGCCCGACGCGCGGCGCACCGACTCGTACTCGGGGCCGACCGCCTCGACCTCGGGTCGTGCGGAGAGGAACAGGAAGTCGCGCGGCCCGGTCATCGGCGCTTGCCGCCCTTCCGCCGACCCTGGGCGCCCGCCCTGCGGGCGCCGCCGGCTCCGCCACCGTGCCTCCCACGTGCGGTGCGTCCCGATCCGCCGGCGCCGCGCTTGTCGCCGCCGCGGCGATCGGTCCGCGCATCGCCGGACGGGCCCGTGGCCTCCACCTGCCCGCCGCTCCGCGAGCTGCGCGCGGTGCGGCCGCGGACGACGCCCACGAACTCCTGGATGTCCTCGTCGTCGCGGGCGACCCGCCAGACGAGCGCGATGCGCGTGGTCGGCGCATCCGTCACCGGGACCGCGACCACGTCGCGGCGATGGTGCAGGCGGGCGACGCCGTGCGGCATCATCGCCCATCCCGTCCCGGCCGCGACGAGCTCGACGGTCATCGCCGGGTCCTCCTGCTCGGGGGCCCGCGGCTCGTCGGCGAGGTCGGCCAGCACGAGCGACTCCGCCTCCGCGAACGCGTGGTCCTTGGGGAGCACCGCGACGGCGACCTCCTCCCACAGCGGGATGACGTGCAGCTCCTCCTCGTCACCGTCGACGGGCAGGCGAACGAACGCGAGGTCGGCCGCTCCGGCGCGCAGCTCGAGCAGCTGACCGGCCTCGTCGACCCGTGTCGCCTCGAGCGGAAGGTCGGGCCGTCGGTCGGCCCAGGCCCGGAGCCACTTCGCGGGGCTCACCCCCGCGACGTACCTCAGCCGCAGCGACACGTTCGTCCTCATTCCCGCCGCGTGCGCGGCCCTCTCAGGCTAGCGCCGGGCGGGCCGAGCCGACGTCCCGATGCGCGCCCGGACGCCGACGCGACTAGCGTGGAGGGGTGAACGCCGACAAGCCCCGCCAGTCCCAGTCGATGAAGCCGGAGACGGCGGCCAAGAAGCTCGGCGTCCTGCTCGATGCGACGCCCGATGACTTCCGCGCCTCGCCGGTCACGCGCGACGAACTCGCCGCCCTGCAGGCCGACCCGCCCGAGTGGCTCGCGACCCTGCGACGCGAGGGCCCGCACCCGCGGGGCGTCGTCGCCGCGAAGCTGGGCGTCTCGAACTCCGGTCTCGCCCGCGCCGGCATCACCGACCCGCTGACCACCGCCGAGATCAAGGCGCTGCTCGAGGCGCCGCCCGCGTGGCTCGTCGAGGAGCGTTCGCGTCAGGCCGGCGTGCGCGCCGAGAAGCGACGCATCGCGGAGCGCGACGCCGAGCGTGCCGCGCGCGGCGACGAGGGTCGCGGCGGCGGCGGAGGCGGCGCCGGCGTCTGAGCCCGAGGCCCGCGGTCCGAGGCCCGAGGCCCGAGGCCCGAGGCCGGGCAGCCGCGACGCGACGTGACCCGACGCGGGTCAGGCGGCGTAGCGCGCCGCGAGGAACGCCCGGACGTCGCCGATCTCGCGGTCGGACACCGAGTGGCCGAGGCCCTCGTACACGCGCTGGTCCAGCGACGCGTGCGCGGGCAGCCACTCCTGCGTGCGCACCACCGACGTCGACGGGATCACCTCGTCGACCGTGCCGCGCCCCCAGAAGACGGGCGGCGCGAGCGCCGCCATCCGCTCGTCGCCCTCACGCGTGCCCGGCAGCGCGAACCCGGCGAGGCTCACCGCGAACGCGAACCGCTCGGGCGCTCGGCGCAGCAGCTCGAGCGCCATCGCCCCGCCCTGCGAGAAGCCGAGCAGGCCCACGGATGCCTCGCCCGGCGCGACCCGGTCGAGCCACTCGATCACGGCGGTCGTCGCCTCCTCGGCACCGGTCATCGCGAACTCCTCGCCCTGCGCGAGGAGCGGGAACCAGGCGTGGCCGTAGCCGGTCGAGATCGGGGCGCGGAGCGAGGCGATCGCGGGCTCGAGCGGCAGGTACGGGCTCAGGCCGAAGAGGTCGCCCTCGTGCGAGTTGTAGCCGTGGAGGAGCACCAGGAGGGGCCGGCCGGCCCGGTCGGCCGGCGATGCCGACCACATCACCGCCTCGTCGTCGATCCGCATCCGGGCATCGTACCCCGGCGCGAGAGCCCCACTCGTCGCGGCTGACGCCGCGGTTCCCGCCGCTCTCGCGACACGTGGGGCAGAATCGACCCATGGCCGTACGCACCCCGGACCCGGACTGGAACCCCGACGACGAACCCGCCGTCCAGCCTCCCGCCAATCCCGGCTGGCTCTCCGACCTCGAGCTCGCCGAGATCCGCGGCCGCCTGCCGCTGCTCTACGTCGAGGCGGTGCCCGTGCGCGTCGACGGCGTCGGCCAGGTCACCGAGGTGGGCGTCCTCCTCCGTGCGAACGCGGTCGGCGAGATGACGCGCACGCTCGTCTCCGGGCGCGTGATGTACGGCGAGACGATCCGCGACGCGCTGTTCCGCCACCTCGAGAAGGACCTCGGTCCGATGGCGTTCCCGCAGCTGCCGGCGAGCCCGGTGCCCGCGACGGTCGCCGAGTACTTCCCGATGCCGGGCATCTCGCCGTTCACGGACGAGCGCCAGCACGCCGTCTCGCTCGCCTACGTCGTGCCCGTGACGGGCACGTGCGAACCGCGCCAGGACGCGCTGGAAGTCACGTGGGTCTCGCCCGCCGAGGCGGCGAGCGAGACGTTCGGTGCCGAGATGGAGGGCGGGCGCGGCGCACTGCTGCGTCGCGCGCTCGCCGCGGTCGGCGCACTCGACTGAGCGGATGCCGCGAGGCGGGTGCCGCCGGCGCCGCCTCCGGTGGCGGGCTGCGCGTCAGCGCACCAACCGCACCTCGTGGATGCTCTCGCCGAGGAACGGCTCGTCGTGGGAGACGCCGTCGGCCGTGAAGCCGTTGCGCTCGTAGAAGTGGACCGCGCGCTCGTTCGCCGACGGCACCCAGAGGTAGACGGAGCCCTCGCCGACGGTCGCGTCGAACAGCTTCTGCCCGATGCCCTTGCCGTGGTGCGCGTCGAGGAGGTGGATGAAGAACAGCTCGCGCTCGCGCGGAGCATCCTCGTCGCGGGCGGGGCCCGCCCCGGCGAACCCGACGATCTCGCCGTCGACGAGTGCGGCCACGTGCGTGAACTCGTCGCCCTGGCTCATCCAGTGGGTCCAGAGCTCGGCCATCCGGCGCGGCGAGAGGTTCTCGAGCGTCGCCGCGCTCACCAGCTGGTCGTAGTCCTCGTGCCAGCACTGCGCGTGGACCCGGCCGAGCGCCTCGGCGTCGGAATCACGGATGGGGCGGATGACGACATCGGCAACGACTTCGGTGCTCATGGGGCTCAGGCTAACCCGGCCCGCCACCACGGGCGAAATCGACGACGGCCCCGCCACCCGAGTCGGGTGCGGGGCCGTCGAGGAGTTCGGGGCTCAGCCCTGGGCGCGCCGGTTCGTCCGGGTGCTGCGGTTGGGCGAGACGAGGCTGCCGACCCGCAGCGGCTGCTTCTGCGACCCGTGGGCGGATGCTCCGCGCTGCGCGCCGGCCGCCTGGCCGCCGCGGGACTGGCCGGAGCCCTGCTTCGGCGCGTGCGACCTGGCCTCGGCGGGGCGACCCGAACGGTCGCGTCGAGGCGCGGCGGGCGCGACGTCGGACTGACCCCCGCGGCCTCGGCTGCGGCGACCCTGGCCGGACGGCTGTGCGCCGCCCGCCGCCCGGTCGTCGCGTGCGGCGCGCTTGCGCTGCGCATTCGCGCCCTGCGAGCGGCCACCGCCCTGCTGCGGCTTCGCGTCGCGCGGCGCGGGCTTGACGTACGGGGCGACCTCGCCGACGAGCGCGACGACGTTGGGGGTGGTCGGCACGACCTTCTCGGGCGTCACGCGGATCTCCGCCTTGCGGAGGAGCTTGCCGAGGTCGTCCATCTGGGCGGGCAGTGCGATCGTCACGACGTCGCCCTCGCTGCCGGCACGCGCGGTGCGGCCCGAACGGTGCAGGTACGCCTTGTGCTCGGTCGGCGGGTCGACGTGGATGACGAGCTCGATGTCGTCGACGTGCACGCCGCGCGCGGCGACATCCGTGGCCACCATGACCTTGACCGAGCCGTCGCCGAACGCGGCCAGGTTGCGGTCGCGCTGCGGCTGCGAGAGGTTGCCGTGCAGGTCGACCGCGGGGATGCCCTGCTCGGTGAGCTTCTTCGCGAGCTTCTTCGCGTGGTGCTTGGTGCGCATGAACAGGATGCGGCGGCCGGTGCCCGACGCGAGGGTCTTCACGAGCTCGTGCTTGGCGTCGGTGTCGGGGACCTGGAACACGTGGTGGGTCATCGCGGCGACGGGCGAGTGCACCTCGTCGACCGAGTGGAGCACCTCGTTCTGCAGGTAGCGCTTCACGAGTCGGTCCACGCCGTTGTCGAGCGTCGCCGAGAAGAGCAGGCGCTGCCCGCCCGACGGGGTCTTGTCGAGGATGCGCGTCACGACCGGCAGGAAGCCGAGGTCGGCCATGTGGTCGGCCTCGTCGAGCACCGTGATCTCGACCGCGTCGAGGTGGGCGAAGCCCTGCTTCATGAGGTCCTCGAGGCGACCCGGCGTGGCCACGACGATGTCGACGCCCGCGCGGAGCGCGTCGGTCTGGCGCTTCTGGCTGATGCCGCCGAAGATGGTCGTCGCCTTCAGGCCGTAGGCGGCGGCGAGGGGCTCGATGGTCGCCGTGATCTGGGTGGCGAGCTCGCGGGTGGGGGCGAGCACGAGGCCGAGGGGCCGACCGGCGCGGCGACGGCCGCCGGCGAGCGTCGTGCCGAGGCGCGCGACCATGGGCAGCGCGAACGCGATGGTCTTGCCGGAGCCGGTCTTGCCGCGGCCGAGGACGTCGCGTCCGGCGAGCGTGTCGGGCAGGGTGTCGGCCTGGATGGGGAAGGCGGTGGTCTTCCCGTCCGCCGCGAGGGCGGCGACGAGGGGTGCGGGCACGCCGAGCGCGCCGAAGGTGATGTCGGTCAAGGGGGTCCGTTTCGGGAGGGCACGGCCGGATGCGCCGGTGCACAATGCGGCAGCGGCGGATGGACCCGGCGGTGGGTGGTGGCGAAGACGCCGGGCGGCGAATCCGTTCGCCGTATGAAGTCAACGGGCTCGAGGCCCGGAAGCGTGTCTACGACGCAGGCGGCGCGTTCATCGCGCTCGCCGACGCCAACCATAGCAGGAGGTGGATCCGGAAGGCTGTGCGAGCACTCAGCGCGGCATCCGCTCGCCGACCGGCACGGGCTCGCGGAGCGTGTTCCCCGGAGGCGCGAGCGGGCACGACCACGACGGGTCGTACGCGCACGACGGGTTGTACGCGAAGTTGAAGTCGACCACGAGGCTGTCGTCGTCGCCGGCCGAGCCGAGGTCGGCGCCCTTGACGGTGTCGAGCAGGTAGCGGCCGCCACCGTAGGTGCCGCCGGGCATGCCCGCGAGGCCGTCCTTGACCGGCAGGAACAGCCCGCCGCCGTACGCGGCGAGCCGCCACACGTCGAGCGTGCCGAGGTAGGGCAGCCGCACCGTGCCGACCAGCGAGAACGGGATCTTGCCGTCGGTCGAGCTGTCGACCACCATCCGCTGCGGTTCGTCGGGCCGGCGCACGTCGAGTTCGAACCGCCAGTCGGGGTCGTAGGGTGCGATGTCGAGTCCGGTGAAGCCCGCCCGGTCGTCGGGCAGCAGCGGCGACTGCGGGTGCCCCGCGAACAGCTCGTCGCGGCCCGAGCGCCACAGCTCGTGCCCCGCCGCCGGGTCGTGCACGCTGAGGTGCCGGACGCCCGCGTACAGCGCGAACACGTGCCGGCGCCAATCGGCGAGCTGCAGCGCTCCGATCGACGCGGTCACGATCCGGCGCCCCGGGCGATCGACTCGGCGGCGTCTCCGCCACGAGCGGCCCGCGCGGTCCTCACCGCCTCGGTGCGCTCGGCATCGGCCGTGCCCGGCGGGTCGTACGCCCACGTCGGCGCGAGCTGCCGCAGCCGCCGGCCGCGGTACTGCCAGAACGCCCACGTCGGGTACCAGTAGAGGGCGTCGAGGGCCCCGGCGCTCGCGCGCAGCTGGTCGCGGTAGAGCGTCCGCCCGTCGGGAAGCGGCGAGATCGCCATGCGGTGGTCCCAGTGCCGGAACGCCGAGAGCGGCCCGGTCACGGCGCCGCCCCCGTCGCGGAGCATCCGCACGCCGGGAGGCAGCCCGCCCGGGTACGACACGTCGACGTACTCCTCGCCGCTCGGGGCGATGCCGAACGCGAGCGCGCGCATCCGGTGCGGCCCCTCGGGCCACGTCGCCGGGAAGCCCTCGGCCTCGAGCGACTCGAAGTCGAGCCACGGCGCGACCACCTCGCGCAGCACGGCCGGGCTGCGGATCGCGCGCCACGCGGCATCCGCATCGCAGTCCAGGGTCAGCTTCAGCAGCACCCGCATGGCACGACCATAGGGGGCGACGGATGGCGCGTCCAAGTGGCCGCGCCGGATTCACGGGCGTCGCACGGCGACCGCTCGGCGAGGTCGCCGACGGTCCCGGTAGGCTCCCGACCATGGCCGACGCCGCCGATTGGCTGCCCTCCCTCGTCGTGTTCGGCACCGCCGCGCTCGCGTTCGTCGCCGGCGTGATCGGGTTCCGCCGGCTCGGCGCGCGACGCGAGGCGCGCGATGCCGCGGCGGCGCGCGAACTCGAGACGTCCGCCAAGGCGCGCCTGGTCGGCGCCGACGAGGCCGTGCGCGACGCGGTGCAGGAGATCCGGTTCGCGGAGGCGCAGTTCGGGCCCGAGGCGGCCCGCGGACTGGGCGAGACGGTCGACCGTGCGCGCGGATGGCTGCGCGAGGCCTTCCTGCTGCAACAGCGCATCGACGACGGCGGTCGGGCCACGGCGGCGGAGCGCCGCACCTGGAGCTCCCGCATCGCGTCGCTGTGCGACTCCGTCGAGCGCGCGCTCGCCGACGCCGAGGCGGAGCTCTCCGCGCGGCGCGCCGCCGAACGCGGTGCGGCCGACGATACCCCGGTGCTCCGCGAGCGCGAACGGCGGCTCCTCGCCAGGCGCGCGGATGCCGCATCCGCCCTCGAACGCCTCGGCACCCGGTTCTCGGCGTCGGCGCTCGCCGGGGCGCACGGATCGTTCGCTCGGGCCGAGCAGGACCTGTCGGCGGCCTCCGCCGCACTCGACGAGGGCGCACGGCGGATCGCCGAGGCGCCGGGGGAGCCCGTCGCGGGCCTCCTCGACCGCGCCGCCCACGCGCTGCAGCGCGCCGAGGGCGAGCTCGACCGGGTGGAGCACGTCGAACTCGACCTCGCGGCCGCGGCGCACGACGCCGAACGCGAGGCGGCCGGACTCGACGAGGAGCTCATCGCCGCGCGCCGCGAGCGCGACGGCGCCGCCGACCCGGAGGCGGGTGCCGCGCTCGCCGCGACGATCGGCGACCTGTCGCCCTTGCTCGTCGGCCGAGAGCACCGTGCCGACGACCCGTTCGCCGAACGCGACCGGCTGCGGGCTGCCCGCGACCGGCTCGAGGCGGTCCGCGCCACGGCCCGCCGCGCCCACGACCGGCTCGCCGGCGCGCGCGGCGCGCTGCCCGGTGCGATCGCCATCGCCGAGAGCCAGGTCCGCGTCGCGGGCGAGGCGCTCGAGCGGGCCCGAGCGTTCGCCGGAGCGGACGCGCGCACGCGGCTCGCCGAGGCGGAACGCCAGCTCGGCATCGCCCGGCGCGAGTCCGATCCGGTCGCCGCCCTCGACGCGGCACGACGTGCGGCGTCCAGGGCGAGCGACGCCGAGGCGCTCGCGCACTACGCGGCGCTGCACCGCTGACGTCCGCGGGACGCGCGCCCTCCTACTTGCCGCCGGCGATCAGGATGTCGGCACCCGACGTGTACGACGCGTCGTCGGAGAGCAGGTAGGCGACGGCGCCGGCGATCTCGTGCGGCTCCCCGGGGCGGCGCATCGGGATGTTGCCCGCGCGCTCGTCGGGCGCGTTCGGCCGGCCCGCTGCCGCGTGGATCTCGGTCCGGGTGGTACCCGGCGAGACCGTGTTCACGCGCACGCCGACCGCCGCGAACTCCTTGGCGAGGCCGGTCGTCATCGCGTTGAGCGCGGCCTTGCTCGCGGCGTACGGGATGTAGGTGTTCGGCGCGCCGTGCGTCGCCGCGCCGGAGGAGATGTTCACGATCGAGCCGCCGACGCCGCCGGCGGCGGTGGACATGTGCGCGATCGCGGACCGGCAGAGCACCATCGGGGCGAGGACGTTGATGCGGAACACGAGCTCGGCCTCCTCGATCGACCCGTCGAGGAAGGGCCCGATCATGCCCGTGATGCCCGCGTTGTTGACGAGGCCGGTCACGCGTCCGAACAGCCGGACGGCCTCGGGCACGATCTCGGCCGCGCGGTCGAGGTCGGCGAGGTCGAGCTGGAGGAGCTCGACGCGGGCGCCCATCGCGCGACATCCGTCGGCCGCCGACTCGGCATCGTCGCGGCGTTCGCGGTAGGTCAGCACCAGGTCGTGCCCGTCGGCCGCGAGCCGATCGGCGATCGCACGGCCGATGCCCCGGCCGCCGCCGGTGACGATCGTGACGGGCCGGTCATCGACATCCGAGGTCATGCATCCACCTTACGAGTGGGCGGTGCCGCGGCCATCGCGTAGCCTGACGCGGTGAGCGAGACGACCACGACCGACTCCACGACCGCGAACGCAGCGGTGCCCCCTTCGGCGCAGTCGAAGTACCAGGTGCGATTCGACCACGGGACGGGCGGCGTGCGCCGGATCGCGCGGGAGGCCGACGTCCTCGTGTGGGTCGACCAGGTGACGGATGCCGCGGGCGGCGCCGCCACGGACGGCGGGGCGCCCGGACTCCTCGTGCCGCGCGACGTGCTCGCCGACACCCCCGGCGCAGTGCTCGTCGCGGGCCTCGCCGACGCCGCGGCCGCCGCGGCGTGGATCCTCGCGGAGCAGGAGCGCCTGGGGCGCCGCGCCTTCCTGGCGATCGTCGCCGCCGGGCGCGCCGACGGCGGGTTCGCAGCCGACGACCTGCTCGCAGCGGGCGCCGTGATCGATGCGCTCGCCGAACTCGGCATCGACGACACGTCGCCGGAGGCGGCAGTCGCCTGCGCGTCGTACACGGGGCTCCGCCGCGCCGTCGCGCACCTCGCGACCGCGTCGGTCGGCGGGCGCGAGGCCATCGCGGCGGGGATCGACCCCGTGGTGCTGCGCCGGGCCGCGACCCGGGATGCGGGAGCGACTGCGCGGGTCGTCAGGCGGCGCTGAGCGCGACCTTCCCCGACTTCCGAGCGCGATGCGCGCGGACCTTGGCCCGGTTGCCGCAGCGCTGCATCGAGCACCACCTGCGGCTCGCCGCGCGCGAGGTGTCGAGGTAGACGATGCCGCAGTCGCCGGCGCAGATTCGCACCCGGCCGTGGTTCGACTCGCCGAAGCAGTCGACCGCATCGCGCGCGATCGTGGAGAGCGCCTGGCCGACGGTCTGGACCGACCGACCGGCCTGCCGGGAGCCGCCGTCGAGCGTCGGCGGGATGTCGGGCGTCGCGGCGTACAGGTTCACGACGTCGATGTCGGCCGTGGCCGGCGTCCCGCCGCGACCGGCGGCGAGCGCCAGGCGCGCGATCGCGTCGCGGAGCGAGGTCGCGTCGAACAGGTCGCGGGAGCGCGCGGGCGCGACGGGCATCGGGAAGCGGTCGCGCATCCACGCGGTGAGGTCGTCGGGGGAGTTCAGCCGTGCGGGGGCGACGGCGACGGCGACGGGGATCCCTCCGGTGTAGGCGAAGTCGAGCGCGAACGAACCGGAGTCGAACCACCACCGCCCGCTGTCGTCGGTGAACCACTGGCCGACGGGGATCGAGACGGTCGAGACGGGCACCGGACCAAACTACCGGCTGCGCGCGGTCGCGATCGCCACGATCGGGTCACGGTCACCGACCCGATCGCCGGGCTCGCGGTCCCGAGTCGCGGCTCAGTCGGCGGCCGCGCTCGCGGCCGCGCGCCGCATTGCCGCGGTGATCTCGCGCCGGTGCCACACGATGAGGTTCCGTCGGTCGAAGCCCCTGCGGCAGAGCCCGCAGCTCAGGGGTCGACTCGGCTCGCGGTAGCGGTAGTGCTCATGCCCCACCGGGCAGCGCCCGACCCAGGGGGCGAGTTCGTCGGCGACGGCGCCGTCGTGCGTGCGCCGGCCGACGTAGCCGATGTCGGCGGCGATCGTCGCCCACCGCGGCCCGTGGCCCGCGCGCGGGCCGGCGATGGCGTGCGCCACCTCGTGCAGCAGGATCTGGTGGATCTCGTCGTCGTCGTACCGGGACGCGAGGTAGCGCGAGACCGAGATCCGCCTGGCGGTGTAGTTGCAGAGGCCCGCCCGCTTCTTGGCGTTGTCGAAGGCGAAGCTCCACACGGCGGGGTCCAGGTGCAGGGCGATGAGCGCCTCAGCCCAGATCCGAACCCTCGCGAGATCCGCCATGCGATCGAGGATATCCCCGGGAGGTCTGCCGGGGGCCGATCCGGTGGTCCCCCGAACGGGGGCCGCTCAGTCGGCGTCGACGAGCGGGATCCGCACCAGGCGGTCGTCCCCCTCGCGCGGCGACCCCCGCCCGTCGGTGTTGTTCGTGAGCGCCCACAGCTCGCCGTCGGGCCCCGGGACCACGTCGCGCATCCGCCCGAGCTCGCCATCGAACGCGGCGTCGACCTCGGTCGGGGACGTCAGCGCCGGCGACGCGAACCACAGTCGCTCGCCGCGGAGCGCCGCGAGCACCACCGTGTCGCCGACGATCGCGATGCCGCTCGGGCTCGCCTCGGAGGTCGGCCACTGCACGGCCGGGTCGCGGAACCGTGCGTCGCCCGCGCGACCCTCGACGATCGGCCAGCCGTAGTTCCCGCCGGGCTCGATGCGGTTGAGCTCGTCCCACGTGTTCTGGCCGAACTCCGCCGCCCACATGCCGCCAGCGGCATCCCATGCCAGACCCTGCGGATTGCGGTGCCCGAGGCTCCAGACGAGGGTGCCCGACGGGTTGCCCGGGGCGGGCTCGCCGTCGGCCGTCATCCGCAGGATCTTCCCGCCGAGGGAGTCGGGATCCTGCGACAGGTCGCCGTCGCCCGCGTCGCCCGTCGTCGCGTACAGGAAGCCGTCGGGGCCGACGGCGAGGCGTCCACCGTTGTGGCGTCCGCCGCGGGGGATGCCGTCGAGCACGACCTCGGGCTCGCCGAGCCCGAGGTCGCCGGGTTCGCCGGTGTGGGGCATCCGCACGATGCGATTGTCCGAGTCGGTCGAGAAGTACGCGAAGACGGATGCCCGGTCGTCGCCGTCGCCCGGGAGGAACGCGAGCCCGAGCAGTCCGCCCTCCCCGCCCGCGACCACGTCGGTCAGGACTGCGACCTCGCGGAGGCCGCCGTCGGCGAGCACCTCGACGATCCGCCCGCGATCGCGCTCGCTCACGAGCACGCCGCCGTCCGGCAGGGGCAGGATCGACCACGGCGCCTCGAGCCCGCTCGCCAGCGTCTCGACGTCGCCCACGGGCCGCACGGCCGGAGGCGCCGAGACGGAGGGCGTCGTGGTCGGAGCGTCGGTCGGGGCGTTCACCACCGGACCGGAGCCCGCGTCGGGCGCGCAGCCCGCGAGCAGGGCGCCGGAGCCGGCGAGCATCGTCGTGGTCGCGGCGAGCAGCGCGACCCGGGCCCGGGTCCGCCCCGTGCGTCCGCGCATGTGCGACCTCCCCGGTCCGGTCGTCGTACTCCTCTGCCCAGTCTGCGGGAGGGCGCGGGAGAATGGGAGCATGCAGCGCGCGATCGACCTGAACGCCGACCTCGGCGAGTCGTACGGCGCGTGGACCATGGGCGACGACGAGGCGATGTTCGAGGTCGTCTCGAGCGCGAACGTCGCGTGCGGGTTCCACGCCGGCGACCCGTCGACGATGCTGCGCAGCGCACGCCTCGCCGTCACCCACGGGGTGGTCCTCGGCGCCCACCCCGGGTACCGCGACCGCGCGGGGTTCGGCCGGCGTGCACTCGACGTCTCCGTCGACGAGCTCGCGGCCGAGGTCGTCTACCAGCTCGGCGCGCTCGACGGCCTCGCCCGGACCGTCGGTGCGACGGTCGCCTACGTGAAGGCCCACGGCGCGCTCTACCACCGGCTCGCCGCCGATGCCGCGGCCGCGTCGGCGGTCGCCGACGCGCTCGCCGCGGCCGTTCCGGGCATGGTCGTCCTCGGGCCCCCCGAGAGCGAACTCGAACGCGCGGCGGCGGGTGCCGGCATCCGCTACGCCCGCGAGGCCTTCATCGACCGCGGCTACCTCGCCGACGGCCGCCTCGTGCCGCGCGAGCACCCCGATGCGCTCGTGCACGACCCCGCCCGCGCGGCCGACCGCGCCCTCGAGCTCGTCGAGACCGGCGGCATCGCCGCCGCCGATGGAGCCCGCGTCGAGCTCGCGCCCGACTCGCTCTGCCTGCACGGCGACACCCCCGGCTCGGTCGGCATCGCCCGCGCCGTCCGGGCGGCGCTCGCGAGCGCGGGCCACGACGTGCGGCCGTTCGCATGAGCCGTCCCGAGCCGCGGCTGCTGCCCTCCGGGCGTTCGGCCATCCTCGTCGAGTGCGACGGCCTCGACGAGGTGCTCGCGCTGCACGACGCGCTCTCCGCCGACCCGCCCGACGGCGTGGTCGAGCTGGTCCCCGCGGCACGGACGCTCCTGGTCGCGGTCGACCCGGAGCGGTTCCCGCTCGAGTCGGCGGCGAGCTGGGTCCGGAGCGCGGTGCGCGACGCGCTCCCGGCCGTCGCGCCGACGCCGGGCGAGCGCCCCGCGACGCCGACCGTCGGAGCGCCGCCCGACGCCCTCGTCATCGAGGTCGACTACCGCGGGGAGGACCTCGCGGGACTCGCCGACCATCTCGGCGTGACGCCGGAGCACCTCGTCGCCCGGCACGTCGCGACGCGATGGCGCGTCGCATTCATCGGCTTCGCGCCGGGGTTCGGCTACCTCGTGGCCGAGGACTGGCCCTTCGACGTGCCCCGCCTGGACGTCGCGCGCACGCGCGTGCCGCCCGGCGCGGTCGGCCTCGCCGGCGCGTTCTCCGGCGCCTACCCGCGCGAGAGCCCCGGCGGGTGGCGCCTCATCGGGCGGACCGACGCCGCCCTCTGGGACCCGCACGCCGACCCGCCCGCGCTGCTCGTCCCGGGCCGGGTCGTCCGCTTCCGGGAGGCGCCCGCATGACGGCGCTGCGCGTCGAGGCGACCGCCGGACTCGTGCTGGTGCAGGATCTCGGGCGTCCGGGCCGCGCCCACCTGGGGGTCGCGCCCTCCGGCGCGCTCGACCGGGGCGCGCTCGCGCTCGCGAACCGCCTCGTCGGCAATCCAGACGGGGTCGCGGGACTCGAGGTCGTGCTCGGCGGGCTCAGGTTCGCGCCCGACCGCGACGTGTGGTTCTCGGTCACCGGAGCCTGGGGGTCGGTGCGCGTCGCGGGCCGCGAGGTCGGGCCCTACCGTGCCGCGCGCGTGCGCGCCGGCGAGGCCGTCGAGATCGGCGCCGCGGAACGCGGGCTGCGCTACCTCGTCGCCGTGCGCGGCGGGATCGACGAACCGCTCGTGCTCGGATCGCGCAGCCGGGACACGCTCGCGGGGATCGGGCCCGAGCCCGTCGGTGCGGGACGTGTGCTCGCGGTGGGACCCGAGCCCGCGGCATCCGTGCCGCTGCTCGACGACGACGCCGCCTACCCGCCGCCGGTCGGATCGGTCACCCTCGGCCTGCTGCCGGGGCCGCGCGCCGACTGGGTGACGGATGCCGCGCTCGCCGTGCTGCACGAATCGCGCTGGCGCGTCTCCCCATCCGCCGATCGCGTGGGGGCGCGGCTCGAGGGTCCGGCCCTGGAGCGCCGGGTGCCGGGCGAGCTGATGAGCGAGCCGACGGTCGCGGGCGCCATCCAGGTCACCGGTGCCGGCGTGCCGACCGTGCTCCTCGCCGACCGGCCGGTGACCGGCGGGTACCCGGTCGTCGCCATCGTCGATCCGGGCTCCCTCGACGTGCTCGCGCAGGTGCGACCCGGCCAGGAGATCCGGTTCCGGCACGCGTGAGCGCCGGGCGCCGGGCGCCGGTCGACGGCCGGCCGCCGTCCCGTCCGCCCCGTCCCGACGACCTACGGCCTGCTCAGGAACACCGACCGCGCCGGGGGCGGCGACGGCACTGCGGTGGCATCCGTCACGACCGGCGCGCCGGCGATGAAGCGCACCAGCTCGTCGCCTTCGACGAGCTTCGCCGGGGCCGGATCGCTCGCGAGGCGGCGCGGCAGCCCGGCGAACGGCAGCGGGTCGTGCGAGGCGTACATGACGACGTTGCCGAATCGCCGGCCCTTCAGCATGCCGGTGTCGGCGGCGAGCGCGACGTGCGCGTACACGTGCGACAGGGTCGCCGCCTGCGAACGGGCGAACGCGAGGCCGGCGCCGTCGGCGACGTTGACGGCGACGATGCCGCCCGGTGCGAGCCGCGGCGAGACGAGCCCATGGAACTCCGCGCTCGTGACGTGGGCGGGCGTGCGCGCGCCCGAGAAGATGTCGACGATCGCGATGTCGACCGCCCCGTCGAGCCCGGCCGGGAGCTTCGCGAGGACCTCGCGGGCGTCGCCGTGCCGCACGCGCACCTGCGCACCGCGCGGGAACGGCAGGTTCGCGCGCACGAGGTCGACGAGGTCGGACTCCAACTCGATCACCTGCTGGCGCGACCCGGGCCTGGTCGCGATGACGTACCTGGGCAGGGTGAACGCGCCGCCGCCGAGGTGCAGCGCGGTGATCGGCCGCCCTTCCTCGCGCACGAGGTCGACCGCGTGGCCGATGCGGCGCACGTACTCGAAGCCCAGCCACTCGGGCTGCTCGAGGTCGACGTGCGACTGCGGGGTCCCGTCGACCGTGAGGGTCCACGAACCGGGGCGCGTCCGCGACTCCTCGAGCCTGGCGAGGTGTCCGCTCACGGCGAGGCGACGTTCGAGTTCCGGCACGGATGCCACGCTACCCGCGCCGGCTCAGCACGCGCCCCACAGCACGGCGTCGAGCCGCGCGCCCTGCAGGACCTCGGCGGGGAACGGGCCTGCGGCGCGCAGCCGCTCGACCACGCGCGGCGGGATCGCGGGTCCGGCGACGATCACGGCATTGCCCTCCTCGGCGCCGGCGAGCACGGCGGGCGGGCCCGCCACCAGGAGGCCGGCCGCGGGGTCGGCGCGCGCGATGCCGCGCGCCTGCGCAGCGAGGCGGGGGCCGCCCGGCGCATCCGCCACGTTCACGACCATCACGCCGGCAGGGCCGAGCCGACCGAGGCACGCGCCGAGGAACGCGGGATCGTCGACGAACGCGGGGGCCTCGAGGCGGGCGTAGAGGTCGACGACCACCAGGTCGAAGGAGAGCGCCGCGTCGAGGCGCGCGAGGGCGTCGCGCGCGTCGGCGACCATGATCGAGACGCCCGAGGCCGCGGGCAGCGGGAGTCGCTCGGTCACGAGCGCGACGAGCCGGGCGTCGGCCTCGACGACGACCTGGCGCGAGTCGGGACGTGTCGCCGCGACGTACCGCGCGAGGCTCATCGCGCCCCCGCCGAGGTGCAGCGCCGTGACGGGGGCGCCGGGATCGGCGAGCGCGTCGACGACGTTGCCGATGCGTCGCACGTACTCGAAGAACAGCCGGGTCGGATCGTCCGCGTCGACGTGCGACTGGGCGGCGCCGTCCACGAGCAGCGTCCACCCGGTCGACGAGAAGACATCGCGCTCGAACTCGATGCGGGGGGCCATGGTGGCATCGTCGCACGCGGTGCGCAGTCCGGCCTGCAGATCGCCGACGAGGCGCTCGCGCCGGGAGGGTGCGGGCGGCCTAGGATCGCAGGGACGAGGGAGGCGGGATGACCGAGCTGTACGACGAGGTCGGCGGACCGGACGGCGTGCGCACGGCGGTCGCACTCCTCTATCGGCGGGTCGTCGCCGACGACGAGCTCGGACCGTGGTTCCGGGAGGTCGACCTCGATCGCCTCCGCGCGCACCAGCGCGCCTTCCTCGCCGCGGCGTTCGGCGGCCCCCAGGCGTTCTCGGGCCGCAGCCTCGCCGAGGCGCACGAGGGCCTCGAGATCACGGATGCCGCGTTCGACCGCATCGTCCAGACGCTGCTCACGAGCCTCGCCGACCTGGGCGTCGCGCACGACGCGGTGGCGCGGGTCGGCGAGCGCCTCGAGCAGGTGCGCGGCGACGTGGTCACCGCCTGAGCCGGGTCAGCTCCGGCCGACGATCGGATCGGTCGGCAGGTGCAGCTCGCGACGTCCTCGGATGCCGAGCTTCGCATACGTCGACTGCAGGTGGTTGTCCACGGTGCGGGTCGAGAGGAACAGTCGCCCGGCGATCTCGTTCGAGCTCAGGCCCTGGGCCGCGAGCGACGCGACCTCGCGTTCGCGTGGCGTGAGCGGTTCGGCGCCCTCGGAGAAGCGGAGCAGGGGCGTCCTCGCCCCCTCGCAGGCCGCGGACAGCTCGGCGGCGCGCCGCAGGTCGGCCGCCGCCTCCCGTCCGCGGCCGTCGGCCCGCGCCGCCTGCCCTGCGGAGGCGTGGGCCTCGGCGGCGTAGAGGAGCGAACCCACCCGCTCCCATTCGGACGCGGCGGCGCGCAGGCCGGCCGGATCCGCCTCGGCCTCGGCGCGGGCGTGCGCCGCCCGCCGTGCGACGTCCGGAGCCCCGGTCCGCGCGGCCAGCGACTCGAGCCGATCGGCGGACGACGCGGTGTGGGGGCGCGAGCCGAACCTCGTGACGTGATGGAGCAGTCCGCTCGCGACGTTCAGCGCGCCGCGCGACTGCGCGAGCTCGGCACGCTCGAGCACCCGGGTCGCGGCGCGGTCGGCGGCGCCCTCCGCCGCATCGATCCAGGCGTCGGCCAGCGTCACGACCGAGCTGTCCTGCTCGAGGCCGGCCACCACCCGATCACGGTGCTCGCGGGCGGCAGCCGGGTCGCCCTGCTCGGCCGCGACGATCGCAAGGAAGCAGCGCGCGAACTCGCGCAACGACGTCGGCCCGTGCACTTCGGCGCCGCCGATGGTGTCGCGGAACCAGCGGGCGGCGGTGTCGAGGCGGCCGAGCTGCCAGAAGATCCGGCCCATCGTCAGCTCGGCCACGCGCGCGGTCGGCTCGTCGTCGTCGCGGATCGCATCGTGCAGCGCGTCGACGAGGGTGCCGCGGGCGTCCTCGAGGCGGTCGCTCGCGACGAGCACGTTCGCGAGGACCACCTCGGCGCGGCGCCGCGACACCGGGGAGTCGGCGCGGGCGGCGGCGGATACGGCGCGCTCGGCGCTCGCGACGGCCTCCTCGGTGCGCCCGACGAGGGAGAGCGGGGTCGCGCGGGCCAGGTCCAGCAATGCGCGTTCCGGCCCGTCGCCGAGGCGGCGACCCGCGTCCTCGACGGCGGCGAGCGCGGCGTCGCCGTACTCGAGGTTCGCCTGCAGCGCGGACTTGCCGAGCCCGATCGCCGCGGACTGCCCCGGGAGCTCGCCCTCGAGGCGTTCCAGCAGGTCGAGGGCGCGGACCGTGCCGAGCGGATCGCCGCCGAGCACGTCGGCCTGCACGCGCCCGATCGCGGCGAGCAGCGCCTCGTCGGCGCCGTCCGAGGCCGCGGCGCGACGCGCCGCCTCGAGCGCGGTCAGCGCCTCGTCGCCTCGGCCGAGGGACCACAGGATCTCGCCGTGCAGGAGCAGCGTCGGCGCGTCGGCGGCTCCCGCCGCGACGGCGGCTGCGGCGAGCCGCTCAGCGGTACGGCGATCGTACGCGGACCGCGCGAGCACGGCGCATCGGGCGAGCAGGGCGGGATCGCTCGGTCGACCGGCGTCGAGTCGCCACACCGCGACCCGCAGTTCATCGCCCGGATCCATCGGGCGGGACGCGACGAGGTCGGCCTGTTCGGCGAGCAGCGAGAGCGCGCGGATGCGCGGCATCGCCTCGCGGACGGCAGCCGCGTACTGCGGGTGCGCGAGCCCGACGCGCACCCGAGGTCCCGACTCGTCGACGCGGATGAGTCCTCGCAGCTCGAGTGCGGCGAGCGCCTCGGCGGCGCCCGGGCGCGCGAGCTCGTCGAAGGCGAGCGGCTCGCACAGCGCGAGACGTTCGACCGCGTCCCGCTCCGCCTCGTGGAGGCCTCGGAGGCGGGCGCGGATCAGGTCGCGCAGCGCGGGCGTGCCGACGGGTTCCCCGGCCAGGTGCCAGAGCCCCTCGTGCGCGACGAGCGATCCGGCGTCCCACGCGCCGATCGCGAGTTCCCGGAGGAAGAGCGGGTTGCCGTGCGCCGCACGGTGCAGCTCGACGACGTCGCGATGCGCGATGGCGCCGCCGAGCACCCTGGTGAGCAGTTCCGCGACCTCGTCGACGCCGAGCGGACCGAGGTCGAGGCGGATCGAGTCCGACGCCGTCGCCACCGGGACCAGCACATCGGGGACCGGCTCGGACTCGCGGACCGTGGCCGCAACCCGGAGCACCGACGCCTCCACGAGCTGGGCCACGAGTGTCACCGAGACCGGGTCCGCGACCGAGATGTCGTCGAAGGCGAGCAGCACGGAGCGGTCGCCGGCCAGCCGGGCGATCGCGGCGTGGGCGACGGCGAACAGCTCCGCCGCGTCGGCGGCGGACGTGAGCGGGGAACCCGTCTCCCTCGCGAACACGGGTGCCAGGGCCGAGAGCGGCACCGCGCTCAGCGCAGGGTTCCCGGTCGCGGTGAGGACGAGCCACCCGTCCTCGTCCAGGTGCTCGGCGACCTCCTGGACCACGCGCGACTTGCCGATGCCCGAAGCGCCGTAGGCGAACACGGCCCTCGTCGAACCTGCGAGGCCGTCGAGGGCACGACGGACGTCGGCGCCGCGTCCGACGAGCGGCCAGCTCTCGTCGAGCGCGAGGGGCGGCCGGGCCGTCCCCCCGGTGTCCAACGCCACCATCTCGGCCCTTCAGGTTCACCGGCGTGGCCGGTCGTCTCACTGTATTGCGCGACGACGTGAACCTGGTTGCGTGATCTTGGCCCCCGTACGGGGGAATCGGCCCGTGATGCGCGTGGGGCCTGGGTAGTCGGGCCGGTGAGGTGAGCAGTCGTCGACGGCGGATGAGCAGCGCCTGCCCATCCGCTCGTACCCCGGCCGCGGGCAGGCTCGTCACCGGCGGGTGGGACCCGCCCCGCGGATCAGGGGATCCGCGCCACCGACTCACCAGGAGACACGACATGACGCAGGAGCAGCGGGACGGCTCGTCGAAGCGGGCCGCGCGGGCGAGACGACTGAGAGGCACGGCTGCCGCGGCCGCCGCGATGATGGCCTCGGCCGGGGCGGTCCTCGCCGCGGCACCGGCGTCGGCCGCGGACAACGCGCCGCCGGTCGCCGTGGACGACCTCTTCACCTTCGTGCAGGGCACGACGATGTTCGTGCCGGCGCCCGGCTTCCTCGCGAACGACAGCGACCCCGACGGGGACGCGATCGTCGGGCACGTCACGGACATCTACGGACCCACGCACGGCGTGTCCTGGAGCCCGAACAACGGCAGCATCATCTACGAACCCGCCCCCGACTTCGTCGGCCCGCTGAGCTTCGGCTATCGACTGCGCGATGCGCACGGCGCGCTGAGCAACTGGGCGACGATCACCCTCGAGGTGCTCCCGAGCGTGGAGCCCGAGCCCGAGCCCGAGCCCGCGCCGGAGCCGGAGCCGGAGCCCGAGCCCGAGCCGGAGCCCGAGCCCGAGCCCGAGCCGGAGCCGGAGCCCGAGCCCGAGCCCGAGCCCGAGCCCGCTGATCCGGGAGAGCCGGGGGAGCCGGGGGAGCCGGGCGAGCCTTCAGAGCCCGGGGAGCCTTCAGAGCCCGGGGAGCCCGCAGAACCCGGGGAACCGACCGAGCCTGGAGAGCCGGGCGAGCCGACCGAGCCCGCCCCGCACGAGGAGCCGGGGCCGGCCGACGTCGACGAGCCCGCCGAACCCGTTCGCCACGAATCCGCCGAGGAGCTCGCGACGGCCGCACCCGTCGGCAGCCTCGCCCGCACGGGGGCCGATCCCCGACCGTCGCTCGCGATCGCGGCGATCCTCGCCGGGATCGGGCTCCTCTTCGTCGCCGCCAGGCCGCGCTCGACGCGATGAGCCCGGTGCCGCGGCGGGCCGGGGAACCCGCCGCGGCATCCGATCCGATCCCCACTCGATCCCGCACCGAACACCGAACCACGAGAAGAACCGCAAGAGAAGGAGCAGGAACCATGATGATGTTCAGCCAGCTCGGCGACATGGTGAAGACGGTGAAGGCCGCGCCCGGCCTCATCGACCGCGCGAACGCGCTCGCCGACCGGACCGCGACGTACCGGCAGCAGATGGACGCCATGGCGGCCCAGGCCGTGCACGCGGAGCCCGCCGCGGGCGCGCTCGAGCCCATCGCCGGCGTCGACCTCGATCGCTACGCCCGGATCGTCAAGGGCATCGCGGCCTACGGCTACGACGAGACGAAGCTGCCCGTGGTGGCCCGCATGTTCGGCATCGATCCCGAGGCGTGGGCGCAGGCCCAGGCCGGCTGGGGCGCCCGCATCCAGGCCGACCGCGGCGTCGGCCGCCGGTTCAACGAGATCTACGCGGCGGTGTGACATGGGCTTCCTCGCAGACCTCCGCACGCTGAACGCGCAGGCGACGGCCGTCCGGGAGCGGATGGACGTCGGCGCGACGCTCGCCGCCGCGCAGCAGTCCCTCGAGCAGGCCGATCGCGTGATGGCCGCGGCCGTCGCCGCGAACGACCCCGCATCCGACGCCGCGCGCGTCCGCACGACCGCCTCGGTGGTGTCCGCCCGCCAGCTGCCCATGGTGATCGGCATGGACGTCATGGTCGAGCTCGAGCTCGTCGCGCAGCTCCCGGGCGGCACCCCCGTCCCGGCGTCCCGCACCCAGCCGCTCGCGCCGATCCAGCTCGCTCGCGTGACCCCGGGTGCGATCGTCGACGTGAGCCTCGTGCCGGGTCGTCCCGAGACGGTCCGGCTCGAGATCGGAGCCTGAGCGGCCGGTCGATCCGGTGGTGACGACGGATGCCGCGTGGGGGAGCCCCACGCGGCATCCGTCATCGCGAGCCGGGGCGCCTCGTGCCGGGTCGACCCGTCGCCTGACGGAGTTCGCGCGGGTTATACCGGAGAAGCGGAGACAAATCAAGAATCCGACTGGACACGGCGCGCCTTCCGGTCTATGCTTGACCTTTGCGCTCCCAGACCCACTATGCCTTCATATTGCGGTCGGCTTCTGCGTGTCGGGTCTCCCGGCATCCGCACCACGTCTGAGGGGTCAACTCCACCACCACCGACAGTGAACCGGCCCCCGACGGGGCCATGGAGGTCATTTCCTTGGCTGCTGCGCGCAACGCATCCACGCCCACCCCCAAGAACGGACGCGGTGCAAGCCGCCTCTCGTTCGCGAAGGTCACCGACACCCTCACCGTACCCGATCTGCTCGCCCTCCAGACCGAGAGCTTCGACTGGCTCGTCGGCAACGAGGCGTGGCGGGCCCGCGTCGAGGAGGCCATCGAGTCCGGCCGTCAGGACCTTCCCGAGGCCACCGGCCTCGAGGAGATCTTCGAGGAGATCTCGCCCATCGAGGACCTCGGCGAGACCATGCAGCTCTCGTTCTCGAACCCGGAGCTCGAGCCGCCGAAGTACACGATCGACGAGTGCAAGGAGAAGGGCAAGACCTACTCCGCTCCGCTGTACGTCAACGCGGAGTTCATGAACCACCTCACCGGTGAGATCAAGACCCAGACGGTCTTCATGGGCGACTTCCCGCTCATGACCCCGAAGGGCACGTTCGTCATCAACGGCACCGAGCGCGTCGTCGTCTCGCAGCTCGTCCGTTCGCCCGGCGTCTACTTCGAGCGCACGCCCGACAAGACCTCCGACAAGGACATCTACTCGGCGCGCGTCATCCCGAGCCGCGGCGCATGGCTCGAGTTCGAGGTCGACAAGCGCGACCAGGTCGGCGTCCGCATCGACCGCAAGCGCAAGCAGTCGGTCACCGTCTTCCTGAAGGCCCTCGGCCTGACCTCCGAGGAGATCCTCGAGGAGTTCGCCGGCTACGAGTCCATCGCGCTCACCCTCGAGAAGGACAACATCCTCACGAAGGAGGAGGCGCTCAAGGACATCTACCGCAAGCTCCGTCCGGGCGAGCAGGTGGCCGCCGAGGCCGCGCGTGCGCTCCTCGACAACTTCTACTTCAACCCGAAGCGCTACGACCTCGCGAAGGTCGGCCGGTACAAGATCAACAACAAGCTCGGCCTCGAGGCGCCGCTCACCGACTCGGTGCTGACGGTCCAGGACATCGTCGCCACGATCAAGTACCTCGTCGCCCTGCACGAGGACCGTCCGACCCTGCCCGGCCGCCGCGGCGGCAAGGCGGTCGACATCCGCCTCGACGTCGACGACATCGACAACTTCGGCAACCGCCGCATCCGCGCGGTGGGCGAGCTGATCCAGAACCAGGTCCGCACGGGCCTGTCCCGCATGGAGCGCGTCGTCCGCGAGCGCATGACCACGCAGGACATCGAGGCGATCACCCCGCAGACCCTGATCAACGTCCGCCCCGTCGTGGCCGCGATCAAGGAGTTCTTCGGGACCTCGCAGCTCTCGCAGTTCATGGACCAGAACAACCCGCTGGCCGGCCTCACGCACAAGCGCCGCCTCTCGGCGCTCGGCCCCGGCGGCCTCTCGCGCGACCGCGCGGGCGTCGAGGTCCGCGACGTGCACCCCTCGCACTACGGCCGCATGTGCCCGATCGAGACCCCGGAAGGCCCGAACATCGGCCTGATCGGATCGCTCGCCTCGTTCGCGCGCATCAACTCGTTCGGCTTCATCGAGACCCCGTATCGCCGGGTCGAGGACGGCAAGGTCACCGACCGGATCGACTACCTCACCGCGATGGAGGAGGACGACTACATCGTCGCCCAGGCCAACGCGCCGCTCGACGCCAAGGGCCACTTCGTCGAGGAGCGCGTCCTCGCGCGTCGCAAGGGCGGCGAGGTCGACCTGTTCCCGGCCGACGAGATCGGCTACATGGACGTCTCGCCGCGCCAGATGGTCTCGGTGGGCACCTCGCTCATCCCGTTCCTCGAGCACGACGACGCGAACCGCGCCCTCATGGGTGCGAACATGCAGCGTCAGGCGGTGCCGCTGCTGCGCAGCGACTCGCCGTTCGTCGGCACGGGCATGGAGGGCTACGCCGCGATCGACGCCGGTGACGTGATCACCGCCGACCGCGCGGGCGTCGTCGCCGAGGTCTCGGCCGACGCGGTCACGCTGCAGCTCGACGAGGGCGGCACGCAGACCTACTACCTGCGCAAGTTCGACCGCTCGAACCAGGGCACGTCGTACAACAACCGCGTCGTCGTCTCCGCCGGCGACCGCGTCGAGGTGGGCGAGGTCATCGCCGACGGTCCCGCGACCGACGACGGCGAGCTCGCGCTCGGCAAGAACCTCCTCGTGGCGTTCATGCCGTGGGAGGGCCACAACTTCGAGGACGCGATCATCCTCAGCCAGAACCTGGTGAAGGACGACGTCCTCTCCTCGATCCACATCGAGGAGTACGAGGTCGACGCCCGCGACACCAAGCTCGGCAAGGAGGAGATCACCCGCGACCTCCCCAACGTGAGCCCCGACCTGCTGGCAGACCTCGACGAGCGCGGCATCATCCGCATCGGCGCCGAGGTCCGGCCCGGCGACATCCTCGTCGGCAAGGTGACGCCGAAGGGCGAGACCGAGCTGTCGGCCGAGGAGCGCCTGCTCCGCGCGATCTTCAACGAGAAGAGCCGCGAGGTCCGCGACACGTCGCTGAAGGTCCCGCACGGCGAGCAGGGCACGATCATCGGCGTCAAGGTGTTCGACGCGCAGGACGGCGACGACGAGCTCGGCTCGGGCGTCAACCAGCGCGTGATCGTCTACATCGCCCAGAAGCGCAAGATCACCGAGGGCGACAAGCTCGCCGGCCGCCACGGCAACAAGGGCGTCATCTCGAAGATCCTGCCGGTCGAGGACATGCCGTTCCTCGCCGACGGCACGCCGGTCGACGTCATCCTGAACCCGCTCGGCATCCCCGGTCGAATGAACTTCGGCCAGGTGCTCGAGACCCACCTCGGCTGGGTCGCCAAGCAGGGCTGGAAGGTCGAGGGCAACCCGGACTGGGCCAAGCGCCTGCCCGAGGGCGCCCGCGAGGCCGAGCCCGGTACCAAGGTCGCCACGCCCGTGTTCGACGGCGCGCTCGAGGAGGAGATCGCGGGTCTGCTCGACTCGACCCTCCCGAACCGCGACGGCGAGCGGCTCATCGACTCCAGCGGCAAGACGCAGCTGTTCGATGGCCGTTCGGGCGAGCCGTTCCCGTACCCCGTCTCCGTGGGCTACATGTACATCCTGAAGCTCCACCACCTCGTCGACGACAAGATCCACGCGCGTTCGACCGGCCCGTACTCGATGATCACCCAGCAGCCGCTCGGTGGGAAGGCGCAGTTCGGCGGCCAGCGCTTCGGCGAGATGGAGGTGTGGGCGCTCGAGGCCTACGGCGCCGCATACGCGCTGCAGGAGCTCCTCACGATCAAGTCCGACGACATCCTCGGCCGCGTCAAGGTGTACGAGGCCATCGTCAAGGGCGAGAACATCCAGGAGCCCGGCATCCCCGAGTCCTTCAAGGTGCTCATGAAGGAGATGCAGTCGCTGTGCCTGAACGTCGAGGTCCTCTCGGCCGACGGCACCGCGGTGAGCCTCCGCGACACCGATGACGAGGCCTTCCGCGCAGCGGAGGAGCTCGGCATCAACATCTCCGCGCGCTTCGAGTCGTCGAACATCGACGAGATCTGATCCGCCAGGCATACGAGAACGACTTCAGGAATCTAGGAGAGAAATTGCTCGACGCAACGACGTTCGATGAGCTCCGTATCGGCCTGGCGACCGCCGAGGACATCCGCAAGTGGTCCTACGGCGAGGTCAAGAAGCCCGAGACCATCAACTACCGCACGCTGAAGCCCGAGAAGGACGGGCTCTTCGGCGAGCAGATCTTCGGACCCAGCCGCGACTGGGAGTGCGCCTGCGGCAAGTACAAGCGCGTCCGCTTCAAGGGCATCGTCTGCGAGCGATGCGGTGTCGAGGTCACCAAGTCCTCGGTCCGCCGCGAGCGGATGGGCCACATCGAGCTGGCCGCGCCCGTGACGCACATCTGGTACTTCAAGGGCGTGCCCTCGCGCCTCGGGTACCTGCTCGACATGGCGCCGAAGGACCTCGAGAAGGTCATCTACTTCGCCGCGTACATGGTGATCGACGTCGACGACGAGGGTCGTCACGCCGACATGCCCGGCCTCGAGAACGAGCTCCGGCTCGAGATCAAGGCCATCGGCGACGCCCGCGACGCTCGCATCGCCGAGCTCATGCAGCGCAAGGAGGAGGAGCTCGCGGCCCTGGAGGCCGAGGGCGCCAAGTCCGACCAGAAGAAGCGCGCCGAGGCCGCGGCCGACAAGGAGATGGCCGGCGTCCGCAAGTCGGGCGACGAGCAGATCGCGCACCTCGAGCGCGTGTGGGAGGACTTCCGCACGCTGAAGGTCGGCGACCTGAAGCCCGAGGACTCGGTCTTCCAGGAGCTGCAGGACCGCTTCGGCATGTACTTCGAGGCCTACATGGGCGCCGAGGCGATCAAGAAGCGCCTCCTGTCCTTCGACCTGGCCGCCGAGGCGGAGGACCTGCACCTGCAGATCGCCGAGGGCAAGGGCCAGAAGAAGATCCGCGCGATCAAGCGGCTCAAGGTCGTCAACTCGTTCCTGCAGACCGGCAACTCGCCGGCCGCGATGGTCCTCGACGTCGTCCCGGTGATCCCGCCGGAGCTGCGCCCGATGGTCCAGCTCGACGGTGGCCGCTTCGCGACCTCCGACCTGAACGACCTCTACCGTCGCGTGATCAACCGCAACAACCGCCTCCGTCGCCTGCTCGACCTCGGTGCGCCCGAGATCATCGTCAACAACGAGAAGCGGATGCTGCAGGAGGCCGTCGACGCGCTGTTCGACAACGGCCGCCGCGGCCGCCCCGTCACGGGTACGGGCAACCGCGCCCTGAAGTCCCTGAGCGACATGCTCAAGGGAAAGCAGGGTCGCTTCCGCCAGAACCTGCTCGGCAAGCGCGTGGACTACTCGGGCCGTTCGGTCATCGTCGTCGGACCGCAGCTCAAGCTGCACCAGTGCGGCCTGCCGAAGCAGATGGCGCTCGAGCTGTTCAAGCCGTTCGTCATCAAGCGCCTCATCGACCTCAGCCACGCGCAGAACATCAAGGCCGCCAAGCGCATGGTGGAGCGTTCGCGTCCGCAGGTGTGGGACGTGCTCGAGGAGATCATCCGCGAGCGCCCCGTTCTGCTGAACCGCGCGCCCACGCTGCACCGCCTCGGCATCCAGGCGTTCGAGCCGCAGCTGGTCGAGGGCAAGGCCATCCAGCTCCACCCGCTCGTCTGCGCCGCGTTCAACGCGGACTTCGACGGCGACCAGATGGCCGTGCACCTGCCGCTGTCCGTCGAGGCGCAGGCCGAGGCCCGCATCCTCATGCTGGCGTCGAACAACATCCTCAAGCCGTCGGACGGCCGTCCGGTGACCCTGCCCTCGCAGGACATGATCATCGGCCTCCACCACCTGACGACGGTCATCGAGGGCGGTGCCGGTGAGGGTCGTGCGTTCTCGTCGATCGCCGAGGCGGTCCTCGCGTTCGACCAGAACCGTCCCGGCGAGCCGGTGCTCGACCTCGGCGCCATGGTGAAGATCCGCCTCGAGGGGCTGCACTTCGCCGAGGGCCAGGAGCCCGAGGGCTTCGTGTCGGGCCAGCCGTTCCTGATGGAGACGACCCTCGGTCGCGCGCTCTTCAACGAGGCGCTTCCGGAGGACTACCCCTTCTTCAACGCGCAGGCGGGCAAGTCGCAGATCTCGCAGATCGTCAACGACCTCGCCGAGCGCTACCCGAAGACCGAGGTGGCCGCGACGCTCGACCGCATCAAGGACGCCGGCTTCCGCTGGGCGACCCGTTCGGGCGTGACCGTCGCACTCTCCGACATCGTCGAGCTGCCGCAGAAGCGGGAGATCGTCTCGAAGTACGAGAAGCAGGCCGCGAAGGTCCAGTCGCAGTTCGAGAAGGGTCTCACGACCGACCTCGAGCGTCGTCAGGAGCTCATCCAGATCTGGACCAAGGCGACCGACGAGGTCGCGAAGGCCATGCAGGAGGAGTTCGCCGCGAACCAGGGCAACACCATCAACCGCATGGTGACCTCGGGTGCTCGTGGTAACTGGCTGCAGGTGCGCAACATCGCCGGCATGCGAGGCCTCGTGAACAACCCGAAGGGCGAGATCATCCCGCGTCCGATCATCTCCTCGTACCGCGAGGGGCTGTCGGTGGCGGAGTACTTCATCGCCACGCACGGTGCCCGCAAGGGCCTGGCCGACACGGCCCTCCGTACGGCCGACTCGGGCTACCTCACGCGTCGTCTGGTGGACGTCTCGCAGGACGTCATCATCCGCGAGGACGACTGCGGCACCTCGAAGGGCCTCGAGCTCCCGATCGCCGCGGTCGACTCGACGGGTGCGCTCGTGCGCGACCCGAACGTCGAGAACTCGGTGTTCGCCCGGTCGCTCGCGACCGACACGGTGAACGCGAAGGGCGAGGTCGTCGCCGCCGCAGGCGACGACGTCGGCGACGTGCTGATCGACAAGCTCGTCGCGGCGGGCGTCGAGTCGATCAAGGTCCGCTCGGTGCTCACCTGCGAGTCCGCGGTCGGCGTGTGCGCGAAGTGCTACGGCCGTTCGCTCGCGACCGGCAAGCTCGTCGACATCGGCGAGGCCGTCGGCATCATCGCGGCCCAGTCGATCGGCGAGCCGGGCACCCAGCTCACGATGCGCACCTTCCACACCGGTGGTTCGGCCTCGGCCGACGACATCACGCAGGGTCTGCCCCGCGTGCAGGAGCTCTTCGAGGCCCGCACCCCCAAGGGTGCGTCGCCCATCGTCGAGGCCCCCGGCCGGATCACGATCGACGAGACCGAGAAGCAGCGCAAGGTCATCCTCACGCCCGACAACGGCGACGAGCCGATCGCGTACAACGTGCTCAAGCGTTCGACGCTGCTCGTCGAGGACGGCCAGCACGTCGAGCTCGGCCAGCAGCTGATCGTCGGCACCGTCGACCCGAAGGAGGTCCTCCGGGTCAAGGGCGTGCGCGAGGTGCAGAAGCACCTGGTGAACGGCGTGCAGGACGTGTACCGCTCGCAGGGCGTGCCGATCCACGACAAGCACATCGAGGTCATCGTCCGGCAGATGCTCCGCAAGGTGACGGTCGTCGACCACGGCGACACCGACCTGCTGCCGGGTGAGCTCGTCGACCGTTCGAAGTACAACGGGATCAACCGTGCTGCGCTCACCGAGGGCAAGAAGACGGCGTCGGCTCGTCAGGAGGTCATGGGCATCACCAAGGCCTCGCTCGCGACCGAGTCGTGGCTGTCGGCCGCGTCCTTCCAGGAGACGACCCGCGTGCTCACGCAGGCCGCCATGGAGGGCAAGTCCGACCCGCTCGTCGGCCTCAAGGAGAACGTGATCATCGGCAAGCTGATCCCGGCCGGTACGGGCCTCGCCAAGTACCGGAACGTCACCGTCGAGGCGACCGAGGAGGCGAAGGCGGAGCGCTACCCGAACCGCATCTTCTCCGACGACGCGTCGTTCACCGAGGGCGACCTCAGCTTCGTCGACTTCGACTCGTTCTCGAGCGACGACTTCACCCCCGGCAACTACAGCTGATCCCCGCGGGGCGGCGGCCTGGCCGCCGCCCCGCGCACACGACGGGCCCCGGAGCGATCCGGGGCCCGTCGTCGTCCGATCGCCACCGCCTGATGACGGCACACAGGTGCGCGGGCTAGTATCTCGGGCGGTCGTCCCATCCGAATCCGACCCGGAGCCCACATGCCAGACGCTGCCCCCGCCACCCGCCGATCGAGGACACTGCTCATCGTCGCCGCGTCCGCGCTGGTGATCGCGGTCGTCGCCCTCGTCGTGGTCCTGGCGCTGCCCGCCCCGGACAGCCAGTCCGCCGAGCCGGCGCCGCAGACCCGTCCCGCGCCGACCGCCGAGCCGGCACCGGCACCGGTCGCGGTCCCGACGCCGGAGCCGGTGCGGGACGAGCGGATCCCGACCGACTGCGCGGGCATCTACACGTTCGACTGGTCGAGCACGTTCGCTCCCGGCTACGTGCTGAACCCGGAGTGGTCGACCGCCGACGGCGCTCCGGCGCTCTTCGGGACGGATGACGCGGGCGCGCTGCCGGTGCTGCAGGAGACGTCGCAGCTCACCTGCGCCTGGCTCCCCCCGGAGGGAGGCGACGGACGCGTCGGCCTCGTGACGAACGTCGCGAGCGTCGACGAGGCCCAGGCCGCGGCGGCGATCGCGGCGTTCCAGGCCGCCGGCCAGGAGTGCTACCAGGAGGAGGGCGGCACGCGCTGCATCTTCGAGTACCAGGGCGTCGCGGGCTCGGCCGGCGAGTCGCACTTCATCCGCGAGGGCCTCTGGATCGCCACGCGCTGGGACGGCCCGGCCGTGAGCGGCTACACGCTCGACATCGTCTCGCAGCTCTTCGCCTGACCTGCGACCGGGTCCGCCCCGCACCGCGACGCGCGGGCGACCTCCCGCGCGTGCCTCCCGATCGCACGCCGACGCGTTGCTAGAGTGAGCCGCACCACGGGCGGCCGGTGCTGCCCGGAAGGAGCGGACGATGAGCAGCACGACACCCGGATCCGAGCCCGACCAGCCGGCCGCCGACGACGGGTCCGCGACCGACGCCACCGACGCGTCGACGGATGCCGCGTCGCGCGACGACGTCGCCGCCGAGCAGGCGCAGGTCGACCCGACGGCTCCCGATGCGGAGCACGTCGATCGCGTCGAGCCTCCGGCCGTCGCGCCCGAACCGGCCGCGTCCGAGGAGGAGTACGACTTCACCGGGACGCAGGGTGCGGAGGAGCCGACGTCGGCGGAGGCATCCGCGCCGGTCGGGCCGACGCAGGCCGAGGCGGCCGACGAGCGGTCCGAACTCGACGCCGCCGTCGAGCGGGCGCGCACCGACCACCCGCCCGTCGCAGACGACACGACGGCGATCGACGAGCACCCCGAGCCGGTGCGCGCCGAAGCCGTCCGCCGCGAGACCGGCGTGCCCGAGACGGTCGGTGCGACGGGTGTCGGCGCCGCAGCGGGAGCCGGCGTGGCCACGGCGGCCCCGGAGACGCCGGCGCCGCCGATGCCGCAGACGATCTACGTCCAGGCGCCCACTCCGCCCAAGGAGAAGGGCAACCGCGGCTTCGGCGTGCTCGTCGGCCTGATCGCGACCGTCGGCTTCGCACTGCTCTACGCGGCGATCTCGTACCTCGTGATCACGTGGTACGGCGCCGGTCGCGGCGACGGCATCCGCGTGTACACCGAGTTCCTCGCGCAGCCGGTCTTCTGGATCCCGGTCGTCTTCTTCTTCCTGTCGTTCGCGCTCCTCGCGGCGATCCTCAACCGCGCCGCGTGGTGGACCTGGGCCGTGTTCGGCCTCGCGGTCGGGATCATCGTGTACTTCTCCTACATCGCAGGTTCCCTCCTCACGGTCGCGGCGTGGCAGTTCACCCCGCAGCAGGCGGCGGACTTCGTCGCCGAGCGCTGGGTCGACCCGTTCGCGATCATCGCGTTCATCGTCGCCCGCGAACTGCCCATCTGGTTCGGCGGGTGGATCGCCGCGCGAGGCCGCACGATGACGGAGCGGAACGTCCGGGCGCGCGAGGAGTACGACCGCCAGCTCGCGGCCGGACCGCAGACGGTGACGTCCTCGCGCTAGCGGAGCGGATCGCCCTCGGGCCCTCGGTCCGGGTGCGCTCATGGCGGGTGCTCCCTTCGAGGCGGCGTAGGCTCGGAGCATGGCGTCGAACGCGACCTCCGCGTGGGCCGTCGCCGGCTTCGCGGCGGCGCTCGACGTCGCGCTGATCGTGGCGGCGTTCGGATTCACGAGCCTGCTCGCCGACCTCGAGCCGATCGCCGATCCCGCCGCCGGCCGCCTCGTCGGACCGATCACCATCGGCGTAGCCGTCGGCGCCCTGCTGCTCCTGCTCGGGGCGGCCCTGGGGCGGGGGATGCGCGCCTGGTCGATGGCCGGCCTCGCGTTCCTCGTCACGTGGACGTCCGGCGTCGTGGCCGGGACGATCGCGTACTCCGCGTCCACCGGCACCATCCTCGCGGCGTTCCTCTTCGCGCTCTCGTTCATGTCGGTCGGATTCGGGCTCATCATCCCGCTCGCGAGCGCCCTCGTCGCCCTGCTCGCCGCGGTCACGGTGCGCGCCGAGGAGGGCGGGGTGGAACGGCCCAGGTGGCCGTGGGAGCGCGACGACGACGAGTGATCCGTGCGCCCGCGTCGGGACATCCGTTCATGGCTTCTCGGGCGCTCGCGGTCGACGGCAGTAGGGTGAACCGCGTGGAGGGATCGGTCGAGGCCCGGGTGAGCCACGAGGTCGACCGCTGGCTGGCGTGGCTGCCGCGGTGGCGACCGGGGACGCACCGCGGTCGCGTGCGCCTCTGCACGCGCTGCTTCGGTTCGCCGATCCTCGCCGCGGCCGGCCTCGACGTCGACGTGCCGCACCCGGTGCAGCACGCCTTCTCCATGCGCATGAAGGGCATCATCGACGTCGCGGTCGACGACTACACCGCACGGAACCTCCCCATGCTTCACCGTGAGATCCGCCTCGCCGAGGAACGCAAGGCCAGGCGGCCGTATCGTGCCGGGGAGGGCCTGGACCCGGAGTTCCTGGGGCTCGACCTCGACCCCGACCCGACGCCCGGGGAGCCGTTCCTGTTCACGCTGCAGGGGCTCGAGGCGGATGCCGCGGCCGAGGCCGCCGAGCCCGCACCGCGTCCGTTCACCCCGCAGGAGAAGGAGGCGCTCCGGGAGGAGGTGCGCCTCGCCGACGACTTCGCCAAGCAGCTCGGACGGCGCATCTGCGCCGAGCTCGCGCGGCACCGCCAGCGCATCGCCAACGCGGTCGAGCGGCTCGTCGAGCCGCAGGTCGCCGAGCTGCTCGCCGACCTCGACCGCGAACTCGACGCACCCGGCTGGACCGGCTGATCGCGCCGTCGACGCCGCCCGGCGTTCGCCGAGGGCGTGCAGACGTCATTTGACCGCATCGTGACGCCGGATTACCATTGGTCGGGTGTGCGCGTTGCCGCGCGCTCGTGCCGTGCCCACGGATCCCCCGGATCCACGGAGGCGGCGCGGGTTCTCACAGTGCGCACACCAGGGCGCCGGCCCCCGGCCGGAACGCCCCCACGGCATACCCACCACTGAAAAGGCAGCGCCGCTCGGCGGTGCCGGTGGGTCGTGATGTGAAATCCATCAACGCTGTCACCGTGCAGCACAACAAGGAGAAGCAGTGCCAACCATTCAGCAGTTGGTCCGCAAGGGTCGCTCGCCGAAGGTCACCAAGACCAAGGCTCCCGCCCTGAAGGCCAACCCCCAGCAGCGCGGCGTGTGCACGCGTGTGTACACCACCACCCCGAAGAAGCCGAACTCGGCGCTCCGCAAGGTCGCCCGCGTGAAGCTCTCGAACGGCACCGAGGTCACCGCCTACATCCCCGGTGAGGGCCACAACCTGCAGGAGCACTCGATGGTGCTCGTCCGCGGCGGTCGTGTGAAGGACCTCCCGGGTGTCCGCTACAAGATCATCCGCGGTGCGCTCGACACGCAGGCCGTGAAGAACCGCAAGCAGGCTCGCAGCCGCTACGGCGCGAAGATGGAGAAGAAGTAATGCCTCGCAAGGGACCCGCTCCGAAGCGCCCCGTCGTCGCAGACCCCGTCTACGGCTCGCCGGTCGTCAGCCAGCTCGTCAACAAGATCCTCGTCGACGGCAAGAAGGACCTCGCGCAGCGCATCGTCTACGAGGCGCTCGAGAACGTCGCGAACAAGTCCGGCCAGGACGCCGTCGCGGTCCTGAAGAAGGCCCTCGACAACGTGCGCCCGACCCTCGAGGTCCGTTCGCGCCGCGTCGGCGGCTCGACCTACCAGGTCCCCGTCGAGGTCAAGCCGCACCGTGCGAACACCCTGGCGCTGCGCTGGCTCACCAGCTACGCCAAGGCCCGCCGCGAGAAGACCATGACCGAGCGTCTCACCAACGAGATCCTCGACGCCTCGAACGGCCTGGGTGCCGCGGTCAAGCGCCGCGAGGACACCCACAAGATGGCCGAGTCGAACCGCGCCTTCGCCCACTACCGCTGGTAGCGGGCCGAGCGGATGCCGCGGGCCTCGCGCTCGCGGCGGCCTCGCGGCATCCGCTCACCCCCCACCCTTCCCTTCCTGAACATCCGGAGGAACCCCGTGGCACTTGACGTGCTCACCGACCTGAACAAGGTCCGCAACATCGGCATCATGGCGCACATCGATGCCGGCAAGACCACCACGACCGAGCGCATCCTGTTCTACACGGGCGTCAACCACAAGATCGGCGAGACGCACGACGGCGCGTCGACCACCGACTGGATGGAGCAGGAGAAGGAGCGAGGCATCACGATCACGTCCGCCGCGGTCACCTGTTTCTGGAACAAGAACCAGATCAACATCATCGACACGCCCGGCCACGTCGACTTCACCGTCGAGGTGGAGCGTTCGCTGCGCGTGCTCGACGGCGCGGTCGCCGTCTTCGACGGCAAGGAGGGCGTCGAGCCCCAGTCCGAGACCGTCTGGCGCCAGGCCGACAAGTACGACGTCCCGCGCATCTGCTTCGTCAACAAGATGGACAAGCTCGGCGCCGACTTCTACTTCACCGTCGACACGATCGTCAAGCGCCTCGGCGCGAAGCCGCTCGTGCTCCAGCTCCCGATCGGCGCCGAGAACGACTTCGTCGGCGTCATCGACCTGATCGAGATGCGCGCACTCGTGTGGCCCGGCGACGCCAAGGGCG
This sequence comes from Agromyces binzhouensis, assembly GCF_042672355.1. Taxonomy (NCBI): domain Bacteria; kingdom Bacillati; phylum Actinomycetota; class Actinomycetes; order Micrococcales; family Microbacteriaceae; genus Agromyces; species Agromyces binzhouensis. The sequence continues at coordinate 88,994 of NZ_JBHXVJ010000003.1, read as the reverse complement.
ACGTGACCATGGGCGCCAAGTACGAGGTCCAGGAGATCCCCGCGGACCTCAAGGACAAGGCCGACCAGTACCGCCAGCAGCTGCTCGAGACCGTCGCCGAGACCAGCGACGAGCTGCTCGAGAAGTTCTTCGGCGGCGAGGAGCTCACGGTCGACGAGATCAAGGGCGCGATCCGCAAGCTCACGGTCAACTCCGAGATCTACCCCGTCCTGTGCGGCTCGGCGTTCAAGAACCGCGGCGTGCAGCCGATGCTCGACGCGGTCATCGACTTCCTGCCGTCGCCGCTCGACGTGCCCGCGGTCCAGGGCCACGACGTGCGCGACGAGGAGAAGATCATCGAGCGCCACGCCGACGCGACCGAGCCCTTCTCGGCGCTCGCGTTCAAGGTCGCGGTGCACCCGTTCTTCGGTCGCCTCACCTACGTCCGCGTCTACTCGGGCCGTCTCGACTCCGGCGCCCAGGTCATCAACTCGACCAAGGGCAAGAAGGAGCGCATCGGGAAGATCTTCCAGATGCACGCCAACAAGGAGAACCCGGTCGACTCGGTCACGGCGGGCAACATCTACGCCGTCATCGGCCTGAAGGACACCACGACCGGCGACACCCTGTGCGACCCGGACAACCAGGTCGTCCTCGAGTCGATGACCTTCCCGGAGCCCGTCATCGAGGTCGCCATCGAGCCGAAGACCAAGGCCGACCAGGAGAAGCTCGGCACGGCCATCCAGAAGCTCGCCGAGGAGGACCCGACCTTCCGCACCGAGCTCAACCAGGAGACCGGCCAGACGGTCATCAAGGGCATGGGCGAGCTGCACCTCGACATCCTCGTGGACCGCATGAAGCGCGAGTTCAAGGTCGAGGCCAACGTCGGCAAGCCGCAGGTGGCCTACCGCGAGACGCTCCGTCGCACGGTCGAGCGTCACGACTACACCCACAAGAAGCAGACGGGTGGATCGGGCCAGTTCGCGAAGATCCAGTTCAAGCTCGAGCCGCTCGAGGTCGAGGGCGACAAGACCTACGAGTTCGAGAACGCCGTCACAGGTGGTCGCGTCCCGCGCGAGTACATCCCGTCGGTGGATGCGGGCTTCCAGGACGCCATGCAGGTCGGCATCCTCGCCGGCTATCCGATGGTGGGCGTCAAGGCGACGCTCACCGACGGTGCCGCCCACGACGTCGACTCCTCGGAGATGGCGTTCAAGATCGCCGGCTCGATGGGCTTCAAGGAGGCCGCTCGGAAGGCGAACCCCGTCCTGCTCGAGCCGCTGATGGCCGTCGAGGTCCGTACTCCCGAGGAGTACATGGGCGACGTCATCGGCGACCTGAACTCGCGCCGCGGCCAGATCCAGTCCATGGAGGATGCCGCAGGCGTGAAGGTCGTGCGTGCGCACGTCCCGCTCTCGGAGATGTTCGGCTACATCGGCGACCTGCGGTCCAAGACCTCGGGCCGCGCCGTGTACTCGATGGAGTTCGAGAGCTACGCGGAGGTCCCGAAGGCCGTGGCCGAGGAGATCGTCCAGAAGAACAAGGGCGAATAGCGCCCGAACGCACGGACCGACAGGTTCGCGTAACATAACAACACAACCCCGTAGCACACCGGTCGCAATCCGGCGCCCGGTGCTGCTACACGGATCCTGAGGAGGACCCACAGTGGCTAAGGCCAAGTTCGAGCGGACCAAGCCGCACGTCAACATCGGAACGATCGGTCACGTCGACCACGGCAAGACCACGCTCACCGCAGCGATCTCCAAGGTGCTCGCCGACAAGTACCCGTCGGCCACCAACGTGCAGCGCGACTTCGCGTCGATCGACTCCGCTCCCGAGGAGCGCCAGCGCGGCATCACGATCAACATCTCGCACGTCGAGTACGAGACGCCGAAGCGCCACTACGCGCACGTCGACGCCCCGGGTCACGCCGACTACATCAAGAACATGATCACCGGTGCCGCCCAGATGGACGGCGCGATCCTGGTGGTCGCGGCGACCGACGGCCCGATGGCCCAGACGCGCGAGCACGTGCTGCTCGCCAAGCAGGTCGGCGTGCCCTACCTGCTCGTCGCGCTGAACAAGGCCGACATGGTCGACGACGAGGAGATCCTGGAGCTCGTCGAGCTCGAGGTCCGCGAGCTGCTCTCGTCGCAGGGCTTCCCCGGCGACGACGCCCCGGTCATCCGCGTCTCGGGCCTCAAGGCGCTCGAGGGCGACGAGAAGTGGGTCAACTCGGTCCTCGAGCTCATGGAGGCCGTCGACGACTCGATCCCCGACCCCGTGCGTGACAAGGACAAGCCGTTCCTCATGCCGATCGAGGACGTCTTCACCATCACCGGTCGTGGCACGGTCGTCACGGGTCGCGCGGAGCGCGGCACCCTGAAGATCAACTCCGAGGTCGAGATCGTCGGCATCCGCCCGACGCAGAAGACCACGGTCACGGGCATCGAGATGTTCCACAAGCAGCTCGACGAGGCATGGGCCGGCGAGAACTGCGGTCTCCTGCTCCGCGGCACCAAGCGCGAGGACGTCGAGCGCGGCCAGGTCGTCGTGGCCCCGGGCTCGGTCACCCCGCACACGAACTTCGAGGGCACGGCCTACATCCTCTCGAAGGACGAGGGCGGCCGTCACAACCCGTTCTACGCGAACTACCGTCCGCAGTTCTACTTCCGCACCACCGACGTCACCGGCGTCATCACGCTGCCCGAGGGCACCGAGATGGTCATGCCCGGCGACACCACCGACATGACGGTCGAGCTCATCCAGCCGATCGCCATGGAGGAGGGCCTCGGCTTCGCCATCCGCGAGGGTGGCCGCACGGTCGGCGCCGGTACCGTCACGAAGATCATCAAGTAATCTTCGCGATCGCGACCTGCAAGGGGTCGGGCCTTCGGGCCCGGCCCCTTCGTCGTTCCGCTACCACAGTCGCGCACGGGCGTCCAGATGCGGGCAGCGCGTCCCTCGTCGAGGAGACCTCGGGTTAGCCTTGACCGGATGGTTCCCCCGTCGATCCGAACCCGGGCCGCAGTGCGGCCCGAGATCCAGGCCCTCCGCGCGATCGCGGTGTGCGCCGTCGTGCTGCACCACGGGTGGCCCGCGGTCGCCCCCGCCGGCTACATGGGCGTCGACGTCTTCTTCGTCGTGTCGGGGTTCCTCATCACCGCACTGCTCCTGCGCGAGTCGGCCCGCACGGGTCGCATCTCGCTGAAGGACTTCTACCTCCGCCGCGCACGGCGGATCCTGCCGGCCGCCATGGCCGTGCTCGTCGCAGTCACCGTGCTCACGTATCTCGTCGTCCCCAGGGTCGAGTGGCGCTCCTACTTCCGCGAGGTCATCGCGAGCGCGCTCTACTTCGAGAACTGGCTGCTCGCTGCCGACTCGCAGGACCCCGCGCGCGACGACCTCGCCTCCACGCCGGTCCAGCACTTCTGGTCGCTCTCGGTCGAGGAGCAGTTCTACCTCGCCTGGCCGCTGCTGATCATCGCCGCGCTCGCGTTCGCCGCCCGTCGGTCGCGAGACCCGCGGCGCGCCCTGCTCGTCGTGCTCGGCGCCGCGACGATCGCCTCATTCGCGTGGAACGTGGTCCTCACCGTGCAGGACCACAACCTCGCCTACTTCTCGACGTTCACGCGAGTGTGGGAGTTCGGCGTCGGCGGAATCCTCGCCATCCTCGTCCCGGAGGTCGCTGCCGGTCGGGAACGGCTCCGGGCCGCGGTGGGATGGCTGGGGCTCGCGCTCATCGCCGTGCCGATCATCGTCTTCCGCGACCCGGAGGTGTTCCCGGGGGTCGTGGTCCTCGTCCCCGTCGCCGGTGCCCTCGCGGTCATCTGGGCAGGCATGCCGGCCGTCGGATGGTCGCCGGCACGCGTCACCGGGACCTCGGCGGTCCAGTGGACGGGCGACATCTCCTACTCGCTCTACCTCTGGCACTGGCCGATCTTCATGTTCGTGCCGTTCATCACGGGGGTGCCGAGCCCGCCGTGGCTGATGGTCCTGCTCGTGATCGCGGCATTCGCGGTCGCCGCGGCGTCGAAGCGATGGATCGAGGATCCGGCGAGGTTCGGCGCGGCCGGGGCGCGCCGGCCGCGGTCGGCCCTGCTGCTCGGCTCGGTCGCCACGCTCGCGGCGCTCCTCGTGGCCGCGGGGATCGTCGGACCGAGCGCGGCGGGCGCCGAGGCCTGCGAGCGTCCGTCGCAGACGGGGGAGTGACCTCCCGGCAGCGAGGCGGCGCCTCAGATCTCGATTCCCCCGATGGTGGTCCGGAGGTCGATGGACCCCTCGACGCTCCGCGCCACCGTGCACGCCTTCGCGATCGCGCGCGCCATGATCGCCGCCAGCTGTTCGCGATCGGCGGGCTCGAGTGCGGAGAGATCGACGACGATCTCCTCGTCGATCTCCCGGTACCGGTTGTCGTCCTTCGACGTGCCGTGCGCCCAGACCGTGATCGCGACGTCGTCGCCGAGGCGACGCGCCGCGACCGAGTCGGCGCTCATGCCCGCGCAGCCGGCCAGCGCGAGCTTCAGGAGCTCGCCCGGCGTGAAGTGGCCCGGGGCCTCGACGGGCCCGATGAGCACGGTCGATCCGCGCTCGTTGAGGCCCTCGTAGGTGCGCGGGCCGGTGCGGGTCACCGAGACGCTGCCCGGTCCGATCCGTTCGCCGACCGCGTGCGCATGCTCCGTCATCGAGTCCTCCCTCGGCTTGCCGTGCACCGATTCCACCACGACGACGGATGCCGCGGCATCCGCTTGACTGGGAGGATGCGGTGAGCATCGAGGCCGCGACACGCCCGGGTTGCACGGAAGTGCCCGCATGTGGCAGACTCGTTGAGTTCAACATTTCGAACGGCGTGCCTTGCTGCGCTCCGTTCGAATCACTGCCAGGCAGTGCATAGCCACCGGAAGCTCCACGGAGTCCCACGGGTCAGGCTAGGCCGCGGGCAGCAGGACACCACAACCGACACCCTCAGATTCGAGCATGGCCTCTGCCTGCGTGCAAGAGACCCATGCCCGTTTCCGCGAGTGCGACACGCCCGAGCGCGGGGGTCGGTTGGGGCTCGAGGTCGAGCGTGTCGAGGCCACCGCACCGCGGGGTGGCTTCGACAGGCTCGATCACCGGCCTTTGACAGAAGAACAGTGGTGCTTCACACGGAGTAGCTACGCGGCGTCCGATGCCCTCGGAAGGGGTAAGACGCCTTGACAGAGAGAGAGTCAGCAATGGCGGGACAGAAGATCCGCATTCGACTGAAGTCGTATGACCACGAGGTCATCGACACCTCGGCGCGCAAGATCGTCGACACGGTGACCCGCGCGGGCGCCACGGTCGTCGGCCCCGTGCCGCTTCCGACCGAGAAGAACGTGGTGTGCGTCATCCGTTCGCCCCACAAGTACAAGGACAGCCGCGAGCACTTCGAGATGCGCACCCACAAGCGCCTGATCGACATCGTGGACCCGACGCCCAAGGCCGTCGACTCGCTCATGCGTCTCGACCTTCCGGCCGACGTCAACATCGAGATCAAGCTCTGAGGTACGACATGTCCACCACTGCAAAGAACGTGAAGGGTCTGCTCGGCACCAAGCTCGGCATGACCCAGGTGTGGGACGAGAACAACAAGCTCATCCCGGTCACCGTCATCGAGATCGCCCCCAACGTGGTCACCCAGCTCCGCACGCAGGAGAAGGACGGCTACTCCGCCGTCCAGATCGCCGCGGGCGCCATCGACCCCCGCAAGGTCACCCAGCCCCTCACCGGTCACTTCGAGGCCGCCGGCGTCACGCCGCGCCGCCACGTGACCGAGGTGCGCACCGCCGACGCCGCGGACTACGCGCTCGGCCAGGAGCTCACCGTCGACGGCACCTTCGAGGCCGGCCAGCTGGTCGACGTCGTCGGCACGTCGAAGGGCAAGGGCTTCGCCGGTGTCATGAAGCGCCACAACTTCGCGGGCGTCTCCGCGTCGCACGGTGCCCACCGCAACCACCGCAAGCCCGGTTCGATCGGCGCCTCGTCGACCCCGAGCCGTGTCTTCAAGGGCATGCGCATGGCCGGTCGAATGGGTGGCGAGCGCGTCACCGTCCTGAACCTCCGCGTGCACGCCGTCGACGCCGAGAAGGGCCTGCTGCTCGTCAAGGGCGCGGTCCCCGGTGCTCGCGGCCGTCTCGTGTTCGTCCGCAACGCTGTGAAGGGAGCCTGAGATGGCTACCGCTGCCACCATCGACGTCCTCGACGTCACCGGCAAGAAGTCCGGCTCGATCGAGCTGCCCGCCGAGCTCTTCGACGTGCAGACCAACGTCCCGCTGATCCACCAGGTCGTCGTCGCCCAGCTCGCCGCCGCGCGTCAGGGCACGCACAAGACCAAGACCCGCGGCGAGGTCTCCGGCGCCGGCCGCAAGCCCTTCAAGCAGAAGGGCACGGGCCGCGCCCGCCAGGGCTCGATCCGCGCACCGCACATGACCGGCGGCGGCGTCGTCCACGGCCCGCAGCCTCGCGACTACTCGCAGCGCACCCCCAAGAAGATGATCGCCGCGGCCCTGCTCGGCGCGCTCTCCGACCGCGCTCGCGGCGGCCGCATCCACGCGGTCGAGTCGCTCGCCAACGGCGAGGCCCCGAAGACGAAGGACGCCGTCGCGCTCCTCGCCGGGATCGCCCCGTCGAAGCACCAGCTCGTCGTGCTCACCCGCGACGAGGAGCTCTCGGAGCGTGCGGTCCGCAACATCCCGACCGTGCACGTCCTGCCGGTCGACCAGCTGAACGCCTACGACGTGCTCGTCTCCGACGACATCGTCTTCAGCAAGGCCGCGCTCGAGGCGTTCGTCGCCGCGAAGCAGGCGAAGAAGGAAGAGGTCTCCGCATGAGCGCCGCGCACAACAAGGACCCCCGCGACATCATCATCTCGCCGGTGGTCTCGGAGAAGAGCTACAACCTGATCGACGAGGGCAAGTACACGTTCATCGTGGACCCCCGCGCGAACAAGACCGAGATCAAGCTCGCCATCGAGAAGATCTTCAACGTCCAGGTCGCCTCGATCAACACCCTCAACCGTCAGGGCAAGACGCGTCGCACCCGCTTCGGCATGGGCAAGCGCAAGGACACCAAGCGCGCGATCGTCACCCTCAAGTCCGGCTCGATCGACATCTTCACGAACGTCGGCTAAGGAGCAGAGGAACCTCACTATGGCTATTCGCAAGTACAAGCCCACGACCCCGGGTCGTCGCGGTTCGTCGGTCGCCGACTTCGCCGAGATCACGCGCTCGACGCCCGAGAAGTCGCTGCTCCGCCCGCTGTCGAAGTCCGGTGGTCGCAACAACCAGGGCCGCATCACCACCCGCCACGTCGGCGGTGGCCACAAGCGCCAGTACCGCGTCATCGACTTCCGTCGCAACGACAAGGACGGCGTGCCCGCCAAGGTCGCGCACATCGAGTACGACCCGAACCGCACCGCGCGCATCGCGCTGCTGCACTTCGTGGACGGCACCAAGCGCTACATCATCGCTCCCGACAAGCTCAAGCAGGGCGACCTCGTGGAGTCGGGCCCGGCCGCCGACATCAAGCCCGGCAACAACCTGCCGCTGCGCAACATCCCGACCGGTACCGTCATCCACGCCATCGAGCTCCGCCCCGGCGGCGGCGCGAAGATGGCGCGTTCGGCCGGCGCCTCGGTGCGCCTGGTCGCGAAGGACGGCCCCTACGCGCAGCTCCGCCTGCCGTCGGGCGAGATCCGCAACGTCGACGCGCGCTGCCGCGCGACCGTCGGCGAGGTCGGCAACGCCGAGCAGTCGAACATCAACTGGGGCAAGGCCGGCCGCAAGCGCTGGAAGGGCGTCCGCCCGACCGTCCGCGGTGTCGCGATGAACCCGGTCGACCACCCGCACGGTGGTGGTGAGGGCAAGACCTCCGGTGGTCGTCACCCGGTGAGCCCGTGGGGCCAGCCCGAGGGACGCACCCGTCGCCCCAACAAGGAGAGCGACAAGCTCATCGTCCGTCGTCGCACCGTCGGCAAGAAGCGCAAGTAGGAGTAAGAGAAGATGCCTCGCAGCCTCAAGAAGGGCCCCTTCGTCGACGAGCACCTGCTTCGCAAGGTCGCCTCGCAGAACGACGCGGGTTCCAAGAACGTCATCAAGACGTGGTCGCGTCGCTCGATGATCGTCCCGGCCATGCTCGGCCACACGATCGCCGTGCACGACGGCCGCAAGCACATCCCGGTGTTCGTCACCGAGACCATGGTGGGCCACAAGCTCGGCGAGTTCGCGCCCACCCGCACCTTCCGTGGACACGTGAAGGACGACAAGAAGGGCCGCCGCCGCTGACGCGGTGGCGTGAAGGAGGAGAGAAATGGTGGAGTCGATCGCCCGCGTGCGTCACATCCGCGTGACCCCCATGAAGGCCCGCCGCGTCGTCAACCTGATCCGCGGCAAGCAGGCACAGGAGGCCCTGGCCATCCTGAAGTTCGCCCCGCAGGGTGCGAGCGAGCCGGTGTACAAGCTCGTCGCCTCGGCCATCGCGAACGCTCGCGTCAAGGCCGATGCCACGAACACCTACCTGGACGAGCAGGATCTCTACGTGAAGACGGCGTACGTCGATGAGGGCACCACCCTCAAGCGTTTCCAGCCGCGCGCGCAGGGTCGTGCCTTCCGCATCAACAAGCGCACGAGCCACATCACCGTCGTGCTCGGCACGCCCGAGGAGGGTACGAAGTAATGGGTCAGAAGGTCAACCCGTACGGCTTCCGTCTCGGCATCACCACCGACCACGTGTCGCGGTGGTTCTCAGACTCGACGAAGCCCGGACAGCGCTACGCCGACTACCTCGCCGAGGACGTCAAGATCCGTCGCCTGCTGCAGACGTCGCTCGATCGTGCCGGCGTGAGCCGCATCGAGATCGAGCGCACCCGCGACCGCGTCCGCGTGGACATCCACACGGCTCGCCCGGGTATCGTGATCGGCCGCCGCGGCGCCGAGGCCGAGCGCATCCGCGCCGACCTCGAGAAGCTCTCCGGCAAGCAGATCCAGCTCAACATCCTCGAGGTCAAGAACCCCGAGGCCGACGCCCAGCTCGTCGCGCAGGGCATCGCCGAGCAGCTCTCCGCCCGCGTGGCCTTCCGCCGCGCGATGCGCAAGGGCCTGCAGGGCGCGCAGCGCGCCGGCGCCAAGGGTGTCCGCATCCAGGTGTCGGGCCGCCTCGGCGGCGCCGAGATGAGCCGCTCGGAGTTCTACCGCGAGGGTCGCGTGCCGCTGCACACGCTCCGCGCGAACATCGACTACGGCTTCTACGAGGCCAAGACCACCTTCGGTCGCATCGGCGTGAAGGTCTGGATCTACAAGGGCGACATCACCAACAAGGAGCTCGCCCGCGAGCAGGCCTCCCAGAAGCCGTCGCGTGACCGTAACGACCGTCGCCGTGCGCCCCGTGCGCAGGAGGCGGCCGCAGCAGGAGTTGAGGCATAACCATGTTGATTCCCCGTCGAGTCAAGTACCGCAAGCAGCACCACCCCGGCCGTTCGGGCCAGGCCACCGGCGGCACGAAGGTCTCCTTCGGCGAGTACGGCATCCAGGCCCTGAGCCCCGCCTACGTGACGAACCGTCAGATCGAGTCCGCTCGTATCGCCATGACGCGTCACATCAAGCGTGGCGGCAAGGTGTGGATCAACATCTACCCCGACCGTCCGCTCACGAAGAAGCCGGCCGAGACCCGCATGGGTTCCGGTAAGGGTTCGCCCGAGTGGTGGGTCGCCAACGTCAAGCCGGGTCGCGTCCTCTTCGAGGTCTCGGGCGTCTCCGAGGAACTCGCTCGCGAGGCCATGACCCGTGCAATCCACAAGCTGCCCCTCAAGGCACGCATCATCAAGCGCGAGGAGGGCGACGCATAATGGCCGTCGGTTCCAAGGAGCTCGCTGTGACCGAGCTCGACACCTTCGAGGACGAGCGTCTCGTCGACGAGCTGAAGAAGGCCAAGGAGGAGCTGTTCAACCTCCGCTTCCAGGCCGCCACCGGCCAGCTCGAGAGCCACGGCCGCCTGCGTGCCGTGAAGCGCGACATCGCCCGCATCTACACGGTCATCCGTGAGCGCGAGCTCGGCATCCGTGCCACGCCCGCGCCGGTCGAGGCGCCCGCAGCGCCCGCGAAGAAGACGAAGAAGGCCAAGGCCGAGGCATCCGCCGACGCCGAGGCCGAGACGAAGGAGGCCTGATCATGGCTGAGACCAAGAAGGCTGCGGCCGAGGTCGCCGAGACGGCCGAGCTCGTCCGCGGCTACCGCAAGGTCCGTCGCGGCTACGTCGTCAGCGACAAGATGGACAAGACCATCGTCGTCGAGGTCGAGGACCGCGTGAAGCACCCGCTGTACGGCAAGGTCATGCGCCGTACGTCGAAGGTCAAGGCGCACGACGAGCAGAACACCGCCGGCATCGGCGACCTCGTCGTGATCTCCGAGACCCGCCCGCTCAGCGCCACCAAGCGCTGGCGCCTGGTCGAGATCGTCGAGAAGGCCAAGTAAGCCCCCGGGCTTGCTTCCCAGAAGGAGTACGAAGTGATTCAGCAGGAATCCCGGCTCAAGGTCGCCGACAACACGGGCGCCAAGGAGCTGCTCACCATCCGCGTGCTCGGCGGTTCCAGCCGACGCTACGCGGGCCTGGGCGACGTCATCGTCGCCACCGTCAAGGACGCGATCCCGGGCGGCAACGTGAAGAAGGGCGACGTGGTCAAGGCCGTCATCGTCCGCACCGTGAAGGAGACCCGTCGACCCGACGGCTCCTACATCAAGTTCGACGAGAACGCCGCGGTGATCCTCAAGAACGACGGTGACCCTCGCGGCACCCGCATCTTCGGGCCGGTCGGCCGGGAGCTTCGCGACAAGAAGTTCATGAAGATCATCTCGCTGGCGCCGGAGGTGCTGTAAACATGGCCAAGATCAAGAAGGGCGACCTCGTCGAGGTCATCTCGGGCCGCAGCCAGGCCCGCGGCGGCGACCGCGGCAAGCAGGGTCGCGTCATCGAGGTCCTGGTCGACCAGAACCGCGTCGTGGTCGAGGGCGTGAACTACGTCACGAAGCACGTGCGCGTCGGCCAGACCCAGCGCGGCTCCAAGACCGGTGGCATCGAGACCCACGAGGCCCCGATCCACGTGTCGAACGTCGCGATCGTCGACCCGGAGACCAAGAAGCCGACCCGCGTGGGCTTCCGCACCGAGACGGTCACCAAGGACGGCGTCGAGAAGACGGTCCGCGTCCGCTACGCCAAGAAGTCAGGTAAGGACCTCTAATGACTGACACCGCGACTGCCGCGCCGGCTGGCAAGATCCAGCCGCGCCTCAAGCAGAAGTACCAGACCGACATCACGAAGACCCTGACCGAGGCGAACGGGTACACCAACCCGCACCAGGTCCCGGGCCTGACGAAGATCGTCGTCAACATGGGTGTCGGCGAGGCCGCGCGCGATGGCAAGGTCATCGACGGCGCGATCGCCGACCTCACCAAGATCACCGGCCAGAAGCCGCAGGTCACCAAGGCCCGCAAGTCCATCGCGCAGTTCAAGCTGCGCGAGGGACAGCCGATCGGCGCGCACGTCACGCTGCGCGGCGACCGGATGTGGGAGTTCCTCGACCGCCTGCTCTCGCTCGCGCTGCCCCGTATCCGCGACTTCCGCGGCCTCTCGGACCAGCAGTTCGACGGCACCGGCAACTACACGTTCGGTCTCACGGAGCAGTCCGTGTTCCACGAGATCGACCAGGACAAGATCGACCGCGTCCGCGGCATGGACATCACCGTGGTGACCACCGCCAAGACCGACGACGAGGGTCGCGCGCTGCTGAAGGCGCTCGGCTTCCCGTTCAAGTCGAACGAGTCCGCCCAGTAGTTCGTAGTAGACTCTACGAGTTTGTGCCTGCGCCGGCGGGTCTCGGAACCATCCGAGGCCCCGCCGGCACCGGCATACGGCGGTCCGCAACCGCGTGCCGCCACCACCACAGGTCAGTCCCCGTGTAACGGGTCCTGAAACCTGGTGAACGTAAGGAAACCAGTGTCATGACGATGACCGACCCGGTCGCTGACATGCTGACGCGCCTGCGCAACGCCAACTCCGCGCACCACGACACCGTGTCGATGCCGCACTCCAAGCTCAAGGGGCACATCGCCGAGATCCTCAAGTCCGAGGGCTACATCTCCGGCTTCGAGGTCGCCGACGCGCGCGTGGGCAAGACGCTCACGCTGCAGCTCAAGTTCGGCCCGAACCGCGAGCGCTCGATCGCGGGCATCAAGCGCGTGTCGAAGCCCGGCCTCCGCGTGTACGCGAAGTCGACCGAGATCCCCAAGGTGCTCGGCGGCCTCGGCGTCGCGATCCTGTCCACTTCCAGCGGTCTGCTGACGGACCGCCAGGCCGAGAAGAAGGGCGTGGGTGGGGAAGTCCTCGCCTACGTGTGGTAGATCCATGTCACGAATCGGACGACTTCCCATCGACATCCCCGCGGGTGTCGACGTCAAGGTCGACGGCCGCGCCGTCACCGTGAAGGGCCCGAAGGGCGAGCTCGCACTCACCGTGGCGCAGCCCATCGAGGTCAAGGTCGAGGACAACCAGGTCCTCGTCACCCGCCCCGACGACGAGCGCGAGTCGCGTTCGCTGCACGGCCTGACCCGGAGCCTCATCGCCAACGACATCGTCGGCGTGACCCAGGGCTACTCCAAGGGCCTCGAGATCGTCGGCACCGGATACCGCGTCGCGCAGAAGGGCAGCGCGGTCGAGTTCGCGCTCGGCTTCTCGCACCCGGTCACCGTCGAGCCGCCCGCCGGCATCACGCTGACGGTCGAGGGCAACAACAAGATCACCGTCTCGGGCATCTCGAAGCAGGTCGTCGGTGAGACCGCCGCCAACATCCGCAAGATCAAGAAGCCCGAGCCCTACAAGGGCAAGGGCATCCGCTACGCCGGCGAGGTCGTGCGTCGCAAGGCCGGAAAGGCTGGTAAGTAATCATGGCCGTCAAGAGCAAGTCGGCTGCGCGTTCGCGCCGCCACACCCGGCTTCGCAAGAAGATCGTCGGCACCGAGCTGCGTCCCCGTCTCGTGGTGACGCGTTCGGCCCGCCACGTCTTCGTGCAGGTCGTCGACGACAGCAAGGGCCACACCGTGGCATCCGCCTCGACCATGGAGGCAGACCTCCGTGCGTTCGAGGGTGACAAGACCGCCAAGGCGAAGAAGGTCGGCGAGCTCGTCGCCGAGCGCGCGAAGCAGGCCGGCGTCGACTCGGTCGTGTTCGACCGCGGCGGCAACAAGTACGCCGGTCGTGTCGCAGCGATCGCCGACGGAGCGCGAGAGGCAGGACTGAGCCTGTGAGCGAAAACACTGTGAAGGAGACCGAGGTGGCCGCAGAGGCACCCGTCGAGACGGCAGCTTCCTCGGAGCCGCCGCGCAACGAGCGCGAGGGCCGCCGTGGCGGCCGCGACCGCGGCCAGGGCCGCGACCGTCGCGATCGCGACGCCGAGAAGAGCCAGTTCCTCGAGCGCGTCGTCACCATCAACCGCGTGTCGAAGGTCGTCAAGGGCGGCCGTCGCTTCAGCTTCACGGCGCTCGTCGTCGTGGGTGACGGCAACGGCCTCGTCGGCGTCGGCTACGGCAAGGCGCGCGAGGTGCCGACCGCGATCTCGAAGGGCGTCGAGGAGGCGAAGAAGAACTTCTTCCGCGTCCCGCGCGTCGGCGCGTCCATCCCGCACCCCGTTCAGGGCGAGGCGGCCGCCGGTGTGGTGCTCCTGCGCCCGGCCGGCCCCGGTACCGGTGTCATCGCCGGTGGTCCGGTCCGCGCCGTGCTCGAGTGCGCCGGCATCCACGACGTCCTGAGCAAGTCGCTCGGTTCGTCGAACACCATCAACATCGTGCACGCCACGGTCGAGGCGCTGAAGCAGCTCGAGGAGCCGCGCGCGGTCGCCGCACGTCGTGGTCTCGACTACGACCAGGTCGCGCCGGCCCGCCTGCTGCGTGCCGAGGCCCAGGCGGCCGAGGCCGCCGCAGCAGCGAAGGCAGGTGCCTGATGGCCAAGCAGCTCAAGGTGACCCAGATCAAGTCCAAGGTGAGCGAGAAGCAGAACCAGCGCGACACGCTGCGCAGCCTCGGTCTCAAGAAGATCGGCCAGAGCGTCGTTCGCGAGGACACCCCCCAGGTGCGCGGCTACGTGAACACGGTCGCCCACCTCGTGACGGTTGAGGAGATCGACTAATGGCTGACGAGACGAAGGACGTCGCCGCCGAGGAGACCCCGAAGAAGGCTCCCGCGAAGAAGGCCGCTGCCAAGCCGGCTGCCGAGAAGAAGGCCGCTGCCAAGCCGGCTGCCGAGAAGAAGGCCGCTGCCAAGCCGGCTGCCGAGAAGAAGGCTCCGGCCAAGGCCGCCGCCAAGGCCGACGACGCGAAGGCCGAGAAGGCCCCCGCGAAGAAGGCCCCGGCGAAGAAGGCTCCGGCCAAGAAGGAGTCCGAGGACGTCGTGCGCGAGCCCGTCCTCAAGGTGCACCACCTTCGCCCGGCGCCCGGCGCCAAGAAGGACCGCACCCGCGTGGGTCGCGGTGAGGGCTCGAAGGGCAAGACCGCCGGTCGCGGCACGAAGGGCACCAAGGCCCGCAACACCGTGCGCCCCGGCTTCGAGGGCGGCCAGCTTCCGTACCACATGCGTGCGCCGAAGCTCCGCGGCTTCAAGAACCCGTTCCGCGTCGAGTACCAGGTGGTCAACCTGGACAAGCTCGCCGAGCTCTACCCGAAGGGCGGCGACGTCACCGTCGCCGACCTGGTGGCCAAGGGTGCCGTCCGCAAGAACGAGCGCGTCAAGGTGCTCGGCAACGGCGACATCCAGGTGAAGCTCAACGTCGCGGTCGACAAGGTCTCCGGCTCCGCAGAGCAGAAGATCGTCGCCGCCGGCGGTTCGGTCAAGTAAGGCCGCTGCACCACACACGGAATTCGAGCCTGTCGGGACCTCGCGTATGATTCACGGGGGTCTCGACAGGCTCGAGCCGCATTCATACTGACTGCGGCGTCAGTAACAGGAGGACGAGTGTTCAACGCCATCGGGCGGATCTTCCGCACCCCCGACCTTCGCCGGAAGATCGGTTTCACGCTGGGCATCATCGCCCTGTTCCGCCTCGGCTCGTTCATCCCGGCGCCGTTCGTGGACTTCGGCAACGTCCAGCAGTGCCTGGCGGCGAACCAGGGTGCGTCCGGCCTCTACGAGCTCGTCAACCTCTTCTCCGGCGGCGCGCTCCTCCAGCTGTCGGTCTTCGCGCTGGGCATCATGCCGTACATCACGGCGTCGATCATCGTGCAGCTGCTGCGCGTGGTCATCCCCCACTTCGAGACCCTCTACAAGGAGGGCCAGTCCGGCCAGGCGCGACTCACGCAGTACACGCGCTACCTGACGATCGCGCTCGGCGTCCTCCAGTCGACGACGCTCATCACCGTGGCCCGCTCGGGCGCGCTGTTCCCGGCGAACTCCGACCCCGCGTGCTCGCAGCTCATCACGAACGACGCGTGGTACGCGATCCTCCTCATGGTCGTCACGATGACCGCCGGCACCGGCCTCATCATGTGGATGGGCGAGCTCGTCACCGAGCGCGGCGTCGGCAACGGCATGTCGCTGCTCATCTTCACCTCGATCGCCGCGACCTTCCCGACCTCCCTGTGGGGCATCGGCGTCGCCCGCGGCTGGGACGTCTTCGCACTCGTGCTGGCGATCGGCCTGCTCGTGGTCGTGGCCGTCGTCTTCGTCGAGCAGTCGCAGCGCCGAGTACCGGTCCAGTACGCCAAGCGCATGGTCGGGCGCCGCACCTACGGCGGCAACAACACCTACATCCCGATCAAGGTGAACATGGCCGGCGTCGTGCCCGTCATCTTCGCCTCCTCGCTGCTGTACCTGCCGGCGCTCATCGCGCAGTTCAACCAGCCCGCAGCCGGCGAGGAGCCGCAGGCCTGGGTCGTGTGGATCACGAACTACCTGACGCAGGGCGATCACCCGCTCTACATGCTGCTGTACTTCCTCCTCATCGTCGGCTTCACGTACTTCTACGTGGCGATCACGTTCAACCCCGACGACGTCGCCGAGAACATGAAGAAGTACGGCGGCTTCATCCCCGGCATCCGCGCGGGCCGTCCGACCGCCGAGTACCTCGACTACGTCCTCACCCGCATCACGCTGCCGGGCTCGATCTACCTCGGCCTCATCGCACTGCTGCCGCTCGTCGCGTTCTCGTGGTTCGGCGCGAACCAGAACTTCCCGTTCGGCGGCGCGTCGATCCTCATCATCGTGGGCGTCGGCCTCGAGACCGTGAAGCAGATCGACGCCCAGCTCCAGCAGCGCCACTACGAAGGACTCCTCCGATGACGCAGACCCCCTCCGCCCGGTTCCTCATCGTCGGTCCGCAGGGCTCGGGCAAGGGCACGCAGGGCGTGCTCGTCGCCGAGGCCTTCGGCGTCCCGCAGGTCGCCACCGGCGACATCTTCCGCGAGAACGTCAAGGGCGGCACCGAGCTCGGCAAGCGCGTCCAGGCGATCATCGAGGCCGGCGACCTCGTCCCCGACGAGCTGACGAGCGAGCTGGTCCGCGACCGGCTCGAGCAGCCGGATGCCGCGCGCGGCTTCCTCCTCGACGGGTACCCGCGCAACCGCGGTCAGGTCGACGACCTCGAGGCGTTCCTCTCGGGTCGAGGCGAGTCGCTCGACGCGGTCGTCGAGCTCGTGGTCCCGCGCGAGGAGTCGATCACCCGACTCCGTCAGCGCGCGATCGACCAGGGCCGCACGGATGACACGGAGGAGGTCATCGCGAACCGCCTCGCGATCTACGAGCGCGAGACGGCTCCGATCCTCGACGTGTACCGCGAGAAGGACCTCGTCGTCCGCGTCGACGGCGTCGGCACGCTCGACGAGGTCACGGAGCGCATCTTCGCCGCACTCGCGACGCGCGGCCTCGAGCCGAACGGCAGCGACGCGCACGGTCGCAACGCCGGCGCAGCCTGACGGCGCGCCGCGTGTTCGGCCGCCTGAAGCTCAAGACGCCGGCCGAGCTGCGTGCCATGGTCCCCGCGGGCGAGGCGACCGCGGCGCTGCTCTCCGCAGCGCGTGAGCGACTCGTCGTCGGCGCCGCCCCGCTCGACCTCGACGCCGCGGCCGACGAGGTGATCCGCGCCCGCGGCGGCCGCTCGAACTTCCGCCTCGTCCCGGGCTACTCGCACACGCTCTGCGTGTCGGTCGACGACGACGTCGTGCACGGGATCCCCGGCGCGCGGCCGTTCCGACCCGGTGACATCGTGTCGGTCGACGGCGGCGTCGAGATCGGCGGCTGGAACGGCGACGCCGCGTTCACGGTCGTCCTGCACGACCCCGGCCGGCCCGACGTGGTGCTCGCCCGCGAGCGGCTCGCGGAAGCGGCCGAGCGGTCGTTGTGGGCCGGCATCGCCGCGCTCGCCTCGGCCCGCCACCTGAACGAGGTCGGCGAGGCGATCGAGGCGTCCGTCGAGGCGTCGGGCGAGTACGGCATCATCGAGGGCTACGGCGGCCACGGCATCGGCCGTGCGATGCACGAGGAGCCGTCGGTCTACAACCACGCGGTCCGCGGTCGCGGGCCGCGGGTGCGCCCGGGACTCGTCGTGGCGATCGAGCCGATGATCACGTCGGGCGACCCCGCGACGTTCGTCCGCGAGGACGGCTGGACCGTCGCGACGGCGGACGGCGGGGACGGCGCGCACGTCGAGCACAGCGTCGCCGTGCACGCCGACGGGATCTGGGTGCTCACCGCTCCCGACGGCGGAGCCGCGGGGCTCGCGGGACACGGCGTGCGGCCGGTGCCGATCGCCTGACCGGCCGCGGCGCGGCATCCGTCAGGTCGTCATGAGGCCGGACAGCTCGGCCAGCAGCCCGGGGTAGTCGGTCGCCCCCCGGACGAGCCGGCGCACGTTCTCCGGCTCGGAGAACGCCTCGACGAACTGGTCGAAGACCGACTGGAACTCCGCGCGGCCGTCTTCCGCGAACGCGATCAGCGCGACGACGTGCACGTTCGCCTCGCCCCATTCGATCGCCCGCTCGTCGATCGCGATGGCGATCGCGCTCCGGGTGGCCGTCATCGTCATCGCGTGGGGCACGGCGAGCAGGTCGGTGAACGCGGTCGACGACATCCGTTCGCGTTCGAGGGCGCCCTGCACGTAGGCGTCGTCGATGACGCCCGCATCGATGAGGCGATCACCGAGCAGGCGGATCACCGCCTCGCGATCGCGTCCGCCGACCCCCCGCACGAAGAGCTCGGGCCCGATCGAGTGGGACAGCGTCGACGCCAGCCGTGCTCGCCGACGGCCGCGCCGGAGACGCGCGACCTCCGCGCGCACCCGATCGACGTCGTCGTCCGTCGGGAAGGGCGCGACCGTGATGACGGCGGGCATCGGCGAGTCCGGCGGGAGCACAGCGACCACGAGGTCGGCCTCGTCGGGTTCGTCGTCGACCAGGTCGACCTCGTCGCCCAGGGCGTTCCGCAGGCGCTCCACGAGCAGCTCGCGGGCGTCGTGGTACTCGGGGACGTCGACGGCCACGCGGACGACGTCGCCCCGCGACCGGGTGCGCTCGAGCTGTGCGCCGAGGTGCATCGCGAGGTACGCGATCTCGTCGTCGTTCACCGTGATGCCCTCGAGCCGGGCGAGCTCGCTGGCGAGGTAGACCGCGAGGTCGTAGATCAGCGGGTACGCGGACTTGATGGAGGCGGTGAGCGGGTTGCGCGAGTAGCTCTGTTCGGCGGCCCGGGCGGCCAGGTTCTCGACGTGCAGGGCGAGGCGCTCGATGAACCGGTCGTCGCCGAGTTCGACGAGCCACTCCCGCGAGATGCGCGCGACGATCTCGCGGACGACCGCCTCGCGGGCGGGGCCCTGCTGGGACGTCGCGACGCGCGTGCCGACGAGCCGTGCGAGGTGCTCGAGCTCCGCGGGCGGGAGGCGCACGTCGAACTCCGCGCGCACGAGGCGGTCGAGGAGCACGGAGAGCGCCGCGGGCGCCGAGGCGGCGGTGGCGGCGGCTCCGTCCTCCGCTCCGGCGTCGGGTGCCCCCGATGCGGCGGGGGCGGTCGCGGATGTCGCGGCGTCCTCCGCTTCGACGAGCACGCGATCCCGACCGACCCGATCGAGCGCGATCGCGACGTGCAGCAGCACGTCGTCGAGCGCGTACTCGTTCGGAGCGTACCCGGCCTCGCGGAGACCCGAGACGAGCGAGGAGCGGAAGCCCTCCATGGACGGGAACCCGGCGCGCAGCGACGACAGGTCGCGGATGCCTCGTCGTCCCTCCTCGCGCACGAGCGATCCGAGGAGCCGGCGCATCGCCGTCTCGGGGCCCGCGATCCGGACCCTGCTGCCGTCGCGCACGAGCGCGAGGCCGGTGTTCTGGAGGCGTGCGCGGACGCGCCCGAGGTCCGCCTCCACCGTCGACTCGCTCACGTGCGCCTCGGAGGCGACGTCGTGCACGTCGAGTCCGTCGCGGGCGTCGACGAGGTCGCGGATGAGGCGGGCACGCCGGCCGTCGGGCGTGGCCGTGGCCTCGGCGTCCGAGCGGGCGTGGAGGACCCGAGCCCAGGCGGTGCGGTCCAGGCGGTAGCCGTCGGGTCCGGACTCGACGACCATCTCGCCCGTGCGATTCGCCTGCGCGACGTAGGAGCGGACGGTGCGGGCGGAGACTCCGAGCCGGTCGGCGAGTCGGGCGGCCGTGACCGGGGCGCCGTCGTCGGCGAGGACCTCGACCAGACGCTCCCAGTTGTCCGACACCTTCAGCCCCGCTCCGAATCCTCTCCGCCGCGGCGCGCACGTTCGTCGGGCGGGTGCAGCCCAGTCAACCACCTGCCGGGCGGCCGGGGGAGCGGATGCGACGCATCTTCCGGGGGTGCGGAAGCGGATCTGTTGGCGGCACCGGGCCGCTCGGGAGCAGACTCGGCATGTTCGCGGCTTCCCGCCGTGACCGATCGAAGAGGACCGGGCAAGGCTCGGCGAGGAGGCCGATGATGCGGATCGTCGTGGTGTGCGGGGCGGGTGCGTCGAGCACCTTCGCCGCGCTGCGCATCCGCCGGGCCGCCGAGGCGCGCGGCATCGCCGCCGACGTCCGGGCTGCCGGCGAGCAGACCCTCGCCGATGCGCTCGACGGCGCCGACGCGCTGCTCGTGGGCGTGCACCTCGTGCCGAGGCTCGACGCACTCGAGCAACTGGCGACCGCGGCATCCGTGCCCGTCGCCGTGCTGCCCGGCGAGACCCGCGCGCTCGACGGCGACGCAGCGCTCGACCTCGCGATCGCGATCATCGGAGCCCGAGCATGAACACGCCCACGCCGCGCAAGCCCGTTCCCTCCGCGCACGCACGGGTCTATGGTGAACACGGGAACGGACGCCAGCGACGGAGGCCGGAGACATGGTGGAACGCACTGTTCGAGTCGGATCGAGTCACGGACTGCACGCCAGGCCGGCGAAGCTGTTCACGCAGGCCGCCGCTGCATCCGGGGCGAGCGTCACGATCGCGAAGGCGGGAGGCGCTCCCGTCAACGCGGCGAGCATCCTGGCCGTCATCGCGCAGGGCATCGACCACGGCGACGAGGTCACCGTGGCCGTCGACGGCGGCGACGAGCAGCGCGTGCTCGACGAGCTCGTCGAGCTGCTCAGCACCGATCACGACGAGTAGCCTGCAGCGTCCGTCCTCGATCGAACCGAATGGGGAGGGCGAATGATGGAGTTCAGAGGCACCGGCATCGGCCAGGGTGTGGCCGTCGGACCGGTCGTACGGATGTCCGAGCGGCTGCCGGAACCGGTGGATCGACCGAGCCACCTGGACCCGGCCCGCGAGGAGGAGCGAGCCCGCGCGTCGGTCTCGGTCGTCGCGGACGACCTGCAGCGCAAGGGCGCTCAGGCGGGCGGTGCCGCGCAGGACGTGCTCGAGGCGCAGGCCATGATGGCCGAGGACCCGACGCTCATGGACGACGTCGTGAAGCGGCTGGCCGACGGCAAGACCGCCGAGCGCGCCGTGTTCGAGGCGTTCGCCGCGTTCCGTGACCTGCTGACGTCGATGGGCGGCTACATGGGCGAGCGCGCCGCCGACCTCGACGACGTGTCGCAGCGCGTGGTGGCGCACCTGCTGAAGGTGCCCGCGCCGGGCGTGCCCAATCCGGGCCATCCGTTCGTGCTCGTCGCCCGCGACCTCGCGCCGGCCGACACGGCGCTCCTCGACCTCACGCAGGTGCTCGGGCTCATCACGATCGACGGCGGCCCCACCTCGCACACCGCGATCCTCGCTCGTGAGAAGTCCATCGTGGCGGTGGTGGGCGCAGCGGATGCCGCGAGCCTCGCCGACGGCGACACCGTGATCGTCGACGCCGAGAACGACCTCGTCGTCTCCTCGCCCGCGCCGGACGCCGTCGCAGCGGCGAAGGAGCGCATCGCGGAGCGCGCTGCGCGTGCCGCCGCGCCGGTCACGCCGGGCGCACTCGCCGACGGCACGGCCGTGCCGCTGCTCGCGAACCTCGGCTCGGCCGACGGCGCGGCCGGCGCGATCGAACTCGGCGCCGAGGGCGTCGGGCTCTTCCGCACCGAGTTCCTGTTCCTGGACTCCGACCGCGCGCCGAGCGTGAGCGAGCAGCAGGACCAGTACACGCGCATGCTGTCGGCGTTCGCCGGCAAGAAGGTCGTCGTGCGGGTGCTCGACGCCGGCGCGGACAAGCCGCTGTCGTTCCTCAACGACGCCGAGGAGGAGAACCCGGCACTCGGACTCCGCGGCATCCGGGCGCTGCGGCACGCCGAGGTCATCCTGCGCGAGCAGCTCACCGCGCTCGCCGCGGCCGACGCCGCGACCGACGCCGACCTCTGGGTCATGGCCCCGATGATCGCGACGGTCGATGAGACCCGGTACTTCACGGAGCTCTGCCATGAGCTGGGACTCAAGACCTCCGGGGTCATGGTCGAGACGCCCTCGGCGGCGCTGATCGCCGACCGGGTGCTCGAGGTCGCCGACTTCGCATCGATCGGCACCAACGACCTCACCCAGTACACGATGGCCGCCGACCGGCTGCTCGGCACGGTCGCGAACCTGCAGGACCCGTGGGCGCCCGCCGTGCTGCGGCTGGTCGCCGAGGTCGGCGCCGCCGGCGGACGGCTCGGCAGGCCCGTCGGGATCTGCGGCGAGGCCGCCGCCGACCCGCTCCTCGCCGTGGTCCTCGTGGGACTCGGCGCCACCACCCTGTCGATGTCGCCATCGGCACTCGCAGACGTCCGCGCCTCCCTCGCGCGGTACACCCGGGAGGATGCCGAGCGCATCGCCCGGGCAGCCTTGGCCGCGGAGGGAGCGGTCGAGGCGAAGCAGGCGGCGAAAGAGGCCGCCGAATCCGCACCCACCCCCACCGGCACGACCGTGCCGTGACCCAGCACTGGAGGCATCATGACGACGACGTCAGCTGAGGCGAAGCGACCGGGAGGAGCCCGGGTCGCCGTCCAGCGATTCGGAACCTTCCTCAGCGGCATGATCATGCCGAACATCGCGGCATTCATCGCCTGGGGCTTCATCACCGCGCTCTTCATTCAGGTCGGACCGTTCCCGATCCCCGAGATCGGCGGGTTCCCGAGCCCCGACGGCACGGAGAACATCGGCCTCGTCGGCCCGATGATCACCTACCTGCTGCCGCTGCTCATCGCGAACATGGGCGGCCGCATGGTCTACGACACCCGCGGAGGCGTGGTCGGCACCATCGCGACCGTCGGCGTCATCGTCGGCGCGGGTATCCCGATGTTCATCGGCGCCATGATCATGGGGCCGCTCGCGGCGTGGATCATGAAGCAGATCGACCGCCTGTGGGAGGGCAAGATCAAGGCCGGCTTCGAGATGCTGGTCAACAACTTCTCCGCCGGCATCGTCGCCATGCTGCTCGCCCTGGTCGGCTTCTACGCGTTCGCGCCGGCCGTCGAGGCCGTGAGCAACGGCCTCGAGGCTGCGGTGAACTGGCTGGTCCTCGCGGGCCTGCTGCCCCTCGTGTCGATCCTCGTCGAGCCCGGCAAGATCCTCTTCCTGAACAACGCCATCAACCACGGCGTGTTCACGCCGCTCGGCGTGCAGCAGTCGGAGGAGACGGGCAAGTCGATCCTGTTCCTCATCGAGGCGAACCCCGGCCCCGGCCTCGGCATCCTGCTCGCATTCGCGATCTTCGGTGTCGGCCTCGCCCGTGCGAGCGCCCCTGGCGCGATCATCATCCAGTTCCTGGGTGGCATCCACGAGATCTACTTCCCGTACGTGCTGATGAAGCCGCTGCTCGTCATCGCGGCCATCGCGGGAGGCATGACGGGCGTGGCGACGAACGTCCTGTTCTCGAGCGGCCTCCGCGCCCCCGCGGCGCCGGGCAGCATCTTCGCGGTGCTCATCCAGACCGCCTCCGACAGCTACGTCGGCGTCATCCTCTCGGTGGTCCTCGCGGCGACGGTCTCGTTCGTGATCTCCGCGATCATCCTCCGGGCGAGCCGCAAGCGCGACCTCGAGAAGGAGAACGCCGGCGACCTCTCGGCGGCGATCGCGCAGACCCAGGCCAACAAGGGCAAGGATTCGGGCGTGCTCTCCGGCCTCCAGGCCGAGGGCGTCGCGGCCGGCGGCGGCCTCATCGCCGAGGGCGAGCAGGCGGCGTTCGAGCACAAGCCGATCCACTCGATCATCTTCGCCTGCGACGCGGGCATGGGTTCGAGCGCGATGGGCGCGACCGTCCTGAGGAACAAGATCAAGAAGGCGGGCATCGACAGCGTCACGGTCACCAACAAGGCGATCGCGAACCTGCGCGACGACGTCGACCTGGTCATCACCCACCAGGACCTCACCGAGCGGGCGAAGCTGCAGTCGCCGAGCGCCCTGCACGTGTCCGTCGAGAACTTCATGAACTCGCCGAAGTACGACGAGATCGTGAACCTCCTCGAGTCGGAGGGCGTCCGCTGACGACCCCACCCGACGGATGACGCGACGCCCGAGGCGCGGCCCCACCCCCGTGTGGCGGTCGCGGCTCGGGCGGTCGCGTCATCCGGCCCGCGGCTCGTGCGCCGCGCACGGGCATCACGCCTCCCGACCACGAACCACGAAGCCCTGAGGAAGAAGGAGCCACCCATGACCGACCAGATCCTTTCGCCCGGCGACGTCCGCCTGGCCCCCGGCTCGGCGACCCGCGACGAGGCCATCCGGGCCGCCGGTGCGATCCTCGTCGAGGCGGGGGCGGTGCGCCCGGAGTACGTCGACTCGATGCTCGAGCGCGAGGGCAGCGTCTCGACGTACATGGGCAACTGGCTCGCCATCCCGCACGGCACGAACGACGCGAAGGACCAGATCCTCCGCTCCGCGCTCTCCTTCATCCGCTACGACGAACCCGTCGACTGGGGCGGCGAGGAGGCGCGGTTCGTGGTCGGCATCGCCGGTATCGGCGACGAGCACCTCGAGATCCTCTCGAAGATCGCGATGATCTTCTCCGACGAGGACGAGGTCGGCAAGCTCCTCGCCGCGGGATCCTCCGACGAGCTCGTCGCGCTCCTCGACGAGGTGAACGACTCGTGAAGGCCGTCCACTTCGGCGCCGGCAACATCGGCCGCGGCTTCATCGGGCTGCTGCTCCACGACGCCGGGTACGAGCTCGTCTTCGCCGACGTGAACGCCGAGCTGATCGATGCGCTCGCGGCATCCGACCACTACACCGTGCACGAGGTCGGAGTCGGCGCGCGCGACCTCGTCGTCGACCGCTATCGGGCGGTCAACAGCCAGACGGATGCCGCGGCCCTGGCCGCCGAGCTCGCCGACGCCGACGTGCTCACCACGGCCGTCGGGCCGAACATCCTGCGCTTCATCGCGCCGCACGTGGTGCAGGCGTTGCGCGACCGTGCGCCCGACGCCCCGCCGCTGGCGGTCATGGCGTGCGAGAACGCGATCGACGCGACGAGCATGCTGCGCGAGGAGACCCGCCACCTCGCCGGACCGGACGAGTGGCTCGAGCTCGAGCGGCGCGCGGTCTTCGCGAACACCGCCGTCGATCGCATCGTGCCGGGCCAGCCGGAGGGAGCCGGCCTCGACGTGACCGTCGAGACGTTCTCGGAATGGGCGATCGAGGAGCCGCCGTTCGGCGATGCGCCGCCCGTGATCCCGGGTGCGCACTTCGTCGATCGGCTCGGGCCGTACATCGAGCGGAAGCTGTTCACGGTCAACACGGGGCACGCGTCGACCGCGTACTTCGGGTTCCTCGCCGGACACGAGCGGATCGCCGAGGCCCTCGCCGATGCGTCGGTCGCCGACCGCGTCGAGCGCGTGCTGCACGAGACGTCCGCCCTGATCGTGGCCAAGCACGGCTTCGGTGCGGGCGAGATGGCCGAGTACCGGGAGGTCATCCTGGGGCGCTTCCGCAACGAGGCGCTCCCGGACACGGTGGAGCGGGTGGGCCGCCAGCCGCTTCGGAAGCTCTCGCGGCGCGAGCGGTTCATCGCGCCCGCGGCCGAGCTGGCCGAGCGGGGGCTCCCGGTCGACGCGCTGCTCGCCGCCGTGGAAGCGGCGCTGGGCTTCGACGTGCCGGCCGACCCGGAGAGCGTCGAGCTCCAGGAGCGCCTGGCGACGGATGCCGCGCCGACGTTCGTGCGCGAGGTGTGCGGGATCGAGCCGGGGCATCCGCTCCACGACCGCCTCGTCGAGGTCGTCGAGCGCCGCACCGCAAGCTGACACGCGGCCCGAGTGGCGAATCGCGACCGATTCGCCTATAGTTGATCCTTGGTGTTCTGCACACCTGCTTCGGCATGCCCGATGGGTCCTGCCGGGGTCGTGCATCATCATCGCACGACCGACAACCCAAACCCCAAGCGATAGTGAGGCTATGGCCAAGAAAGACGGCGTCATCGAGATCGAAGGCTCGGTCATCGAGGCACTCCCGAACGCGATGTTCCGGGTGGAGCTGACCAACGGGCACAAGGTGCTCGCCCACATCTCCGGAAAGATGCGCCAGCACTACATCCGCATCCTCCCCGAGGACCGCGTGATCGTGGAGCTGAGCCCGTACGACCTGACGCGCGGCCGCATCGTCTACCGCTACAAGTAAGGGCTGTTCGGAAAGTAACGACCCGTGGCATCCCGCGGGTACGAGGACAGCGAGAAAAAGGAACAACGACTGTGAAGGTCAACCCCAGCGTCAAGCGCATCTGCGACAAGTGCAAGGTCATCCGCCGCCACGGCCGCGTCATGGTGATCTGCGAGAACCCGCGCCACAAGCAGCGCCAGGGCTAGTCCCGCGCCGACGCAACTCGATACCGGCACACCCACGAACCCGCGCTGAGGCGCGGGGGACACCCTCGGACGGAGGCCGAGGCACCGGGAGTGCTCCACACCTCCGACACATCCAACAGGAGAAGCCACCATGGCACGTCTGGCAGGAGTCGACATCCCGCGCGAGAAGCGCGTGGAGATCGCACTGACCTACATCTACGGCGTCGGCCGTACCCGCGCGCTGGAGACGCTCGCGGCGACCGGCATCGACGGGAACATCCGCGTCAAGGACCTCAGCGACGAGCAGCTCGTCGCGCTCCGCGACCACATCGAGGGGACCTACAAGGTCGAGGGCGACCTCCGCCGCGAGGTCGCCGCCGACATCCGCCGCAAGGTCGAGATCGGCTCCTACGAGGGCATCCGCCACCGCCGCGGTCTTCCGGTCCGTGGTCAGCGCACCAAGACCAACGCTCGTACCCGCAAGGGACCGAAGCGCACCGTCGCCGGCAAGAAGAAGCCCGGCCGCAAGTAACCGCTCGCGCCAAGATCTAGGAGATTTCGACAATGGCAGCACCCAAGGCGGCGACTCGCAAGCCGCGCAAGAAGGAAAAGAAGAACATCGCCGTGGGCCAGGCCCACATCAAGTCGACGTTCAACAACACCATCGTGTCGATCACCGACACGAACGGTGCCGTGATCAGCTGGGCCTCCTCCGGTGGCGTCGGCTTCAAGGGCTCGCGCAAGTCGACCCCGTTCGCCGCACAGCTCGCCGCCGAGTCGGCCGCCCGCCAGGCGCAGGAGCACGGCATGAAGAAGGTCGACGTCTTCGTCAAGGGCCCGGGCTCGGGACGTGAGACCGCGATCCGCTCGCTCCAGGCCGCGGGCCTCGAGGTCGGCAGCATCAACGACGTGACGCCCCAGGCGCACAACGGCTGCCGCCCGCCGAAGCGCCGCCGCGTCTAGTTCTTCGAGCCGTCGATCGGAGGGCGCCGCCTCGCGCGCGCCCTCCGGTCGGCGGGTTCCCGTTCTCTCTACAACTCAAGATCCTCGAACTCGCAGGTGTCATATAGCGGACACCCTGCCGAAAGGAATCACACCGTGCTGATCGCACAGCGTCCGACGCTCACCGAAGAGAACATCTCGGAGTTCCGTTCGCGTTTCGTGATCGAGCCCCTCGAGCCGGGCTTCGGTTACACCCTGGGGAACTCGCTCCGTCGCACCCTCCTCTCCTCGATCCCCGGCGCCGCCGTGACGAGCATCCGCATCGACGGCGTGCTCCACGAGTTCTCGACCGTCCCGGGCGTGAAGGAGGATGTCACCGAGATCATCCTCAACATCAAGAACCTGGTCGTCTCCAGCGAGCACGACGAGCCGATCACGGCGTACCTGCGCAAGCAGGGTTCCGGTGAGGTCACCGCCGCCGACATCTCCGCTCCGGCGGGCGTCGAGGTGCACAACCCCGAGCTGGTCATCGCGACCCTCAACGACTCGGCGAAGTTCGAGCTCGAGCTCACCATCGAGCGCGGCCGCGGCTACGTCTCGGCCAGCCAGAACCGCAACGAGTACTCCGAGGCGGGCCAGATCCCGGTCGACTCGATCTACTCGCCGGTCCTGAAGGTGACCTACCGCGTCGAGGCGACCCGTGCCGGTGAGCGCACCGACTTCGACCGCCTCGTGGTCGACGTCGAGTCCAAGCCCGCGATCTCGCCGCGCGACGCCATCGCGTCGGCGGGCCGCACGCTCGTCGAGCTCTTCGGCCTCGCCCGCGAGCTCAACAGCGCCGCCGAGGGCATCGAGATCGGCCCCGCGCCGGTCGACGCCGTGCTCTCGAGCGAGCTGTCGATCCCGATCGAGGACCTCGACCTGTCGGTCCGCTCGTACAACTGCCTGAAGCGCGAGGGCATCAACACGGTGTCCGAGCTCGTGGCCCTGTCGGAGTCGCAGCTGATGAACATCCGCAACTTCGGCCAGAAGTCGGTCGACGAGGTCAAGGACAAGCTCACCGAGATGGGCCTCTCGCTCAAGGACTCGGTCCCCGGCTTCGACGGCGCCCACTTCTACACGGGCTTCGACGACGAGAACTAGCAGGCCACGGGCCGCACCAACCCCACACCACTGGAGATAACGAACCATGCCGAAGCCCACGAAGGGCCCCCGCCTCGGAGGCGGACCCGCGCACGAGCGCCTGCTGCTCGCGAACCTCGCCGCTGCGCTGTTCACGCACAAGCGGATCACCACGACCGAGACCAAGGCCAAGCGCCTCCGTCCGTTCGCCGAGCGCCTGGTGACCTTCGCCAAGCGCGGCGACCTGCACGCGCGCCGTCGCGTGCTCGCCGTGATCGGCGACAAGTCGGTCGTCCACGAGCTGTTCGCGGTCATCGCGCCGCAGGTCGCCGACCGTGAGGGCGGCTACACCCGCATCACCAAGATCGGCAACCGCAAGGGCGACAACGCCCCGATGGCCGTCATCGAGCTCGTCCTCGACCCGGTCGAGCCGAAGCAGCGCGCCGCGAAGCCGGCCGCCGCCGAGGCGCCCGCCGACGAGGCCCCGGCCGAGACGCCCGAGGCCGAGGTGACCGAGGCCGAGGCCGCGGTCGACGAGGCCGCCGGCGCCGAGGCGTCGGAGGAGTCGGCCGAGGCTCCCGCAGAGGAGACCGAGGCCGCCGAGGCGAAGTAGCCCCGCGCACCACGCACCCGGAGCCCCCGCAGCGATCGCTGCGGGGGCTCCGTGCGTTCGCGTCACGCGACCGCACGCACCGTAGGCTTGGCTGCGTGGGAGCACACGGATGACGCTGCGGATCCGGCTCGACCTCGCCTACCAGGGCACGGGATTCGCGGGATGGAGCCGGCAGCCCTCGCTGCGCACGGTGCAGGGCGTGCTCGAGGCGGCGCTTGCGACGCTCTTCCGACGTGAGGGCGCCACTCCGCGACTCGTCGTGGCCGGTCGCACCGATGCCGGCGTGCACGCGACCGGACAGGTGGCCCACATCGACGTCGATCACGAGGCGTTCGAGGCCGTGACGCGTCCGAAGCGCGCCGCATCGGCGGACGGGTCCGCCGCGGACCCGTACGGCGTCCTGGTGCGCCGGCTCACCGGCATCCTGGGCAGCTCCGACGACGACCTCGTCGTCCGCGACGCACGACGGGCGCCCGACGGGTTCGACGCGCGGTTCTCCGCGGTCTGGCGTCGCTACGCCTACCGGATCGCCGACCTCGGGGCCGAGCACGACCCGCTGCAGCGGCACCGCACCGTCTGGTATCCGCGGTCCCTCGACGCGGAGTCGATGGACGTGGCCGCCCAGACGCTGCTCGGCCTCGGCGACTTCGCGGCGTTCTGCAAGCCGCGGGAGGAGGCGACGACGATCCGCACGCTCCAGTCGTACCGGTGGCGCCGCGAGGCCGACGGCGTGCTCGTCGCCGCCCTGCAGGCCGACGCGTTCTGCCACTCGATGGTGCGTGCGCTCGTCGGGGCGTGCGTCGCGGTGGGCGAAGGGCGGCTGGATGTCTCCGGGCCGTCGGCACTGATGCAGGCGCGAGAGCGCACGAGCGCGTTCAAGGTCCTCCCCGCCAGGGGACTCACGCTCACCGAGGTCGGATACCCGGTCGACGAGGAGCTCGCCGCTCGCGCGGAGCAGACCCGTGCGCGTCGGGAATTGCACGTGGACGGCGTCGTCGGCTAAGATTTCCCTTTGGTGCCGTCGACTGCGTCGGTGCCCGATGTTGAGCCCTCCACCGGAGCGTTCCACCCGCATCGCGGGAGAACCCCCACCGGAGCGGGATTCACGAACCCCTCACTCGATCAGAAAGCAGCACTACTGTGACGCGCACCTACACCCCGAAGGCGAACGAGATCCAGCGCGACTGGGTCGTCATCGACGCCACCGACATCGTGCTCGGCCGCCTCGCGAGCCACGCCGCCTCGATCCTCCGAGGCAAGCACAAGGCGATCTTCGCCAACCACATCGACACCGGTGACTTCGTCATCATCGTCAACGCCGGCAAGGTGGCCCTCACCGGCCAGAAGCTCGAGCAGAAGAAGGCGTACCGCCACTCCGGCTACCCGGGCGGCCTGAAGGCCGTCGGCTACGCCGAGCTCCTCGAGAAGAACCCGGTCCGCGCCGTGGAGAAGGCGATCCGCGGCATGCTGCCGAAGAACTCGCTCGGCCGCGCCCAGATCAAGAAGCTGAAGGTCTACGCCGGCCCGGAGCACCCGCACGCGGCCCAGCAGCCGAAGCCGTACACCCTCACCCAGGTCGCCCAGTAAGCCCGGCGCCGAGCGAAAAAGGACTCAGACACCACCATGGCGAAGATCGCAGACCAGATCGACCAGGCTCCTGAGAGCTACACCACCGAGTCGGCTCCGGCCGCCGCCCCCGCGGCGCGTCCCGTGCTGAACGTCTCGGGCGCGGCCGTCGGCCGCCGCAAGCAGGCCATCGCGCGCGTGCGCGTGGTTCCCGGTGCGGGCGCCATCACGGTCAACGGCCGTGAGTTCGCGGACTACTTCCCGAACAAGCTCCACCAGCAGCTCATCACCGACCCGTTCACCGTGCTCGAGCTCTCGGGCTCGTACGACGTGATCGCGCGCATCACCGGCGGCGGCCCCTCGGGCCAGGCCGGTGCGCTCCGCCTCGCGATCGCGCGTGCGCTCAACGAGATCGACCGCGAGAACAACCGCGCGACCCTCAAGAAGGCCGGCTTCCTCACGCGTGACGCTCGCGTCATCGAGCGCAAGAAGGCCGGTCTCAAGAAGGCCCGCAAGGCGCCCCAGTTCTCGAAGCGCTAAGCGCGAGATCGAGTCTCTCGCATGCCTCGGCTCTTCGGAACCGACGGGGTCCGGGGCCTGGCCAACCGTGAACTCACGGCTGACCTGGCCCTGGGCCTCGCCCAGGCGGCTGCCGCCGTCCTCACGCAGGGGCGTCACGCCGACGAACTGCGTGCCGCCGGTCGTCGGCCGGTCGCGATCGTGGCACGCGACCCCCGCGTGTCCGGTGAGTTCCTGACCGCCGCCGTCTCGGCGGGTCTCGCCAGTTCCGGCGTCGACGTCCTCGACGCCGGAGTCATCCCGACGCCCGCGACGGCGTTCCTGATCGACAGCATCGGCGCCGACTTCGGCGTGATGATCTCGGCCTCGCACAACCCGGCTCCCGACAACGGGATCAAGTTCTTCTCGTTCGGCGGCACGAAGCTCCCGGACGAGGTCGAGGACCGCATCGAGTCCTACCTCGGCAAGCAGAAGCTGGCGCCGACCGGTGGCGGCGTCGGTCGGATCCGCCGCTTCGCCGACGCGGAGGACCGCTACGTCGTCCACCTGCTCGGGACCCTCCCCGCTCGGCTCGACGAGCTGAAGGTCGTCCTCGACTGCGCGCACGGCGCCGCCGCCGGTGTGTCGCCCGAGACCTTCCGCGACGCCGGCGCGGAGGTGGTCGTGATCGGCGCCGACCCCGACGGCATGAACATCAACGACGGTGTCGGCTCGACGCACCTCGATTTCGTCCGGCAGGCGGTGCTCGATCATGGCGCCGACATCGGCATCGCGCACGACGGCGACGCCGACCGATGCCTCGCGGTCGACGCCGACGGCAACGTGATCGACGGCGATCGGATCATGGCGATCCTCGCCGTCTCGATGCACGAACGCGGGATGCTCACCGACGACACTCTCGTGGTCACCGTGATGTCCAACCTCGGGCTGAAGCGCGCGATGGCAGATCGCGGCATCCGTGTGATCGAGACGAAGGTCGGCGACCGGTACGTGCTCGAGGCGCTCGGCGCGGGCGGCTACGCCCTCGGCGGCGAGCAGTCCGGGCACGTCATCATGACCGAGTTCGCCACCACGGGCGACGGCGTGCTCACCGGGCTGCACCTCGCGGCCGAGATGGCCCGCACGGGCAAGACGCTCGCCGAGCTCGCCTCGGTCATGACCGTGTACCCGCAGGTGCTCGTGAACGTGCGCGACGTCGACCACCACGGCCTGGCCGACGACGAGGTCATCGCCGAGGCGGTGCGCGAGGTCGAGGCCGAGTTGGGCGACACCGGCCGCGTGCTCCTCCGACCGTCGGGGACCGAGCCGATGGTGCGCGTCATGGTCGAGGCCGCAGACCAGGCCGACGCCGACGCGCATGCGAGCCAGCTCGCCGAGGTCGTGCGGGAGCGTCTCTCCCGCTGACGCGGGCTCGCGGCAACCGTCGGCCGGTCGTCGCCGATTCGGCCGGGGCCGGTCGGCGCCCGCGAGTCAGAGCTTGCGGAGCAGGACGCTCGAGACCGCGTGGTCGGCGTCCTTCCGCAGCACGAGGGAGGCGCGCGAGCGCGTCGGCCGGATGTTCTGCAGCAGGTTCGGTTCGTTGATCGACTGCCAGATCGAGCGGGCACGCGACCGCGCCTCGTCCTCGGTGAGGCTCGCGTAGCGGTGGAAGTAGGAGCGCGGGTTCGAGAACGCGCCGCGCTGGAGCTTCAGGAAGCGCTCCTCGTACCACCGTGCGATGTCGCGCGTGCGCGCGTCGACGTAGATCGTGAAGTCGAACAGGTCGCTCACCGCGAGGCGGTGCCCGGGCCCGGGCGGCTGGAGGACGTTGAGCCCTTCGATGATGAGCACGTCGGGCCGCCGCACGGTGATCTGGGCGTCGGGGACGATGTCGTAGGCGAGATGCGAGTAGAACGGGGAACGCACCTCCGGTGCGCCGGCCTTCACGTCGCTCACGAACCGGAGCAGGGCCCGCCGGTCGTAGGACTCGGGGAAGCCCTTGCGCGCCATGAGCCCGCGGCGCTCGAGCTCGGCGTTCGGGAAGAGGAAGCCGTCGGTCGTCACGAGCTCGACGCGCGGCGTGTGCTCCCAGCGGGCGAGCAGCTCGCGCAGCAGGCGCGCGATCGTCGACTTGCCGACCGCGACCGAGCCGGCGACCCCGATGACGAACGGCGTCGACTCGAAGCGCTCGCGGAGGAACGTGCTCGTGACCTCGTGCAGCGCCTTGGTGCCGCCGACGTAGAGGTTCAGCAGCCGGCTGAGCGGCAGGTAGACCTCGGACACCTCGAGAGGGTCGAGCGGCTCCCCGAGCCCGCGGAGCTGCACGATCTCGGTCTCGCGGAGGGGTGACGGCATGGACGGCGCGAGCGCCGCCCACGTGGCTCGGTCGAGTTCGACGAACGGGGAGATCTGCGGCGTGTGCGTCGACGGGCTCTGCGGATCGGGCACCGGCACAGTCTAGTGCGCACGTGGCGCGGCCCGCGGAGCGGCCCCGTCCAGGCAGTCGAGCGATGGGGCAGACCCTCAGGCGCGCGCGGATACAATCGAGCCCATGTGTGGAATCGTCGGATACGTCGGTGAGCGGAACAGCCTCGACGTCCTCATGGGTGGCCTTCGCCGCCTCGAATACCGTGGCTACGACTCGGCCGGCGTCGCCGTCGTCGACGGCGAGGGCGACATCGAGACGGCCAAGCGCGCCGGCAAGCTCCAAGTGCTCGCCGACGAGCTCGAACGTCACCCGATCCGCTCCGGCGGCACGGGCATCGGGCACACGCGCTGGGCGACCCACGGCGGACCCACCGACCGCAACGCGCATCCCCACCTCGGGGACGAGGGCAAGCTGGCGCTCATCCACAACGGCATCATCGAGAACTTCGCGGAGCTCAAGGACGGCCTGCTCGCCGAGGGCTTCATGTTCGAGTCCGAGACGGACACGGAGGTCGCCGCCGTTCTCCTCGGGAAGCTGTACGGAGAGACCGGTGAGCTGCGCGAGGCGTTCCGTCGAACCGTGTCGCAGCTCGAGGGCGCGTTCACGCTGCTGGCCGTCCACAAGAACCAGCCGGGTCTCGTCGTCGGCGCCCGCCGCAACTCGCCCCTCGTCATCGGCCTCGGCGACGGCGAGAACTTCCTGGGCTCGGATGTCGCCGCGTTCGTCGAGTACACCAAGCGCGCGGTCGCGATCGGCCAGGACCAGATCGTGGCGATCACGTCCGAGGGTGTCACGGTCACCGACTTCGATGGCGCCGTCGTCGAGGTCGAGCCGTTCGACGTCGCGTGGGACGCGTCGGCCGCCGAGAAGGGCGGCTGGTCGTCGTTCATGCGCAAGGAGGTGTCGGAGCAGCCCGACGCCGTCGCGAACACGATCCGCGGACGGATCGTGGACGGGGTCGTCGCGATCCCCGAGCTC
This sequence comes from Agromyces binzhouensis, assembly GCF_042672355.1. Lineage (NCBI taxonomy): Bacteria > Bacillati > Actinomycetota > Actinomycetes > Micrococcales > Microbacteriaceae > Agromyces > Agromyces binzhouensis. Next base: position 54,658 of record NZ_JBHXVJ010000003.1, on the reverse strand, counting down.
GAGGGCTTCGGGGACGACGAGCTGCGCGACATCCGTCGAATCACCGTCATCGCGTGCGGTACCGCCGCCTATGCGGGCATGGTCGCGAAGTACGCCATCGAGCAGTGGGCGCGCATCCCGGTCGAGGTCGAGCTCAGCCACGAGTTCCGCTACCGCGACCCGGTGATCGACGAGCACACGCTCGTCGTCTCGATCAGCCAGTCCGGCGAGACCATGGACACGTTGATGGCCGTCAAGTACGCGCGCGAGCAGGGCGCGAGGGCGATCTCCGTGTGCAACACGCAGGGTGCGACGATCCCGCGCGAATCCGACGCGGTCGTCTACACGCACGCCGGTCCCGAGGTTGCCGTCGCCTCGACCAAGGCGTTCGTCGCACAGATCACCGCCCTGTACCTGTTCGGCCTCCACCTCGCCCGCGTGCGCGGAACGCTGACCGACGCCGAGCTCGCCGAGCAGGTCGAAGAGCTCCAGGGCATCCCCGAGAAGATCGGTACCGTGCTCGAGCAGGGCGACCGGGTCGGGGAGCTCGCGCACTGGATGAGCGACACCCGCTCGGTGCTCTTCCTCGGCCGCCACGTGGGCTACCCCATCGCGATGGAGGGTGCGCTGAAGCTCAAGGAGCTCGCCTACATCCACGCCGAGGGCTTCGCCGCGGGCGAGCTGAAGCACGGCCCGATCGCGCTCATCGAGCCGGGCCAGCCCGTGTTCGTGGTGGTGCCGAGCCCGCGCGGCTCGGCGAACCTGCACCCGAAGGTCGTCTCGAACATCCAGGAGATCCGCGCGCGCGGCGCGCGCGTCATCGCGATCGCCGAGGCCGGGGATGCCGCGGTGCTGCCGTTCGCCGACGAGGTGATCCGGATCCCGCTCGCGGCCCCGCTGTTCGAACCGCTGCTCGCGGTCGTGCCGCTGCAGATCTTCGCGATGGAGCTCTCGCAGGCGAAGGGTCTCGATGTCGACCAGCCGCGGAACCTGGCGAAGTCGGTCACGGTCGAGTGAGCGACGGGCGGGCGTCGGCACGTTCGGCACCCGCCCGCCCCTCCGGTGCGGCAGACTCGAACCGTGAGGTCGGAGAGGGACGCGTGATCGCGGGCATCGGCATCGACGTGGTCGACATCGCGCGCTTCGCGCGATCGCTCGAGCGCACGCCCGCGCTCCGCGACCGCCTGTTCGCTGAGAGCGAACGGGAGCGTCCCGCGCGCTCGCTGGCCGCCCGCTTCGCCGCCAAGGAGGCACTGATCAAGGCCCTCGGCGGCCACGCCGTCATCCGCTGGCACGACATGCGCATCGTGCAGGACGCCGATGGCAATCCGGACTTCGCCCTCTCCGGCGCCCTCTCCGCGCACGTCGAGGCGCTCGGGATCGACCGGGTGCACCTGTCGATGAGCCACGATGCGGGCATCGCGAGCGCGTTCGTCGTGCTCGAGCGCGGAGTCGGACGCGCCGCCACGTCCCGCGAGGCCCTCGCCGCCCCGAAGCCCGACCAGGAGGTCGAGTGAACCCCCGCCACGTCCGTTCGCCGTTCCGCGAGGCCGTCATCGACCTCGACGCCCTCCGGGACAACGTCGCCGCGCTCGCCGCGACGGTCGCTCCCGCCCGCGTGATGGCCGTCGTCAAGGCCGACGCGTACGGCCACGGCGCCGCGCACGTCGCCCGCGCCGCGCTCGACGGGGGAGCGGACCACCTCGGCGTCGCCGACCTCGACGAGGCGCTCGCGCTGCGCGACGCCGGGATCGAGGCTCCGATCCTCGCCTGGCTGCACGACCCGGTCGCGCGCTTCGAGGCCGCGATCGCCCACGACATCGACCTGGGCGCCTCATCGGCGGCCCAGCTCGAGGCGATGGCGGATGCCGCGGCGTCCGCCCGCCGCGTCGCGAACGTGCACCTCAAGCTCGACACGGGCCTCAGCCGGAACGGCATCCTGCGCGCGGACTGGGACGACGTGGTCGCGCGCGCGGCGGTGCTCGAGTCGGAGGGGCGCGTGCGGGTCCGCGGCCTCTTCAGTCACCTCGCGAACACGTCGCCCGACGAGGACGCCGCGCAGCTCGCCGCGTTCCTCGACGGCGCCGCCGCCGCCGAGCGCGCAGGGCTCTCGCCGGAGATCCGCCACCTCGCATCCACGGCCGCGGCCCTGCGCCTGCCCGAGGCGCGCCTGGACATGGTGCGGATCGGCATCGGGATCTACGGCGTACCGCCCTTCGGCGACGGCACGACCGCCGCGGAGCTCGGCCTGACGCCCGTGATGACCCTCCGCGGGCGCGTCGCCGCCGTGCGACGCGTCGAGCCCGGAACGGGCGCCTCGTACGGCTACACCTGGCGCGCTCCGCACCCGACGACGCTCGCGCTCGTCCCGCTCGGCTACGCCGACGGCGTGCCGCGGCAGGCATCCGGGCGAGCGGAGGTCGTGATCCACGGCGCTCGACATCGGATCGCCGGGCGCATCGCGATGGACCAGTTCCTCGTCGACGTGGGGGACGCCGAGGTCGCCGTCGGCGACGAGGTCGTGCTCTTCGGCGACCCGGTCGCCGGCGCCCCGTCGGCCGACGAGTGGGGCGACGCCGCCGACACGATCGGCTACGAGATCGTCACGCGCATCGGCCCGCGCGTCCCGCGCACGCACGTCGGAGGCGCCTGATGCGCCGATCGGTCGCCGACGCCGAGGCCATGGAGTCCCTCGGCCGAGAGCTCGGTCGCACGTTGCGGGCCGGCGACCTCGTCGTGCTCACCGGTCCGCTCGGCGCCGGGAAGACGACGCTCACACGCGGCATCGGCGACGGACTCGGCGTCCGCGGACCGGTGCAGAGCCCGACGTTCGTGCTCGCGCGGACCCACCCGAGCCTCGTCGGCCGGGCGCCCCTCGTGCACGTCGACGCCTACCGCCTCGGCAGTGCGGCCGAGCTCGAGGACCTCGACCTCGACTTCGCGCGCTCCGTCGTCGTGGTCGAGTGGGGCGCCGGCCTGCTCGACGATGTCAGCGAGTCCTGGCTCGAGGTGGTCATCGCCCGACGCCTCGGCCACGACGGTGTCGACGAGCATGGCGATGGGGCCGAGGCCGAGCGCGACGCAGAGCTCGACGAGGACGAACCGAGGACCGTCGAGCTCCTCGGCCACGGCCCGCGATGGGCCGGCACGCCGTTCGCCGTGCAGCCGCAGCTCGACGACTGACCGGGAGGATGCGGCCCGCTCCCGGCGGGCGCTCGGCGGGGCGCATCTAGGCTTGATGCCATGCTTCTCGCGATCGACACGTCCACCGGGACGAGCGTCGCCGTCGTCGACCTCGACGGCGGGATCCTCGCCGAGGCGGGCACGAACGACACCATGCGGCACGCCGAGCTCATCGGCGACGGCATCCGCGACGTCCTCGCCCGAGTCGGCGTGCGCCCGTCCGACCTCTCGGGCGTCGCGGCGGGCATGGGACCCGGTCCGTTCACCGGGCTCCGGGTGGGGATCGCCGCCGCACGGGCCTTCGCCCTCGGCATCGGCCGCCCCGTCGTGCCCGTCGTGAGCCACGACGCGATCGCGCACGCCTGGTACTCGGCCGGCGGCGCCGGCCCGCTGCAGGTCGTCACCGACGCCCGGAGGCGCGAGTCCGCAGTGAGCGACTACGACGGCCTCGACGCGGACGGCCTGCCCGTCCGGCTCGCCCCGCCGCGACTCGAACCGCGGGACGCGGTACCGGCGCCCCGCGGCATCCGACTCGACGCCGACACCGTCTCGGCCGGTTCCCTCGGCCTCGTCGCCGAACTGGCCCACGCGACCGGGCGCCTCCCCGTCGCCGACGACGAGGCGCTCTACCTCCGAGCGCCCGACGTGACCCCGTCGGCCGGCAAGCGGGTGCTGCGATGAGCCTCATGCTGCGCCGAGCCGGCCTCGGAGACCTCGACGCGATCATGCGGCTCGAGCGAGCCACGTTCACCACCGACGCCTGGCCGGAGTCCGCGATGCGGAGCGAGCTGGAGTCGACGCACGCGTACTACCTCGTCGCCGTCGACGACTCGCGGCCCGACGACCCCGTCGCGTACGCCGGGCTGCTCGCGCCGCGCGGATCCGGGCAGGGCGACATCCAGACCATCGCGGTCGATGCCTCCCATCGCGGTGCCGGCCTCGGACGCGCGCTCATGCAGGCGCTCATCGACGAGGCCCGCCGACGCGGCGCGGCCGAACTCTACCTCGAGGTCCGCGCCGACAACTCGACCGCGCGACAGCTGTACGCCTCGCTCGGCTTCATCGAGATCGGCCTGCGGCGCGCCTACTACCAGCCCGACGGCGTCGATGCGATCAGCATGCGGCTCGACGTGCCGCCGGCGGTCACGCGCCCTGCCGACGCCCCGTCAGGAGGAACGCAGTGAACCGCGACGCGCCGCTCGTGCTCGGCATCGAGACCTCGTGCGACGAGACGGGCATCGGCATCGTCCGCGGCACCGAGCTCCTCGCCAACGCCATCGCCTCGTCGATGGACGAGCACGCACGCTACGGCGGGGTCGTGCCCGAGGTCGCCGCGAGGGCGCACCTCGAGGCGCTCGGCCCGACCATCCGGGCCGCGCTCGACGAGGCATCCGTCGACCTCGCCGACCTCGACGCGGTCGCCGTGACGAACGGGCCGGGCCTCGCGGGCGCGCTCATGGTCGGCGTCGGGGCCGCGAAGGCGCTCGCGCTCTCGCTCGAGACGCCCGTGTACGCGGTGAACCACCTCGTCGGGCACGTCGGCGCCGACCTCATCGGCGGCCGCCCGCTCGAGACGCCGAGCGTGGCGCTGCTCGTCTCCGGCGGCCACACCTCGCTGCTGCTCGTCCGCGACCTGGACTCCGACGTCGAACTGCTCGGCGAGACCATCGACGACGCGGCCGGCGAGGCCTTCGACAAGGTCGCGCGGCTGCTCGGGCTGCCGTACCCGGGCGGGCCCGAGATCGACCGGGCGGCCGTCGGCGGAGACCCCGACGCGATCCGGTTCCCGCGCGGGCTCACCAGGCCGAAGGACCTCGAGCGCCATCGCTACGACTTCTCGTTCTCGGGGCTCAAGACCGCGGTCGCGCGCTGGGTGGAGCAGCGCGAGGCGGCGGGTGAGCCCGTGCCGCTCGCCGACGTCGCCGCGAGCTTCCGCGAGGCGGTCGTCGACGTGCTCGTCTCGAAGGCGATCGCCGCGTGCACCGACCTCGGCGTGCCCCGGCTGCTGCTGGGCGGCGGCGTCGTCGCCAACCGGCGGCTCCGCGAGGTGGCGGAGGCGAGGGCGGATGCCGCGGGCATCGCGCTGCGCATCCCGCCGCTGTCACTCTGCACCGACAACGGCGCGATGATCGCCGCGCTCGGCGCGCGTCTCATCATGGCCGGGCACGAACCGTCGTCGCTGGAGTTCGGCGCCGACTCGACGCTCCCGGTGACGGACATCCAGACCTGATCCGGGCCCTCACCGCGATGGGTACTTGTGCCCGCGCGGGACGTCCGAGCCGCGCGCTAGGGTGAGCGAAGAAACCCCGCGTTCGCGGGGCGGACGACCCGCGCCGCGAGCGTTGACAGCACCCCGCGGCGCTGCCAGCATGGCCGGGTCCGCGCTTGCACGAGAGGAAACCGCACCCATGACCGACCCCAACACGCCCGATCCGAACGCGTCGAACGTCCCGCCGCCTCCGCCCGCTCCGCCGGCCCAGCCGGCGCCGTCGTACGGTGCGACCCCGTCGTACGGCGCCCCGGCGCCGCAGAAGACCAACGTCCTCGCCATCGTCTCGCTGGTGTCGTCGTTCTTCATCTCGCTCGTCGCCATCATCACCGGCCACATCGCGCTGAGCCAGATCAAGAAGACCGGCGAGCAGGGCCGCGGCCTCGCGATCGCCGGCCTCATCATCGGGTACGTCGGGCTGGTGGTCGGCATCATCATCGCGATCGTGTGGTTCGCGATCCTCGGCGCCGCGATCAGCAGCGGCTCGTACACGTACACGAACTGATCCGCCCGCAGCACGGAAGGGGCTCGGCATGAGCGATCCCACCAACCCGGACAAGCCGACGGAGCCGGCACCGCCGACGCCGACGGAACCGACGGTGCCGGTGGAGCCCGCCGAGCCCGCCGTGCCCGCAGAGCCGGTCGAGCCGACCGTGCCCGCGGAGCCGGTCGAGCCGACCGTGCCCGCGGAGCCGGTCGAGCCGACCGTGCCTGCGGAGCCGCGGCCGGAGCCGCCGGAGGCCCCCGAGCCTGCGGTCGCACCCGAGCCGCCGGGTGCGCCCGTTCCGCCGCCGGCACCGCCCGCACCGCCGGCACCGCCCGCGGCCCCCGGCTCGCCGGCGACGCCGTACGGTGCCCCGTCCGCGGCCGCGCCGACCGTCGGCGGGCCGTTCGACGCTGCGCCCTCGGGTGCCGTCGGCGGCCCCGCCCCGGCGCCTCCCGCCGGCGGGTACGGGGGGTATGGCGGGTACGGCGCCGCCGGAACGGCGCCCGCGCCCGCCCGGCCGACGCCCGTGCTCAGCCTGATCTCGCTCATCGCCGGCATCATCGGCGTCATCGGCTCACCGGTCGTGTTCATCCCGTTCGTCGGCGGCGTGCTGCAGCTCTTCGTCCCGGCCGCGGCGATCGTGCTCGGCTTCCTCGGACGCCGCAAGGAGCCCGTCGCCAAGGGGATGTGGCTGACGGGTCTCATCCTCGGCTTCGTCGGCATCGGCTTCGCACTCCTCTCGTTCCTCCTGTGGGGAATGCTGTTCTCGATCGGCAGCGGCTACGGCTACGGCTACTGAGGCGAGCACATGACCGACGAGCGTCCGGCGCGACCACACGATCCGGGAACCGACGGGGCACCGGGGACGACACCACCGCCGTACGGTCCTGCGGAGCGTCCGGCGTCGACCGATCCCGAGCGCCTGACGGCGGCCGACGCGCCGTCCGCTCCGGCCCGCGAGTTCGACGTCCCCTACGACACGGGGGCGCTGCACGGGCTCCCGACCGGCCAGCTCCTCACCGTCGGGCGACCCCTTCCCGAGCCGCTCGAGGCGGCGGAGTACGAGGACGAGGAGGAGCAGCGCCGAATCTACAGCCAGGTCGGCGCGGTCATCGGCTCGATCGGCGCCGTCGCGTCGCTCTTCGTCGGCTGGATGTTCCCGCTGTCGGTCGCAGCGATCGTCTTCGGCGTGCTCGGACTGCGGCGCGAGGAGCACGGCCGGATCCTCGCGTTCGTCGGCATCGGGACCGGCGTCACCGGTCTCGTCTTCTCCGGCGTCTGGCTCGGGTACTACGCGATCGTCTTCGGCGCGCTCTCGACCGCCTGAGGGCGCCCGCGGCGCTCAGAGCCGCTCGACGAGGATCGCGACGTGGCGGCCCTCCTCGCGCGTGAGCACGACGGTCGCCGAGACGTCGCCCTTGAGCTTCAGGCGGGTCCGGAGGGCGGCCGGATCGACGTCCACTCCGCGCTTCTTGATCTCGAGCGCGCCCACGCCGCGCTCCTGCAGCGCCCGCCGAAGGCCGCGCTCGTCCGCGGGGAGGCGCTCGATCACGCGGAACCCCCTCGCGAACGGGGTGTCGACCTCGCGGTCGCCGGTCAGGTACGCGATGCCCTCGCTCAGCATCCACGCGCCCATGGATCGGGCGAGATCGCCGATGAGGCGGGCGCGGATGACCGCGCCGTCGGGCTCGTAGAGGTAGTCGCCGAGGGGGCCGACGGGGGCGTCCTCGGCGTCGGACGATGCGACGAGCTCCTGCGCGCCGTCGCCCCGGATCACGAGCGCCGCCCGGCCGATGCCTGCACGGGCGAGTGCGCCCGTCCAGACGACGAGCTCGACGACGTCGCCGTCGACCGACACCCACTGCGCTTCCGCGCCGTCGGGCACGAGATCGCGGTCGGTGCCGGGTCCGAGCTTCACGCCGACCGGCATCCGATCGGCGAGGGCGAACACGAAGTCGAGCGGAGGGGAGTAGTCCGCGGCGTCGGCGAGCCTCGTCGTCGTGCCGCCCGAGGTGGTGCGCCGTGCGGGGTCGAGCCACGCGGCGTCGATGCCGCCGAGCGAGACGTCCTCGGCGCGGGCGTGGAGCACGCGCACCTTCGGGAACGGCGTGAGGTTGAACGCGGCGACGGCGGCCGTGACCTCATCGGCCTCGGCCGCGGTCACGTCCAGGTCGACCGCGGCGAGGGCGAGCGCGTCGCCGCCGATGCCGCACCCGAGGTCGGCCACGTGCCGGAGCCCGGCGCGGGCGAATCGGCCGGCGTGCAGCGCCGCGACGCGCAGCCGGGTGGCCTGCTCGAGGCCGGGCTCGGTGAACAGCATGCGGTCCGCGAACTCGCCGAACTTCGCCCGCGCCTTCGAACGGAGCCGCGACTGGCTGAGGACCGCCGCGACGAGGCCCGGATCGTGGCCCTGCTTGCGGAGGTCGGCGACGGTCTTCACGACGTCGGCCTTGGAGGAGTACGGCGGCAGCGAGTCGAGCAGCGTGAGCCCGTCGGTAGAGAGCAGCCTCACCAGCTCGTCGCGTTCCACGCCGACACGCTAGCACCGTGGCATCCGCTGGCACTCACGTTGCACGAGTGCCAGAACCGCCATAGACTCCCTTTAGCACTCTCACTCAGAGGCTGCTAACCCCAGTCTTCGTCAAGAAAGAGGTCAACCGTGTCGGTTTCCATCAAGCCGCTCGAGGATCGAATCGTCATCAAGCAGGTCGAGGCCGAGCAGACCACCGCCTCCGGCCTGGTCATCCCCGACACCGCCAAGGAGAAGCCCCAGGAGGGCGAGGTCGTGGCGGTCGGCCCGGGCCGGATCGACGACAACGGCAACCGTGTCCCGCTCGACGTGGCCGTCGGCGACAAGGTGATCTACTCCAAGTACGGCGGCACCGAGGTGAAGTTCGGCGGCGACGACTTCCTCGTCCTGTCGGCCCGCGACGTCCTCGCGGTCGTCGTCCGCTAGTCGACACCGACATCCTCGCGGCCCGGATGCCTCTGGCATCCGGGCCGCGTCGTCGTCTCCGGTCCTCGCCTCGACGGCAGGGCCGCGACGAGCCCGGCGGGATGTCGACGGAGGTCGGCAGTCGGCGCGCGCCGACGGGTCGGAGGTCGCGCGTAGGCTGACACGGTGTCATCCGCTCCGTCCACCGGCGCACCGGCGCGCGTCAGGCCAGACGGCGTGAGTCGCGCCGGGATCGCCTACGCCGTCTCCGCCTACGCGCTGTGGGGGTTCCTCCCCGTCTACTTCATCGCCCTCGCGCCGAGCGGGCCGATCGAGATCGTGGCGATGCGCATCCTGCTCTCGCTCGTCTTCTGCGCCGTCCTGATCGCGGTCACGCGCACCTGGCGCGCGTTCCGCGCGCTCATGCGCGATCGGCGCGTGGTGCTGATCATGGGCCTGGCCGGCGTGCTGATCTTCGTGAACTGGCTCACGTACGTCTACGCTGCGCTCACCGGGCACGTCGTCGAGGCCGCGCTGGGGTACTTCATCAACCCGATCGTGACCGTGTTCCTCGGGGTCATCGTGCTCCGCGAGCGGTTGAACGCCGTGCAGTGGACGGCCGTCGGGATCTCGATCGTCGCCGTGGTCGTGCTCACCGTCGGGTACGGGCAGATGCCGTGGATCGCGCTCGTCCTGGCCTTCAGCTTCGGCTTCTACGGCCTGATCAAGAAGCGGGTCGGCCACCGTGTCGACGCGGTCTCCGGCCTCACCCTCGAGACCGCGTGGCTCGCACCCGTCGCGGCGATCCTCCTCGTGGTCGTCGCGTCGACGACCGGGCTCACCATCGGCTCCGCGAGCGGATGGCACACCGTGCTGCTGCTCTCCGCCGGCGCGGTGACCGCGATCCCGCTCCTCCTGTTCGCCGCCGCGTCGCGACGCCTCCCGCTGATCTACATGGGGTTCATCCAGTACTTCGCCCCATTCATCCAGTTCGTCGTCGGCGTCGTCGTCCTCGGCGAGCCGATGCCGCCGGAGCGATGGGCCGGGTTCGGCCTCGTCTGGCTGGCGCTCGTCGTGCTCACCTTCGACCTCCTCCGCGGGGCGCGAGCCGCTCGGCGGGCTGCGAACCTCGAGCCCGTCTGAGCGCCTTCGAGGCCCCCGTACTGGGGCTGGATCGTCGCGGTCCGAAGCGTGGCCCGATGGCGGATTTCGTGGCGGAATCGCAGGAATCGTGCGGAGAATCGCGCGTCAGTGTCGCTCAGGTAACGATTCCGTGTGCGTTACCGGGTTGTGATCGAGGCAATCTTGTTTCCACTGTGGGCGGGCAATACGGTCGATACATCGGCGTCGCCAGACGCTGTTTCAGTACCGATCCTTCAGTCCCAAGGAGCATCATGAGCGTATTCGCGAGGGCCACCGGCTCGCGCTCGGCTCGCGCGGCTTGGACGGGCATCGCCATTGCTGGCGTTTCCGCCCTCCTCCTCACCGCGTGCAGCACGGGCGGCACCACCCCGGAAGAGTCCGAGGAGCCGGCCGACACCGGCGACGCCCTGCCCATCGAGGCTGGTGAGCGCGACCTCACCCTGAAGGTCGGCACCATCCTGCCGCAGTCCGGCACCCTCGCCTTCCTCGGCCCGCCCGAGGAAGCCGGTGTCGCACTCGCCGCCGAGGAGATCAACGAGGCCGACGCAGGCATCCAGGTCGAGGTCGTCTACCGCGACTCCGGCGACACCACCACCGACATCGCCACCGTCTCGGTCACCGACCTCCTCTCGCAGGACGTCTCGGCGATCATCGGCGCCGCCTCGTCGGGTGTGTCGTTCACGGTCATCGACCAGATCACCTCCGCCGGTGTCGTCCACTTCTCGCCGGCCAACACGTCGCCCGACTTCACGGACTACGACGACAACGGCCTCTACTTCCGCACCGCGCCGTCCGACCTCCTCCAGGGCGAGGTCCTCGGCAACCTGATCGCGGAGGACGGCGCGTCGACGCTCGGCCTCCTGGTCCTCAACGACCCGTACGGCACGGGTCTCGCGGCTGCGACGACGGAGGCCTTCGAGGCAGCCGGCGGCGAGGTCGTGGCCGAGGAGCTCTTCAACACGGGTGACTCGAACTTCGACGCGCAGCTCTCGGCGATCAACGCCGCGAACCCCGACGCCGTCGCGGTCATCACGTTCGACGAGGCCAAGGTCGTGGTGCCGGCCCTCGTCGGCGGGGGCTACCCCGGCGACCAGCTGTACTTCGTCGACGGAAACCTGACCGACTACAGCGCGGACTTCGCGCCCGGCCTCGTCGCCGGTGCGAAGGGCACGCTCCCCGGCCCGATGCTCGAAGCCGACTTCGAGGAACGACTGCTCGGAGTCGACCCCAACCTCGACAGCTTCAGCTACGGACCGGAGTCGTACGACTCCCTCATGCTGATCGCGCTCGCGGCCTACGCCGCCAACAGCACGGCCGGCGAGGACATCGGTGCGTACCTCCAGCAGGTGTCGGGCGGTTCGGGTGACGGCGAGACCGTGACCACGTTCGCCGACGCTGCCGCCCTGCTCGCCGAGGGCTCGCAGATCGACTTCGACGGTGCGTCGGGTCCGATCACCCTCGACGAGAACGGTGACCCGACCGAGGCCACCATCGGCATCTACGAGTACGAGGACGACAACACCATCACGCGCATCGGCTGATCGGCTGACACGCAGCGAAGGGCCCCGGCTTCGGCCGGGGCCCTTTCGCGTGCCCGCATGAAGCGCATGCGGATACCGCTCGGTGCCGCGGTCCGCAGAGGCCGGCGAGTCGAGTGGCCGCATCCGGACTCAGCGCCGGGTGCGGAAGGCGCAGGCTTGCCGTGAGCCGCGACGGCAGCCGCATGGACGGCTGTCGAACGGGGGACTGCAGAACCGACGCTGTCGATCAGGACGACTGACTGCCGAACGACGCTGCCGGACGACCGGTGCGCGACGGTGGTGTCGATGCGGCGGGCCACCGCAGGTGACGAGTCCAGCGGGCATCGACTCCGCGGGCCTCGCGACCTGTCGCGGCGGACGGCGGCTCCCGGGCTCGGAGTGCGGGCCACGGGCCCGGTCGGGCCCGGGGACCCTGGCGAGCCGGAGATGGGACCGACGGGCCGACGGAGGGCCCATCGGTCCAGGCACGGCCGCTGACGCGTCGCCGGTGGCCGGCCGTCGACGGCGAGGAGCCCGAACAGGACGAGCCCCAGGGCACCGGGGATCGGCGGAATGCAGCGGGGACGACGAAGGGGGCGGATGCCGTGGCATCCGCCCCCTTCGGGCTTCGAGCGGTGACTCAGTCCTGGCCGAGCGTGCCCAGGTAGAGGCCGATGACCTTCGGGTCGTTCAGCAGCTCGCGGCCGGGGCCCTCGTAGGCGTCACGGCCCTGGTCGAGGACGTATCCGCGGTCGCAGATCTGGAGGCAGCGGCGGGCATTCTGCTCGACCATGATGGTCGTCACGCCCGCACGGTTGATCTCCTTCACCCGCAGGAACGCCTCGTCCTGTCGGACGGGCGACAGGCCCGCGCTGGGCTCGTCGAGGAGCAGCACGTGCGGACCCATCATGAGTGCGCGCGACATCGCCACCATCTGGCGCTCACCGCCGGAGAGCGAACCTGCGCGCTGCGCGAGGCGCTTGCCGAGCTCGGGGAAGATGTCGACCACGAACTCGAGGCGATGCTTGAGATCCTTGGGCTTCTGGAAGATGCCCATCTCGAGGTTCTCCTGGATGGTCAGCGACGGGAACACGTTGTTCGTCTGCGGGACGAACCCGACGCCCTTGGAGACCAGCTTGTTCGCCTTCTGGTTGGTGATCTCGTCGCCCTGGAGGTAGATGCCGCCCTCACGGACCTTCACGAGCCCGAAGATCGCCTTCAGCAGCGTCGACTTGCCGGCGCCGTTCGGTCCGATGATGCCGATCAGCTCGCCGTCGCGCGCCGTCAGCGAGCAACCGTTGAGGATGTTCACGCCGGGCAGGTAGCCCGCAGTGACATCCCGGACCTCGACGACGAGATCGCGCGTGTCGACCGTGGCGGTGCCGCCCGTCGGCTCGGCGCTCGCCGCTGATTCACTGTTCGTCATCGATGAGCTCCTTCAAGGCGTGGATGTGCTCGACGGACTCCGGATCGTCGTCGTCGCCGAGATCGGTGTCGTGATGCGCGCCGAGGTAGGCGTCGATCACGGCGGGGTCCCGCATGACCTCGTGCGGATCGCCCTCGGCCACGATCTTGCCCTCGGCCATCACGATCACCCAGTCGGCGATGTGGCGGACCATGTGCATGTCGTGCTCGACGAACAGGACCGTCATGCCCTGCGACTTGAGGTCGAGGATGTGGTCGAGCAGCGACTGCGTGAGCGCGGGGTTCACACCCGCCATCGGCTCGTCGAGCATCACCAGTGTCGGGTCGCTCATGAGCGCTCGGGCCATCTCCAGCAGCTTGCGCTGTCCGCCCGAGAGGCTGGCGGCGTAGTCCTCCTGCTTCGCGTCGAGCTTGAAGCGGGCGAGGATCTCCTTGGCCTTCGCCTCGATCTCGTCCTCCTGGCTGCGCCAGAAGAAGGGGAACACCGAGCGGAACAGGTTCTCCCCGCTCTGGCCCTTCGCCCCCAGCTTCATGTTGTCGAGCACGGTGAGCAGGCCGAGCGCCTTCGTCAGCTGGAAGGTCCGGATGAGCCCCATGCGGGCGACCCGGTACGCCGGGACGTGGGCCAGCGAGCGGCCGTCGAACTCCCACTTGCCCTCGTCCGGCTTGTCGAAGCCGGTGAGCAGGTTGAAGAACGTGGTCTTGCCGGCACCGTTCGGGCCGATGAGCGCCGTGATCGCGCCGCGCGGGATCTCGACGTGTGCGACGTCGACGGCCGTCAGGCCGCCGAACGTGCGCTTGACGCCGTCGGCGATGATGATCGGGTCGACCTTCTTGCAGCCCGGACCCGCTTCGCCGACGTGGAGGCCGGTCGTCTTGACCGGCGTCGTGGGGGTGGCGTTATCGGACAAAGGACAGCTCCTTCTTGTTGCCGAAGATGCCCTGTGGCCTGAATACCACGAGGAGCATGATCGCGACGCCGACCAGGATGAATCGCAGCTGGCCGGCCTGGACCTGCGTCATGAACGGGAGCCAGCCCGCCTCGACCGCTCGGGCCATGAAGCCCGAGAAGAACGAGAGCAGCACCCAGAAGATCATCGAGCCCACGATCGGCCCGAGGATCGTCGCGGCGCCGCCGAGCAGCAGGATCGCGTAGATGAAGAAGGTGAGCGACGTCTGGTAATTCGCCGGCACGACTGCGCGCGGCATGATGAAGATCATGCCGGCGAGGGTGCCGAAGACGCCACCCAGGATCAGGCTCTGCATCTTGTACGAGTAGACGTTCTTGCCGAGGGCGCGCACGGCGTCCTCGTCCTCGCGGATGCCCTTGATCACGCGGCCCCAGGGGCTTCGCATGATCGACCACGTGAACAGCGCGGCGAGGATGACGACCGTCCATCCGAGGATCCGGATCCACCAGTCGTAGGCGTTGTAGGTGAACGGGCCGAACCCGTAGGTGCCGTCAGGGATCGGGTTCATCGCGGCGATGCCGCCCTTGTAGCCCTGAAGGCCGCTCGCCGACCCCGTCACGTCGTCGAACGTGTTGGTGGTGAAGATCAGGCGCAGGATCTCCGCGGCCGCGATCGTCACGATGGCCAGGTAGTCGGCTCGCAGCCGGAGGGTCGGGATGCCCAGGATGAGGGCGAACACGATGGACGCACCGATGCCGACGAGCACCGAGGCCCATACGGGGAACCCGAAGGTCAGCGTGGAGATGGCGAATCCGTACGCACCGAGGGCCATGAAGCCCGCCTGGCCGAAGTTCAGCAGGCCGGTGTACCCGAAGTGGATCGCCAGGCCGAGCGCGGCCAGGGCGTACGCGGCGGTCGTCGGGCTGATGAGCTCCTGCGCCGCGTTCGAGAAGATCTGAATCCAGTCGATCATTGTCGGCCCCTTATCCGATTCTCTCTCGGCGACCCAGGATTCCCTGCGGTCGGAACAGCAGCACGAGGATCAGCACGAGCAGCGCGCCGACGTACTTCATGTCACTCGGGAGCCACAGCGTGGAGACCTCGATGAAGAGACCCACGATGAGGGAGCCGACGAGTGCGCCGAAGGCCGTGCCGAGACCGCCGAGGGTGACCGCGGCGAAGACGAGCAGCAGGATCTGGAAGCCCATGTCCCAGCTGACGCCGGGGCGGAAGTACGCCCACAGGATGCCGGAGAGACCGGCGAGGGCGCCGCCCAGGACCCAGACGATGCGGATGACGCGGTCGACGTCGATACCGCTCGCCGCAGCGAGCGGGGAGTTGTCGGAGACCGCGCGGGTCGCCTTGCCGATGCGGGTCCGGAGGAGGAAGTACGCGACCGCGAGCAGCACGATGACGGAGGTCGCCATGCTCGCCACGTCGATCCACGAGAGCAGGATCGGTCCGAGCACGATCTCGCGCGGGAGGGTCGCTCCCGGCAGCTGCCTCGTCGATCCGCCGTAGAAGAACTGGAACGTGTAGCGCAGCGCCAGCGAGAGGCCGATGCTGACGATCATCAGCGGGATCAACCCCACCCCTCGTTTGCGCAGGGGTTTCCAGAGACCCGCGTCGAGCGTCCAGCCGAGCCCGGCGGAGAGCGCGATCGCGATCAGGATCGCGAGCCACACCGGCAACGCGAGCATGTTGCTGAACGTCAGCATCATCAACGCGCCGAAGGTGATCATCTCCGCGTGCGCGAAGTTGGAGAGCCCGGTCGTGCCGAAGATCAGCGACAGGCCGATCGCGGCGAGCGCGAGCAGGAGGCCGAAGTTCAGGCCGTTCACGACACGGATCAGCACCTGGGCGCCGTAGTCGGTCGTGACGCGCTGTCCTTCGCCGAGGAAGAAGTTCACGGACTTCCGCTTGGTGAGTCCGAACTCCGCATCGATGGTCGACTGCCCGTCTTCGACGATCACGCCCTCCGGGAGGGTGTCCTCGTCGAGCGTCAGCTCGTAGGCCTCCTTCTCGGGGACGCCGAGCGTCCATTGGCCGTTCTCATCGGTCTCGGTCTCCGCTTCGAAGCCGTTGCCGGAGACGGCGATGGACACCCCCTCGAGCGGCTCGTCGTTGTACTTCACGTTCCCGCTGAAGAAGTACTCGAACTCCTCGGCCTGGCTGTCCGTACCCCCTTCGTCCGCCATCGCAGGGGACGCTGCGATGCCGGACAGAGTGAGTGCGGACACCAGGAGTCCGAGGAGGATGAGCCACCTCCCGCGGGAATGCGGGCGGACTGATTGCGTGGATTCCACTGCACCTCCAAAGGTCCCGGTATGGGGGTCGACCGGGTACGCCTTTCCTGCGACGACGTCGTCACAGTACGTGCCGATTATGTCCCAGGTGTTTCGCAGCCGGGCACAAACGGCCCTCGATTGTTATCCGGGGAATGGCTGCGGCGCAAACTCGCTTAAACTCTTCTGTACCGCGACGATGCGCCCGTGCCCGCGACCCGCGGTGCGCGGGCGGTCGAGCACGACTCGAGAAGGGGCGACATGGATCAGGCCGATCCGTTCGGATTCACTGGATTGACGTACGACGACGTCCTGCTGCTGCCGGGGCACACCGACGTGATCCCGAGCGAGGCCGACACGAGTTCGCGCCTGACACGGCGCATCACGGTCGCGACGCCGCTGCTGTCGGCGGCGATGGACACCGTCACCGAGGCCCGGATGGCGATCGCCATGGCACGCCAGGGCGGGATCGGCATCCTGCACCGCAACCTCTCGATCGCCGAGCAGGCCGAGATGGTCGACCGCGTGAAGCGCAGCGAGTCGGGCATGGTCTCGAACCCCGTGACCACCACGCCGGACGCGACGGTGGCCGAGGTCGACCAGTTGTGCGCGACCTACCGGGTCTCGGGCCTGCCCGTCGTCGACGCCGACGGCGTGCTCGTCGGCATCATCACGAACCGCGACATGCGGTTCGTGTCCGACTTCGAGAAGTCGACCACCAGCGTCGCCGACGTGATGACCAAGGCCCCGCTGATCACCGGCCGGGTCGGCATGGACCCCGACGAGGCGATCGCGATCTTCGCCCAGCACAAGGTCGAGAAGCTCCCGCTGGTCGACGACCGCGGACGCCTGACCGGGCTGATCACCGTGAAGGACTTCGACAAGTCCGAGCAGTACCCGCACGCCACGAAGGACGCCGAGGGGCGTCTGCGGGTCGGCGCCGCGATGGGCTTCTTCGGCGACGCCTGGGAGCGCGCCGAGGCCCTGCGCGACGCGGGCGTCGACGTGCTCGTCGTCGACACCGCCAACGGCGAGTCCGCCGGCGTGCTCGACGTGATCCGACGGCTGAAGGCCGACCCCACGTTCGCCCACATCGACGTGATCGGCGGCAACGTCGCGACGTACGAGGGCGCGAAGGCCCTCGTCGACGCCGGCGCCGACGCCGTGAAGGTCGGCGTCGGCCCGGGCTCGATCTGCACGACCCGCGTCGTCGCGGGCGTCGGCGTGCCGCAGATCACCGCCGTGTACGAGGCGTCGAAGGCCACGAAGCCGGCGGGCGTGCCGCTCATCGCCGACGGCGGCCTGCAGTACTCGGGCGACATCGCCAAGGCCCTGGTCGCCGGCGCCGACACGGTCATGCTCGGCTCGCTCCTCGCCGGCACCGCCGAGAGCCCCGGCGACCTCGTCTTCCAGAACGGCAAGCAGTACAAGACGTATCGCGGGATGGGCTCGCTCGGCGCCCTGCAGACGCGCGGCAAGAAGACGTCGTATTCGAAGGACCGGTACTTCCAGGCCGACGTGCCGAGCGACGACAAGCTGATCCCCGAGGGCATCGAGGGGCAGGTACCGTACCGCGGCCCGGTGTCGGCCGTCGCGTACCAGCTCGTCGGCGGGCTCCGGCAGTCGATGTTCTACGTCGGCGCGCGCACCGTCGCCGAGCTCAAGTCGAAGGGCCGCTTCGTGCGCATCACGCCGGCCGGCCTCAAGGAGTCGCACCCGCACGACGTGCAGTTCGTCGTCGAGGCGCCGAACTACACGCGCTGAAGGTCGGCGCGGCGCGACGACGTCGCGACACCCCGCGAGGCGGGTTCGGCCGATGGCCGAGCCCGCCTCGCGCGTCTCACCCCTCGTCGCGCGCGTCCGCGATGCGACTGATCGCCTCCGACAGCACCTCAGGGGAGCACGCGAGGTTCAGGCGTGCGTGCCCGCGGCCGACATCCGCCCCGAACGCGGGGCCGCCGGCGAGCGCGACCCGCGCGCGCTCGAGCGCCACGGCGGCCGGATCGTCGCCCCATCCGAGCACCGACAGGTCGAGCCAGGCGAGGTAGGTGGCCTGCGGCATCCGGTACCGCACGCCGGGCAGCTCATCCTCGAGGAGGTCCGCGAGGAGCCGGCGGTTGTCGTCGATCGACGCGATGACGCCGTCGAGCCAGTGCGCGCCGTGACGGAACGCCGCGACCGATGCGATCGAGCCGAACTGGCTCATGCGCCAGCCGACCTCGTAGGGCATGACGTCGCGGACGGCGTCGCCGCGTGCGCTCGCCGTGATCATCATCGCGGCCTTCAGCCCGGCGAGGTTGAACGCCTTGCTCGCGGCGGTGACGGTGACGCCGTGCTCCCGCGCGGCATCCGACACGGTGAGGAACGGCACGTAGGGCGATCCGGGCTGGGAGAGCGGTCCGTGCACCTCGTCGGAGACGATCGTCGCATCGAACCGGGCGGCGACCTCGGCCAGGGCCTCGAGCTGCTCCCGAACCGGCACGAGCCCGACCGGGTTGTGCGGGTTGCAGAGCACCATCGCCCGGGCGCCGTCGGCGAACGCGGCCTCGACGCCCTGGAGGTCGAGCGACCAGCCCTCGTCGATGCCGCCGGCGAGCGGCACGGCGACGACGCGGCCGCCGGCCTCGGTCACGAGGTCGAAGAACGGGGGATAGATCGGCGGGCAGATCACGACGCCGTCATCGGGTGCGATGACGCGGCGCAGCACCTCGACGATGCCCATCGAGACGTCGGCGGTGCAGGTCACCCGCTCGGGGTCGGGCTCCCACCCGAGGCGCTCCGCGGCGAAGGCGGAGAACGCCTCCGCGACGGGCAGGCTCCCAGCGGCGTAGCCCGTGTCGGAGCGGCGGATCGCGGCGTGGAGCGCCGTCGCTATGGGTTCTGCCAGCGGGTAGTCCATCTCCGCGACCGGGAGCGGCAGCACGTCCTGGTCGTACATGCGCCACTTGGCGCTGGTCCGGGTGCGGAGTACGTCGAGCGGGTCTGCGGCGATGCGGTCCATGTCTCCAGACTGCCCCACGTGAGCGTGCGGCGGCACCGTGCCGGAGCGTCGTGCCGGGGCATCCGTCATCGGCTAGTCTGGTCGGCTGCCCGCCGGGCGGTGCGGCGGATGCCGCGGACACGGATCGGAATCGGGCCCATGGGCTTCATCGACGTCAACGGCGTCTCCTTCTCGCTGCCGGACGGCCGGCCGCTCCTCGCCGACCTCGCGTTCCGGGTCACCGAAGGGCGCACGACGGCGCTCATCGGCCAGAACGGCGCGGGGAAGACCACGCTGCTCCGGATCGTCCGAGGCGAGCTGCGGGCCGACGAGGGGAGCATCCAGGTGGTCGGCGGCCTCGGGGTGATGGACCAGTTCGTCGGTCGCGGCGAGGTCGTCGAGGGCATGGAGCGCACCGTGCACGGCCTGCTCGCGACGGTCGCGCCCGCGCGCGTGCGCGCTGCGGCGATCGAACTCGAGCGTGCCGAGAACGCGCTCATCGAGACGGACGACACGGCCGCGCAGATGCGGTACGCATCGGCGCTCGCGGAGTACGCCGAGGCCGGGGGGTACGACCAGGAGGTCGTCTGGGACCACTGCACGACGGCCGCCCTCGGCATCCCGTTCGAGCGCGCGAAGTGGCGCGAGCTCTCGACGCTCTCGGGCGGTGAGCAGAAGCGGCTGGCGCTCGAGGCGCTGCTGCGCGGGCCCGAGGAGGTGCTGCTGCTCGACGAGCCAGACAACTCGCTCGACGTGCCCGGCAAGCGCTGGCTCGAGCGGCAGCTGCGGGCGACGCCGAAGACCGTGCTGCTGGTCTCGCACGACCGCGAGCTCCTGGCCCGTGCCGCCGATCGGATCGTGACGCTCGAGGCGGGCGCCGCGGGCAGCACGGCGTGGGTGCACGGCGGCGGCTTCGGCGGCTACCACGCCGCGCGCGAGGAGCGCTTCGCCCGCCTCGATGAGCTGCGGCGCCGCTGGGACGAGCAGCACGCGCAGCTGAAGCAGCTCGTGCAGACGCTGAAGGTCAAGGCGACGTACAACGACGGCATGGCCTCCCGCTACCAGGCCGCGGTCACCCGACTGCGGAAGTTCGAGGAGGCCGGCCCGCCCGAGGAGCGACCGCCCGACCAGGCGGTGTCGATGCGCCTCCGCGGATCGCGCACCGGCAAGCGCGCCGTCGTGTGCGAGGGCCTCGAGCTGACCGGCCTCATGCGGCCGTTCGACCTCGAGGTCTGGTACGGCGACCGCGTCGCGGTGCTCGGGTCGAACGGGTCGGGCAAGTCGCACTTCCTCCGGCTCCTCGCCACCGGGGGCAGCGACCCCGACCGGGCGAAGGGCCACGTGACGGATGTCGGTGCGACCCTCGCCGCCGTCCCGCACACCGGCACCGCGACGCTCGGCGCGCGGGTCGTGCCGGGCTGGTTCGCGCAGGGTCACGAGCTGCCGGGGCTCCGCGGTCGGACGCTCCTCGACATCCTGCACCGGGGCGACGCGAACCGGGAGGGCATGGCGCGCGAGGCGGCGAGCTCCGCGCTCGACCGCTACGGCCTGGCCGCCGCGGCGCTGCAGGAGTTCGATGCGCTCTCGGGCGGCCAGCAGGCGCGCCTGCAGATCCTGCTGCTCGAGCTCTCCGGCGCGACGCTGCTGCTCCTCGACGAGCCGACCGACAACCTCGACCTCGTGTCGGCCGAGGCCCTCGAGGATGCGCTCTCGCGGTTCGACGGCACGGTGCTCGCCGTCACGCACGACCGCTGGTTCACCAGGTCGTTCGACCGGTTCGTGGTGTTCCGCTCCGACGGCGAGGTCGTCGAGGCGGACGAGCCCGTGTGGGACGAGGCGCGGGTGGCGCGGGCGCGCTGAGCCCGAGCCCGCGGCATCCGTGTCGCACGTCGGGGCCCTTCGGTAGGGTTGACGGGTGACCCAGGAGATCGAGATCGGCCGCTCCAAGCGGGGCCGTCGCGTCTACGCGTTCGACGACATCGCCATCGTGCCGAGCCGGCGCACCCGCGACCCCGAGGACGTCTCGATCGGCTGGTCGATCGACGCCTACCAGTTCGACATCCCGTTCCTCGCCGCTCCGATGGACTCGGTCGTCTCGCCGCAGACGGCGATCATGATGGGGCAGCTGGGCGGCCTGGGCGTGCTCGACCTCGAGGGTCTCTGGACGCGGTACGAGGACCCGGAGCCGGCGCTCGCCGAGATCCGCAACCTCACCGACGAGCAGGCGACGGCCCGCATGCAGGAGCTGTACTCCGAGCCGATCAAGCCCGACCTCGTCACGGCCCGCCTCGCCGAGGTGCGCGCCGCCGGCGTCACCGTCGCCGGCGCGCTCTCCCCGCAGCGCACGCAGGAGCTCTACGAGACCGTCGTCGCCGCGGGCGTCGACCTCTTCGTGATCCGCGGCACGACGGTCTCCGCCGAGCACGTCTCGAAGAACCAGGAACCGCTGAACCTCAAGAAGTTCATCTACGAGCTCGACGTGCCCGTCATCGTCGGCGGTGCGGCGACCTACACCGCGGCGCTGCACCTCATGCGCACGGGCGCGGCCGGAGTGCTCGTCGGCTTCGGCGGCGGCGCGGCGTCGACCACGCGCACCACGCTCGGCATCCACGCGCCGATGGCGACGGCCGTGGCGGATGTCGCGGGCGCGCGCCGCGACTACCTCGACGAGTCGGGCGGCCGGTACGTGCACGTCATCGCCGACGGCGGCGTCGGTGCGGCCGGCGACATCGTCAAGGCGGTCGCGTGCGGCGCCGACGCGGTCATGCTCGGTGCCGCGCTCGCGCGGGCGACCGACGCACCGGGCGGCGGATGGCACTGGGGCCCGGAGGCGCACCACTCGAAGCTGCCGCGCGGCCAGCGCGTGCAGGTCGGCCAGGTCGCCCCGCTCGAGGAGATCCTCTACGGCCCGGCGCCCGCCGCCGACGGCACGGCGAACCTGGTCGGCGCGCTGCGCAAGTCGATGGCCACGACCGGGTACTCCGACCTCAAGGAGTTCCAGCGCGTCGAGGTCGTCGTCGCGCCGTACCCGTCGGCGTAGTCCCCATCCGCCGGGTTCGTCGCAGCGGCGACGGCCGTCCCCCGCGGTCGCGGCCGCGGTCGCGGTCGACCGTTCCGGCGCCGACTGTCAACCCGCCCGCATCCCCAGCCGATTCCATGGCCCAGCGCGCGGCGCTCGGGTAGCGTTGGGACGGACGGGCGTGGCCGCCGCGGTCCGCCCGGGGATGGGGAGCGACGATGGCGAGACTGAAGACGGTGACGCGTTCGAACAAGCTCGGACCGGAGGAGCGTGAGGCGGCGATCGCACGCCTCAAGGAGAAGGAACTCGACGTCCTCGTGGTCGGCGGTGGCATCGTCGGCACGGGCGCGGCGCTCGACGCCGTGACACGCGGGCTGTCGACCGGACTCCTCGAGGCGAGGGACTGGGCGTCGGGCACCTCGAGCCGATCGTCCAAGCTCGTGCACGGCGGCATCCGCTACCTCGAGCAGCTCGACTTCCGACTCGTGCGCGAGGCGCTCATCGAACGCGGCCTCCTGCTGCAGCGCATCGCGCCGCACCTCGTGAAGCCCGTGCGGTTCCTCTACCCGCTGCAGAAGCGGGTGTTCGAGCGGGTCTACATCGGCGCCGGCATGCTGCTCTACGACATCTTCAGCTACTCGGGCGGACGCCCGCCGGGCGTGCCGCACCACCGGCACCTCTCGAAGCGCCAGGTCATGCGCGCGATCCCGTCGCTCTCGGAGGACGCGCTCGTCGGCGGGCTGACGTACTACGACGCGCAGGTCGACGATGCCCGGTACGTGGCATCCCTCGCCCGCACCGCGTCGTTCTACGGCGCGCACGTCGCGAGCCGGGTCAAGGTCGAGGGCTTCGTGAAGGTGGGCGAGCGCGTGGTGGGCGTCAAGGCCCACGACCTGCAGACCGACGAGCACTTCGAGATCCGTGCGAAGCAGGTCGTGAACGCGACCGGGGTGTGGACCGACGACACGCAGCGCATGGTGGGCGAGCGCGGCACCTTCAAGGTGCGCGCGTCCAAGGGCATCCACCTCGTCGTGCCGCGCGACCGCATCCAGTCGGCCATGGGCATGATCTTCCGCACCGAGAAGAGCGTGCTGTTCGTCATCCCGTGGGGCCGGCACTGGCTGATCGGCACGACCGACACCGACTGGAACCTCGACAAGGCGCACCCGGCGGCGACGGCGGCCGACATCGACTACCTGATCGAGCACGTGAACGCCGTCCTGGCGATCCCGCTCACCCGCGAGGACGTCGAGGGCGTGTTCGCGGGGCTCAGGCCGTTGCTCGCGGGGGAGAGCGAGTCGACGTCGAAGCTCTCGCGCGAGCACGTCGTCGCGCACACGGTGCCCGGGCTCGTCGTCGTCGCCGGCGGCAAGTGGACCACCTACCGGGTCATGGCGAAGGACGCGATCGACGCGGCCGCCGACGCGCTCGACGGTCGCGTGCCCACCTCGACGACCCAGGACATCCCGCTCCTCGGTGCCGAGGGATACCAGGCCGCATGGAACAAGCGCGGCAAGATCGCCCGGGCGTTCGGCGTCCACAAGGTCCGCATCGAGCACCTGCTGAACCGGTACGGCACGCTCACCGACGAGCTCCTCGACCTGATCCGCGAGACCCCCGAACTCGGCGATCCGCTGCCCGGGGCCGACGACTACCTCGGCGCCGAGGTCGTGTACGCCGCCTCGCACGAGGGTGCCCTGCACCTCGACGACGTGCTCGCGCGGCGCACGCGCATCTCGATCGAGGCGTGGGACCGCGGGGTCTCCGCCGCGCCGGTCGCCGCGCGGCTCATGGCGGGCGTGCTCGGCTGGGACGCCGACCGCGAGGCGCTCGAGGTCGAGCGGTACCTGCAGCGCGTCGCCGCGGAACGGGCGTCGCAGGAGCAGCCCGACGACGAGTCGGCCGACCGGGAGCGGCTCGAGGCGCCCGACATCGTGAAGGTCGACTGATCCGCCGAGGCCGCTCGCAGGGGGCGCGCATCCCGCCCGGCTAGAATCTCGGGCGACATGCTCCGGATGATGCTGCGCCCCCGCTGGGTGCTCGCCCTGATCGCTGCGCTCGGCATCGCGGCGGGCTTCGCGCTCCTCGCGCAGTGGCAGGTCGACCGCGCGGTCGAGCAGGCGACCGTGGTCGAGCGACCCACCGAGGACGTGCGCCCCTTCGGCGACGTGGTTCGGCCCGACGGCCCGACCGAGCAGGCCGCGACCGGCCAGCGCGTCTCGGTGACCGGCACGATCGTGCCGGGCGACACGGTGCTCGTGCAGGGCCGCCTCAACGACGGCGTCCCCGGGTGGTGGGTCGTCGCCCACCTCGAGGTGACGGATGCCGCGCCCGGCGGGCTCCCCGTCGCCCTCGGCTGGACGGCCGACGAGGAGACGGCGCGCGCAGCGCTCGCAGAGGTCGATCAGGCTGCGGCGTCCGGCGGCGAGGTCGAGGTCGTCGGCCGGTTCCTCCCGAGCGAGGCGCCCGTGGCGCCCGACGAGGCGGAGGACCCGCAGTCGATGACGACGGTCGCGGTCGCGCACCTGATCAACGTCTGGGCCGACTACGACGACCGGCCCGTGTACTTCGGCTACGTCACCGCAACCGACCCCGTCGCGGGCCTCGAGGCCATCCACTCGCCCCCGCCGCTGCAGGAGTCCGAGCTGAACTGGCTCAACGTGTTCTACGCCGTCGAGTGGGTCGTGTTCGCAGGGTTCGCGGTCTTCCTCTGGTACCGACTCGTGAAGGACGCCGTGCAGCGCGAGCGCGAGGAGGCCGAGCTCGCGGCGGAGGCCGAGGCGACCGCCGCCGCGGCACCGGCCGACGCGGCGCGCGACTGAGCGGGGTTCATCCGACGCGCGCGGCCCTGCGCTGCGCGACATCCGTCGGGGCCATCACCCAGCCGGGCGCCGTTTAGACTGGACGCCATGCCCCTCGAGCCCAAACCGGCTGAATTCCCGCGCATCCGCGGGGCGCTGAAGTTCTACATGATCGCCTCGAACATCACGGGCGTGATGCTGCTGCTGCTCACCGCCGAGATGCTCCTCAAGTACGTGTGGTTCGTCGAGCTGTACGCATTCGGGCCGAACGGGCTGCTGTCGCTCGAGCCCGTGGTGGAGACTCCCGAGGGGCTCGAGTCGACCGGCACGGGCGTGAACCTCTCGACCGGCATCCTCATCGCGCACGGCTGGTTCTACGTCGTGTACCTGTTCAGCAACTTCCGGCTCTGGAGCCTCATGCGCTGGCCGTTCTGGCGCCTGCTGGTCCTGGCCTCCGGCGGCATCGTGCCGTTCCTCTCGTTCTTCCTCGAGGCCCGCATCGGGCGCGAGGTCCGCGACTACCTCGCGGCGCGCGAAGCGGATGCCGCGGCCTCGGCCGCACCCGCTGCGACCGATTCCGACTCCGACACCGATTCCGAGCCCGTGGAGGCCGCCCAGTGAGCGAGACCCAGCAGCGACCCGTCCTCGTCGTGGACTTCGGCGCGCAGTACGCGCAGCTGATCGCGCGACGCGTGCGCGAGGCATCCGTCTACTCCGAGATCGTGCCGCACACGATCACGGCCGACGAGGTCCGCGCGAAGGACCCGGTCGGGATCGTGCTCTCGGGCGGACCCTCGTCGGTGTACGAGCCGGGTGCGCCCTCGCTCGACCCGGGCATCCTCGAACTCGGCGTTCCGACGCTGGGCATCTGCTACGGCTTCCAGGTCATGGCGCAGCAGCTCGGCGGCGAGGTGGCCCGCACCGGCCACCGCGAGTACGGCTCGACGGCCGCGACCGTGCGCGTCGACGACCGGAACACCCTGCTCGGCGGCCAGCCCGAGCACCAGACCGTGTGGATGAGCCACGGCGACTCCGTCGCCGTCGCCCCCGAGGGGTTCGACGTGCTCGCGTCGACCGCGACCACCCCCGTCGCGGCGTTCGCGAGCGACGAGCAGGGCTTCTACGGCGTGCAGTGGCACCCCGAGGTCAAGCACTCGCCGTTCGGACAGGACGTCATCGAGAACTTCCTGCACCGCGCCGCGGGGATCCCCGCCGACTGGAACTCGGGCAACGTGATCGCCGAGCAGGTCGAGCGCATCCGCGCCCAGGTCGGGTCGGCGCGCGTGATCTCGGCCCTCTCGGGCGGCGTCGACTCGGCGGTGTCGACGGCGCTCGTGCACGAGGCCGTCGGCGACCAGCTGACCGCCGTCTTCGTCGACCACGGCCTGCTCCGCAAGGGCGAGCGCGAGCAGGTCCAGGAGGACTACGTCGCCGCGACCGGCGTGCGCCTCGTGACCGTCGACGCGGCCGACACGTTCCTCGACGCGCTCGCCGGGGTCACCGACCCCGAGGAGAAGCGCAAGATCATCGGGCGCGAGTTCATCCGCGCCTTCGAGCAGGCCGAGCGCGACCTCATCGCCGAGGCGGCGGCCGAGGGCGAGCCGGTGAGGTTCCTCGTCCAGGGCACGCTCTACCCCGACGTCGTCGAGTCGGGCGGCGGCACGGGCACCGCGAACATCAAGAGCCACCACAACGTCGGCGGCCTGCCGGAAGACCTGCAGTTCGAGCTCGTCGAGCCGCTCCGCACCCTCTTCAAGGACGAGGTGCGCGCGATCGGCCGCGAGCTCGGGCTGCCCGAGGTCATCGTCGGCCGCCAGCCGTTCCCCGGACCCGGCCTCGGCATCCGCATCGTCGGCGAGGTCACGCGCGAGCGCCTCGAGGTGCTGCGCGACGCCGACGCCATCGCGCGGGCCGAGCTCACCGCGGCCGGGCTCGACGACGAGATCTGGCAGTGCCCGGTCGTGCTGCTCGCCGACGTGCGCTCGGTCGGCGTCCAGGGCGACGGCCGCACCTACGGCCACCCGATCGTGCTGCGGCCCGTCTCGTCGGAGGACGCGATGACGGCCGACTGGACCCGCGTGCCCTTCGACGTGCTCGCCAAGATCTCCAACCGCATCACCAACGAGGTGCCCGAGGTCAACCGGGTCGTGCTCGACGTCACGTCGAAGCCGCCGGGGACCATCGAGTGGGAGTGAGGCGCTAGCCTGACCGCATGCCGGTCATCGAGAACTCGAAGCTCAGCGTCATCGGAGCGGGCAGCGTGGGTGCGAGCCTCGTGTACGCCTCGCTCATCCGGGAGTCCGCGAACCAGATCGCGCTGTACGACATCGCGGAGGAGAAGGTCGAAGCCGAGGTGCTCGACCTCGCGCACGGCACCCAGTTCACGCGCTCGAGCGTGATGGGCGGTGCCGACCTCGACGTCGTCGCGGGCTCGCACGTCGTCGTCATCACGGCGGGGGCGAAGCAGCAGCCCGGGCAGAGCCGGATGGAGCTCGCCGGAACGAACGTCGGGATCCTCGAACGTCTCCTGCCCCAGCTGCTCGAGCGCGCGCCCGACGCGATCTACGTGCTCGTGACGAACCCCGTCGACGTGCTCACGGTCGCGGCCCGGCAGATCAGCGGGCTGCCGGCGGAGCGGGTCATCGGGTCGGGCACGGTGCTCGACACGTCGCGCCTGCGATGGCTGCTCGCGAAGCGCGCGGGCGTCATGACGTCGAGCGTGCACGCCGACATCGTGGGCGAGCACGGCGACACCGAGTTCCCGCTGTGGTCGAACGCGCGCATCGGACCGGTGCCGATCCTGGACTGGACGGGCGGCGAGCGGTTCTCGATCGACGAGCTCGACGGCATCGCGTCCGAGGTCCGCAACGCGGCCTACACCGTCATCCGCGGCAAGGGCGCGACGAACTACGCCATCGGCCTCTCCGGTGCGCGGATCGTCGAGGCGCTGCTCGACGACGAGCACGCGGTGCTCCCCGTGTCGACCGTGCACTCCGGTGCGTTCGGGCTCGACGGGGTCGCGCTCTCGATGCCGTCCGTGGTGGGCGGCAACGGGGCGTTCCCGATCGCCGAGACGCCCATGTCGGAGACCGAGGCGGGGCTGCTCGCGGCATCCGGCGACGCGATCAGGGCGACCATGCAGACCCTCGGGCTCTGAGTTCGAAGATCTCCGGGCGCTCGTGTCGATCCGGGCGCTTCCCGTTCGACGTCATCAGTGAGAGGGTCGAGACGCGACCCGGACACGCGAGGAGCATCCCATCATGCCGAAGTACATGCTGATCATGCGGGCCGACGACCGAGCCGTCGAGGCCTACCAGGACATCCCGTTCGAGCAGGTCATCGAGGCCATGGGCCGATACAACGAGGAGATGATGAAGGCCGGCGTCATGCTCGCCGGCGAGGGCCTCTCCGACGCGAGCGAGGGCTTCGTCGTCGACTTCGACGCCGAGCCGCCGCTGGTCACCGACGGTCCGTACGGCGAGACCAAGGAGCTCTTCAACGGCTTCTGGATCCTCGAGGTCGCCTCGAAGGAGGAGGCCGCGGAGTGGGCCAAGCGGTGCCCGCTCGGTCCCGGGTCCAAGCTCGAGGTGCGCCGGGTGACCGAGCTCGACGACTTCCCGCAGGACAACGAGTGGATCCAGAAGGAGGCGGGCTGGCGCGAGGAGCAGGCGCAGCGCGCCGCCGGGGCGTGAGCCGCGCCATCCGCCCGTGATCGACGAGACGGATGCCGAGGCGGCGCGCCCGACGGACCCCGAGTCCGCCCGGCGCGCCGTCGCGGCCGTCTGGCGCCGCGAGTCGGCCCGGATCGTCGCGACCCTGACGCGGGCCGTCGGCGACTTCGCGCTCGCCGAGGACCTCGCGCAGGACGCGCTCGCCGAGGCGCTCGCGCAGTGGCCCACGTCCGGCGTCCCCTCGAACCCGGGTGCGTGGCTCACCGCGGTCGCCAAGCGCCGCGCCATCGACGGCTGGCGGCGTCGCGAGCGCTACGACGAGCGGCTCGCGGCGATCGCGCACGACCTCGAGCGCGAGCGGGCCGAGGCGACGGATGCCGCGGGCGGCCTGCCGTACGACCCCGACGCGATCGACGACGACGTCCTCCGACTCGTGTTCGTGTCGTGCCATCCGGTGCTCTCGCGCGAGGCGCGCGTCGCGCTGACGCTCCGCGTCGTGGGCGGCCTCACGACGGAGGAGATCGCGCGGGCCTTCCTCACCCCCGTCTCGACCGTGCAGCAGCGCATCGTGCGGGCGAAGAAGACGCTCGGCGCGGCGGGCGTGCCGTTCGAGGTGCCGCCCCGCGACGAGTTCCCCGAGCGACTCGGCACGGTGCTCGGCGTGCTCTACCTCGTGTTCAACGAGGGCCACTCCGCGTCGGCGGGGGAGGACCTCATGCGGCCCGAGCTCAGCAGGGAGGCGTTGCGGCTGGCCCGCGTGCTCGCGGCACTCGTGCCGCGCGAACCCGAGGCGCACGGGCTGGTGGCGCTCATGGAGCTCACGGCGGCGCGATTCCCCGCGCGGCTCGACGCCCACGGCGACCCGGTGCTGCTCGGCGACCAGGACCGGCGGCGGTGGGACCGCTCCGCGATCACGCGCGGACGCGCGGCGCTGACGCGGGCGGACGCGATCGGCCGCGGGCGCGGGCCGTACGCCCTGCAGGCGGCGATCGCCGAGCAGCACGATGTCGCGGCATCCGTCGACGACACCGACTGGCCCGTGATCGTCGCCCTCTACGAGGCGCTCGGCCGGGTCGCGCCGTCGCCCGTGGTCGAGCTCAACCGGGCCGTGGCCGTCGCGATGGCCGAGGGCCCAGCGGCAGGGCTCGCGCTCGTCGACGAGCTGGCCGCCGACGGCCGGCTGGCTCGATACCACCCGCTGCACGCCGTTCGCGCGGAACTCCTCGAACGCCTCGACCGCCTCGATGAGGCGCGCGAGGCGTTCGCGGAGGCTGCGCGCCTGACCGCGAACGAGCGCGAACGCGCGGTGCTGCTCGCCCGCGCGGCGACCCGCCGCTGAGCAGCCCGCACGACGCACCCGGGAACGCGGAACGGGCCGCCCCCGAGGGGACGGCCCGTTCGCGTGTGCGGTCGGTGGGCGCTAGTCGCGCGCGATCGCGAGGATGCGCAGGATCTCGAGGTAGAGCCAGATGACCGTGACCATGATGCCGAAGGCGCCGGTCCAGCCGTACTTCCTCGGGGCCCGGTTGCGCACGCCCTGCTGGATGAAGTCGAAGTCGAGCACGAGCGAGTACGCGGCCATGATGACCACGAGGATGCCGATCACCAGGCCGAACGGGATGGAGGTGCCCGGGATGTCGGCACCGCGGAGGCCCCACGGGTCGTCGGTGGCGCCGAACAGGATCAGACCCATGTTCACGAGGGAGAACACGAGGTAGCCGACCATCGCGACGAGGAAGATCTTGGTGGCCTTCTTCGATGCCCGGATCTTGCCCGAGGCGAAGAGGGCGAGGGTCACGCCGACGACCACGAGCGTGGCGATCACGGCCTGGGCGACGATGCCGCCGCCGAAGGCCATCTCGTACCACGCCGAGATGCCGCCGACGAAGACGCCCTGGACGCCCGCGTACGCGAGGATGAGCGCGGGCGACGGCTCCTTCTTGAAGATGTTGACGAGCGCGAGCACGAAGCCGATGAGGCCGGCGCCGATCCAGAGGAACGGGAGGGACTGGGCCGTGAGCCAGCCGATCGCCGCGCCGACGAGCAGCACGCCGAAGGCGGCGGCGGACTTCGCGATCGAGTCCTCGATCGTCATGACGTCGCGGTCGGGGAGCGTGGCGGGCTGGTTGTACATGTCCTGCAGCTGCTGGGCGGACATGTCCTGTGCGACAGCCACCGCCCCCTGGCCGGAGGTGAACGCCTCATTGCGTGAGAAGGCGGGGTTGTTGAGAGCCATTGCTGTGGTTCCTCTGCTTTCGGCTTTCCGTCGTGTGGAGGGGAATCGTGCGACCTGGCGGCCGCGTCCCTCAAATCTACCCGCTCCGACCGGGTCAACGCCGTGAAATCCCCCGGCATTCCGGGGCGGATGCCGCTTCGGCCCTCGCTACGCTTGCCCCATGCTGCGCGATCTCGCCGAGCGTCCGTTCGTGATCGGGCATCGCGGTGCGTCCGGATACCGTCCCGAGCACACCGAGGCGGCGTACCTGATGGCGTTCGCGCTCGGTGCAGATGCGATCGAGCCCGACCTCGTGGCCACGCGCGACGGCGTGCTCGTCCTGCGACACGAGAACGAGATCTCGGGGACGACCGACGTCGCCTCGCGCGCCGAGTTCGCGTCGCGTCGCACCACGCGCGAGGTCGACGGGCGGCCGCTCACGGGCTGGTTCACGGAGGACTTCACGTGGGCCGAGCTCTCGACCCTCCGCGCGACGGAGCGGCTCGGCGGCATCCGCCCGCACAGCGCCAGCTTCGACGGGCGCTACCCGATCCTGCGCTTCCGCGACCTCCTGGGGCTGCTGGACGCCGCGACCGACGAGTCGCGGCGGATCATCAGGCTCGTCGCGGAGTTCAAGCACGCGACCCACTTCGCCGCGCTCGGCCTGCCGCTCGAGGAGCTGTTCGCCGCCGAGCTCTCGGCGGCCGGCTGGGGGCGCGGCGACGACCGGATCGTCTCGGAGTCGTTCGAACCCGGACTGCTCGACCGGCTCGTCCTGGCGGGCGTGCGCGGCACTCGCGTGCTCCTCATCGAGGACCGCGGTGCGCCGTACGACCTGGTCGCGTCCGACGGATCGGCGGCGAAGCGCTACGACGCGTTCGTGAGCGAGCGCGGCCTGCTCGAGCTCGGCGGGATCGTGCACGGCGTCAGCGTCGGCAAGGGGCGCCTCGTCGGCGGCGGGCGTGGAGCCGAGGTGGGCGCGGAGGTCGCGACCGCGCGCCGAGCGCGCCCCGACGCCGCCCTGCGCGGGTCCGACCTCGTCGACGCCGCGCACGCGGCGGGCCTCGCGGTGTACACGTGGACCCTGCGCCCCGAGAACCGCTTCCTCGCGCCCGAGTTCCGGCGGGGCGCGTCGCGGAGCGCGTGGGGCGACTGGCTCGGCGAGTTCACGCGGATCATGGACACGGGCGTCGACGGCGTGTTCGTCGACCACCCCGACCTCGGCTTCGAGGCACGTGCCGCGTACTTCGACTCCGAGTACCTTCCCTGACGCCCGCCTCCGGCGCAGCGACGTGCGGGCCACCCGGACGGGGACCTTGTCGCTCGCCCGGCCGGATGGGAGCCTTGGGCCGGATGCACCCACGAGCCGGTCCGAGGGGGTCCGATGACGGGGAACTCGAGGTGGAGGGCACCAGTCCTCGCCGCCGCCGCGATCGTCGCGGTGGTCGCGGCGATCACGCCGGCACCGGCGTACGCCTACGAGACGTCGGCGTACTCGCACGACGCCCATCCGAAGGCACTCCACGAGGACTGGATGGCGGGCCTGCCGGACGACCTCCGGCTGAGCGAGCTCTCGCTCCCCGGGACGCACGACTCCGGGGCGTCGAAGTTCGGCGGCGACATCACGTTCACGCAGAGCATGGGCTTCAGCGACCAGCTCGCCGCCGGCATCCGCGCCCTCGACATCCGGGTCGGCGAGAACGGCGTGTGCCCGCTCGACATCTTCCACGGCATCGACTGCCAGTTCACGCCCTACGGCGAGGTGGTGGCCGATCTCGTGGAGTTCCTCGACGAGCATCCGAGCGAGACCATCGTGACCCGGGTCAAGAACGAGCACGGGAACCCGTCGTTCGCCGAGGTGAAGGCGCTCCTCGAGGGGCACTACTACGACGGCACCGACACGGACCCGGAGCTCGGCGACCTGCGCGGGAAGATCGTGGTCTACGTGGAGGACTTCGACCCGATCGGCCCGTTCTCGTGGTCGGACGCGAACCTCGACATCGAGGACCACTTCAAGCTGGACACCGAGCGCGACCTCGCGGTGAAGTGGACCGAGTACGTCGCCCCGCACCTGGCCGAGGCGGATCGGGTCGCCGACGACCCGGCCGGCCGGATCTTCATCACGTTCACGTCGGCTGCGGACGGCGGGTTCCCGTACTTCTACGCCAGCGGGCACTCGTCGCCTGCGACGGACGCCGACCAGCTGCTGACCGGCTGGACGCGAGGGCACATCGACTCCTGCAAGCACGACTCGAAGTGCCTGCGCGAGTACCCGAGCGTCAACTGCTTCCTCGGGACCTGCTCGGTCGAGTTCGTCGGGCTGAACCAGCTGACGATGGACTACGTGCGGACGACGGTCCGCGACCGGGCGGGCATCGTGTACAGCGACTTCCCGGGGCCGGGCCTCATCGAGGCGGTCATCGCGCTGAACGTGCCCGGGAGCGACCTTCCCGACGACGGATCGCCGCACGACGTCGTCCACGTGCTGCAGTCCGCGCTCGATCGCGACGAGCTCACGCCCCGCCAGGCGCGGCTCGCGGCGCGCGTGATCGCCGACCTGTGGGGTTCGGGGAAGGGCAGCGGCGGATGGCAGGACCTCGCCGCGAGGTCCGCGGTGCTCCCCGCGCTGACGAGGCTGGCCGACGCGGTCGACGCCCTCGACGCGCTCGATGCGGACGGGCTCGACACGTCGGCGTTGCAGGGCTGGCTCGCGGACGCCGCGGCCGACCTCGCCGTGCCCGCCGTCGCCGAGGCCGGGTCGACGCTCACCGGGGCGTCCGCCGCCCGGCGGATCGACGCGGCCGAAGCACGGCTCGCGGAGGGCGACGCCGCCCGAGCATCCGACCGGCCCGCGGACGCCGTCGACGCGTACCTCGCGGCCGTCCGCACCGTCGGACCGACGACGCGGCGCTGAGCCGCGTCGATCGCCTCGGTGCGCCGCGGACCCGGCGCCCGTGCTGTCGGACGGCGCGCCTAGACTTGTCGGGACATGACGCTGATCCTCGACCCCGACGACCCCACCGGCTGGCGCGAGGCGCCCGGCGCGGCCGACCGCGAGCACGCCGACGAGGCCCGCGGCGCCGGCCACGCGGCATCCGATCGACTGACCGCCGGGCTCAACCCGCAGCAGCGCGAGGCGGTCGAGTACCGCGGTCAGGCGCTGCTCATCGTCGCGGGCGCAGGGTCGGGCAAGACGCGCGTGCTCACGCACCGCATCGCGAGCCTCATCGACGGGCGCGAGGCGTGGCCGAGCCAGATCCTCGCGATCACGTTCACCAACAAGGCCGCCGCCGAGATGCGCGAGCGCGTCGAGGCGCTGCTCGGCGAGGCCGCGGGCGGCATGTGGATCTCGACGTTCCACTCGGCGTGCGTGCGCATCCTCCGCCGCGAGGCCGAGGCGATCGGGCTGAGCTCGACGTTCACGATCTACGATTCGGCCGACCAGCGCACCATCCTGAAGCGCATCATCAAGGAACTGGACGCCGACACGCTCGGCTTCACGCCCGCCAGCGCGCAGGCGAAGATCTCCAAGCTCAAGAACGAGTTGAGCGACGTCGAGTCGTACGCGCGGAACGTCAACACGAACGATCCGAACGACGTCATGTTCCTCGAGATCTTCCGCCAGTACACGAGGCGGCTGCGCGACGCGAGCGCCCTCGACTTCGACGACCTGATCAGCGAGACCGTCTACCTGTTCCGGGCGTTCCCGAGGGTCGCGGCGCTGTACCAGCGGCGGTTCCGGCACATCCTCGTCGACGAGTACCAGGACACGAACCACGCGCAGTACGCGCTGATCCGCGAGTTCACGAGGCCGGTCGAGCCCGACGTCGTCGCCGAGCTCGACGAGCACGGCGTGCTCGTGCGGGGCATGACGGATGCCACGGGCGCGATCCCCGGGGCATCCCTCACGGTCGTCGGCGACTCCGACCAGTCGATCTATGCGTTCCGCGGCGCCGACATCCGGAACATCGTCGAGTTCGAGCGCGACTTCCCGGGCGCGAAGGTCGTGCTGCTCGAGCAGAACTACCGGTCGACGCAGAACATCCTCTCGGCCGCGAACGCGGTCATCTCGAACAACTTCGACCGCAAGGACAAGAAGCTCTGGACGGCCGACGGCGACGGCGACAAGATCACCGGCTACACGGGGTACTCGGCCCACGACGAGGCGCAGTTCGTGGCCGACGAGATCGAGGCGCTGCACCGTGCGGGCGTCGCCTACCGCGACATCGCCGTGTTCTACCGCACCAACGCGCAGACGCGCGCGCTGGAGGAGATCTTCGTGCGGTCGGCGCTGCCGTACCGCGTGGTCGGCGGCACGAAGTTCTACGAGCGCGCCGAGATCAAGGACGCGATGGCCTACCTCATCGCCGTCGCGAACCCGCTCGACGAGCTCGCCATCCGCCGCATCCTGAACACGCCGAAGCGCGGCATCGGCCCGGCGACCGAGACCGCGATCGCGAGCTTCGCCGAGCAGAACGACCTCTCGTTCCGGCAGGCGATGCGCGCGGCGGACGGCCTGGGGCTGGGGCCGAAGGTCACGAAGGCGATCCTCGACCTCGCGAACCTGCTCGACGCGGCCGCAGCGATGCTGGTCCCCTCGCAGAAGGGCATCGACGAGGGCACGAACGAGGGCGCGTCGAAGGTGTCCGACGTGCTCGCGTTCCTCATCGAGGGGTCGAAGCTCGTCGAGACGCTCCGCACGAGCCGCGACCCGCAGGACGAGACGCGGGCCGAGAACGTCGAGGAGCTGCTCGCCCAGACGAAGGACTTCGACCGCGAGAACCCCGGGGCCAGCCTCGTCGACTTCCTGACGCAGGTCTCCCTCGTCGCGGCCGCCGACGAGCTCGACGACGCGTCGGGCACCGTCTCGCTCATGACCCTGCACACCGCGAAGGGCCTCGAGTACCACGCGGTGTTCCTCACCGGGATCGAGGAGGGGCTGCTGCCGCACCAGATGTCGGCCTCCGAACCCGGCGGTCCGGCCGAGGAGCGACGCCTGTTCTACGTCGGCATCACGCGGGCGCGCAAGCGCCTGTACCTCTCGCTCGCCATGAGCCGCGCGCAGTTCGGCGAGGTCTCCGTCGCGATGCCGAGCCGCTACCTGCAGGAGATCCCCGACGAGCTCATCGACTGGAAGCAGTCGCCCGGCATGGCGACGAGTCGCGGCGGCACGCAGCCCCGCGCCCTGAACGCCCGCCGCGGCGGTGCGGGCGGCGGCGCGTGGGGCACGCGCGACCGCGACCTCGAGCGGTTCAGCGTCACGAAGTCGGCGGCGCCGAAGACCGAGTGGGCGAACCGGGTCACGGGCACGGTGCGCGACAACGGCGACCTCACGCTCGAGGCGGGCGACCGCATCCGCCACACCGATTTCGGCGAGGGCACCGTCCGCCAGGTGACCGGCGAGGGCACCAAGCGCATCGCGCACGTCGCCTTCGACACCGCCGGCCAGAAGAAGCTGCTCATCAAGATCGCCCCGATCGAGAAGCTGTGACCTGGCCGATCCGCGGGCACCGCACCGTCTACGAGAACCCCTGGATCCGGGTCGTCGAGGACGACGTGATCCGGCCCGACGGCAGCGAGGGCATCTACGGCGTCGTCGAGATGCGGCACGCCGCGGTGTTCGTCGTCGCGTTGACCGACGCCGACGAGGTCCTCCTCGTCACGGTCGATCGGCACACCGTGGGTCGATCGATCGAGGTGCCCGCGGGCGGGTCGGACGGGGAGGACCCGCTCGTCGCGGCGCGGCGCGAACTCGTAGAGGAGACCGGGTTCGAGGCCGACGACTGGCGCGAGATCGGTGCGATGAGCGCGCTGAACGGCATCTGCCGCGCACCCGAGTCCGTCTGGCTCGCGACGGGCCTGCGCCCAGCTGCGGCCCGAGCGCACGGCGACCCGCACGGCCACGCGCACGGCCAGGTCGAGGAGGGCATCCACGAGGTGCGCGCGGTCCCGTGGGCCGAGGTCATGCGGATGGTCCGGGACGGTGAGATCGGCGACGGCGAGAGCGTCGCGGCGCTCATGTACGCCGCCCTCGCGCTCGGCCGCGTGGCCTGATCCGTTCCCAGCGAGCCCATAGGCATCGCATCGTTGGTCGATAGCCCCCGGGCGCACCATCGGGAGATGGCCTTCCTCGTCCACGACGCTCGACACCTCGAGCGGCCCACGCGCACGTTCAGCGGGTCCGAACGCTCGCGTGCCGGGCGGCGGCTGTGGCGCGTCGACCTGCTGCAGGCGGCGGCCGTGGCATCCGTCGCCGTCGCGATCGCGCTGTTCCTCGCCGAGGGCGGTGCGGCGCGCTTCGGCGACCCGGGTTCGGCGCTGACCTCGCTCGGCATCATCGCCGGGCTCGCCGCGACCGACCTGGTGCTCGTCATGCTCCTGCTCGCCGCCCGGGTGCCGCTCATCGAGCGCGCGGTAGGGCACGACTCCGCGATGGCGCTGCACAACCGGCTCGGCAAGCCCGTCCTCCTCCTGCTCCTCGCCCACGGCGTGCTGCTGCTCGCGGGGTACGCGATCGCCGACGGGGTCGACCTCGTCGCCGAGGCCGTCGCGATCTGGAACCTCCCCGACCTGCCGCTCGCGGTCCTCGGGTTCGCGCTGTTCCTCGCGGTCGTGGTGAGCTCGCTGGTCGCCGTGCGCCGGAGGTTCCGGTACGAGGTGTGGCACGTCATCCACCTGCTCGTCTACGTCGCGGTCCTCGCCGCCCTGCCGCACCAGTTCGGCGTCGGCGGCCTGTTCGTCGTGGGCACCTGGCAGTGGGCGTACTGGCTCGCGATCACGTTCGCCACGTTCGCGGCCGTGGTCGGCTGGCGGGTCGTGGCGCCGCTCGTGGCGACGTTCCGGCACGGGCTCGTCGTCGAGCGCATCGACCCCGTCGGCGACCCCGGCGACGGCGTCGTGTCGGTCACCATGCACGGCCGGCGGCTCGCCGCGCTCCGCGCGACCGGCGGGCAGTTCTTCATCTGGCGCTTCCTCGCGGCCGGCCAGTGGTGGCAGGCGCACCCGTACTCGCTGTCCGCCGCCCCCCGCGCCGACCGGCTCCGCATCACCGTGCGGGCGCTCGGCGACGGTTCGGCGAGCCTCGCCGGCATCCGCCCCGGCACCCGCGTCGCGCTCGAGGGGCCGTACGGCATCTTCAGCGAGGCATCCCGCAGCCGTCGCCGCCTGACGCTGGTCGCGGCGGGCATCGGCGTCACGCCGATCCGGTCGCTGCTCGAGTCGGCGACGTTCCGGCCGGGCGAGGCCACCGTGGTGCTCCGCACGCAGGGGCCCGCCGAGGGGTGGCTCCTCGACGAGGTCCGCGACCTGTGCCACCGGCGCGGAGCGACGCTGATCACGGTGCCCGGAGGCCGTGGTCGTGGCTGGCTGACGCCGTCGGCCGAGCGCCAGGGGCTCGACCTCCTCGCGCTGGTGCCGGCGATCGCCGACAGCGACCTCTACGTCTGCGGCCCTCGCGGGTGGGCCGAGGGCGTCATCTCCGAGGCCCGCGCCGCGGGCCTGGCCGACGAGCAGATCCATCACGAGAGGTTCGACTGGTGAGAACACGCGCACTCCTCCTCGCGTCGGCCGCGTCGGCCGCCGCGATCATCGGCGGCTGGCAGCTCGGCGATGCCGCGACCGAGAGCCCGACCATGGGGACGGGGTCGGCGTCGGCGGGCTCGACCGGCGCCGGCGACGCATCGGGCACGTCATCGACGGATGCGACGACCTCCTCGGGCGCGGCGACCTCGACGGGCGCGGCCGACGGGACGTACACCGGAAGGAGCGTGCCGACCCGGTTCGGCGACGTCCAGGTCCGGGTCACGATCTCCGGCGGGTCGATCACCGACGTCACCGCGCTGCAGCTGACCGACAGCGACGGCCGATCGGTCCAGATCAGCAACCGTGCGGCGCCGATGCTCCGCACGGAGGTGCTCCAGGCGCAGTCCGCGTCGGTGTCGATGATCGGCGGCGCGACCTACACCAGCGCGGCCTACCTGCAGTCGCTGCAGGCGGCGCTCGATGCGGCGGGGTTCTGATGTCGATGACGGAGCCGGACCGGGCGGGCGCCGGCGGCGTCGTGCTTCCACCCGGCGTGTTCGAGGCCATGGGCACGGTCGTGAGCGTTCGCGCTGGGGTCAGTGCAGCCCACGCGGATGCCGCGGCGGCCGCCGTCGCGGCGGTGTTCGCGCGGTGGGAGGCGCGGTGCAGCCTGTTCGACCCCGCTTCGGAGCTCAGCCGGGTCGGCCGTGGCGAGCTCGCCCTCGTCGACGCGAGCGCCGACGTCCGCGACGCCTACGCGCTCGCACTGCGCTGGCGGGACGCGACGGACGGCGCGTTCACGCCGCATCGCGGCGACGGGGTGATCGACCTGAACGGCGTGGTCAAGGCGCTCGCCGTCGAGCAGGCGGGGGAGGCGCTCGACCGTGCCGGTTTCGCGGGCTGGGTGATCGATGCCGGCGGCGACGTGCTCGTCGCGATGACCGCGGGTGGCCGGGATCGCGGCGGACTGCCGATCGGCATCGTCGACCCCGACGACCCCACCGCGCTGCTCGCGCGCATCGACCTCGAGCCGCCCCGCCGCCGTGCCGTCGCGACCTCCGGCAGCGCCGAGCGGGGAGACCACATCTGGACCCTGCCGGGCGCGGGTCCGTCGCCCTTCCTGCAGGTGAGCGTCGCCGCGGCCGACCTGATCACCGCCGACGTGCTCGCGACCGCGATCGTGGCGGGCGGACGGGCCTCGCTCGACGACCTCGCCGACCGGCACGACGTCGACGTGCTCGCGGTGGCCCGCGACGGCGGACTGCTCGCGACTCCGGGCTGGCCGCGGCGCGTGGGCGTCGCCGGAGCATGACTCAGTCGGCGGGGTCGGCAGGCGCGAGCCCTCCGAGAGCTCGTCGGCCTGTCGTAACCCGGTCGGGGTGAAGGTGCCGCGCCAGCCCGGATAGCGCCAGCCCGAGATGCCGACCCGAGCCTCGGCCACGGTCGGCAGCCTAGACCGCCCCGCCGAGCAGGGCGCCGATCGCCCAGGTGACGGCGAGCGCGAGTGCGCCGCCGACGACGACCCGGGTGATCGCCCGCATCCGGGGCGCGCCGCCGATCCATGCCGCCAGCCAGCCCGTGATCGCCAGGGCGACGATGACCGCGACGAACGTCGTGGCGATGCGCCACTCCGGGGGAGGGAGCAGGATCGCGAGCATCGGGAGCACGGCGCCGATGAGGAACGACGCCGCGGACGCCCAGGCGGCGTGCCACGGGTTCACGACGTCGACCTCGGAGATGTGCAGCTCCGCCTCGAGATGCGCGGCGAGTGCGTCGTGCTCGGTCAGCTCGCGCGCGACGCGGTCGGCGGTCTCGGCCGACAGGCCCTTGCCGCGGTAGATCGCGGCGAGTTCGGCGAGCTCCTGCTCGGGCATCGTCTCGAGCTCGCCCTTCTCCTTCGCGATGAGCGCATGCTCGGTGTCGCGCTGGCTGGAGACCGAGACGTACTCGCCGAGGCCCATCGAGATCGCGCCGGCGATCACCGACGCGACGCCCGCGATGAGGATGGCGGCGATGTCGGTCGTCGCCGCGGCGACGCCGACCACCAGTGCGGCGACCGAGACGATCCCGTCGTTCGCGCCGAGCACTCCCGCGCGCAGCCAGTTGAGCTTCTCGTGGACCTTCCCGTCGTGGGGATCGGTGCGGTGCACCGGTTCGGCCGTGGCATCCGTCATGGGGGCAGTCTCGCAAAGCGGAGAGTCGCTCGCCAGCATGGTGAGGCTCACCTGAGCGGCCGCGCCACCGGGGCGCCGACGCGCGTCGCCGCGTGGGACGGGCCGCCGACCGCGCGTTCGGCGGCCCGTCGCCGACGGAGTAGCATGGTCGCGGCTCGACTTATCTCGACATCGAGGTATCTTGACGTCGAGACTCTCACAGCCGGGCCTCTCACCCACCCATCCCTGCGCGCAATCCGCGCGGAACGATAGGAAGCAGAGCGTGGATCTTTACGAGTACCAGGCCAGAGACCTCTTCGAGAAGTACGGAGTGCCGGTGCTCCCGGGCATCGTCGCCGACACCCCCGAAGACGTGCGCGCCGCAGCCGAGCAGCTCGGCGGCGTCGTCGTCGTCAAGGCGCAGGTGAAGACCGGCGGCCGCGGCAAGGCGGGCGGCGTCAAGGTCGCCAAGAACGCCGACGAGGCGGAGGAGGCCGCGAAGGCGATCCTCGGCCTCGACATCAAGGGCCACGTCGTCAAGCGGGTCATGGTCGCCGGCGGTGCGCGGATCGCGCAGGAGTTCTACTTCTCGGTGCTCCTCGACCGCGCGAACCGCTCCTACCTCTCGCTCACGAGCGTCGAGGGCGGCATGGAGATCGAGCAGCTCGCCGTCGAGAAGCCCGAGGCCCTCGCCCGCATCGAGGTCGACCCGGGCACCGGCATCAGCCCCGAGAAGGCCCGCGAGATCGCGGTCGCCGCGAACTTCCCGGCCGAGCTCGTCGACAAGGTGGCCGACGTGTTCGTGAAGCTCTACGACGTCTACACGGGTGAGGACGCGACGCTCGTCGAGGTCAACCCGCTCATCCTGTCGGAGGACGGCGAGGTCATCGCCCTCGACGGCAAGGTCACCCTCGACGAGAACGCCGAGTTCCGCCACGCCGGCCACGCCCTCCTCGAGGACAAGGCCGCCGCCGACCCGCTCGAGGCCAAGGCCAAGGAGCTCGACCTCAACTACGTCAAGCTCGACGGCGAGGTCGGCATCATCGGAAACGGCGCGGGCCTCGTCATGTCGACGCTCGACGTCGTCGCGTACGCCGGCGAGAACCACGGTGGCGTGAAGCCGGCGAACTTCCTCGACATCGGCGGCGGAGCGTCGGCCGAGGTCATGGCCAACGGCCTCTCGATCATCCTCGGCGACCCGCAGGTGAAGGCCGTCTTCGTGAACGTCTTCGGCGGCATCACCGCGTGCGACCAGGTCGCCAAGGGCATCGTCGGTGCGCTCGCCGAGCTCGGCTCCACCGCGAACAAGCCGCTGGTCGTGCGCCTCGACGGCAACAACGTCGCCGAGGGCCGCCGCATCCTGGAGGAGGCGGCGCACCCGCTCGTCACCCTCGCCGAGAACATGGACCAGGGCGCCGACAAGGCCGCCGAGCTGGCGAACGCCGCGTAAGACAAGGACAGCGAACCGTGACCATCTTTCTGAACAAGGACTCCAAGGTCATCGTCCAGGGCATCACCGGCGGTGAGGGCACCAAGCACACCGCGCGCATGCTCGCCGCGGGCACCCAGGTCGTCGGCGGCGTGAACGCGCGCAAGGCCGGCACGACCGTGCTGCACAAGACGAAGGACGGCGCCGACGTCGAGCTGCCCGTCTTCGCGTCGGTCGCCGAGGCGATCGAGGCGACCGGAGCCGACGTGTCGATCGCGTTCGTGCCGCCGGCC
Organism: Agromyces binzhouensis; assembly: GCF_042672355.1. Taxonomy (NCBI): domain Bacteria; kingdom Bacillati; phylum Actinomycetota; class Actinomycetes; order Micrococcales; family Microbacteriaceae; genus Agromyces; species Agromyces binzhouensis. The sequence goes on along the minus strand of NZ_JBHXVJ010000003.1, from coordinate 12,439 downwards.
TTCACCAAGGACGCCGTCATCGAGGCCATCGACGCCGAGATCCCGCTCCTCGTCATCATCACCGAGGGCGTGCCCGTGCAGGACTCGGCCGAGTTCTGGGCCTACGCCAAGGAGCAGGGCGGCAAGACCCGCATCATCGGCCCGAACTGCCCAGGCATCATCAGCCCCGGCGAGTCGCTGGTGGGCATCACTCCGGCGAACATCACGGGCAAGGGCCCGATCGGCCTGGTCTCGAAGTCGGGCACGCTGACGTACCAGATGATGTACGAGCTGCGCGACCTCGGCTTCTCGACCGCCATCGGCATCGGCGGCGACCCGATCATCGGCACGACGCACATCGACGCGCTCGCCGCGTTCGAGGCCGACCCCGAGACCAAGGCGATCGTCATGATCGGCGAGATCGGCGGCGACGCCGAGGAGCGCGCGGCCGACTTCATCAAGGCGAACGTGACCAAGCCGGTCGTCGGCTACGTCGCGGGCTTCACCGCCCCCGAGGGCAAGACGATGGGCCACGCCGGCGCCATCGTCTCGGGCTCGGCCGGCACCGCGCAGGCGAAGAAGGAGGCCCTCGAGGCCGCCGGCGTGAAGGTCGGCAAGACGCCGTCCGAGACCGCCCGCCTGCTGCGCGAGGTCTACGAGGCGCTGAGCGCGTAACCGAGCGGATGCCGCGGCCGGGCGCTCGACGCCCGGCCGCGTTCCACGGGAGGGGCCCCGCCGGCGATGCCGGCGGGGCCCTTCGCGTCAGTCGCCTCCTCGGCTCATGGGTCGATCACGATGGTGCAGACGACCGTCCGTGGCTCGAGGTCGTTGATCGTGATGCTCGGGTCGTCCATCATGTCGCCCAGCGACACGGTGTCGGAGCCGGCCACGTCGCACTCGATGCTCGAGAACGTGCCGCCGTCCACCTGCGAGTCGACGCTCACGGTGAGGTTCGTGAGCGGGACGTTGGTGAACGTGACGGTCGGGTCGTCGCTGCAGTCGGTGTCCTGGACCACGGTGGCGGTCTGCGGGTTCGAGCTCGTCACCGCGTAGCCGCTCGGCACCGTCTCGGTCACCTCGTAGTCGCCGGAGTCGATCGCGGCGATGCAGGCGCGTCCGTTGTCGTCGGTGGTCACGACCTGGCCGCCCGCCGGCAGCGAGCCACCGGTCACGGTGAAGTCCACGCCGGCCTGCGGGTGGTCGCCCGGTCCGTCGGCTGCGTGCTTCGTCGTCTTCTCGATCACGAGCGCACCGCAGTTGTTGATGCCGGTGGGCACGGGTGCGATGTAGTCCTTCATCGCGGCCGTGAACGAGTCGGAGGACCGGCTCTTCAGGTACGCGCTGCCGAACGCCACGCAGTCGTCGCCGACGATCGCGGAGAAGTTCACCGTCGCCTCGCCGAACGTGCGCGCCGAGATGTCGCCCAGGCCGTCGGCCTCGGCGGCCGGGATCGGGCTGGTGTTGATCGATCCGGTCGCATCGCCGGCTGCGGTCAGGCTCTCACGGACGCCCCAGCACGGGGTGCTGTTCGCCGCCTCGCAGAGCGACTTGTTCCCGGACGCGACCCACGTCGAGAGGAACAGCTCCGGGTTGGTGCCGCCGTTGGCGAGGTCGTACTGGATGAGCAGGTCGCCCGCGGTCCGCTGCGGCGTCACGCCGTTGCCGGAGTCGACTTCGGACTGGTTGAACTCGAAGTCCATGTTCGTGGTGCCGGTCGGGTCCTGCACTCGGTGCCAGAACAGGTGCAGGAAGTCGTCTCCTGCCGTCTCCTCCAGGTAGAGCCCGAAGTTCTTCAGGTCGGACTTGTTCGGCGGGATGCTGCCCGTGACGGGCGAGGGCACGGCCGTGTCCTCCTTGGAGCCCTGGCCGAACGAGTCGTCGCCGGTGCCGGATTCGACATCGGCCTTGATGACGTAGCTCACCGACGCCCAGTCGTCCCATCCGCCGTTGTCGACCTTCAGGTTGGCGTCGGAGTCGATCTCGAAGTTGCTCCCGTCCAGGCTGATGATGCCCGCGGGGTTGACCGCCTGGGCCGGCCCGCCGATCACCACGGCGCCGACGAGGGCGAGGAAGCCGGCCCCTGCGGCGCCGCGCAGACACCGCCGCCGGAACGCGGCACGTTCTTCGGGCGTTCGGATTCGGGTTGTGTGGGGCATGATCGCCTCCGGTGTCGCAGCTTCGTCCGGTCCGGGCGGGCCGGGCGGTCCTCTGCGGGCGGTGGGCGGACTCGGGTGATCCGCAACGGTGCGTCCGGCGTGGTGGGTAGGTGCTTCGCCGGGCGTGCATCGCGCCGTAGGGGTCTTTCACGCCATTCCGCACGTTACTCGCGAGCGCTCGTGCCCGGAACCAGAAATGAGAAATGCTCATCACCCCAGATCGGGGGACATGACGAGGGTCCCGCCGGCGATGCCGGCGGGACCCTCGGGATCAGGTTCGAGCTGCCTCCTCAGCTCACGGGTCGATCACGATGGTGCACACGACCGTCCTCGGTTCGAGGTCGTTGATCGTGATGCTCGGGTCGTCGATCGCGTCCGCGATCGAGACCGAGTCGGAGCCGGCCACGTCGCACTCGATGCTCGAGAACGTGCCGCCGGGCACCTGGGAGTCCACGCTCACGGTGATGTTCGTGAGCGGGATGTTGGTGAATTGCTTCACCGCGCCCGCGTTCGCGTCGGAGCAGTCGTCGGCCGATGCCTCGGCGACGTTCGCCGTCTGCGTGCCCGGAACCGCCATCACGTACCCGTCGGGGATGGATTCCTCGACCGTGTAGTTGCCGACCAGGCCGCTCACGACGAGGCCGGTGTAGCAGGCCACGCCGTTCGCGTCGGTCGTGACGAGCACGCCCTCGGGCGGGAGCTCACCACCGGTGATGGTGAAGTCCACGCCCTCATGCGGGTGGTTCACGCCCAGGCCGTCGGCCGCGTGCTTGCGGTCCTTCTCGATCCGGATCGAACCGAGCTCGCGGTCGTCGTTGAACGTGCAGGTCACGGTCTCGCCGGGCGAGAGCCCGATCGCGCTCGGATCCGAGCCGTCGTCGCACGTCGCGCTGACCAGGTTCCAGTAGTCCGGAATCGTCTCAGCGACGTCGTACGTGCCGGGGTCGAGGTTCGAGAACGTCTGCGAGTCCTTGCCACCCGCGCCGGCGGCGGTCGTCGTCAGCGTGAAGGGCGACGGCGAGAGCGTCGTCGAGGTGAACTCGAACGATCCGCTGCCGCTGTCGGTGATCTTCTCGACCACGATCGACCCGGAGGCCCGGTTGGTGTAGGTGCAGTCGAGGACGTCCTCGGCGTCATCGATCGTGAACGTCACGAGCTCGTCGACGATGACCGGAGTCACGCCGCTGCTCTGGCTGCAATCGACGTCGATGAGCTCCCAGCCCGGAGGCAGCGCGCCCTCGGCCACGGTCAGGCCGGTGCCGAACAGCACGTCGCTGTACGTCTGCTGCTCGCCGTCCTTCAGCGAGAACGTCGGATCCGTCGCGCCCGACAGCGTCGAGAACGCGGTCGAGTAGTCGAAGGACGTGTCACTCGCATCGGGGCTCGGCTGCGTGACCTTGCGCACGATCACGGTGCCGCCGGTCTGGTTGCCGTAGGTGCAGTCGAGCACGTCGCTGGCATCGTCGATGTCGAACGTCACGGTTGCTCCCACGATGTTCGGCGAGACGCCCGAGCTGGCACTGCAGTCCAGGTCCTCGAAGGCCCAGCCCGCCGGCAGCAAGTCCTCGGTGATCGTGTACCCGGTGCCGAGCAGCACGTCATCGTAGGTCTGGCTGTCGCCGTTGCCGAGGCTGAACGACGGGTCCGTGCCATTCGTCAGCGTGTCGAGCACCGTCGAGTACCCGAAGCTCGCATTGCTCGGATCCGGGTCGGGGTCCGTCACCTTGCGGACGATCACGGTTCCACCGGTCTCGTTGTAGTAGGTGCAGTCGACGACGTCGGAGTTCGCGTCAAGGTCGAACGTGATCGTGCCGGTCGCGACATCCGTCAACGGAGTCACGCCCGAACTCGCCGAGCAGTCGATCGAGTCGAGCTTCCAGCCTGCGGGCAGTGCCGCGAGGTCCTCGGTCACGGTGAGGCCGCTGCCGATGAACACCTGGCTGTAGTCCTGCGATTCGCCGTTCTTCAGGCTGAACGACGGGTTCGTCTCGGTCGGCGTCTCGAAGTTGCCCGTGGTATACGAGAACGACGAGTCGCTCGGGTCCGGACTCGGATCCGTCACCTTGCGGATGATCACCTGGGCGCAGCTGTCGATGCCCGTGTCGAGCGGAGCGATGAAGTCCTTCATCGCCGCCGTGAACGAGTCGGACGAGCGGCTCTTCAGGTAGGCGCTGCCGAACGTCACGCAGCCGTCGCCGACGATGGCCGAGAAGTCGACCGAGGCCTCGCCGAAGGTGCGAGCCGAGATGTCGCCGAGCCCTTCGGCGTCGGCAGCGGGGATCATCGAGGTGTTGATCGAGCCGGTCGCATCACCTGCGGCCGACAGGTTCACGCGCGTGCCCCAGCACGGCGTGCTGTTGGCGGCCTCGCACTGCGACTTCGGTCCGCTGGCGACCCAGCGGGAGAGGAAGAGCTCGGGGTTGGTGCCGCCGTTGGCGAGGTCGTACTGGATGAGCAGGTCGCCGTCGGTGCGGACCGGGGTGACTCCGTTGGCCGAGAGCGTCTCGGACTGGTTGAACTCGAAGTCCATGTTCGTCGTGCCGGTCGGGTCCTGGACGCGATGCCAGAACATGTGCAGGAAGTCCCCGCCCGGGGTCTCCTCGAGGTACGTGCCGAAGTTCTTCAGGTCGGACTTGTTCGGCGGGATCGAGCCGGAGACGACCGACGGGACCTCGGTGTCCTCCTTGGAGCCCTGGCCGAACGAGTCGTCGCCGGTGCCGCTCTCGACATCGGCCTGGCGGGCCTCGTTGACGTTGGCCCAGTCGAGGGAGGGCGGTGTGGCGTGATCGACCTTGAGGTTCGCGTCCGTGTCGATCTCGAAGTCGCTCCCGATCAGGCTCACGTCGCCGTGAGCTGCGAGAGCGGGCCCGCCGATGAACGCGGTCGCTCCGAGCGCGAGGATGCCGGTGACCGCAGCGGCGCGTAGACATCGCCGCCGGAACGTGATCCGTTCCTCGGGCGTTCGGATTCGGGTTGTGTGGGGCATCATCGCCTCCGTGTCGCAGGCTTCATCCGGTCCGGGCGGGCCGGACGTCTCCGCTGCGGGCGGTGGGCGGACTCGGGCGTCCGTCTTCGGCGCGTCCGGCGAGGTGGGTAGGTGCTTCGCCGGGCGTGCATCGCGCCGTAGGGGTCTTTCACGCCAATCCGCACGCTACTCCGATAGATGAGGAAATCTCTGGTCCCCACTTGGGGGGTATCTCCTCCGACCGCGTGCGACGATGTCGGGATGAGCGAGACGTCCCGATCGGCGGGTTCCGAGGACTCCGGGCCCCCGGCCGCCACGAAGGCCACTCCGGCCCACATCCTCCGCACGAGCTTCGTCACCGAGGAGTCCGTCTACGGCGTCATCCTCGTGTCGGGAATGATCGTCGTCGCGGGCGGGCACGGGGAGAGCTCGTGGCGGGTGTTCTGGACCGTCGTCATCACGGTGCTCGTCTTCTGGGCCGCCCACGTCTACGCCGGGACCGTCGCCCACCACGGCTTCGACGACCACCGCATGGTCGGCCTCGGCGAGGCCTTCCGCGGGGCGATGCGCCGATCGTTGGGCATGCTCGTCGCCGCCCTCATCCCGTCGTCGATCCTGCTCCTCGGCGCTGCGCGCGTCGTCCCCGACCTCCTGGCCATATGGACCGCGCTCTGGGTCGGCGTGCTCGTCCTCGCCGTCCTCGGCTTCATCGCGTTCCGGCGGCGTGGCGCGAGCCCGGTGATGCAGGTCGTCGGCGCGCTCGGCACGGCCGCCTTCGGCGTCGCGATGATCCTGCTGAAGGCGATCGTCCACTGAGGCGGATGCCCCGGGGCGGCGTGTCACGGGACCATCGTCTTCCCCCGGACTCCGGCGGTCGATATCGTCGGCAGCGTGGCCGACCGGGGGAGTGGTGCGCAGATGACCGATTCGACGAGTCCAGACGACGACCTGCGCCTGAGGATCGCCGAGCTCGAGGCCGAGAACGCGCGACTGCGCGCCGACGCCGCCGAGACCCGCGACCTGTCGGCCGACGTCGCCGCCGCGGCATCCGCCGGACCCGAACGGCCGAAGCGCCGCCGCGGACGGACCGCGGCCGCGGTCGTGCTCGTCGTGGTCGGCCTCCTGCTCGCGCCGATCGCGGTGATCACGGCATGGGCGCGCGCCGAGCTCGTCGATACCGATCGATTCGTCGCGACCTTCGGCCCGCTCGCCGAGGACCCCGCCGTGCAGGCGTTCCTCGCGGACGAGGTCACGCAGGCGATCGAGGAGCAGGTCGACATCCCGCAGCTCACCTCCGACGTGTTCGACGGCATCCGCGCCCTCGACCTGCCGCCCCGAGCCGAGGACGCGCTGTCGCTGCTCGAGGCGCCAGCGGCGCAGGGCCTCAACTCACTGCTGTCGTCGACGGTGGACCGCGTCATCCAGTCGGAGGCGTTCGCCAACGTCTGGGACGCCGCGCTCCGGGCGAGCCACACGCAGTTCACGGCGGCCCTCCAGGGCGACCCGGAGGCGATGCTCGAGATCGGCGGCGACGGCACGCTCTCGGTGCAGCTCGGCCCGATCATCGAGGCCGTGAAGGAACGGCTCGGCGAGCAGGGCGTGGGCTTCGCCTCGGCCATCCCGGTCGTGGAGCGGAGCGTGCAGGTCGCCCAGGCCGACTCGCTCGTGCTCGTCCAGACCATCTACACGCTCGCCGTGGCGGTCGGCACCTGGCTGCCGCTGGTCACGCTCCTCCTGCTCGCCGCCGGGGTCGTGGTCGCGAAGCGCCGGAGCGTCGCGCTCGCCTGGACCGCGGGCGGGCTCGCGTTCGTCATGCTCCTGACGCTCGCGGGGTTCGGCACCGGCAGGCTCTTCTTCGTCGGCACCGTGAGCCCGTCGATCATGCCGAAGCAGGCCGCCGAGTCGATCTTCGGCGGACTGACCGAGCTGATGGTCTCCACGCTCACGGCGTTCACCGTGCTCGCGATCGCCGTCGCGATCATCGCCTGGCTGTCGGGGCCGTGGGCTCCGGCGCGGCGCGTCCGCGGGTTCTCCGACGACGCATTCGGCGCCGTTCGCGGCAGTGCCGAGGCCCACGGCATCACGACCGGGCGGTTCGGTTCCGGGCTGCACCGTTGGCGGGTCGCCGCCTACGCCGCGATCGCCGTGATCGCCGCGGCCGTGCTGTGGTTCTCGAGGCCGCTCTCATCGTCGACCGTCGTCTGGACGGTGGTCGTCGCGCTGCTCGCCGTGCTCGTGGTCGAACTCCTGCGTCGGCCCGAGCCCGTCACGGAGGCGGCGGAGGCGGAAGCGGAGGCCGAGTCGGTCCCCGTGGCGACCTCGTGACGTCGGCGACCCCCGCCTGACGCGCCGGCGCGCCATCCGCTCGCCCCCGGACCGCACGTCGTGAGGGCCGACGGGTGGCGCTCGCGTTAGGCTCGCGTGCGATGAGACGCACCACGATCGCCCTGCTGGCCGCCCTCGAGGCCACGGTCGCCGTGCTCGTCGGCGTCGGCCTCGCGCTCGTGCCCCTCATGCTGCTCTGGGCGGTCCACTTCGGCCTCGCGGCCCCCGTCGACGCGTTCTTCCGCGCGGCGGCCGACGCGTGGCTCATCGGTCACGGCGTCGACGTCGTCGTGCACCTCGACGCCGCGACGGCGGCCGTGGTCGGCGTCGCCGGCGCGGATGCGCCCTTCACGATCGGGATCGCGCTGCTCGGCTTCGCCCTGCTGACCTTCCTCTTCGGCCTGCGCATCGGCCGCCGGGCGACCGCGACCGGGACGCCGATCGTCGGAGCGGTCTCGGCGGTGCTCGTGACGGGGCTGCTGGGCGCGGCGCTCGCCGTGCTCGCCGCGGCACCGGTGGCGCAACCGGTGATCTGGCAGGCGGCGGTGCTGCCCGGGGTCGTGATGGGCGGCGGCGTGCTCGCCGGCGTGATGGTCGCCTTCGGCCGCTCCGGCTGGGCGACGGATGCCGCGACGAGCGCGGTCCGCGATCGACTCGACTCCCTCCCGTTCGTCGCCTGGGCGGGCATCCGCTCGGCGATCCGGATCGGCGTGGGCTCGGCGGTCGGCGTGGTCGGGGTCGCCGCGGCGATCCTCGCCGTTCGCATCGTCATCGACCACCCGACGATCATCGGGCTGTACCAGGCGCTCGGCGCCGGCGTCGACGGCGGCATCGCGATCACCCTCATCGAGCTCGCGCTCATGCCCAACCTCATCGTCTGGGCCGCCTCGTGGATGCTCGGCCCCGGCTTCGCGCTCGGCGCGGGCACGATCGTGTCGCCGAGCGTGACGCTCATCGGACCGGTTCCGGGCCTGCCGATCCTCGGTGCGCTGCCCGCCGAGGGCGCGCCGCTCGGCGTGCTCTGGCTCGCGCTGCCCGTGCTCCTCGGCTTCGGCGGCGCGGTGCTCGTCGGCCGCGGCAAGCGCGAACGCGATCACGAGCCGTGGTGGGCGACCCTGTCCGTCGGCGCGGGCGCCGGCGTCGTCGCCGGGCTCGTCATGGGCGGGCTCGCGTGGGGGTCCGGCGGCGCCGTCGGGCCGGGGAACCTGGTCGAGGTCGGGCCCGACGCGCTCCTCGTCGGCGGCGTGACCGCGGCGAGCGTCGGCGTCGGGGCGATCGCGGGGGCGTTCGCCGCTCGCGCCCGCTCCCGGGAGGGCGTCGATGACGAGGAGCCGCCGCGCGAACCGCTGTGGGCGGATCCCGCGGCGGACGAGCACGCGTCGTCCGACGACGTCCAGACGGCCGAGATCGAGGGACTGTCGCGCGGGAGCCGTGGTCGCTGAGCGCGATTCCACCGCCCGCCGGGTCGCTGCGCACGTGCGCGGGCGGGCCCGTGTCATCCGCTCGTCTGCGCGGCGGGTACCCTCGTAGGGTGCTGAAGCTCGTCGTGCTGATCTCGGGCACGGGATCGAACCTCCGCGCGCTCCTCGAGGCGTCGGAGGACGCCGAGTTCCCCGCGAGAGTCGTCGCCATCGGCGCCGACCGCGACTGCGAGGGACTGGCGCTCGGCGAGGAGTTCGGGATCCCGGCCTTCACCGTCCCCTTCACCGCCTACGATTCGCGCGACGAGTGGGGCGACGCGCTCATCGAGCAGGTGCGCACCTGGGGCGCCGACCTCGTGATCCTCTCGGGGCTCATGCGGCTCGTGCCGCCGGCCGTCGTCGACGCGTTCAGCCCCGGCCTCATCAACACGCACCCCGCGTACCTGCCCGAGTTCCCGGGCGCGCACGGCGTGCGAGACGCGCTCGCCGCGGGCGCGACCGAGACCGGCGCGAGCCTCATCGTCGTCGACAACTCCGTCGACGGCGGCCCGATCATCGCGCAGGAGCGCGTGCCGATCCTCCCCGGCGACACCGAGTCGACGCTCCACGACCGCATCAAGCCCGTCGAGCGGCGCCTGCTCATCCAGGCCGTCATCGACATCGCCAACTCGCACCTCGACCTGAAGGAGCTCGCCGCATCATGAGCGGAGCACGCATCGACCCGAGCCTCTACCGCGACCGGGACGTCGTTTCCGTCAGGCGCGCGCTCATCGCCGTGAGCGACAAGTCCGGGCTCGTCGAGCTCGCCTCGGCCCTCGTCGAGGCGGGCGTCGAGATCGTGTCGACCGGCGGCACGTCGAAGGCGATCGCCGACGCCGGGCTCCCCGTGACGCAGGTCGCCGACGTGACCGGCTACCCCGAGCACCTCGACGGGCGCGTGCGCACGCTGCACCCGGCCGTGCACTCCGGCCTGCTCGCCGACCTCCGGCTCGAGCACCACGAGCGCGAGCTCGCGCAGCTCGCGATCGCGCCGTACGAGCTCGTCGTCGTCAACCTCTACCCGTTCGTCGAGACCGTGGCCTCGGGCGCCGAGGCCGACGAGATCGTCGAGCAGATCGACATCGGCGGGCCCGCGATGGTCCGCGCGTCGGCGAAGAACCACGCCAACGTCGCCGTGGTCGTCTCGCCCGACCGCTACGACGAGGTCGTCTCGGCCGTGCGCGCGGGCGGCACGACGCTCGCGCAGCGACGCGACCTCGCCCGCGAGGCGTTCCGCCACACCGCGACGTACGACATCGCCGTCGCCTCGTGGATCGGCAGCGTCGTCGCACCCGACCAGGCTGTCGAGGAGTCGCCGTTCCCCGCGTGGGTGGGCGCCGCCTGGACCAAGGACGCCGACCTCCGCTACGGCGAGAACTCGCACCAGAAGGCCGCGCGCTACTCGGCCGTCGGCGGTCGCCCGGGCATCGCGCAGGCGAGGCAGCTGCACGGCAAGGAGATGTCGTACAACAACTACGTCGACGCGGATGCCGCGGTGCGGGCCGCGTACGACTTCGACGCGCCGGCCGTGGCGATCATCAAGCACGCCAACCCGTGCGGCATCGCCGTCGCGGCATCCGGCGCCGCCGACCCGATCGCCGACGCGCACCGCCGCGCACACGAGTGCGACCCCGTCTCGGCGTTCGGCGGCGTCATCGCGGCGAACCGCACGGTGACCCGCGAGATGGCCGAGACCGTCTCCGGCATCTTCACCGAGGTGCTCGTCGCGCCGGGCTTCGAGCCCGACGCGGTCGAGCTCCTCACGCAGAAGAAGAACCTCCGCCTGCTCGAGCTGCCCGAGGGCTTCGAGCCGCCCGTCACCGAGATCCGCCAGGTCTCCGGCGGGCTGCTGCTCCAGCAGGCCGACCGTTCGTTCGCCCCCGCCTCCGAGTGGACGCTCGCCGCGGGCGACCCCGCCGACGAGGCGACGCTCGCCGACCTCGAGTTCGCCTGGCGGGCCTGCCGCGCGGTGAAGTCGAACGCGATCCTGCTGGCCTCCGACGGCGCCTCGGTCGGCGTCGGCATGGGCCAGGTCAACCGCGTCGACTCGTGCAAGCTCGCGGTCGAGCGCGCGGGCGATCGCGCGGCCGGGTCGGTCGCGGCATCCGACGCGTTCTTCCCGTTCGCCGACGGACTGCAGATCCTCCTCGACGCGGGCGTGACCGCGGTCGTGCAGCCCGGGGGATCGGTGCGCGACGAGGAGGTCGTCGCGGCGGCGAGGGCCGCGGGCGTGACCATGTACTTCACCGGGGAGCGGCACTTCTTCCACTGAGCGCCGCCGCCCCCGGCCGTGGGGCGTCGGGGCGTCCCCACGGCGGTACCCTTGAGATGAGGCGCCCACGAAGCGCCCGCACAGCCGCGCCCACAAGGCGATGAACACAAGGAGCCGATCGATGTCGATCACCCACGCCCCCGCGCCGTCCCCGTCCAACGGGGTCCACGCCGCACTGCCCGCCGACGCACCCGACCACGAACGCGTGCTCATCACGCGGGGTCCCCGCTCCGGGCTCACCATCATCGTCGCGGTGCACTCCACCGCACTCGGCCAGGCCCTCGGAGGCGCGCGCGTCTGGCACTACGAGCACTGGACCGACGCGCTCGCCGACGCCCTGCGCCTGTCGCAGGCCATGACCCTGAAGAACGCCGCGGCCGGCCTCGCGCGCGGCGGCGGCAAGTCGGTCGTCTGCATCCCCGCGGGCGAGACACTCGACGAGGCGCGTCGCCACGACGCGATGCTCGACCTCGGCGACGCCGTCGAGTCGCTCGGCGGCGCGTACATGACCGCGGAGGACGTCGGCACGAGCGCCGAGCTCATGGCGGTCGTCCACGAGCGCACCGAGCACGTCTGCGGCCTGCCCGCCGAGCAGGGCGGCGTGGGCGAGCCGGCCGACGCCACCGCTGCCGGCGTGCACGCGGGCATCCTCGCGACCCTCGATCACGTGTTCGGGACGCGCGACGTCGCCGGCCGCCACTTCGTGATCGCCGGACTCGGCCAGGTCGGCGGGCGTCTCGCCCGCGCGCTCGCCGCGGGCGGCGCGCGCCTCACCGTCACCGACGTGCACGAGGGCAAGCGCGCCCTCGCCGACGAGCTCGGCGCCGACTGGGTCTCGCCGGCCGACGCGCACCGCGTCGAGGCCGACATGTTCGTGCCGTGCGGGCTCGGCGGCGTGCTCACCCCCGAGGTCGTCCAGGAGCTGCGGGTCCGCGCCGTCGTGGGCGCCGCGAACAACCAGCTCGCCGAGCGCGACGTCGCGCGGATGCTCCGGGGCCGCGGCATCGCGTGGGCGCCCGACTTCGTCGTGAACGCCGGCGGGGTCGTCTACCTCGACCTGGCCTCGGCGCCCGGGATCGGCCAGGCCGAACTGGACCGCCGGATCGCCGGCATCGGCGACGTCGTGGGCGCGGTGCACCGCGACGCCGACGCGGCCGGGATCACGACGCTCGAGGCCGCTGAGCGGCTCGCCGCGGCCCGGCTCGACGCGGCTCGCTGACCGTCCTCCCGTGCGGGGGCGGACGCCCGCCGGCCCCCCCCCACGCGCCTCAACCCACGCCAC